>NZ_JAAXLJ010000049.1 GCF_012641075.1 Secundilactobacillus angelensis | reverse complement strand
CTGTGCAGGTTTCCGTATTATTCCTTAGAAAGGAGGTGATCCAGCCGCAGGTTCTCCTACGGCTACCTTGTTACGACTTCACCCTAATCATCTGCCCCACCTTAGGCGGTTGGCTCCCGAAGGTTACCGAACCGACTTTGGGTGTTGCAAACTCTCATGGTGTGACGGGCGGTGTGTACAAGGCCCGGGAACGTATTCACCGCGGCATGCTGATCCGCGATTACTAGCGATTCCGACTTCGTGCAGGCGAGTTGCAGCCTGCAGTCCGAACTGAGAATGGCTTTAAGAGATTAGCTTGCTCTCGCGAGTTCGCAACTCGTTGTACCATCCATTGTAGCACGTGTGTAGCCCAGGTCATAAGGGGCATGATGACTTGACGTCATCCCCACCTTCCTCCGGTTTGTCACCGGCAGTCTCGCCAGAGTGCCCAACTAAATGCTGGCAACTGACAATAAGGGTTGCGCTCGTTGCGGGACTTAACCCAACATCTCACGACACGAGCTGACGACAGCCATGCACCACCTGTATCTGCGTCCCCGAAGGGAACGCCTAATCTCTTAGGTTAGCACAGTATGTCAAGACCTGGTAAGGTTCTTCGCGTAGCTTCGAATTAAACCACATGCTCCACCGCTTGTGCGGGCCCCCGTCAATTCCTTTGAGTTTCAACCTTGCGGTCGTACTCCCCAGGCGGAATACTTAATGCGTTAGCTGCGGCACTGAAGGGCGGAAACCCTCCAACACCTAGTATTCATCGTTTACGGCATGGACTACCAGGGTATCTAATCCTGTTCGCTACCCATGCTTTCGAGCCTCAGCGTCAGTTACAGACCAGACAGCCGCCTTCGCCACTGGTGTTCTTCCATATATCTACGCATTTCACCGCTACACATGGAGTTCCACTGTCCTCTTCTGCACTCAAGTCTCCCAGTTTCCGATGCACTTCTCCGGTTAAGCCGAAGGCTTTCACATCAGACTTAAGAAACCGCCTGCGCTCGCTTTACGCCCAATAAATCCGGACAACGCTTGCCACCTACGTATTACCGCGGCTGCTGGCACGTAGTTAGCCGTGGCTTTCTGGTTAAATACCGTCAACACCTGAACAGTTACTCTCAGATGTGTTCTTCTTCAACAACAGAGTTTTACGAGCCGAAACCCTTCTTCACTCACGCGGCGTTGCTCCATCAGACTTTCGTCCATTGTGGAAGATTCCCTACTGCTGCCTCCCGTAGGAGTTTGGGCCGTGTCTCAGTCCCAATGTGGCCGATTACCCTCTCAGGTCGGCTACGTATCATTGCCTTGGTGAACCATTACTCCACCAACTAGCTAATACGCCGCGGGTCCATCCAGAAGTGATAGCCGAAACCATCTTTTAAACTGAAACCATGCGGTTTCAGTTGTTATGCGGTATTAGCACCTGTTTCCAAGTGTTATCCCCCGCTTCCGGGCAGGTTACCCACGTGTTACTCACCAGTTCGCCACTCATCCAATGCTGAAAATCAGTGCAAGCACTTCAATTCAGCGGGATGCGTTCGACTTGCATGTATTAGGCACGCCGCCAGCGTTCGTCCTGAGCCAGGATCAAACTCTCAATTTATGATTGTTTGTGACTCATTAATATTACTAGCGAAATTGACTTCGCAAATTACATTTGATATCAGCCGAA
>NZ_JAAXLJ010000048.1 GCF_012641075.1 Secundilactobacillus angelensis | reverse complement strand
TGTGAGCGTGATTTTCGCTCACTCCTTTTCGGTTTATGGTCTTGATTTTGCATTTTGGGGCACGGAGACGAAGTCGGAGACCCCCGCCTCTTTTATAACCTCTTTTAAAACCTCTTTTAAAACCTCTTTTAAGGGTGTGTTCCACATTACTCTCCCAAGCGTTTCACAAATGTTTCGACTACCAATTGTCTGTTTATTGACTACGAATTGTCTGTTTATTGACTACCAATTGTCTGTTTATTGACTACGAATTGTCTGTTTATTGACTACTTCATTTATGATATAATAGTCATAGAAATGGAGCTGATTAAATGAGTAACGAATTAGTGAAGTATCAACCGGAACTGAATACCATTCCGCTGCGAAAATTTACGCCAACCGAGATGAATTTGTTCTTCTCGATTGTGTCTCGCATGCGAGATAAAGGCGACCAGACAGTCCGTTTCAGCTTTGAACAGCTCAAAGAGTTGAGTAATTACAAGCCCACCGCTAATCGGCGCTTTATCGACGATATTAAGCGCACTTACGACCACCTAATGGACTTGAGGTTCGGTAGTCAAAGTAAGTCAGGCTTGAGTTTCACGCGCTTTGTTATGTTCACCAAATTTCAAATTAATGGAGACGCTGACGAGCCCTATGTTGACGTTGAAGTTTATCGTGACGCAATTCCTTTGCTCAACAACCTAGAAAGCTGGGTACGTTACGCTTTAACCGAGTTTCGTGATCTTAAAAGTAGCTACGCAAAAACTATGTTTCGCTTGTTGAAAGGTTATCGCACCACTGGTTATGCTTACTTTTCAAAAAATGACTTCTTTGAATTGTTAGCCATTCCAGTGAGCTACAGTACCAAAATGGCCAACGTTGATAGCAAAGTATTAGCCCCAATCAAAGAGGAACTAACCCCATTCTTTCGTGGCTTAACCATCCGCAAAAAATACGGTAAGGGACGTGGAAAGCCTGTCATCGGTTACGCTTTTGCTTGGAAAGCAGAACGCAAAGATGCCGAAGATGTCCAAGTCAGCAAGACTGAACGCCTGAAAAAAGCCAAATTCAATATCGAGCACAATGGTGAGTTGAGTGATCAAGAAAAGTGGCGGGCACTCGACAAAGTTCGTGGCGTTAAACTCGGCACTACGGAAGCTGAACATAAGCAACAAGAACAAGCTAAACGTGAAGAGCAAATCAGAGCTGACGAGCGCAAGAAAACTTTAGAAGAATTGCGGAAAGGGTGGCATTAACCATGAATGAACTAGAAAAAATTGAACAACTAGAAAAACAGTTAAAGGCAAGAAAACGAGAAGCACTCAAAAAGGGTTATGAAAAACTAGGTCGAAAATTCTACAAAAAAACTGGCGCTAAAAATATAACTACAGCCGAAAATATGCTTGACCATACGCCAGTTTTTGAAAAAAGAGAAACGGCTTCACCAACTTTAACTACAGAACAATTTCAGCAACTACAAAACATTGCTAATGCTATGACTTATAACGGCAACTTCTGGAAAATCGAAGACTTGAAAGATGTTAGCCAATGGTTGAGTCAGTTTCGAACAGAAAATGAGCAATCATAATGCCTTAAAAAGCCGATTTGCGAACAGCAAACTTTCGGCTTTTTTTGTGCGGTTTTTTTGTGTCCTTTTTTGCAAAAAAGGGCAGGTTTTCGGGTTTGAACTTGTGTCGTTTTGCGAAGCGAAATCGGCATGCTTTTGACTTTGATTTTAGG
>NZ_JAAXLJ010000047.1 GCF_012641075.1 Secundilactobacillus angelensis | reverse complement strand
GCTGTACAAGCCTTCATGAATCTCACTCATTCCTACATGGAAACCAGTGTTTCTGGTGAAGGCATTCATATCATTGTGAAGGGCGAGATTCCAGGTACCCGCAGACGGAAAGCTAATGTGGAAATGTATTCGCAAGGACGTTTTTTCGCTATGACGGGGAATGCAGTCGGACCATATCAAAACGTTAATGAACCTGGTAAAGCTAATCTACAGACCATCTATGACAAGTATCTCAAATCGGATAATGTAGTTCAGATGGCTGACAAGACGCTGCCACAGATGAATGATTTAACTGAGCAGGAAGTGATTGAACGAGCAGAAGCTTCTAAGACCGGTCAGCGGTTCAAACTTTTCATGGATGGTGGCTGGGAACAATTCTATACCAGTCAGTCAGAAGCTGATCTAGCTTTTGCCAATGACTTAGCTTTCTGGACTGGGAGAGATTTTTCTAAGATGGATGCCATTTATCGTGAGTCGAGTTTGATGCGTGAGAAGTGGGACGAAAAACACGGTAAAACAACTTACGGTGTAGCTACTCTCAATAAAGCTATCAACGAAACCCACGACACGTTCACAGAGCGTAAACCAGCGTTAAAGTACAAATTTGAGTTTGCTGAAAATGACAAACCTAAAAAAGAATTACCAACTCGTAGCTGGGATGATACCGGCAATGCCGAACGCTTCATAGATAAATATGGCAAAGTCGTACGTTACTCATTTATTGATAAAGGTTGGCTCATTTATAACGGCAGCTACTGGGAGAGTGATGAAACCGGTGAAGTCCATAGTTTAGTTGATCAAGTCGTGGATGACATGCGACATGAGAAGCTCAAGATACCAGCCAATGCCAACATGAGTATGGAGGATGCCGAAAAAGCTTTTCGCAAACATCTCAAACACTCCCGTTCCAATGCTGGTAAGAAAGCCATGATGGATGAAATCAAACATCGAGTGCCAGTGTTGCACAACGAGTTTGATAAAGACAAAACGTTATTGAATGTGGTCAATGGCTATGTTGATTTAACCAGTGGCATTTTGAAAGACCACGATATTGAAAAGATGTTTAGCCGCCAGGCACGAGTTGAATACACGGATGCGATTGATGCACCTGAATGGCAGCAGTTCTTGAATCAGATATTTGGTAACAATCAAGAGTTAATTGATTATGTACAAAAAGCGGTGGGCTACTCGCTCACCGGTTCAACAAAAGAGCAAGTAATGTTCATTCTGTATGGCAATGGACGAAACGGTAAATCAATATTCATTGATACCATCAGTGATGCTTTGGGCACTTACGCTAAGTCGATGCAAGCCGACAGCATTATGGTTAAACAGTCGAACGGTAGTGCTAACTCCGATATTGCCAGACTTGAGGGTGCACGCTTAGTAACATCCAGCGAACCTAATGATGGTCTGCGGTTAGATGAAGGACTAGTTAAACAGCTAACTGGTGGTGACACCGTTACCGCACGATTCCTATATGGTAAGGAATTTGAATTTAAACCAGAATTTAAGCTGTGGCTGGCAACTAACCATAAGCCCATCATTAGAGGCACGGATGATGGTATCTGGCGGCGTTTAATGTTGATACCGTTTGACGTTAAGATCCCTGACAATCGTGTTGACAAAGACCTGAAGTACAAACTCCAGCGTGAAGAAGTCGGTATCTTAAACTGGATGGTCGAGGGAGCGCTGAAGTGGCAACGAGAAGGATTGATTCCTCCACAGATCGTGCAGCAGGCTAGCAAGGATTATCG
>NZ_JAAXLJ010000046.1 GCF_012641075.1 Secundilactobacillus angelensis | reverse complement strand
GAGCTAGCGCACCACGTTGAAAACGTGATAAAGTAGAAGTACCCAAAGTAATCACTCCTTATAGCTGGTTGGAATTAACTACTACCATTGTAAGAGATTGCTTTGGGCCTTTTTTTATTTTTGTTCGGATTAATTATAGAATTTGCCCTTTAGATAGGTTTTATTTATCAATGAGAATTACCTTTCTTAATTCGATATACAAGGATCCAGAAAGGTAATGCAATTAGAACAGTGCCAATTAACGGAATAAATGAATATAAAACAGCTGCGCATGTATAGTTATTTTGATAAATAACAAAATATAATAGAGCACCTGCAGAAACAATTATTCCCGAAATGGGTAAACTTTTAGTCGTGTAAAAGAGTAAATTTTTCTCATATTTTTTCATAAAAATTGCCTCTTATTAATGATTCATTGCACATGCACCTTCTGATGCAGCGCCACACACGACAGCGCAAGCTAAACCTGCGATGCCATTTACGGCAGCCCAAACTGCACAATAGGAACCACAAGCTAACACACCAGCCATACCGCATGAAAATTCTTTGCCATGAAATTTAAAATGCTTTGTCTTTTTTTTCGCCAGAATATTAATTTGATTCAGTTCATTGTTTGAGGCGGAAAATTCGGTTTTTGGTGATGTGCTCTTAGTAGTACCTTGCTCAGCAGAGAAGCTTACAACCTTATTATTGCTCTTATCAACAACCGTTTGAGTTAATATTGTAGTATTTTTGTCATTATTTTTGTAAACATTATAAACAACATCCGTTGATATAGAAGGATCTACTGAGGATGTTGCACGATAATTATATGGTGTGACTGCGTCTTGGTCATTGGTATAACCACGTTTTTTTATATTATTTAAATAGTTATTTATTTTCTCACTTTTATTTAAATTAGAAACATCTTGCTGTGCATTGCTTGAGCTCAAAGACGAAACCTTTGCACTCAAGTTTGAATATTTAAGCTCTGTATTTAAATTATGGTAATAAGATCCAACTCTAGTTTTAGCCGAACCATTAATTGGGAATAAGAACGAGCCAAGTAATACAGTAACTGAGCACATTAGTAGTCCGATAAATATTTTTTAAAAATGTTTTGCCTTACTCATAATCAACAACTCCTCTAATTTTTAAGGAACCCTTATTGTAAGAACTTGTCTACTACTGAAATTTTGGATTCTCCAACTAAACGTGTAACCTCATGGGTGCCATTGTATTTTATTAAAGTTGGTATAGCATTTACATGCAGTCCCTTTAATTTTTTATAGCTAGAATTAGGTTCGTTAGCTAAATCGACTTTAAAGATTTCCTTGTTAGGATGCTTAGCAATAGCTTGTCGGTAAATCTTTTTCATTTTTTGACAATGAATGCAGTATCTAGAAGCATAGAGGACATACGTTATCTTTCTTTTCTTTTGTTTGAGCAATTTTAATGCGGTGGTTAATTTTACATTCACCACTTTTCCTTCTGACTTTGCGAGCACTGTACTTGGAAGTAAAAACATGAGGCTGATTCCTATTACGAACAAGCAAAAACTGCTTAAAACTGTTATTTTTCGTTTTTTCATAAAAAGCCTCCTCAACACATAAAATCGATGTTAAAACAATCAATATATGCTACATGCTCATAATATCACAATTAATTTTGTTTGTGGCAAATTCTATAATTAATTCGAACGAAAGTAAAAACGCCCAGAGTAATCTCTTACAATGGTAGTAGTTAATTCCAACCAGCTATAAGGAGTGATTACTTTGGGTACTTCTACTTTATCACGTTTTCAACGTGGTGCGCTAGCTC
>NZ_JAAXLJ010000045.1 GCF_012641075.1 Secundilactobacillus angelensis | reverse complement strand
GTGTCAAGGGCGGTCATAAAATGTCGGTTTAGGGCGGTTAAAAATGTAGGTTTTTAGCGGTCAGTCTACATTTTTCAAACGATACGATTTACCAGTAATTTTTATAATGTGTGAATGATGAACTATTCGATCAAGAATTGCTGCCGTTACCGTTGGGTTTTGAAAGATTTCCACCCAAGCTGATAACTCACTGTTACTAGTGATAATGGTTGAAGCGTGTTCATATCGGGCGTTTATTAGCTGAAAAAGTAGATTTGCTTCATCGTGATCCACTGGTAAATAACCCAGTTCGTCAATGATCAGTAAATCATAACGGGCATAACGGTTAATGCTTTGTTCTAGCCGGCCTTTTTCATAAGCCGCATGCAGACGCAAGAGTAATTCATGGCAGTTAATAAACAGCGTTCGCATACCTTGTTGGCAGGCTGCTACACCCACGCTGATTGCTAAGTGGGTCTTGCCGACCCCTGGACTGCCGATAAAAATCAGATTCTCTTGCTGATCCATGAAGGCTAAGTCCTGAAATGCTAATACTTCCTGGCGATTAATACTAGGCTGAAAATCGAAGTCAAAATCGCGGATTGACTTTAATTTGGGAAATCTGGCACGTTCAATGGTTTGCCTGATGTCAGATTCTTGACGCCATTTTAATTCAGCTTCAGTTAGCGTCAACATCGCTTCGGTAAAGGACAGCTCCTGCCGGTTTAATTGATCAATATATTCCGGTAAGTAGGCGCTTATTTTAGTGAGGCCTAAGGCCTCTAAATCAGTAATCAAGCTTTGAAATTTAGTTGTCATTGGTGACTCCTCCGATTGAATCATATTGGGAAAGATGTTCGGCAATATAGGTCTCGATATCATCCCGATTTTGACCCTTCAGTAAGTCAGACTGCAGGATGCGAATACGATCTTCTGCATCATAATTGAATTGATTAGTCGAAATGTTGTGCGTCCTAATCAATTCTCCGTTATAATAAACTTGAATTTGATTCTCACTGTTGGTGAGCTCGATATCGACAGTTTTACCAATATACTGGGGATCAACAGAGTACTTGCACTTACGAAAGTTAACCATCGATTCTTTTGAGACGACACGGGTAATGTTTTCCTCAAAGAATGGATTCAGCAGGTTAGCTGGAACTGAGTGGAGGTACTCTTTTTCGTCGTATTTCCATTTAATCAGTGGTATTTCATTAGTGGCCTGTGAAACTTCATTGTTTAAATCAAAGCAGAGTTCATCAATTATATTAATTAATTCAACTGTATCGACAAATTCATAGTTGTAGACTCGCAAACGTTCCATTGTCCGTGCTAAGGCTTCTACAGACCCTTTGGTCTGTGGTCTGAAGGGCCTGCAGGCAATCGGTTTGAATCCGGCATCTACACAGAACTGATGAAATCTTTCGTTGAAAACTGGTTTACCAAAGCTAGACTTGCGGTGATCAACGACTTGCCGCATATTATCGAACCAAATTTCTTTAGGAATCCCACCGGTATTTTCGAACGCATCGTCCAGACAATTAAATAGAGTATCTTGACTACGTTCAAAAATAAGCGTGATGTATTTTAACTTGGAGTACGGTAAAACATACAAGAATATATTGAAATGAATCGGGTCTCCAGCTTGATTGTAGAGGGTCATCTCTTCTTTCCAATCAACTTGTGCTGATAGTCCAGGAGTGTGTTCTACCCGGATAGTTGCCCGTTTTATTCGCTCTCCTTTAAGCGTTGAACAGTATTCCCTCACAATAGTGTACTTGCCTTTAAAACCTTTCTTTTCGATAAACTTAAAAATCGATTTAGCAGAACACCCGGTTTCGACTTTATCCTGAATAATTGAACGATATGGATCTAATAAACTCGGACGAGTTTGTTTAATTCCCGGATCGGTGCCATTCTTAGCTTTCTCATAAGCCTTTTTTACGGTGCGATAATCGGCATTATATTGACGTGCTAGCGCGGCAAAGTTAGGTTTGATATCATCGTGCACGAATTGTTTCACTCCTTGTCTGAGATCAGTTCTCACATCAGTAACCTCCTAGTTAGCGATGTGATTTATAGTATCAAAAAAATGTAGGAAAACCGACAATTTCTCGCCGCCATTTTCCTACATTTTATAACCGCCCTTTACAA
>NZ_JAAXLJ010000044.1 GCF_012641075.1 Secundilactobacillus angelensis | reverse complement strand
TCTAAACCAGTCTTAACACTGAATTGGCGAAAGCCAAAGTTTCTATAAAACTTTGCTTTCCTGCCTAACGGCGAGTGAAAAAGCGGTTAAGCTGGCTCAATTTGGACGGGGTTCGGGGCGTTAGCGCCCGATTAAATGTGGCTTGCCACACCTTTTAGGCAACGAACGAAGTGAGGCGCAAGGAGCATAGCGACTGGAGTTTAATGTGAGCTGGTTTTAGCTCACTCCTTTGTATTTTTGTTTTAGATTTTGATCTTGTACAGCGGTGCCTCTTTTATACCTCTTTTATAAACCTCTTTTAAACCTCTTTTAGACCCCTCTTTAGCCTTACTCTCCCAAGACGTACAGGGGTTTATAGATAGAGTTTTGTCTGTTTATAGATAGAGTTTTGTCTGTTTATAGATAGAGTTTTGTCTGTTTATAGATAGAGTTTTGTCTGTTTATAGATAGAGTTTTGTGGTATTGTATATTCATAAAAACGTGTTTATTAAAAGAGGTGCTTCATTTGAGTAATGAAATTGTTAAATATGATCCAGAATTAAATACAATCCCACTTCGAAAATTCACTCCTGTTGAAATGAATTTATTCTTCTCAATAGTTTCTAGAATGCGTGACAAAGGTGACGAAACTGTAAGGTTTTCATTTGATCAATTAAAAGAATTAAGTGCATATAAACCTACAGCAAATAACCGATTTATTGACGATATTGAAAGTACTTATCAAAAAATTTTAGGCTTACGCTTTGGAAGGCGTAGTAAAGATGGGCTGCATCGTGAATTTTTTGTTATGTTTACCGAATTTGAGATAAACGGCCATGCTGATGATCCTTATGTTGATATTAAAATTTACCCCAAAGCTATAAAATTATTGAATGAGCTGGAAAGTTGGGTTCGTTATGCTTTATCAGAATTCAGAGATTTAAAAAGCAGCTACGCAAAAACCATGTTCCGTTTACTAAAACAATTTAGGACTACTGGGTACGCTTACTTTTCAGTTGCGGACTTTAACGAGCTATTAGATGTCCCTAAAAGCTATAAAAGTAGCAATATAAATCAATCCGTTTTAAAACCCATCAAAGAGGAACTTACACCTCTTTTTAGAGGCCTAACTGTTCGAAAAAAATATGGTAAAGGCCGCGGGAAACCAGTGATTGGGTATTCCTTTACTTGGAAGTCTGAAAAGAAAGACGCTAATGACTTCTCACAAGGTCAAATTCAAGATGAACGTCAAAAACTCTTTAACATTCAGCATAATGGTGAATTAACAGAGCAGGAAAAATGGCGCGCCATTGACAAGGTTAAAGGGTTAACTTTAGGCTCTACTGAGAAGCAAGCATTGGCTGATAAACAGGCCGAGCACGATAAAAAAATAAGAGATCAAGCAAGACAAGAAGCACTTGCTGAACTCCGAAAGGGGTTTGGAAATCATGCCTAAAACTATTAGAGAACTTGCTGATGAATTAAAGGTCTCCAAACAAGCCATTCAATATCACTACCAAAGACTACCAGCAAAAAAGCAATAAAAAGATAGTCGGGGTGCAAACATGATTAGCACTACAGCTGAGATGATTATTAGAGACAAGATAGCAAAGCCTTTGGTCTCAAAGAGCCAACAAACAGGTAGGAAACAGATACCAAAGACTAGCAAAGAAAATAATGAGCTAATTGCTACTCTAAGAAGAGAAATAGAAGATTTAAAGTTTCAACGTGACAAACAGCTTGCTACCAAGGATCAGCAAATAAGTAGTAAAGACCGACAAATAGATCATCTAACAAAATTGATAGATCAGCAGCAACGATTACAGTTGACGCCTTATTTGGTGGTCATTCAACCAACTATAACCAACAGTCGGTGCCACTTATTCGCCCAGAAGAATTTGCTACCTTACAACAGCCAGTTTTATATGCCTACAAGCTAGGCGTTTCACAAGTTGATAAAGCTTTTTGGTTTAAAGATGCACGTATGAAAGCAATGGTAGAAAACTAAGGAGTTTAAATAAAAAACATCGTTGCGCACATTATTGTGGTAACATTGTTCGCAATGAAGGAGTAATTTAGCATGAAGCTTTATTCTATGAAGGATATTGCAGAGGAAATCGGCAAAGACAAATCCAATGTTTATCGTTATATAAAGAAAAACAATATTGCGCACACTGATGTAAAAGAACGTACATTATTGTTTAACGCAACGCAAAAAAACTCCATTGTAAAAGGCATGGCAAGCAATCCAAACAATGACGTTGCGCAACGGTCGCAACATGCCCAGCATAATGAATATCATAGCGAAACAGATAATAATACTGATCAAATTATTGCTGCTATGCAGGATAATATTAAGAATTTAAAAGAGCAAAATGCCTTGCTAGCTAAACAGTTGGAAAGCAAGGATAAACAACTTGATGAGGCACAAAAGCTAATTGATCAGCAACAACAGTTAAACCTATCAACACAGCGTCTTTTAACACAACAAAATGAGCCGCAGGAAGTTAAGCAACAAACACAAACTAAGCAAAAAAGTACTGCACAGGCACAACAGTCAGAAGAAAATAGTGATGATCAAAAAAAGGCTTCAAAGAAGGGGTTCTTTAAGCGCTTATTTGATAACTAAAGGTACATGTTCATATGACACACAACTATTTTGTTTTTAGATTTGGCAAATTACAAGTTTAATCCGAACAAGCCCGGAAACTTTCAATGGCAGTCTGTTGATGATGGATTTTTAATGGTCGTTGATTAATAAGCTCAAGTG
>NZ_JAAXLJ010000043.1 GCF_012641075.1 Secundilactobacillus angelensis | reverse complement strand
CTGTGTTCGGCATGGGAACAGGTGTATCCTTCAGGCTATCGCCACCACACTATTGAGAACTGGTGCTCTCAAAACTAGCTAATATCAATTTTCTTACCGATGAACACCACTACTCGTGGTTAAGTCCTCGACCGATTAGTACTAGTCCGCTCCGTACATCGCTGCACTTCCACTTCTAGCCTATCTACCTGATCATCTCTCAGGGGTCTTACTTCCATAAAGGAATGGGAAATCTCATCTTGAGGCGAGTTTCACACTTAGATGCTTTCAGCGTTTATCTCATCCACACATAGCTACTCAGCAATGCGCCTGGCGGCACAACTGATACACCAGCGGTGTGTCCATTCCGGTCCTCTCGTACTAGGAACAGCTCCTCTCAAATTTCCTACGCCCGCGACGGATAGGGACCGAACTGTCTCACGACGTTCTGAACCCAGCTCGCGTACCGCTTTAATGGGCGAACAGCCCAACCCTTGGGACCGACTACAGCCCCAGGATGCGATGAGCCGACATCGAGGTGCCAAACCTCCCCGTCGATGTGGACTCTTGGGGGAGATAAGCCTGTTATCCCCAGGGTAGCTTTTATCCGTTGAGCGACGGCCCTTCCATACGGTACCGCCGGATCACTAAGCCCGACTTTCGTCCCTGCTCGACCTGTCTGTCTCGCAGTCAAGCTCCCTTGTGCCTTTACACTCTACGAATGATTTCCAACCATTCTGAGGGAACCTTTGGGCGCCTCCGTTACTTTTTGGGAGGCGACCGCCCCAGTCAAACTACCCACCTGACACTGTCTCCCGCCACGCTAAGTGGCGCGGGTTAGAGTGTTCACACAACAAGGGTCGTATCCCACCAGCGCCTCCACCGAAACTAGCGTTCCGGTTTCTACGGCTCCGACCTATCCTGTACAAGTTGTGTCAACACCCAATATCAAGCTATAGTAAAGCTCCATGGGGTCTTTCCGTCCTGTCGCGGGTAACCTGCATCTTCACAGGTAATATAATTTCACCGAGTCTCTCGTTGAGACAGTGCCCAGATCGTTACGCCTTTCGTGCGGGTCGGAACTTACCCGACAAGGAATTTCGCTACCTTAGGACCGTTATAGTTACGGCCGCCGTTTACTGGGGCTTCATTTCTGGGCTTCGCCGAAGCTAACTCATCCACTTAACCTTCCAGCACCGGGCAGGCGTCAGCCCCTATACGTCATCTTACGATTTTGCAGAAACCTGTGTTTTTGATAAACAGTCGCCTGGGCCTCTTCACTGCGGCTGCACTTGCGTGCAGCACCCCTTCTCCCGAAGTTACGGGGTCATTTTGCCGAGTTCCTTAACGAGAGTTCACTCGCTCACCTTAGGATCCTCTCCTCGACTACCTGTGTCGGTTTGCGGTACGGGTAGTAAGATACTCACTAGAAGCTTTTCTCGGCAGTGTGACGTCAGCCACTTCCCTACTTAAATTCGGTCCTCATCACAGCTTGTCTACCCGGTTGAAAGCATTTAACTAACAACCAGACTTGCTGCTTGAACGCACATATCCAACAGTGCGCACGGCTTAGCCTCCTGCGTCCCTCCATCGCTCAAACATATCTTACTAGTACAGGAATATCAACCTGTTGGCCATCGTCTACGCCTTGCGGCCTCGACTTAGGTCCCGACTAACCCTGGGAGGACGAGCCTTCCCCAGGAAACCTTAGTCATTCGGTGGATCAGATTCTCACTGATCTTTCGCTACTCATACCGGCATTCTCACTTCTAAGCGCTCCACTAGTCCTTGCGATCTAGCTTCACCGCCCTTAGAACGCTCTCCTATCACGCAACCTATTGGTTGCATCCACAATTTCGGTGGTATCCTTAGCCCCGGTACATTTTCGGCGCAGAATCACTCGGCTAGTGAGCTATTACGCACTCTTTAAATGGTGGCTGCTTCTGAGCCAACATCCTAGCTGTCTATGCAACTCCACCGCCTTTTCCACTTAGGATACACTTAGGGACCTTAATTGGTGGTCTGGGCTGTTCCCCTTTCGACGATGGATCTTATCACTCACCGTCTGACTCCCGGATATAAATCTATGGCATTCGGAGTTTATCTGAATTCAGTAACCCGTGACGGGCCCCTAGTCCAAACAGTGCTCTACCTCCACGATTCTCTTTCCGAGGCTAGCCCTAAAGCTATTTCGGAGAGAACCAGCTATCTCCAAGTTCGTTTGGAATTTCACCGCTACCCACACCTCATCCCAGCACTTTTCAACGTACACGGGTTCGGGCCTCCAGTGCGTTTTACCGCACCTTCACCCTGGACATGGGTAGGTCACCTGGTTTCGGGTCTACATCAACATACTGAAACGCCCGTTTCAGACTCGCTTTCGCTACGGCTCCGACTTTTCATCTTAACCTTGCATGTTAACGTAACTCGCCGGTTCATTCTACAAAAGGCACGCTGTCACCCATTAACGGGCTCCAACTAATTGTAGGCACATGGTTTCAGGAACTATTTCACTCCCCTTCCGGGGTGCTTTTCACCTTTCCCTCACGGTACTGGTTCACTATCGGTCACTAGGGAGTATTTAGCCTTGGGAGATGGTCCTCCCGGATTCCGACCAGGTTTCACGTGTCTGGCCGTACTCAGGATCCTGAACTGAGGGCAACAAATTTCGTCTACGGGGCTATCACCCGCTATGGCCGGTCTTCCCAAACCGTTCGACTATCCGTTGCTTTGGTAACTCAAATGTTCAGTCCTACAACCCCAGGAAGCAAGCTTCCTGGTTTGGGCTGTTCCCACTTCGCTCGCCGCTACTATGGGAATCGCAATTGCTTTCTCTTCCTGTGGGTACTTAGATGTTTCAGTTCCCCACGTCTGCCAATACTTAGCTATGTATTCACTAAGCATTAATCATCGACTAAGATGATTGGGTTTCCCCATTCGGAAATCTCCGGATCAAAGCTTACGTACAGCTCCCCGAAGCATATCGGTGTTAGTCCCGTCCTTCATCGGCTCCTAGTGCCAAGGCATTCACCATGCGCCCTTTATAACTTAACCTCATCACTAACGTGATGCTGTTAATTGAGTATTACGCGAAGTAAATAAACTTTACTAATAAAAAACTCAAAATACGCGGTGTTCTCGGCTTAATTAATGAAATTAATTAATATAAAAGAAAATTGATATTATCTAGTTTTCAAAGAACCAATT
>NZ_JAAXLJ010000042.1 GCF_012641075.1 Secundilactobacillus angelensis | reverse complement strand
CCAATAAAAGATGGATGGGAGTGGATTCGAACCACCGAACCCGAAGGAGCGGATTTACAGTCCGCCGCGTTTAGCCAGACTTCGCTACCCATCCATAATTGATTTACCATAAATCAACTTAATTATAATACCAAAAACAAGCCAGCCCCGTCAAGCTGGATTACCGTTATTTCTCATAAAAATTGGCATTCATTCCTCTTTCTCATCTAAATTAATCACGTGGACTCGCTTCAGCCATTCTGATTGGAAATCATTGGTCACCCACTCGTGTCTTCTGGCTGTCCCGTAACCTACCGATTGATTAAAATAAACAGTCCCCGCATACATTCTTGGTGCCGGATGAATATGCATGTGACCAAACAAAACGTATTTAACTTGATACTTAGCTAGCAGCTCTCCCGTGTGCACGCTGCCTAACATAGCGTTAGCCATATTCCAAAATCGATCATCAGAGGTAATCCGCAAATACTCAATTCGTGGGACAAAATGAGTCATAAATAACACGCGTCTGTGTTCTCGTTGCGCTTGCAGCAATTGTTGTTCAATAACCTGTAATTCCACAGCCATGCGTTCAGGATCACTGAGTGGCTGTTTAATTGCCCCATCGATCCAATACGCGCGCTTCCAGTGCAAAAAATCAGCTTCAGGACGATGCATTGCTGCCGAAAAGGAATAGTCATACCAGCCATTATTGCCAATGATCCGCCAATCAGTATTGGAAACATCGAAATATTGACGATGAAGGTAGGTCTCAGCTACAGGCTTTTGAAGCTCCCTGTAGCTAATATCATTGACCATGTCATGATTGCCGGCAATAAACTTAACCGTGGTGTTAGGCGTCATTTTTTGCAGATTTTCAGTAAACGATACTGACTGATCAAAATGATTAAACAGATCCCCTGCAATTAAATAAATGCCAATGCCGTTTCGATTTAACCAATCACTTTGCTGCTGGAGCGTATCATTCACATTTACTTTATTAATATCAAGGTGGATATCACTCACCATGGCGACTTTAACCATCATTCTGCTCCTAATAAAAAAGTTGTGCTACGAGGATATCGTAACACAACTTTGAAATGACTTGTTTATAGAACACCTTCCATTAAGCGTTTAATCGGCTTAATCATGAAGAAGAGCACGATACCTGCAGCAATGGCAACAAGCGCATTGCCTGTGAAGTAGGCCGCTTCATTCCCAGGTGTATAGAATTTAACGATTTGTGAGTTAACCGCTTGGCCGGCAGAATCAGCTAAGAACCACATGCTCATCATCGATGATTGGAAAGCTCTTGGTGCTAATTTCGTCGTAACAGAAAGTCCAATTGGAGAAATCAGCAATTCACCAATTTCAACAATTGCCCAGCTACCTACTAACCAAAATGGACTAACTTTTGCATATGGGCCAAACATTGTAACTGGGATAACCATCAATAAATATGAGAACCCAGTGATAACCATCCCCATGGAGAATTTAGAAGGAGATGAAGGTTGTTTCTTACCCAGCTTCGTCCACATAGTCGCAAAGATTGGGGTGTAAATTAAAATAAATAATGGGTTCAATGATTGATAATTAGCTGGATTAATGTGAATGACCCAGTTAAAAATATGAACGGTGTTGTTAGTCTGTTCTTGTGCAAACAGTGCTAACACAACCATGCCTTGTTCTTCAATCGCCCAGAAAATTGCTGCGGCAATAAATAACGGCACGTAAGCCCAAACACGTGAACGCTCATGCTTAGTAGTTTTCTTGCTTGTGAGCATAACCGTGAAGTAAATAATTGGTGTGACAACCGCAATTATACTGAGCAATGTAATGAAGTTAGCGATGTTAAACGCACCAAAGACATACATAATCAACAGCACTAAAGCAAAAGCAATCACTCCCAAGGCTGTACGGAAGGATAACTTTTTAGCATCCCCTGGTTCCAACGGATCATCTGGGTACAGCGAATCAGCACTCAGATACTTCTTACCACCGTACCAGTACGATACCAACCCAAAGAACATACCAATCGCAGCCAATGAGAAACCTGCGTGGAAGTTAAATGTTGACCACATTGCTGGCACAGCAATTGGTGCAACTAACGATCCTAAGTTAATCCCAAAAACGAAAATGGTAAAACCAGAATCACGACGGGTGTCTTCTGGTGCGTACAAAGTACCAACCATCTCAGAAACGTTTGGTTTCAACAAACCAGTCCCAATTGTGATTAAACAAATAGAAATAAATAATGCTATTTTACCAGCTGGGAAAGATAAGAAAATGTGACCAAACATAATCAAAACACCACCGTAAAACACGGTTTTACGGCTACCCCAGATTCGGTCACTCAAAAAGCCACCAAGGACTGAAGATAAATAAACTAATGACCCATAAATCGACATGATTGAGGCAGCAAGCCCCTTATCCATGCCAAGTCCGCCTTGTGCAATTGAGAAGTACATGTAGTAGATCAAAATTGCTTTCATACCATAGTAACTGAACCGTTCCCACATTTCAGTCATGAACAACGTAGATAATCCACGTGGCTGACCAAAAAATGAGCGATCTAATTGCTTGTTCCCTTGGTTATCCAATTAAAGCCCTCCAGACATCTCACACTCAAGCAATACCATTTATTTACCGGAGTGATGATTAAAGGAGCGGAATTACCGCTCCTCATAGTATTCTAATTGAAACATATAGAACATTATACGCCCGAAAGGACATCAACGCAATGACATTTAGTGTATAAAACACGGGCAAATAATGATTTTGCAAGAGGGATGTCTAGTAAATAAATTCATGCCAAAAACAGTCTGAAACCCGAAGCTAGCCGACAACCTTATTCTTATCTAATTCTGTCATCGCAAATTTAACCAGACTTTCACCATTGACCCAAGCGTAAATGTTATCAGGAATTTTTTCTAAACGGGGATTAATGGCTTTCAAAGAGACGTAGTCACAACCAACTTGTGGCGCAACTAAAACGAGGTCTGCTGTTTCTAAGCCATCATTTTTAGCGGCAGCAAAACTGGTTGCCTCAAAAGTAATATCCGTATGGTAGGCCTCAGTAGATCGCTGAGCAGTTTCTTGTAATAAGTGACTCGTAATTCCACTCGCACATACAATTAATACAGTTGTCATCATGATTACCTCCAAATTTTGCGTTATGTATTAGCGCTTGCATTGTTTATAGCCTACCACTAATAAATGTATACCACAAGTTAAAATAGCATGATTTTTCTTTTTAAATGGCGGTTTTAACGTCTATACCAATTTTTAAGAAGCACATATTACGAGACTTATTGATCAAACAAAAAAACATCAACGCATATGCGTTGATGTTTTTATCAGTTGAATAGATGCCGGCTGAGGAATTCGAATCCCCGACCCTCGGTTTACGATACCGATGCTCTACCAACTGAGCTAAGCCGGCATTACTAAAAATTATGACTCCGGCAGGCGGGCTCGAACCGTCGACAACCTGATTAACAGTCAGGTGCTCTACCAACTGAGCTATGCCGGAATAATATAGCGTGGCAACGTCCTACCCTCGCAGGGGGCGATCCCCCAACTACTCTTGGCGTGCTGAAGCTTAACTTCTGTGTTCGGCATGGGAACAGGTGTATCCTT
>NZ_JAAXLJ010000041.1 GCF_012641075.1 Secundilactobacillus angelensis | reverse complement strand
GTACTTTATACTTTGCATATTAAAACTAAAAAAGTCCTAATCACAAAGTAGTGATTAGAACTAATTTATAAATTTACCAACAACAGTTGCCAAAGAGCCCGTTTTTTATACTCTGGTATCTACTGAGTGTTCACACACCCTGCAGGTTAATGTTTGATTATGAACTGAGCTGTGATTCAAGATCTCGCAGCTCCGCCACACGAACATCACGTGGCAAGAACCGACGAATCTCTTCTTCGTTGTATCCGACTTCCAAACGTTTGTCATCAAAGATGATTGGGCGCTTAATTAAGTCTGGGTACTTCACAACAAGATCAACCAATTGGCTAACTGATAAGTCATCCAAGTTGATGTGTAACTTCTTGAAGACGTTAGAGCGAGTAGAAATAATATCTTCGCTACCGTTTTCAGTCAAGCGTAAAATCTGCTTGATCTCATCCGCATTAAGCGGGTTGGA
Organism: Secundilactobacillus angelensis; assembly: GCF_012641075.1. GTDB lineage: Bacteria > Bacillota > Bacilli > Lactobacillales > Lactobacillaceae > Secundilactobacillus > Secundilactobacillus angelensis. The sequence goes on along the minus strand of NZ_JAAXLJ010000041.1, from coordinate 3,170 downwards.
CTTAATGTTACGTTCCTTAAAAGGAATCTGATGATCTTCTAACCATGCCCGCGCTTTACGACTCGATGCGCTGCTTGGTGCAACATATAAATTAATCATAGATAAGCACTTCCTTCATTTCGCTTTCCCCTAGCAACAAATAAAAAACTAAAACAAAAGCAAAGGTGCAACTTAATTCATTCATTACTCAGTCCCCAACACTTCATCATGAACAACTTTATAGTACCATCATATCCAGGAAAATTCAATACAGTTTTTATATTTTTTAGCTTGTGAAAAGATAATTATGTTTTGACCTGATATTTGGCGAAAATGTTATAACCACGCGTGTTATAACGATATAGATTTATTTACATTTATAAAATTGATTTATCAAACTATGAATCCGTTATAACGTCCCAAAACGCTTGATTTATCTAGCTTTACTTACTCTTTGATAGTAAAGATTTACCCCCCAATTTAGGTTTATTCACGGCTAAAATTATTATCGCTGCTTAAGTAATCCGATTATAGTATTCAATTAAGACTTGCGTTACAATTTGAATAATTCATTTGGGGGAGTGGTTCCGTTGACTTCGTTCTTTACAATCGTTTTGTTGGTAGTCGCTGCCATTGCGGCTAATATTATATATGCCATCTATCCAAAAATTCCGCTAGCTTTTTACGAAATCGGTGCAGGAATGCTGCTATCGCTGGTTCCAATCTTCAATCATTTTCATTTGGAACCAGAAATCTTTATGCTAATGATCATTGCACCACTGATGTTCAATGACGGGCAAAACACTGACCCCCATCGATTGCGAAAAAACATCCGTTCCACGCTTTCTCTAGCGGTAGTCTTAGCGTTGGTCACAATTCTAGTTGGTGGCGCTCTAACTCACGTTTTGTGGGGAACACTGCCACTGGCACTTTGCTTTGCATTAGCTGCCATCGTGACGCCCACCGATACCGTTGCTGTTTCATCCATTACCTCCGGAATTGAAATGCCAGAACGCGTCATGGGCGCCTTGGAGAATGAATCGCTGTTCAACGACGCTTCTGGCATTGTGGCAATGAGTTTGGCATTAACTGCCTTTACTACCGGGGAGTTTTCACTGTCTCAAGGCTTAAGACAGTTTTTAATCGTCTTTTTTGGCGGTATTGCTGTGGGGTTGATTATGGGCATGATCATTGTTTCAATTCGTGTCCTATTTCAACATAAAACACTGGATACCATCGCCGTCATTCTACCGTTTAGTTTACTAACACCATTTGTCATCTACCTCACTGCTGAACATCTGGGTCTATCAGGTATTCTAGCGGTGGTGGCTGCTGGTGTCGTTCATGGTATCCAAGGGCAGCGGCTACGATTAACTTCCACTCAAACCCAACTGGTCAATAATACGACGTGGGAAGCTTTAACAAACCTGCTCAACGGCTTTGTGTTTGTGTTGTTGGGTGCTTCCATCCCAAGTGTCTGGAACGCCCTTTCAACATCCGAAATTCATAATTTACCCCTGTTGCTCATCACTGCTGTAGGACTATACCTGCTCATGGGATTGATGCGCTTTTTGTGGTGCATGTTCAACCTAGTTTCGTTGCCATCTGAAGGCACCCGGATTAAGGATAGTCTGTTAATGGCGCTTAGTGGCGTCCACGGGACGATCACCCTTTCAATGGCGTTCTCCTTGCCGCTTGTAGTTGCTGGCCACGCATTTCCTTTCCGCAGTGCGATTATCTTAATCGCGGGTATCATCATTTTACTGAGTATGATTGTACCAAGTCTGGTTTTGCCAATACTGTTGCCCAATAAACAGGCACCCTATTCAGCTGACGAGCTTAACGAGCAGATCGTTAAAATGGTGAACTACGCCATTGACCAACTCCGTAATATTAACGATAAATCAGGGGCCCTACCCGGTGTCATCGAAGTCTTGAATAGCCAAAAAAGTCAGTACAGTCAAAATGCAGATAATAAGCTAGTTCACCAGTTACTCGAACAGACTGAAGACGTTGAACACGCGGCGGTTGCTGAGTTGATTGAAAATGGTGAAGTTGAAGCTCGTATTGGTTGGCAATACAACCGAGCAATCACATTTCAAGCCCAATTTGCCTTTCTGAGCCCGTGGGCCCGCCTTAAAATGTGGTTTAAAATGCTGGGCTTCCGATTTTTCCCGAAAACTGCCCGCAAACAATTTAATAAATCCTTCAAACGGAATCGTGAGGCTAAAATGAAATTACTGAAGCAGCATGGTCAGACGGAGAAGTATAACGCCTATCAAGCATTTTACCGTGAGCATAAAGACGATGAGCGCTTCAAAACCAAACAGGCAAACCCACTGACACAAAAGCAACTGGCTTTGCCTGCCACCACGCAGTTACTTCCGGCTAATAATCAACAGCAGAAGTTGCCACAACCAACAACGTAATGACTTCAACACTGAAGCAAGAGAAGCCTTTGGTAAACTTAACCAAGTCTGTTTTGACAGGGCAGTCGGCTACCTCGATTCAATCGAATCTGACGATAATCGCCAAGAAGTTGACGTTGTGCGGCATTATTATGCAGTCCGACAGTCAAGAACGACTAATAGTGAAGAATCTGGTGACGTTGAAAATGAACTATTTTTAACGGCCTTCCAATTCGAATATAGTTACGTCCAAAACATCAGCCAGCAAAAGCAGATATCCAGTAAGTTGGTGGATGAGCTTCATAAAAAGATCTCAATGGATCAAATGGTGTATATGCAGAATGGTAGTTAGCTGATTGTGTTAACTATTGAAAACATATTCGGTTACTAAACTGTTATTCTAACTTCACACTTTCTTCACATTTGAGCATTATATTACTTAGTATACTAATATCTTAGTTGATATTAAGTAAGCTTTTTCATTTTACTCCTCCAAAGTAAAATAATATTTCCGTGAACCCCATCACGAAAATGCCTACTCCTATGTTGGATCTACCCTCCCCCGGGTGGATCTTTTTTTGTAGGGTGCGAAAGCAGACGGTTAGAGACTGGAGCCTAACGGGAGAGAGACAAAAATCCTGGGCTTGGATTTATGGTTCTCTCCTGTTAGGTGCAAGTCTCTGTTTGCTGAAGCCCAACTAAATCAGGGTGCGAAAGCAAGTGCTTAGAGACTGGAGCCTAACGGGAGAGAGACAAAAATCCTGGGCTTGGATTTATGGTTCT
>NZ_JAAXLJ010000040.1 GCF_012641075.1 Secundilactobacillus angelensis | reverse complement strand
TGTATGGTGCAAGATAGTAATTTTCAATGAGCCAATCAATCCTCGGGCCTTCAACCATCGTGTCGTAAACATCATGCAATCCCTTGCCATTGAGACGCCAAGGTGTGGCACTGAAACCTAGTCTTGGAACATCAGAGAAGTGGGCATATATTTTTACGTAAGTCTTAGCTAGTGAGTGATGCGATTCATCCGTGATGATTAAACTTGGCTTTGGTAAAGTATCTAGCCGGTTCGCAATCTTACCAACTGTGGATATAATGCATTGGCTGAGGTCAACCTCGTTCTCTCTGAACGAATCTTTAATCTGTCTGACCAGTTCTTTACGGTGCACCATAAACATCACTGTGCCACCCTTTTTGACAGCTAAGCGGGCAATCTCAGCGATGATAACTGACTTACCTGAACCGGCAGGGCTTTGCAGTAATACAGAATGGCTACCCTTTCTTAGTGCTTGCCTTGCTTGGCTTACCAGTGTCTTTTGATACGGATGAAGTTGATACATTCTTTTCACCGCCAAACATAAATAGTTTTTCAATTGGTGTACTCTTGCGGTCATCTAATCGATTCTTGGCAAACACACCATCATTACCCTCTAAGATCACTCCCCGACCGTGGGTATTGGGATTGATCACCATCCGTCCAACCACATCGGCTAAGCCAAGTAATCCATCACGTACATTGGAACGAATCTCTGGTTCATACCGATTAAAGTTTTGACCAGTCTCAGTAGTGAATGGCGCTTGATACTCCCAAGCTGTAGTTACGATATTGACGTTCTTAGTCATGTAGATGGTGGTCATCAATCTGGCAAAGTAATTAGTCCACTGTGAATAATCTTGGATTTCGTTACTGATGCCGTTTTTACTTTGGCGACCTTTTTCCACAAACCAATCTTTTTCAAGTGAAGTAATGTTATCGATAAAAAGATTATCGTAATTGGATAGACTGCCAAGTTCTTCAATAAAACTATTGATTGACTCAATGGGACGGATACGGTCAAATGCCATATCATCACCATCTTTAAACTTCGGATCACGCCAAACATCCACATTCGGTAACTGAGCGATTGAACGATGTGAGTTGTCCAATGGCAATACCAATGTCTTACCTTTTAAGAAACGTACTGTGGAAGTCTTACCAATACCTGGCTTTCCGTATAAAATGACTCGCCAGTTTTGCATCCGTTTAATTTTTGTTGCTGAAAATACTGGCATCTAATCACCCACTTTCTCATACTTGATACTTTGCTGATCCATGTAATGCCGCAGTGCCCACAATTGTTCGTTAGTACCAGTAATCTTCAGTACGAACTGATGTGAAACGACTTCACCGGTATCAGTGTCAACAATTGCATCTCCTTTAATTTTCTGATGAGCCTTAGCTTCTGCAGCTTGAGCTTCTAACTTCTTTTGCTTCTGATTGTTTAAATCAACTTGATGGTCAATTGCTTTAAATAGATAGTCTAGCTCTTGGCCTTGCTTCAATTGGTCAATCCACGGTGTAGCATCAACTTTGTTGACTTCAGCGTACTTAGTGAGAGCGTGGCTATCAGATTCAAACTTGTCCTGAGCTTGTTTGACCTGCTTCATTACCCCAGCAATACCTTCAGTCACTGCCTTCTTAGAAGTAGATTTATTGAGCCATTTGGGGTCAATCTCCACATCACTCGCACTAACTCCGTAATTCGGAGACATCTCAGTGATCAGTGATTGAACATGCTGCTTGCGCTGTTCACGATGCTGACCATCAAGTTCTTTTAATCCATCATCGATTGGATCAATGGTGTCTTGCAGCACTGAGCGTAACTGCTTGATGGTATCGGCAAATTCGTCATAGGGCTTGTTATAATCTCGATGGATATCACGGCGTTTTTCATCCAACGCATTGGAAAGCTTGTTGAGCTTTGCCCGTGAATCTTTAGCTGATTTTTCCGTATCATCAGTAACAATGACATTCGCATAACGATTTGCGTATGCATTGACGGCTCGTTGCAAGCCTTCAAGATTATGAATCTGGATCTGCGTGGGAGTGTATTCAATAGAGTAATCAGGCAACTGCAGTAATTCCGTTTCATTAACCATTGCTTCTAACCTCCCTCAGCTCTGCATTGATGAGTTCGCCAGGGTCATCACTAGTTTGGATAAAAAGACCGTTCAAGGTATCTGATAAACCATATAACTTACCATTTTCTAGGTTGATAAGTGCAAATTCATCACCAATTTCAGAGACGATTGCCACCACATCATCACGATAGAAATAGATGACATTACCAACGTGATATGACTTAGGAACGTTCTTTTGCTTGATTAGGTTAATTTTCATTGTTTGCCACCTCGTCAACAATCACTGCTAACTTGCCAAATTTAAGCAAGTTCCGTTTGGCGGCATCAAGTTTGTTAAACCAGAATTCGAGTGCTTCTGGAAATTCAATCGGTGTTGAATCAATTCGACTTTGATATTGATAAACCTGTAAACGTAAATCATTTACTGTATCGTTTTTCATTACTTTCTCCCTCCGTGGTATAATCGACTTGTAAAATATTTTTCTGGGCTGACTACTTGCGATAGTCGGCTTTTTTATGGACTAATTTCCACAGCCATGAGTGACGCTTGGCTTTGAAAATCAGGCTATCAATTGAAAGCTTATGGATAATGATCACCTCCTTTCTGAGTTTCACCTCTGCTATACTTGATTGCGATAGGAGGTGAAAAATAATGAAACCTGGTGATAGAAGAAAATTGTTTATTTTAAAATACCTGTCAAAACCTTCACTGCCAGTGACACCAGAAGCGGTAAATGGGATGTTAAAAGCAGGTGAAAAGATTGGGGAATCTTCAGACAAATTACTTGAGGATTTAGTAAACATGGATTTTAAGCATGATGATTACTTAACTGCTCAATTTGAAGAAGATTTACAAGGTAATATTTCGGTCTATGCGGTGAAAGAATATTGGATCACAACGAAAGGTGAAAACCTTCTATATGAACTTCAAAATCCCGAAACCAATCATCCTACACAAAAATCTAGTTACAGCATTGGAGTTTTCAATAACAATGGGAATGCTGCCGTAGGTGATAATAATGCAATTATCAATACTCAAACATTAAACATTGATAATTCAATCCATCAGCTATTGAGTGTTAAGGACCAACTTTCCAGTGATGAAGATAAGGCCCAATTAGAAGCATTAGCTAGTGAGTTAAGGAGCGCACTTAACGGTTCAGATACGCCTAAGCCTCATTTTCTTTCGAAGTTTAAAAATTTTTTTGATAAATCTTGGAAGATTATTAGTCCAGTAGTAACACCTTTGCTAGTAGAGATTGCTAAGCGTATGATTTTTTAACACAAATCTCGGTCCGAAATTCTTCTCTCAAATAATTTCTTACCATTTTCACTCCAATACTGTTCCCACAGCCCTACGTTTTCCTCAAAACTAGGATTGTAAATATTAGATGGCGTTTTTATTAGCACTCGTGTTACCGAAATTTGAGAAACCTTAATTACGTTATGTGCGTAACGTTTTTGAATCTTGTTCTCATAGAATCTCTCTTGATCACCCTCTTCCACAGGGTGATTATTTTTTTCTTCTGACATACGTTTCACCTCCTCTAAATCCACTCAGTGTTAGCATCCGAAGAAATCATGTGGGTCTTTAATGGCTTCATGGATCATCCACGCTAATCCACTGACACCTGCCAGTGCAATCAGTCCTAT
>NZ_JAAXLJ010000004.1 GCF_012641075.1 Secundilactobacillus angelensis | reverse complement strand
ATTTAGGTCCGAAGCCCCTTCCATGTAGCTCTCTGCTTTCTGTAGCCCAATTCGGCAATATAACAGTAAAAATCCTGGTCTTGGATTTTAGTTGATACGCCGTTACATGCAGCTGTCTGCCTGGAGTAGCCCGATTAATTTAAGGTGCGAAGCCAGGCGTTTAGAGACTGGAGCCTAAGTGACTCTCGGCAAAAAACCTGGTTTTGGATTTTTGCTGAGAGTTATTTAGGTGCAAGTCTCTGCCTGGAGTAGCCCGATTCGGCTACGCAAACTTAAACGAAACAAAAAAACCAAACTCCAACGAGTTTGGTTTTTTAATAGGGATTAGATTTCCAATCATAGGGGGGAATTGGAAATATAAAGAGGAGCAGGGGGATCCGTTTTCTAGGGGAGGAGGATGGGATCCCGCATGCAATCAGTTCCTTAGGGGGAGGAAACTGATGAAACAAGGAAGTGTACCCTCTGTTATAAGAGGTATAGCTTGTTGCCTTTGCTATGATATTAATATATCAACTAAATGTGATAAAAGTGTGAACTTCAAACGTGAAATTTTTGAAGTTTTTCTTATCTTAGAAATAAGTTTTTAAGAAAGCATTAACTCGCGCCTGATAAGCTGCTGGATTATACCAGAAGCTTTCAGCGTGGGTAGCGTTTTTAACGATCCATAGCTGTTTAGGTGCTTTTGTCGCACGATAGTTTTCGTAAGCCATCTTAACTGGGACGTAGGTATCTTTACCGCCGTGGATAAAAAGAATCGGTCGGCGATTCTTTTTTAATTGTTCAATGGAGGAGACATCGCCCAGATAATACCCTAATCGGCGTCGATTGATGGTGCTGACTAAGGGCTCAATTGGATATTCTGGCAAATGGTACTGTTCACGGAGCAAATAAGTCATTTCCTCTTTAATGCTGGAGTAGCCACAGTCTGCGATGATGGCTTTAACTTGTGTCGGCAGGTTTTCTCCAGACAGCATTTCCATCGTGGCACCGCCCATGCTAACGCCGAAGAGGAGAATTTTTTCGTCTTCACCCTTAATATCAATCAGTTTGTTGATCCAACTGAGATAATCAAGTCGGTCTAGCCAGCCGAAATTGATGTATTTACCGGAACTTTCTCCGTGAGCACGGTCATCGGGCATCAAGATGTTGAAGCCCATGTCGTAGAACATTTTGGCATAGTTCGCCATTGTTTCTCGGTTCCCCTTGTAGCCATGTGAAATGACGACCGTCTTTTTAAGGTGATCAGGGTGCTGAATGAAGGTGGCCACTAACCGTTTTTCGGAGTTATTTTCATGTAAGTACCAAGTTTCTTGTGGAATGTTTTTGAACCAATTCACATAAGCATAATATTGATCCGCGTATTTTTGCTTTTCCTTGGAGGTTTCTGGGACGTAGTTGACCCGCTTAAATGCGATATTAAACAGGTAATGGCTAACGTATAGCGCACCAGTAGCGACTGCCGCCAGTGGGAGTCCAAGTGTAACTGATTTTTTCAAATTCTAACCTCCATATTTAGTGAGTTAAGTAGAGTTTTTTTAAATCTGCAATATCTTCAGTTGATAACTGCAGTGCTTCGTTTAAAAATTGTGGCATTGAGCCATAGTGCTTGTCGATGGCAGTCATAGCAGCATCAAAGTAGCCGCTAGAAACTGTCATCTGGGCCTTAATCGTGTCCAGCATAGTGCCAGTAACACCTTCATTTTTAGCTTTGATCAATCGGTTTTGAATCAGTGGAGACAAAATGTCGTTGGTTAATAGGTAGTCTTGTTTGATGATTTTATGTGGGACACCGAGGGCAGAAAGAAAGAAGGCTGCCCCCATACCTGTGCGGTCTTTACCGGCAGTACAGTGAAAAAGTAACACGTTGTTCTCACCAGAGTTACTTAATAGTGCGGCAAAGAACGTCTGGTAGGCCGAGTGGGCTTGTGGTTCAACAATCATATCTCGATAGACGTCGAGCATGTGATCGAAGCCGCTCTTTTTTCGGGCTTTCAGTTCCGCGTCCAGTTCTGCCTGGGTTTTTGAAGCATCGGTTTTGTCCGTGGGGAAGACGGGGAGATGGCGATAGAGAACGTTGCCGGGAATTCGGTCTGGGGCTTCAGCAACTTCACCATCAGAACGAAAATCGATGTCATATTTGACGCCGTAGTCAACCAGTGCTTGCTGATCATTCTCAGATAAATAGGCTAGCGTTGCGGTTCGAATAACCCGCTGCCATTTCACCGTCTGACCATTGCTGGCTGGGTAGCCACCCAGTTCCCGGAAATTATAGCCGTGATCCATGGTTAAGACGCGTTGATTAGTTTCCTGCATGAAAAACTCCCCCCTCATAGATGGTCTACGTGTTATTTATTGTAACCCAATTAGCAAACCATTTCATGCGTAAAGGTATTGCGACACCTAAATGGCAACTAGCAAATTGCTTTGTTAAAGTAAATGAAAGCGCTATAATATTCCTATTGAATATTTGCAAAGGGAAGGTGATCACGATGAAAATTGGGATTATTGGCGGTAACGGTAAAACGGGTTCAGCTGTGTATGCGGAGGCAAAGAAGCGTGGACACGAACCAACCGCTATTGTACGTAACGAAGAACGGGGACGGGCTGCGCTTGGCGAAGATGCCAGCCTGTTGGTAAAGGATGCCTTTGCCTTGACCAAGGACGATTTAACAGCATTTGACGTAGTGATTGACGCTTTCGCTGTCCCAATGGGTTCGCCAGTGGCTTACTTGCATTTAGATCTATTGACCAAATTAGTGCATGATTTACGCGACACTAAAACCCGCTTGTTCGTGATTATTGGTGCGGCGAGTCTGAAACTGTCCGATGGCAAGCGACTATTAGACCAGTTATTAGCCATGCCAGATCATGATCAGTGGATTGGTACCCCGCTTAATCAGACTTACGAGTATGAATTCCTTCAAATGGTTGATAATGTGGACTGGGTGGCGGTGTCACCTTCCAGAAACTTTGGCCCAGGCCCGACCAATGGGTACGTTTTGGGTACGGATGAGATTTTGGTGGATTCCAACGGTAAATCAGAACTTTCTAACGGGAATATGGCGTTGGCAATTTTAGACGAAATTGAATCTCCAACCCATCAGCATCAGCGATTTACGGTTCGTAATCAGGAGGGTTAATGCATGAGTGTACGTGGTGATTGGCTCTTATTTAAAACAAAACGCGGTCGTTTAAAGCAGCAAGTAGCCACCAGCTTTCGGCATCCTAGTCGGCGAACTGACCATCTTGATCCCAGTAAGTTTAAGCAACCAGATCAAGCGAAGGTTGTACCCCTTGAACGTGGTCGTTTAGTGACGCTTTTGCCGACAAAGACAACTAACCGACACGTGGTCATTTTCCACGGTGGCGCCTACACGGTACCGGCAACTGACAGTCATCGACAATGGATGGAAAAAATTGTTGCCCAGTTGGGTGCGAAGGCGACCATGCTGGACTTCCCACTAGCGCCCGAACATACAGCAAACGAAACGGTGCCCGCGTCACTCGATGCGTATGAGGAACTGCGAGCAGAATATCCAGATGACGAATTTTATTGGTTAGGGGACTCATCTGGAGCTGGACTAGCATTGGTATTATTACAACAGCTACGTGGTAAGCAGCTGCCAATACCCACCGCAACGGCGTTAGTTTCCCCTTGGACTGATTTAGCCATGCGCGATCCTGAAATCGAGGAACGACATGAAGCTGACCCTGAACTACCACTGCAGGCCATGCGACAAGTGGCAGCTAATTATGCGGGAAACTTAGTTCTAGATGATTCGTTGGTTTCACCGCTAAATGGTTCAATGGATCATTTAGGCCGAATCAGCCTTTGGTACGGGACAACTGAATTGTTGTTACCGGATCACCGCAAACTCGCCGAAAAGTTGCAGCAGGCTGACGGAACTCAAGTTGACGTGCACGAAATGAAGAATATGCTGCATGACTTTCTCATGTGGCCAGATTTACCTGAAAGTAAACAGGTCTTTGCCAGTTTGAGCAAATTGATGCAAAAAAACGACCAGTGATGGTCGTTTTTTAGTCCTCAAATTAAGTTATGTGCGATCATGTTCTGCCACTTTTTGGCTACGGGCAATCAGGTCAGCGAAGAGCGCCTTTGATTCTTCGTGATGTTTATACATGTTTTCTGGATGCCATTGAACCGCCAAAATTTGATCATTATCGATTGACTCGCAAGCTTCGATGACACCATCGTCGGCCCGAGCAGTGACCTTTAAACTGTTGGCCAGTTTCTTCACGGCTTCATGGTGGCGGGAATTGACGTAGGGCCGGCCACCAGCGATTTTAAAGAGGCGGCTGTCCTTTTCCACCGTGACATGATGTGAGGGCATGTTACCTGCCGCAGCTTGGTTATGTTTCAAAGTGGCATTGGGATTTTCCGACAGGTCTTGGTAGATGGTGCCACCCAAGCCGGTATTGATCAGCTGCATGCCACGGCATATACCAAAGATGGCTTTACCCTTTGCAACAGCTTGCTTTAGAAGTTCAATTTCAAATAAATCACGTTTGCGGTATGTTACACCCAGTTTTTCGTGAGGTTCCTCACCGTAAAAGGTGGGATCAACGTCGGCACCCCCAAGAAAAGCGATGCCATCAAATAAATCTATGTAGTCCGTAACGTCTTCAGGATCAACGCTGGGGAAAATAATCGGGATACCACCAGCTTTAACAACGGCTTCAATAGCGGGCCGGGGCGCAAAAGCGGCGTTTCGTTCGTTAATAATGTTAGTAGCTTCAGCTAAAGTGTCAGCTGGTAATGCAATTCGTGGGCGCAAGGGCGATCTCTCCTTTTCTCTAAAGATAACTTTGTAGGGCCATAACTTGTTGTCAATTCTAACATACAAAGTCCCATTCCCCCCGTTAAAATATTTAACATTCCCCTAAAAGAGCGTTACATTAGTAATGTAACTAAAATTAAACGAGGTAAATGAAGATGGCAATGACAGAGCGACAAATGATTCAAGAAATTTTGAATACGGTAGATGTAATCTACGCATTTGAAGACGTTGATGAAGACGCTAAAGAATATACCCTATTGGTTACGCAACAGGATAACGACAAACGCCCGATTGAAGACGTGAACGCGGAAATTAAGAAGTATTTCCAGGAAGCAGATTTCAATTATAAAGAAGAACTAAATCCAACCCATACCGACAAACCAGCTGATATTCGGGTTGTTATTAAACGGTAAGTGAGCGACAAAACTCGATAGATTCTAGAATGTAACGTAAATAAGACTAATTCCGACGAACTTTGCTGGGATTAGTCTTATTTACGTTACATGGCCGGATGAGTTTTGACGCTCGATTAGTCTATGTTGAAGTCGTGGGCAAGAACATCGTGGTAACTGATTTAATATGCCTCCAAGCTGCTATTGTGTGTTTAGCGTGAACAGATTGCTAATAAAAAATTAATAATTGTCTGAGATTACGCCATAATGAATGACATTGACTTTGTGAATGTGATACAGTAAGACTAGTTTTGAAACCGTTTACTAATCACAAAGCTGGAGGTAGTGAATTGTTATGGCAATGAAGGAGCCGGAACACTATATACTTGCAATCGATCAAGGAACTTCTGTGACTCGTGCAATGTTATTTGACCATTCAGGCCGGAAAGTGATTGAAAGTCAAAAGTCGTTTCCCCAATACTATCCGCATAATGGTTGGGTAGAAGCTGATGCGAATGAATTGTGGAATTCCGTTCAGTCGGTAATTGCTAGCGCCCTGATTGATGCCGGGGTTCATCCTGAGTACATTGATGGTATCGGGATTTCAAGTCAACGTGAAACAACAGTCATTTGGGATAAGGCAACCGGTCAGCCCATTTATCACGCTATCGGCTGGCTATCGAAGCAGACCGCGCCAATCGCCAAACAGATGGTATCAGACGGTTATTCAGACATGATCCATGAGCACACTGGGTTGGTGATTGATTCTTACTTCTCAGCCACCAAGGTTCGCTGGTTACTGGATCACGTACCTGGTGCCCAAGAACGCGCTGAACAAGGTGAATTGCTCATGGGCACCATTGACAGCTGGCTGGTCTGGAAGTTGTCGGATGGGCAGCTGCACATCACCGATTATACCAACGCCAGCCGAACGATGATGTTTAACATTCATGATTTAAAATGGGACGATGAGATTCTGAAAATCTTGAACATTCCCAAGCAAATGTTGCCGGAAATCCATTCCTGTTCAGAAGTCTATGGGACCACTAAAAACTATCAGTTCTACGGTGTGGAAGTGCCAATCTGCGGACTGGTTGGTGACCAACAGGCCGCCTTGATTGGTCAGATGGCCTTTAAACCAGGCGAAGTCAAAAACACGTATGGTGACGGGGCCTTCATTGTGATGAATACGGGTGATAAGCCGCAATTATCGAAACACAAATTATTGACTACGATTGCCTACGATTTAGATGGCAAGTTAACCTATGCGCTTGAAGGCTCAATTTTCGTGGCTGGGACGGCGTTAAACTGGCTCCAGGAAACCATGAAAATCATTGACAACGTCCCTCAATCTCGTCAAGTAGCTATGGAATCCACTAACGATGATGAAGTCTACGTGGTGCCAGCCTTCAACGGATTAGGCGCGCCATACTGGGATCAGGATGCCCGTGGAGCGGTCTTCGGTCTCACTCGCGGAACGAACCGTAGTGATTTTGTGAAAGCCACGTTGCAGTCAATTGCCTACCAGACTAGAGATATTATCGAAACCATGCGGCAAGATACTGAGATGCCGGTAGTGGAAATTTTAGCGGATGGCGGGGCATCAAGAAACCGTTATTTGATGCAGTTCCAGGCGGATATTTTGAACCTGCCGATTATTCGTTCTAGCGACGAGGAAACTACGGCGCTGGGGGCAGCGATTTGTGCTGGTCTTGCAATCGGCTATTGGAAGGACTTGGATGAAGTCAAGCAGATTCATGCGGCTGGCAGGACCTTTACCCCAGAAATGACCGCTGAACGGCGGGCTCATTTGTATGATGGCTGGCAAATTGCAATCAAGGCCACCAGGGCGTTTAAACCAAATCATTAAACAGAGTGCGATTAGAGAATTTAAGACGAATCACCCCCATTCCGTTGGTCTTCGGGATGGGGGTGATTCGTTTTTAATGGTCAGAATCTGAGCGGTAGCGCAGCAAATCTCCAGGCTGGCAGTCTAAAACCTGACAAATTTTAGCCAGTGTTGAGAAACGCACTGCTTTTGCTTTACCAGTTTTGAGGATCGATAAATTGGCGATGGTGACACCAACCTCTGGAGATAATTGAGTCAAGGTCATGTGCCTCTTGGCTAGTAGCTCGTCTAGTTTAATTTCAATCATTATCCTCGCACTCCTAAACGGTCAGATCGTTCTCGTTTTTAAGTTGCAACGCGGCTTTCCACAAGCGGACAAGGACGGCCATGAAGACGGTTAAAATCAGCGGTACGGCAGCAATCACTAAACCAATCAGCAATAAACCTGGCGCATCATCCAGCTGGGTAACGGCAAAAATGAAGGGTAACCAAAGCCAGACACCGGCAGTGACAACAACTAATGACCACTTCAAGCGATTAAGGTAATCCACCGCGGTAGCGCTGAAGGCCTGCTGATGGTCGATGATACTCAGCAATTTTTCTGCATACAGAACTGCTGCCAAGAAGCCGATGATGGCCAAGTAAATACCAGTGCCTAAGATGATAACGACGATATTTAAGTGATTGGGTGCGTGCGTAAACATTTCCCGTAACATGATGGGAAATGGAATAATGCCCACCGCGATGACTAGCAGGGCGAGACCACCCAGTGTGAGTCTTAAAAACCAAGTTCCTTTGCGCATAGTAGAGCCTCCGTTCGTTCTTTATTGCCGTTAGTATAGCATGGGCTTTATTGAAAAACGATAAAAGATTACTTAAGTTTTCTTGCGTCAACGTGTAAATCCGGGGAAATTGGGGCAAGTTAAGCTATACTAACAGTGTGGTTTTGCAATGATTTATTAGGAGGGGTTTACATGACGAGAGTTGATTTAAAAGCTGCAGTGATTGCTGGCACCGTTGCCGGCGTAGCTTCAGGTTTAGTCAAATTAGGTTGGGAGAATATCCTGCCACCACGAACACCGGAACGGGACCAAACGAATCCGCCGCAGCGGTTGTTAGAACAACTAGGCGTTCCAGAAAAAGTCACTCATGCCACTTATACGTATTCAAACCAGCAGATGCCCTGGGTTAGCTTTATGATTCACTTCGGTTTTTCCACAAGTTTCGCGCTATTGTATAGTGTTGCCGAACATTACGCACCCGTTATTCGGGCTGGGCAGGGGACCCTGTTTGGTCTGGGCGTCTGGAGTGCCTTTCATCTGGGTATCATGCCAGCAATGGGAACAGTCCCTAGTGCGAAAGACCAACCAGCTGAGGAACATTTCTCTGAAGCCCTAGGTCATATGGCCTGGATGTGGACTAACCACATCATCTCGGATGAAGTTTATCGTGATTTAACAAATACGAAGTGAAGTCGGTGACCAACTGTGAACAAAACTTGGCAAACGAAATGGCCAGAACGAATCAGCTATGGCTTGAGCGACGCGGCTGACAACCTAGTCTTTCAGGTGATGACGACTTATCTGCTGTTCTTCTATACGGATGTTTACGGTCTGACACCCGGTGCGGTGGCGATTCTATTCGTTGTTGCCCGGGTGGCGGATGTGATTGAAAGCCCACTAATTGGTCTGATGATCGATCATACACATTCCAAATTCGGTAAGAGCCGACCGTTTTTCCTATGGTACGCCTTGCCCTATGTGATATTCGCAATTCTCACTTTTGTGACGCCGAATTTTTCCAGTACGGGCAAATTAATTTGGGCGTATGTGACGTATCTGGGACTGGGATTCTTCTACACGGCAGTCAATCTACCAATCACCTCAATATTACCCACGATGTCGCAAAACGAACGCGAACTGACCCTACTTGGGGTAATCCGGCAATTCTTCGGTAGTTCGGTGCAAATTATCGTGGCGGTTTTCACGCTGCCACTGGTAGCATTTTTTGGCCGTGGCAATCAGCAGCACGGTTTTTTGATGACCATCACGCTGTTTGGTGTGATTTCACTGATCCTGATTTGGAACACCTTTTTCCACGTGCGGGAACGGTTTACCAATAAGAAAATCGCCCATCAGTCTTTCAAGCAAGTACTACCGATGATTTTAAAGAATCAGCCGTGGATTCGGATTTCAGTTGTGATTTTGCTGTTTTGGTTAGTCACGGCGATCAAGAACCAGACCGCTATTTACTATTTTAAATACACGTTGAATAAGGAATCTCTGGTGCCGCTGGCGAATGGTTTTACGTTGGCTTCACTGGTTGGCGTGATTCTGATATTGCGTTTATCCAGTATTCACGGTAACAGGAAAACCATGTTGACTGGCATTGTGACAGCATTTTTCGGCCAGCTAATATTGGCTGCGGGGGTGTATTTAAACACGTTATCGGTGTTATTTACCGGCGTGGTCGTCAACGCTATTGGTCACGGGATGATCGTTGGGTTGGTGTCCATCATGATTGCTGATACGATCCGCTATGGCGTCACTATGGGAATCCAAGCTGAAGGCATTCTGGCTGCCAGCGATAACTTCGGCGTGAACGTTGGCCTGGGAGTTGGTGGCTTGATTACAGCTGGCTTGTTCCAATTGTCGGGATATGTACCAGATCAAGCTCAAAACGCCGCAACGCTGTCAATGATCAACTGGAATTACGTGTGGATTCCGTTGGTAATTTACGTGGTGATGTTTGCGGTGCTGTGGTTTTATGATGAGGAAGTAATGAAGAGTGTGAAGGCAGGCGTATAGAGACTGGAGCGTAAGCTAAGAAGGGCGGAGATCAGGCGTACTTTGCCTGGGCACCGTCCTTCTTGGCTTACGTGCAAGTCTCTGCCTGCCTGAACACGTTTAGTCGCCAGAATCGGCAAGAGCAGGTTTCTGCCTTGGTGAACACGTTTAGTCTCCAGAATCGGCAACAGCAAACTCTGCCCGCCAGAAAACATTAGGCAAAAAAATAGCGTAGAGCAATTTTGCTCCACGCTATTTTTAGTCTTTTTTAGTTTTTAAGTAGCCGCTCTTAGTCAGCAGATCCTTCGAACGTTCCGTGGCGGGTTTAAAACCGCGATTGAACAAGTGGCGGAAGTACATCAGGTTGTACAAATAACCCCAAAGGAAGCTTATTGCGAACTGAAGAATACTATAGACAGTACTGAATGTTTGCATCGACGTAAAGTGAATGGAATAAAATCCTAAGAGGATTCCGAGATTCACGCCAGCCATACAGAGAAAATTGTACCAATCCCCTCGAAAAATGGGGACGAGGAAGATGAAGAAAAAGGTCGTATACGAGAAGCCGACTTTGCCAATTCGAATATCGCCATTATCCTCTTTTACAACGGTAGCGTAGTTAGGCGGTACTGGAATCCCGTTTGGGCCCTCATTATTATCGCCGTTATCGTTGTTTCCAAATGGATTTTGCATTTAACCCCTCTTTTCTACACTAAATCTGTTAATAGTCAAAATTGGTCAAACTGGGTTATTTCATTATGATAAGCCTAAATGCTGTTTTTGGCTAGGGCTAAGCTCGGGTAAATTTCACAACTGCTTCACAACGCGCGGTTTGCGGCATCATGTCCACTGACTGAATGTAGTCCACGTGATACTGTTTCGTTAATTTCACTAAGTCTCGTGCCAATGTCGAAGGGTTGCAGGAAATGTACACAAACTTTTTCGGCTTGGCGTCTAAAATGGCGTTGATTAAGCCATCATCTAGGCCAGTCCGTGGTGGGTCGACGATCAAGGCATCCGGTCGAAAACCTTCACTAAGCCATTTGGGGATGACTGATTCAGCCGTGCCGGTTTCGTAGCGTACGTTATCGATACCGTTGATCCGCGCGTTTTCATTGGCATCATCAACTGCATCAGCAATCACATCCATCCCACGGACTTCTTTAGCTGCGTGAGCGATTGACAGACCGATTGTGCCGACACCAGAATAAGCATCGATCACAGTTTCGTTATCTGACAAAGCTAGTGCCTTTAAGGCTTCATCATAGAGTCGAACGGTTTGGTAGGGGTTGAGCTGTAAGAACGCCCGTGCGGATAGGTTAAACTGCAGACCATTTAGAACCTCACGGATTTGTGGTTTACCCGCTAATAACTCAGTTTTTTCGCCCCAAATGAGTGACGTTTTATCATTGTTAATATTTTGCATAATAGAGACCACTTCTGGAAACTTTGCCAGCAGTTGGTCCACCATTTCGGCTTCTTGTGGGAAGGGCGCTTTGGCAGTGACGAAGACGACTTGGACTTCACCAGTGCCTTCAGCTACTCGAACGACCACCGTCCGAACCAGACCGGTACCATGCTTTTCATCATAAGTACTAACGTCCAGTTCCTCCATGAGTGCGACTACGCCACGCATGACCCGCATGGTTGCAGGCATTTGAACAGAACACGTGCTTAAATCAACTAAATCATGGCTGCGTTCCTTATACAGACCCGCAATGACATGGCCGTCAGCATCGCGGCGAACTTGGAATTGAGCCTTATTGCGGTATTCGTAGGGATTGTCCATCCCAATGGTGGGCTTCAACAAGAAGTTCCGGAAACCCTTGGGCTGGAACTTTTCCAGAGATTGTAAAACGACGTCTCGCTTGAAGTCTAGTTGCGCTGGGTAGGCGAGGTGTTCGAGCTCAAAACCGCCGACTTCGGCAGCATAGTCGTCCCGTGGTTTAACTCGGTCAGGACTGGGCGTTTTTAGCCGGTGAATTTTGGCGGTTAAAAATGATGGTTTGATGCCAGTGACTTCAGCCACGATCACTTCGTTTGGTAACGCACCCTTCACGAAGACCAGCTTACGTTTGAAGTAGCCGATGCCTTCACCATTGATGCCCAGGCGCTTGATGGTCAGCGGGAAGCGCTGGCCTAGCGTGACCTGAACGCCATTTTGCTGATGAGGTCGGTGATTATTTGAGTTGTGGTAACGGTGTTGCGATTGATTTGTATTCAATATTTTTATCCTATCTAGTGCTTTTTAGTAGTCTCACGTCTTCCGTATTGTAGCGTAAAAGAGCGGTCCAGCACAAGCTGGACCGCTCCATTTATCACGGGAAAGAACTATTCTTCGTAATAGTGATATTTAATTGAGTAAGATTTCAATTCCCCTGGGTTCAGTGAGATATCACCGAAATCTTCGTGGTTAGGTGCATCCGGCAGAGTTTGGGCTTCAGTTGCCAAGGCGTTGTAAGGCTTACTATCGTCAAATGGGTTAGAGGTGAAGACGACCAGGCCGTTACGTTCTGAGTAGATGGCAACATGACGCTTGCTGGACTTATCACTCAATACGGCTATTGGTTCAGTTGCGCTGCCCTTAACTTCATAAATATCGTCGATTTCATCTTTGTTGTACTGTGACTTGATGTCAGCCAGTGCGTCAGGAACGTCGCGACCCTTTGAAAAGTCGTAGCCGGTTCCAGCTAATTCAGTGAACTTGCCAGTTGGTACTTTATCTGAGGCTAAGTCTAAACGACGAGAACTGTTGATTTTCAGCAGTTGATCCTTCAAAGACTTTTGCCCTTCAGTCAGGTTCCAGTAAACGTGGCAGGTTGGGTTGAACAAGGTAGCGGCGGTTGAAGCGGCGCTGAAGTTGATGGTCACATCGTTATCATCATTGAAGGTGTAGGTGATGCGGACATCGAGATCTCCTGGAAAATGATCTTCAGTGCTAGCAATATTACGTGAGAAAGTAACACTCGCATCGTGATCGCGAATGGATTGTTCAGCGTGCCAGACAAAGCTAGCGAAGCCGTGAGGGCCACCGTGAAGTGTATTGTCGTTTTCGTTGGCTTCAAAATGATATTCTTTGCCGTCAATTGGTGCTTGGGCTTTTGTGATCCGACCAGCAACTCGGCCGATTGACATGCCTAAGCATGAAGCGGTTGTTTCGTAATCAGATAGTTTATCAAAGTGAACGATCAACGGATGGTCATTAACGTTGAAGTTCGTCCAAGTGGCGCCAAGTTCACTGACTTGGATGAAGTTACCAGCAGCATTGGTAATGGTATAGCGATGAACATCTTGACCATCGTGTTGACCAAAAAGATCGGCTGTAATTTGCATAAATAAATCCTCCTTGTGTAAACGCTTTATCAACTATTATTATACGCTTTATGGCTTAGAAAATTTAGTAAATATTTATTGAAAATAAATGAAAGTGCGTCTTAACGATTTCCCAACAATTTCTTCACAGTTTCGAGATATTTGACTGGTATTCTTATTAACGTAATATCAAGAACGATTCTCGAAAGGATTGATAGATATGTTACTTGATAGCTCAGAAATCGAGACCATTGCCGTGCAACTAGTTGATGTCAATGGGTCTAACATGACCGCAAAAACCGAAAATAACGATTTAATCCAAATTAAACCAAACGCAATTCTAAAAAACGACAAGTCTTTCTGGCAAAGTATGAAGGATATCGCGAAGGCTAAAATCTGGCTGCCAGTGACTAAGGGGACTCATCAGTTACTGCAATACGATTGGTTAAGTGCAACGCCGGTGATTTAAATCTGTGAGGCCGTGACACAACTTTGTAGATTCCAGAATATAACGCCGAATGACGTCATTCCGATGGGCTTTATCGGGATGGCGTTATTTGGCGTTATATGGCCGGAATCTGAGTTGTGGAACAGGTTAAGGCTATATGTAAGTAATGAACTAAAGCAAATTTTAGGATGTGTGTGAGTCAGGAAATTGAACTAAATCCTTTTCGATATAGACTTATGCAGCAAGCTGCGTTTAATATGAGAAGACAAATCGCTTGCGTTCAAGTTCATAAAAACGATAAACTCAGAGTTGTTAACACTGTCACCGTAGTGATTGATGTACACGAAGGAGGATCATTTATGACTCTTACAGACACTTATACATTGAGTAACGGCACCAAGATTCCAGTCGTAGGTTTTGGTACTTGGCAGACGCCAGATGGCGATGTTGCTTACCACGCGGTACTTGACGCCCTAGCAGCCGGTTATCGTCATATTGATACGGCCGCCGCATATGGCAACGAAGAAAGTGTGGGTCACGCAATTCACGATTCTGGTGTGAAACGTGAAGATTTATTTGTGACGACCAAATTATGGAACGGCGATCATGGTTATGAGAAAACTAAGCAAGCCATTGGGACTTCTCTATCGAAATTAGGTTTGGAATACGTTGACTTATACCTTATTCATTGGCCGAATCCAGAGACTTTCCGTGATAACTGGGAAGAAGCAAATGCTCAGTCCTGGAAAGCTATGGAAGAAGCATACGAAGAGGGCTTGTTGAAGGCCATCGGGGTTTCAAACTTCCGTCAGAAGCACTTGGATGCTTTGCTGAAAACTGCGAAGATTGCGCCAATGGTGAACCAGATTTTCTTAAACCCATCGGATTTGCAACCGAATGTTGTGGAATATAATAACGCTCATGATATTGTGACAGAAGCCTACAGTCCATTTGGTACCGGTAGAATCTTCCAAATTGATGATTTGAAAGACATTGCCGAAAAGTACAATAAGTCTGTTCCACAGTTAGTTTTACGCTGGCACTTGCAACATGGGTTCCTGCCGCTACCTAAGTCGGTACATGCTGAGTACATTAAGGCCAATACCGATATATTTGACTTTGAAATTGCTGAAGAAGATATGAAGACGATTGATGGTTTTCGTGGCGCTGCTGGGTTGGCAACGGATCCGGATACGACTTTGTTTTAAATTGATATGGGGAGTTCAGTTCTTTGGGGACTGGGCTCTTTTGTTTTTAGTCGGGCTACAGCAGACAGAGACTTACACCTAGCGGGTATCTGACACAAATCCCAAGCTCAGGATTTATGTCAAACACCCACTAGTCTCCAGTCTCTAACCGTCTTCTTTTGCACCCTGGTTTAGTCGGGCTCCAGCAAGCAGAGAGCTGCATGTAAGGGACAGCCAACCAAAATCCAAGCTCAGGATTTTTGTTGCCCGTCCCTTACACTACGCTCTCTAAGCGCTTGCTTTCGCACCCTTACTGCTTGCTTCCACACCCTTTTTCTTTTACAATTAACCCAAACAACACGAGGGGTGTCCCATCATTTTTCGGGGCTGAGATGTGCTTGCACTATCCCTTTGAACCTGTAAGTTCATACTTGCGAAGGAACGTGTTCAATTCGGACTGGTATTACTGGTGAAGAGTCGAGCTAGCGTTTTGTTTAGCTCGGCTCTTTTTCATGGCTGACTGTTGTTTGCACTTATATCTAGGGAGGATATTTTCATGAAAATCGATTTACTTAATCAGATTCGCGAGACTAATCCCGTTGTTCTTAATATTTCAAACTTTGTGACCGTTCAAGACGTCGCAAATGGGATCAATGCGATCGGGGCTTCACCCATCATGTCCGAGGAAATTGCTGAAACTGATGAAATGGTCGGTATCAGCAATGCTGTTGCTCTGAACTTGGGTGCGTTTTCGAAACCACAAGTTGATCACATTCTCGCTATGGGGAAGGCGGCCAATGCGCAGCATAAGCCGTTAGTGATCGATCCTGTGGCCGTTGGTGCCATCAGTTACCGGAAGAAAGTTGCACTCGACCTCATGAACCAGTTCCAAGTGGATGTGATTCGTGGTAATGCGGGTGAAATCGCTGCTCTTGCAGACGTTGCTTGGGACGCAAAGGGAATCGATGCTGGCTCCGGTAATCAAGACGTGGTGGAAGTTGCTAAAGCAGCTGCTAAAAAGCATCACTGTGTGGTTATCCTCAGTGGTGAAACCGACGTTATTACAGATGGTGAACATGTCGCTCGCGTCTTCAATGGCACACCGCTATTTCAACTTCACGTTGGTTCGGGCGACATGCTCAGCAGTATCGTGGGCGCCTTTTGTGCGGTCAGCGACGGCGACTACTTTGAAGCAGCTCAAACGGCCTGCCTAGTCTTTGCGTCAATTGGTCAACTGGTTGCTGATCAATTACAAGAAGAGCGGCCAGGAACGTTCTCAGCTCGACTAATGGATGAGTTGCATTTAGCATCTGTCGCTGATATTGAAAAGATTGCTCAATTTGACTGAAAGGTGTGACGTTTACAATGGCTGAGGAGATTAACGCGTTCCCACAAACGCTAACGATTGCGGGGACCGATTCTGGTGGTGGTGCCGGCGTTATGGCCGATATCAAGACCATGCAGGAACGCCACGTTTTCAGCGCTGCGGTGATTGTGGCCGTGACCGCGCAGAATACGCTTGGCGTCCAAGATTTTAGTGCATTATCTAAGAAATTAATTGATGAGCAGTTTGCATCAGTTGCAGGCGATTTGAAAATTAGAGCTTGCAAGACTGGCATGCTGGCGGATGCGGAACACGTCGAAATCGTGGTTGAAAATCTAAAAAAATATGATTTGGGGCCGTTGATTGTGGATCCCGTTATGATTGCAAAGGGTGGTGCACCATTGTTGGCTGACGATGCAATCAACGTGGTTAAGCGCGATTTGCTGCCGTTGGCAACTGTGGTAACCCCCAACTTGCCTGAGGCAGAGCGACTAACAGAGATGACCATTAAGACGAACGAAGATATGCAGAAGGCTGCCAAACAGCTCCGTGCCACCGGTGCTAAGAACATCATGATTAAGGGCGGTCATGGAGATACCGAAAAAGTCACGGATTACGTTTTACTGGCGGATGGCAAAGAATTCTGGCTAAGCTCACCACGAGTGGATACTGTTCGAACTCACGGTACCGGTGATACGTTATCTAGTGCCATGACGGCGGAAATCGCTAAGGGTCAAGACATTGAATCCGCTATTCGAGTAGCGAAGGACTTCGTGGAAGCCGCTATTCGCAACACTATTCAAGTCGGTCGTGGTCATGGGCCGTTGAACCACTGGGCATACGGAGAGGAGCATGCGGTCAAATGAAGTTTAAACCAGAAATGTTAAAAGCGTACTTTGTGTGCGGCTCCCAAGATGTACCTGAAGGGCAGTACGAAACTGTTGTGAATGCTGCAATTAAAGCAGGAATAACAGCCTTTCAATTTCGCGATAAGGGTAATGATTCAACGCTCAGTCCAATTGATCGAGCTGCCATGGCGATGAAATTACGTGGCCGATGTGCTGAGGCTGGGATTCCCTTTATCGTGGATGATAACGTTGAGCTGGCCAAGCAAGTCAATGCTGATGGCATTCACGTTGGCCAGTCTGATGAAAAAATTCAGCGGGTTGTCGCTGAAGTTGGCGACCAAATGATTGTCGGGCTGTCTTGCTCAAACGAAGAGGAAGTTCGGGCAGCTAATACCATTGAGGGTATCGATTACTATGGGAGTGGGCCGATTCATCCAACTGGTTCTAAAGCGGATGCCGACCCAGTGATTGGGCTGGATGGGCTAAAGCAATTAGTTGGGCTTACTAATCGGCCAATCGTTGCTATTGGCGGTATTACTGTTGCGGATTTGAGCAGTGTGATCAAGACGGGTGCTGCTGGGTCAGCGGTCATCTCACTGATTGCACAAAGTGATGATATTGATGGTGTTGTGAAGGCAATGCTTCAAGCATAGTTAAATGTGTGGGGCCGGATCTTGTGATTCGGTCTTTTTAATATAATTCCAGCAAGTGATGGTCAATTATTGACAAGCATGCCGGCTAGTTTTAAACTTTTCTCATTAAAATGTCATTTGTGAGAGGGGTATCGTTATGGCAAAACCAATTATTGGTATTCCAGCACAACGTGAGCTGGTAGGAGATACTCACAAGAACACGGTGAACCAGGGCGAAGTTGCTGCGATTATTAAAGCAGGCGGACTACCCGTTTTAATTCCCACCGGTGAGCCGAAATTGGCTGAGAAATATAGCCAGTTGATTGATGGCCTGTTAATTCCTGGTGGTCCCGACGTTGCTCCTCGCTACTTTGGCGAGGAACCCTTGCCAGAAATGGCTGAAGCGGATGACCGTCTGGACGCTACCGAAATTGCGTTAATCAAGCAAGCTGCTTCTGCTGGACAGCCGATGTTAGGCATCTGCCGTGGCGCTCAGGTCATTAATATTGCGTTGGGTGGTGACATCTATCAGGATATCGCAAAACAGATTGATCATCAGACTTATCAGCACCACCAAAAAGCGCCGTCTAATCAGGGTTCACATTACGTTGATCTCGCTGATGGCTCCGTGCTGCAGACCATTTTTCATGGTCAAAAGCACGTTCTGGTGAACAGTTTCCACCATCAATCAGTTAGAAAGTTAGCACCACAGTTAAAGTTGACTGCTAAGGCCGGTGACGGGGTGGTGGAAGCTGTAGAGAGCAAGGATAACAATCTAATTTTAGCGGTTCAGTGGCACCCTGAGTTGATGTACAAAGAAAATGCGGATGAGTTCGCGGTTTTTGAGGATTTTATTAAGCGGGTTAAAGAAGCATAGATTGGTGAGTGGCTTGGAATGATTTCCAAGTTTTTTTAATTCTATATCAAGCAGTTACGTAGTTAACCTATGTGACCTTAGTTAACAGATTATGGGACAAACTATTCGAATAATTTATCCCATAATGATATACTACACTTTGGAAAGGACTGAGTACTATGGTGAATATCATGCCGGTTTCAGAGTTGAAGAATTACGGAAAAGTGTTAGATACAGTTGAACCAGATAACCCTGTTTTTCTGACTAAAAACGGCTATGGCAAATATGTTGTCATTGATTTGGCTGATTACGAAGCCTTTGAGAAGTTCAAAAAAAGTAAACATTTAGCCCAAATCTTAAAACAGGCCGAAAGAAGTGGTACTCGGCCTCTGGACGAGGTTGCCGCGGAACTGTTGAAGTAGTGGTATACAAACTTGTTATCACGAATGATGCAACGTCAGATTTACGTACATTACAAGCTTACTTAGAGGCTTTTTTTGGACAGAAAGCAGCTAATAAGGTAATTTCAACAATCATTGCGCAGTTACAGCAATTGGGGAGCTATCCTAAACTGGGAGCATCTGCTAGTGTGATTGACGACCAGTTGGATAACTACCGCTACTTACGCGATAGGCGGAATACGATATTTTACAGGATTGATGAAGATCGGGCGGCTGTTATAATTGAGCGGATTTTTGATAACCGAGAAAATATCATTCGTGAATTGAATGACTATTTAGATAAAAATATGCCTCCCGAAACATAGCTTGGTAGGTAAATCTGTCGTTAACTAAGGTTGAACAAAGGGGCTGTACGTAATTTAAAGTGCAGCCTTTTGATTTAGGCTTTTACTCAGTCTCCAATTTGTTCCAATAAGTGAGAAATTCTAATTATAAATCAACTCCCAATACCGCAAGATTGCACTTTATCCCGTTTTGGACGATAATGAAAGCGGTAACAAAAATACAGGAGGCCTGAATTATGAGTAAAGTCTATTTATCAGCGCAATTACCCGAAGTGACAACTCAACAACTGAAAAAGGCTGGCTTAGATGTCAGCGTTTATGACGGCGATGGTTTGATCTCACACGACGAGTTACTGAAAAATGTAAGTGATATTGACTTCTTGATTACACCACTTTCAACGAAAGTAGATAAGGAAATTATTGACGCTGCACCAAAGTTGAAGTTAATTGCGAACTTTGGGGCTGGTTTTAACAACATTGACACCGCTTATGCGAAGGAAAAAGGGATCCCGGTAACCAATACCCCGGCGGTTTCCACGAATGCTGTTGCTGAAGTGACCATTGGCCTGATGCTAGCACTGAGTCACCGGGTGGTTGAAGGTGATCAAAAGATGCGTAACGAAGGTTTCCCTGGTTGGGCACCCCTGTATTTCTTAGGTCATGAGATTGCTGGCAAGACGCTGGGTATCTTCGGCTTGGGTAACATTGGGAGCGATGTTGCACGTAAAGCCAACGCGTTGGGCATGAACGTTCAGTACTACAAGCCAAACCGTCTTTCTGACCCAGAAGAGCGTTCTATGAAAGTGACCTATAAACCTCTGGATGAACTGATCAAAACCAGTGACTTTATCACCATTAATGCGCCACAAACGCCCGAAACGACGCACAAATTTGATGCAGCTGCATTCAAAGCAATGAAGAAGACGGCCTACATCGTTAACGTTGGTCGTGGTCCAATCATTGATGAAGCAGCGTTGCTGGAAGCTTTGAAATCCGGTGAAATTGCCGGTGCCGCGTTGGACGTTTATGAAAAAGAACCCCAAGTTGACGACGGTTTCAAGTCATTGAAGAACGTTATTCTAACGCCTCATGTTGGAAACGCTACTGTTGAAGCACGTGACGCCATGGCTAATATTGTGGCTGGTAACGTTGTGCTGGTTGATAATGGCAAAGACGCTAAGTTCATCGTTAACAAATAATTGCTCATAAAATGAGGTGGGCTGTGATTCAACCCAGAATCTGGCTCTTCAATATAAATAACCGTTATTCCATTGTTTTGATTGGAATAGCGGTTATTTAAGTTAAACTCTGATTTCTACGGAGTTGTTTCCTTTCGTTTGTTTCACTTGCTGACTTCCTGATGAGCCACCTTTAATCTGAGATGATTTGTTAGTAGCAGTGAAGGGACGATTAAAAGTGCGGTAAAGATAACTGCCCAAAGGAAGCCTTGTTGATAGCTGCTGGCAATCGTGGCAAGTGTTTGAACATGTTGGCTTTGATAGTTGACCACTATGGTTGCCAACATGGCTGAACCAAAGGCACCACCAATATTTTGCATGGTCCGTGTCGCAATTGAAACTTGTCCTGAAAGCTGGCGGTCAACGCCGACAAATGAATCTGTCATTAGAGGGGTAATGATTGCACCGGCACCGATACCTCGAATGAATAGGACAATCATCAACAGCCAGTAGTCCGTATTTTGATCAAAATAGATGAACGGAATAGAACCAATCAATGTCACTATGAGACCGCCAATAGTCACGAAGCGGGCACCGATTGAATCAATCAAACGGCCAACAAAGGGACGGGATAACAACATACCGATTCCTTGGGGGATCAGTGATAGTCCAGCCATAGCCACAGACTGATTTCGTAGGTTTTGAAAGAAGAGCGGCAATAATAACATGGGATCGTTAGTGGCAACACCCGCTAAGAAGAGTCCAATCATTGAACCGCTGAAGTTCAGATGTTTAAAGAGCAATAAGGGCACAACCGCATTCTGTTTACGAAATGAAGCATAGACTGCGTAACCAATCATTAAGACCAAACCGGTTGCGAGGTAGGCTAACGTCGTTGAATTAGTGAAGCTGGTTTTCGAACTTGCCTGAACGATGCCGTAGACAATACTAGCAGACATACCGGAAAGTAAAGTGACCCCCAGCCAATCAAATTTGGCATCAGGCTTTTTGGCTTTAATCGTTGGTAATTTAAACCAGATAAGTAAAGAGGCAATGATTGCAACAGGAATATTGATGAAGAAAATCCACCGCCAGTTGAGGTATTGAACAATGAGGCCACCGATCACAGGACCAACAATGGGGCCAAGCATGATTGGTAAACCAACGATCGCCATCAAACGGCCCATGGCGCCAGCCCCGGCGACATCGACTAATAACGTGGTTAGGAGTGGGGTAATCAACCCAGCACTAAAACCCTGAACGAAACGGAAACCGATTAAAATGCCAATATTACCAGAAATTGCGGCGCAAAGTGAGGCTACACCAAAAAGTACTTCAGCACCGAGGAATACCGTTTTGCCGCCGAATTTGTCATTCAGCCAGCCGGTGAACGGAACAGCAATCACCATTGCCAACAGATAACCGGTAACCACCCATTGAATGGTGCTTAGTGATGAATTGAAACTTTTTGCAAGATTGTTGATTGCAATGTTGACCATAGTCGAATCTAGCAATGGTGCAATGGCACCAAGCACGATGATCCAAGCTTGGTTGATGATTGATTTTGTTAATGCTGATGCTTTGTTTTGAGTTGCCATTAAAATACCTCCAAATTAATTTAAGAAACTCTAGTACCTAAAATAAGGTACTAGAGTACTCTAATTCTTTTTGGGCTGGCTGTCAACATTTCCGATGAAAAATGTTAAAGTTAATAAGAGCTGTAAAGGAGATCGGCAATGGCACAAAAACGACGACGAGGAAAAGCGTTGGAAAATGATATTTTAACCGCCACCCTAGACCTCATTGAATCAACCAAATATGAAGATATCACAATGGATATGATTGCCAAAAACGCCCATACGAATAAGAGCGTGCTTTACCGGCGTTGGGAGTCTAAAGCGGCTATTATTTTGGCAGCGCTGCGCACGCAAATGGGGAATGTTAACCTTGAAGTCCCTGACACGGGGTCAATTCACGATGATTTATTGGCGCTATTTGACCAATTGATCGATTTGTTGACAAAAATGAACTATGATCATTTGGCCGGTCTGATGATGGAACGGCTGGGCGGCATGTCGGTAGCGGACTTTTTCAAACGGCTTGGTCCCAACAATTACGTCACGCAATTAATGCAGCAAGTCATGGCGCAGGGACAGGCACGCGGTGAAATTGATTTAACTGCCGTAGACGAGCAATTGCTAAATCTACCGGTTTACTTGATTATGGATACGCTGTTTAGCAAGGAAACCGCGCTGAATCAAGAACGGATGCATTGGATGGTTGATTCAGTGATGATGCCGGTTTTGAAGCCCTATCTTAAAAAATAGTTGATTTCAGGGTTGTATTTTAGGAAAATTAAAGTACAATGAGAACATAATAAAGTTTCACAGAGAGTCGGGTAAGGCTGAGAACCGGCAGCTTTAATATGGCAGAAACACATTTGGTTGCGCAACCAATATCAGCGATTAGAGGCAGTTCAATAGGAACTGTGAACTTGGGTGGAACAGCGTTACGACGCCCCTTGGTACTCAGATAGTGAGTGCTAAGGGGCGTCGTTTTGCGTTCAGAAGAGGAGTATGTGATGAAAAATAAAGATCGAAAGTTATCGCGTTCGTTGCAAAGCAGGCATATTCAAATGATTGCGATCGGTGGTGCCATTGGAACTGGGCTGTTTCTTGGTTCGGGTAGCGCCATTCACACATCTGGTCCGTCAATCATTTTGGCGTATCTGATTGTTGGCCTGTTCTGTTTCTTTTTGATGCGGGCCATTGGTGAACTGCTTTTGTCAGATACTAGCAAGCGGTCTTTTCTGGACTTTGTCAGTGAGTATCTGGGTGACCGGATGGAGTTTGTGACCGGCTGGCTGTATTGGTTCTGCTGGATCAGTTTGGCTATGGCAGATTTAACCGCAACAGGAATCTACATCAAGTTTTGGTTTCCATCGGTTCCTCAGTGGGTGGCACCGTTTGTAATTTTAGTCTTCCTGTACTTCACCAACCGGATCAACGTTAAAGCCTTTGGTGAAATGGAATCCTGGTTCTCCTTGATTAAAGTGGCGGCCATTATTATTTTGGTGGTTGTTGGATTTGCGTTAGCGATTCTCCATACCAGAGTTGGTGGTCAAAACGCGTCATTTACTAATCTTGTCAGCCATGGTGGCTTCTTCCCAACGGGTGGCTTCGGCTTCATGATGGCTTTTCAAATGGTTGTTTTCGCCTTCGTCGGGATTGAAATGGTTGGTCTGACAGCTGGGGAAACCAACGATCCCGTTGCTAATTTACCCAAAGCTATCAATAGTTTACCAATCAGAATTGGTCTGTTCTACGTGGGTTCAATGATTGCCATTATGAGTGTTTATCCGTGGAATAAGATTACCACGACTGCCAGCCCGTTTGTGCAAGTATTCTCTGGTATTGGAATCGCCGGTGCTGCAGGAATTTTGAACTTCGTGGTGTTAACTGCTGCATTGTCGGCAACCAATAGTTGCCTTTTCAGTACCAGCCGAACGTTACACGCCCTTAGCTGGGGTGGTAACGCACCAAAGAGTTTGGCTGCCCTCAATAAGAGCGGCGTACCGACCAATTCACTGAACTTTTCGACCTTGGTTCTCCTGATTATTGTGGTACTGAACTACCTGATGCCGGCCAGTGTGTTTACCATGATTTCGGGTGTTTCAACAATTAATTTCGTCCTGGTGTGGGTGATCTTGATCTGGTGCCACATTCGTTATCGTCACCTGCACCCAAAAGGTGCGCAAACCTTCCGCATGCCAGGTTATCCGGTTACTGACTGGGTCAGTCTGATTTTCTTCGCTGGCATCCTAGTTTTCCTACTGTTTGACCCATCAACTCGGATCTCGATGATTATTTCCATCGTCGTATTCTTGGTCATGCTGGGGATGTACGAGCTGATTTATCGGCCTAAACGGCAGGCGCCCACCTCTAAGTAGTTGCAAGTTTTCCGGAAAAATGACACTATGTTAAAGTATATTTAACGAGATTAAAGGAGCTTTCATAGTGATTAAACACATTTTTTCCGATATGGACGGCACGTTGCTTAACCGTCACGGTAAAGTTTCCACTGGCAACAAAGCAGCTATTCAAAGCGCTGGCATCCCATTTACACTGGTTTCGGCTCGCTCGCCGCGCCAGATGATGGCCGCTATTGACACACTAAAATTAACCGCACCTCAGATTGGCTTCAACGGTGGCCTGATTTACCGGGTGAAGGATGGTCAACTTCAGGTGATTGAAGAGGTGCCAGTCGATTTTAAAGTGGTCAAGCGGGTGGTGGACTTAGTTGAAGCGCGGTACCCCACAACTGGGATTAGCCTTTTCGGTTTAACGGACTGGCAAGTGACCCACATGGATGACGGTGTGGCGTTCTTCCAAGAAGACATGCCACAAAAACCAACAGTACTTGAGCCAGCAACGTTCTGGACTCATCCAGAACCAATTTATAAAATGACGTTCTGTGTCTTGGATAACCAGGTCATGGCTGGAATAGTTGATATTCTCAACGAAGCCAGGTTACCAGGTGTCGCAATCCAAAAATCCAGTGATATTTATTTGGATATCACTGCGATTGCAGCCAAAAAATCGCGTGGGGTAAATTATATCGCCAAGCGTGAGCAACTGGATTTGAACGAGACGGCTGCTTTCGGTGATGGTCCCAATGATATTCCCATGCTGAAATTGGTGGGCATGCCAATCGTCATGGCAAATGGACTTCCAAACGTGAAGCAAGTGGCTCGATACTTGACCACTGACAACGATCATGATGGCGTTGGTCAGGGGATTGAAAAGTTCATTTTACAAAAGTAAATCAGAGACGTAAAAATACGTCCAATATCATTTCTGGTATTGGGCGTATTTTTAATGATTTAATTTTAGTATTCCGGTACCCATTTTGCTTCTGACACAGCTTGTTTAGCATCGCTGATTGGCTGCTGGGTTAAGCCTTGGGCCATCGCACTCTGCACAACTGCTTCAGCGATGATATCGGAGAACTGGCTCAGCTGTGTGACTGGGGGCAGGATGGCTGCTCCTGGTTTGCTGGCATCCACCAGACCACCCAGGGAGTGGGCAGCAGCTGAGATCATATCGTCGTTTAACGTAGTGGCCTTGGCGGCAATCACCCCTAAGCCGAGGCCAGGGTAGACCAGGGCGTTATTGGCTTGGCCAATCTGATAAGTCACACCGTTGACAGTAACGTCTTTTGAGGGAATCCCGGTAGCGACCAATGCTCGGCCATCAGTCCAGTTCAGCAAGTCTTTAGCGGTTGCTTCTGCTAGCTTAGTTGGGTTGGACAATGGCATGATGATTGGCCGGTCTGTGTGAGCAGCCATGTCCTTCACGATGGCTTCAGTGAACGTCCCAGGTTGAGTGGAAGTTCCTACCAAGATTGTTGGATGCACAGTGGCGACCACTGCAGCTAAATTGGTCAGTGAATCCGGGTCATTAAATTCATCTCGAGAACGGGCGAAAGGCTTTTGTTCCGGAGTCAGGGTTGGGTCGTCATCGAATAACAAGCCCTGTTTATCCACCATGTAGAAGTGGGCCTTAGCTTCGTCAGGACTCATGCCCTGTTGGATATATTCATCGCAGACTCGTTTGGCAATTCCTGCACCCGCAGTACCAGCACCAAAACAAACATAACGTTGTTCAGCTAAGGACTGTTTGGAAATATTCAATGCACCTAAAACGGCGGCTAAGGTGATGATGCCCGTTCCCTGAATATCATCGTTGAAGACGGTGTAACGGTCCTGATAACGATTAAGGATATCAGCAGCATGGTCGCGGCCAAAGTCTTCGAAATGCAGGTAAAGGTCGGCGAAGAGGTCTTCCGCTGTGGTGACGAACTGGTCAACGAATTGGTCGTAACGGTCACCGGTGATTCGCTGGTGTCGATTGCCTAAGTAAAGTGGGCTATCTAATAGTTTCTGGTTGTTAGTTCCCACGTCCAAAACAACGGGCATTACTTGTGAGGGATCGATGCCAGCTGCGGCGGTGTACACCATCAGCTTACCCACAGCAATATCCACGCCATCAGTGCCCCAGTCACCAATACCTAGGATTCCTTCAGCGTCGGTGACTACGATCAATCGAATATCGCGCCCGTCCGCACCATTTTTCAATGCTTGGGTCATCTCTTCTGGATGGTCGATGGAGAGAAACACAGCATCTTGCGGATCGACAAACAGTCTGCTGTAATTTTCAATCGTATCAGCAATTGTTGGATCGTAGACGACGGGCATGAAGTCGGCGACGTGTTCACTGAATAGTTTATAAAACAACACGCGGTTCTCATCAAAAATTTCCATTAAGAACTGACGCTTGGCCAGGTTGGTAGGCTTCGTTTGATACTGGGCAAAGGTTTGGGCTACTTGTTCATCCAAACTTTGGATGTATGGTGGTAGCAGGCCTTCTAGACCAAGCTCATGACGTTCTGATCGAGTAAATGCAGTTCCTTTATTTTTAAATGGGTTATTTAAAATACTTAATGACAAGTGAATGATCTCCTTCAAATGATTTATATATGCAGTATATCTGCTTGTGATTTTTATAGTCAAACTCATGTACCAATATAAAAAAAGTTTATAATAGAGTAAAAATGAAATGCTAAGGAGCATACTATGAACATTCGTGATTTGGAATACTTCATCAAGTTAGCGGACATTAAAAACTTCTCCAAAGTAGCCGATGCCTTTGGCGTTAGTCAGCCGACAATCACCATGGCTCTGCAACGGTTGGAAAAAAGCTTTGGAACGGTGCTGATGATTCGTCATCGCGCTCACGGGGATCTCAGCTTGACGGATAGTGGTGATCAATTACTGGTTCATGCTAAAACCATGGTGCAGGAATACCGTATTGCACAGCGAGAACTCACTGAAAGACAGCAAAGCAGATTATCGATGGGATTGCCACCTATTATTGAGAATACTTATTTCCCACTGATTGCTAAACGCCTGAAAAGAGTTGAGTTGCTAGATAAGCTTTATACGCTCGAGGAAGGATCGATGACCACCTTGCAGGCGATTCAAGCTGGTAACATTGACGTGGCCTTACTAGCAACTATTCAGTCAATTAATGATGATAAATTAGTGGTGGAACCCTTTGATCAGCAGCCATTTGCTATCTACGTATCAAAAAAACACCCACTGGCGCAACGGTCAGGGGTGCGGTTTTCAGATTTAAAGGGCGAAGCTTTCGTTTTATTCAAACGGGGATTTGTTCATAACCAAGCCTTCAATCAATTAGCTCGGCAAAATCATTTTCGGCCCAAGGTGGCGTTTCGCTCCAATGGCATACAAAGTTTGCTAAACCTGATTAAAGACGGAATTGGCATTGGTTTTCTAGCTATCACCACACCTCTCGATGAGGATGTCGTTCGTGTGCCGCTATTAGATGAACCACAACCTCAATTTACCACTAGTCTGGTTTATCGGCGCTCTCACGTGTTTAACCCACTGCAACAGCGGATGCTGAGCTTGATACGGGCGAGTTTACAGTAATTTCTTAGTTAAGGTGATTGCGGGTACACCGTCTTCTTCATAAGGGGCGGATGAAACTTCGTAGCCTTGGCGTTCATAAAAACCTTTGGCAGTCATTTCACTGTGGATGATGGATTTTGTGTAGCCTTGTTCGCGACCATATTTCTCTAATGCCTCGATGATCTTAGCGCCTAAATGTTGCCCGCGATATTCCTTGAGCGTGGCAATTCGGCCTGGGCGCATTGTGGTGTCATCAATTGTCTGGAAGCGACCAGTAGCAACTGGCTTGCCCTCATCGGAATAGGCAACAACGTATACCCGGTCTGATTCATCATTATCGTCAAATTCATCTTCGATTGCGATGGTCCGTTCTATAACAAAGACACTCATACGAACGTAAAGTGCCGCGGCATGATTCCAGGGTTCTGATCCGGTGTGAAATTTCATATGTATTTCTCCTTATATCGTAGACTGTATTTTAGTATACCCTAAAATTGAATTGGTATAAGTGTCATTTCGTTACTCGAAACGGGCAACTCGTCGTGGGGTCGCTCCGGAACTATTTTTCGGACAGTTCACCGAAAAAGGATTTCCTTCGTCTCCCGTAGTCCTAAGCGAGCGCGAACCGCTCACTAAAGACTACTCTCACCACGATTTGCCCGTTTCGCTCCACTGCATTTTATTTTCTGCTTTTTAGGCGACCGAACAGTTCGGTTGCTAACGCAAATTTAGTTACCAAACTGGAGTGATGGTTGGCTGGACTAGTGGATTAATATGGAATGTAACGAAACCGGGCTGGCAGATCGTGGTGTCGATGTCACTTAACTACCGTACTTTGGTAGTTTAGTGACATGGGAGGTGGTGGAGATCCGCCCCAAGCGCAGCGCAGGAGCTAGCTTCACCACGACCCACTTCGATCTGACTGCCCGGTGTAGCGAAATGGCGGTTAATAAATTATTTAGCCACTAAAAAAAACCGCAGGCCTATAGTCTGCGGGGCGTTTCCGTAACGTACAGGGGATGCACGTTACAGTGTTGTTGTCTTCTGCTATTTGGGAGAATAGGAAGAAGGATTAGAAGTGTTTCAGATCACAGGGATGGGACCTGAAACGAAGGGTGTCGTAACTGTCGGATGGGGATGGACAGTTACTTGCTTTCAAAAGAAAGTGGTTTTTAGGGAAAATAGAACGATCAGGGGAGATCTGTTCTGTGTTACAAGTGTTAATATACTGTGGTGAACTTAAATAGAGCTTAAAATAGTGAAATCACCTCAAAATTTCTTTTACAGTTAGAAATTTCTTACGATTTGCGTATTTAATACCGTGATAATCAGCTGTCCGGTAAAATTGTCGTAGAGACTTCTGGTGAGCGGGACGGATGACTGACTTGCCCCGACCCCTTAAATTATGATTAAATACCAGTAAACCACTATTAGTATGGAGGCAGATATGAGCAGTATTTTATCCGTGCAAAATTTAAATAAAAATTTTGGCAACAAGCACGTATTGCATGATGTCTCATTTGATTTAACACCAGGGCATATTGTGGGACTTGTTGGCCCAAATGGTGCGGGAAAATCGACCTTGATGAAAACGATGCTTGGTCTGTTTAACTATGATTCAGGCAGTATCAAAATTGCTGGAGAAAAAGTGACACCCCAGAAGCACGAATCGTTATCTAAAGTTGGTGCATTGATTGAATATCCGGGGATTTACCCATTTTTGACCGGATGGGACCACCTGCAACTGTTTGCGGATGGTGATCATCAGTTGATTCACATTCAAAAAATTATTTCTCAATTAAACATGGACAGCTTTATTAAGCGAAAAGCAAAGGGCTATTCGCTGGGAATGAAGCAGAAACTGGGGATTGCGTTAGCGCTGGTTAACTTTCCTGATCTGGTCATTTTAGATGAACCCATGAATGGCCTGGATCCGGAAGCCACAAAGGAACTTCGGGATCTGATTATCTCCGAATCGCTGAAGGGGACGACTTTTCTTATTTCGTCCCATATCTTGAGTGAACTGCAACGTTTAGCGCAGGATCTGCTCATCATTGATGAAGGCCGGATCGTTCAGCAGACCACCATGCATGATTTGTTAGCTTCCCAAGGCAAACAAACGATCATGCTGATGACCAGTGATGATAAGAAGGCTCGTCAACTGTTGAAAAAGGCGAAGTTTAAGACTACCCCAGATCCCCGAGTAGAGGTGGTAGCAACCGATGATCATACCATGCCAGAAGTTTTGCACCTGCTTGTGGAAGGCGGCGTAGACATTCTCGACGTTACTCGACTTGAGGGTAACCTTGAAAGCTCGTTGTTGGAAGTTTTGAAACAAAGCCGTATCAAAAAACGATTAGCCGAAGAAGAGGCAGAATAGGGGGTGCGCGAACTGTGTGGACTTTAGTCAGACAAGAAAGTTTCAAATTAATCAGGAAAAACAGTACCTGGATCAGTACCAGCTTTTTAGTTGGTGTTGAAATTCTATTTGCGTTTTTAGCGCGCATTTATCCGAAAACCTTCGTTCCTGCCAACATGTTTGAGTCCCTTTATTTTTCCCGGCCGATCATTAATTTTTACATGATTGCCGCTACTGCAACCATCATCACGATGGAATTTCAGTACGGGACGATGAAACAGGTACTCTATCGGCGTTATTCCCGCGGCCAGATTCTAGTCAGCAAGTGGTTAGCCATTTTTCTGTACACCTTTTTCTGGTATGTGCTGAGTACCGGGATTGCGTTATTGATGAAAGCATTGCTGTTCCGTCATCGATTGAACATCCATCAGGGTGCCGGCGACGGGATGTCAATTTTTACCAGAGGATTAGCCATTTCAGCGGCCAGTTTTTTGAGTTTATGGCTACTATTAAGTGTCGTATTTTTATTGGCGAACTTATTTCGAAATTCAGCTGCTGCGGTGTCCGTTGGTATCATCGGCTATTTTGCGTCAAATATCGTGACCCAGTTGTTAACGCTGCTGATTCAAAAATGGGATTGGGCTAAATGGAATCCGGTTACCATGACCTTGTACCCAAGCATGTTGGCACATCCAGGGTATTACCAACCGTTACTGCGAATGCAGGGGTGGCAGATGTGTCTGGGAAACGTGATTTATATCGCCATTTTCCTGTGGATTGGATATTACGTGTTTAATAAGAGGAATGTTTAAAGGCGAATGTGGATATAAAATTTGTGCTGTTTATCGTATGTTCATGTGATTTATGGAGGCTTTTCAGATGAAGATGGGAGAATCAGATTCTAAATTGAGTGTCGCCGAATTGGAAGATATCCATACATTTATCGATCAGTTTCGACCTTTGTTACTGAAGCTTAAGAATCGTTAATATGATAACCTTGTGATGTTAAATAGCCCCGTAATCTGAGATGGATACCCAGATTACGGGGCTATTTTATTTTTGTAGTTTGAAAGTGGTGATATCCGTGGTGAATTACAGGTGAGGTAGTTTCGAAAAATTAACTCAGGATTTGTGCCTATTTGCCAGGGTTCATGGCCTATTGTCTAAACGTGCTCCAGCAGGCAGGAACTTATGTGTAAGGTAATCACGGTACAAATCCAAACCCAGGATTTCCACCGCAAGTAACTTAGGCGCCAGTCTTTAATCGCCCGCTTCCACACTCTTTTACAGTTTCGACTTCTCCATATCGCTTTCCATACGGTAGACCAGCTTTTCAAATAACCGTCTTAGCGGCATGATGAGCGTGAAGAACAAGACGAAGAAGAATAAGAACAAGAGGTCGTGGCCGATCACACCCCAATTTGGAATGGTCATTACTTCTCTAAGAAGCTGCATGGCATACGTGAATGGCATGAACGGCGCTAACGCTGCCAAATCTTTTGGCACCACTTGCAGAGGATACATGCCGCCAGTTCCGAACAACTGAATCAGCATCATTAACACAATGACTACTTTACCGGCATTCCCCAGCATAAAGACCAGATTGAACATGATGATGGCGAACACGAAGCTCGTCACGTAAAACGCCAGTAAGAACAAGAACCAGTGGGCGGGTCGGACGCCCAAAATGATTTCACCCAGCCAGGTAAAGGTGGCTTGCGCGAAGCCCATACCTAAGTACAATGGTAATTTGCCGAGATAGGATTCTAAATGATTGGGGCGCCGCAAGCCGTTCTTATCTTCCGGTAAGATGTACTCCCACGCCAAGATGGTAGACATTAATAGCATGCCCACCCACAGTGCCAGTACCGTGTAGAACGGTGTGACTTGCCAACCGAAGTTCTTCATTGGGTAGATTTCTTTGGTCTGCAGCTTGATTGGCGAGGACAGGATCGAAGATAAACTAGGATCCGTTCCCAGCAGTTTGATCAAAGCGTCCAGGTTCTTGCTGTTTAGGAAGCTCATCTGTTTATCCAAGGTTTGCAGTGTGCCTTTAATTTTATCCAAACGGGAATTAATGTCACTGGTTTGCGACGCGGTGATGGAACCAGCATCTGCCATGGCACGGAGTTCAGGAATCACTGAGCGCATTGACTGAACGACTTGGCTGTTACCGTTCAAATTGGTATTTAGTGAGTTATTTAAACTGTTCAGTGCTGGACTTGTGGTGGCATTAAAGTTAGTGTATGCCGTATCCAGTGCAGTGTTCAGTGTATTAGACGCTGCTTGGAGTTCTTTGATCAGCGACTGCTGCTTTGAGGTGGAATGGGTACTGCGTAACTGTTTAACCAACGACTTTTGATGATTAACGCTCTGTTTTGCCTTTGCTACCGAACGGATCAGCGCGGTGGTTCGGTTATTAGGCACGAAGTTATTCACGATGTCCAAGATTCGCAGTGTATCGCTAAGAGAGTCATTGATGCCATTTAACAGCGAGGTTGCACTATTGGACGTACTCTTTAGCGTTGTTGAAGAAAGGTGGCCAGATGGCAGACCGTTGAAACTGTTTTGCAGTCTAGTACCTTGAGTTTGCAGGGAATTGATGCCACTGCCTAAATTAGACTGCAGGGATTGGTTCAGTTGCTGAGTGGCATTATTTAAAGCTTTTGTATTATTGACCACTGATTGGAGATCATCGATTTGCGAAGAAATCTTTGGCAAGTCTGATTTCATGGTTTGCAAAGCAGCTCTGGTTTTTTGATTGGTCTGATTGACGCCGTTCAGTGTTTTTTCCGTTTTGTTGATGGTACTGATAGCGTCGGTCAAACTGGACCGAATCTGTAAAATCTCAGGTTTCTTAGTGGCGATAGTTGCGCCAGCAGAATTAGCAGTTTGTAGGGCAGTTTTGCTGGCAGTTTTAATGAAGTTTTGCCGGATGTTGTCCGTGAGGCTGTCTCGTGCCTGACCGATGATCTTGGTGGCAGCAGGATTTAACTTTTCGTTTGATTTATAAATGATGGTGGGCTTTTGCGGGTTAGACGTGGTGAAAGTGGTTAGCTTAGATGAGAAATCGTCTGGAATCTCAATCATGGCGTAGTATTTCCCGTTTTCCAAACCGTTATTAGCTGTCCAGTCGTTGGTAAAGACCCAGTGAATGGCGTGATTTTTATGGAGCTGTTTGATCACTTGGTTCCCAACGTTAAACGGCTGGCCTTTCAGTGCGGCGCCTTCATCACTGTTTACCACGGCAATCTGAAGCCGACCGGTGTTTTTGGGTGAGTAGGGGTTCCATGAAACTTGGATATTCAGCACGGCGTAAAGCATTGGAATGAGGGCAAATGCCAACAAGGTCACCCAAATCGACCGGGTATGAAAGATATTATGGAAGTCTTTTTTTATCAGGTTGAAAACGTTGCGCATATTTGTCCTCCGGTAGATGTTTGATCAATTGAAATCACGATAACTTAAACGATATAGTGTTTCTCTATTATATCGCTTAACGAAAAACCAACAAGGCATATAATGAGACTCTGATGACGCCTCAGAAACAGGACGACATCAGAGTCTCTTTTGAGTGTTAGCTATTGATCCGGTTCAAGATGCCGTTGACCAGTGACGTTAAGTTGGTATTAACGTTGTGGATCGTTTGAACAGTGTTGAGTAAGGTATTCACACTGTTTGAAACATCAGTCGAAATGATGGAGATAATCTGACCTAATTTGGCAATATCAGAATTGTTGGTGAGGCTGTTTTGGAGGTCGGTTAAGTTCTTGATCAGTGTGGGCAACGTGGTATTGTTGTTGACCGCGTTGAGCAGTGACACAATCCGGTTGTGGGTATTGGTTGAGGTCGAATCAATGAGATCCACCAACTGGTTTAATTGACTGAGCTGCTTTTGGGTATCTACGATGCGAACCAAATGACCTCTCCAGATCCAACCCTTGACCTTGCCGTTACCGTTTTTAACGTAGTAGTAAACGGCTTTATTGCCGTTAGCTTTCCGGACGGTATCGGATTTGTAGGTGTAGAACACGGTTAACGGATAGTTGTCGGCGTTGTGAGCTTTCTTAGTCAGCCCTGCGCTGGTGTAAAGGTAACCACTCACCGCGTGGTAGGGTTTCTTGGAGAGCGTTCGGGTTGAGAGGACTTTGGCGCTCTTACTTTTTGCTGAGGCGGGTGTGCTGACGCTAAAGGTGGCCATTAAACCGGCAAACAATGCAATGATTAGAAATGGTTTCTTCATATTAGTAGCTCCTTGTTTAAATTAATGCTGAAACAGTTATCAGCAAACGTTTGGTTTGAAAATAGTATAACATCAATTTTGCTAAATTCCTGTAACCCGCTGGTAACAAACGCTTGAAAAGCTGAAATAGTGAAATTTTGTTCGTTTTCATATCGCGAAAGAGATTATATTTTAGTACAATTTA
Source organism: Secundilactobacillus angelensis (assembly GCF_012641075.1). Classification (GTDB taxonomy): domain Bacteria; phylum Bacillota; class Bacilli; order Lactobacillales; family Lactobacillaceae; genus Secundilactobacillus; species Secundilactobacillus angelensis. The sequence continues at coordinate 148,136 of NZ_JAAXLJ010000004.1, read as the reverse complement.
GTTTAGAATGTATCGTTTCTTATTTCTGTAGCACTGTTCAGTATCATTCTATCAGTGCTTGAAATTAGGCAGTTCGTCCCCTAAAATATGTAACAGTATGCCAAGCTGGTCCATTTGGCCGTAGTGGAAGGTTTAGAAGGATGGTTTAAATGGAAAACATTAAAGCAATATATCAGCGGGACTTAAAGGCCATGATTTCGTCACCACTAGTGCTCATCACGATTCTAGCGCTGTGTTTCATGCCCAGCCTTTACACGCTGATCAACGTCCGGGCCGTTTGGAACCCGTATGACGTCTCTGAAATTAAAAATATTCCCGTTGCGGTTGTGAACCACGATACCGGTGCCGATTTGGCGGGACAAAAACTTAACGTTGGTAACACCGTGGTCCAAACCCTCAAGAAAGATCAGCAACTGGACTGGCGGTTTGCGTCTGCTAAAACGGCGGATGCCAAGCTTAAAGAAGGCAGCTACTACGCGGAAATTATCATTCCAAGTAATTTTTCAAAGTCGCTGTCTAGTATCGCTGGCGATAATCCTCACCAGGCAAAATTAGTCTATAAGGCTAACAGCCGGGATGCGCCAATGGGAGGCAAGATTACCGAAACTGCTGCCAAGACCCTGGTGAATCAAGTTCAGACTAACTTCTTGGAAACGGTGAATACGACACTGTTTTCTAAGCTGAACGTGTTAGGCAATAAAGCCAAAAGCCAGCAGGGACAAATTCTAGAGCTGAAGGACTGGATCATCGCCCTCAGTGATTCCATGGATCTTGCCACTGGCGCGTTGAGTGAGGTCAACCATACCTCTACTAATATGGAGGCTATTTTAACGGGGCTAAAACCGGTGATGTCGGCTTCGCAGAACGTGGACGTCCTACAGCAAAGTAATTCGGCAACGCTATCGTCACTTCACAGTGTCCAGGGATCCGTTAATAAGGCCTTCAACAGTCTGGATACCAATCTAAATACCGCTTCAGCGAGTGCCAACCGGCTGAATAGTATTGTTAAACAACTGAATCGTTCAGCCAGTTCAACTAACAAGAGTGCGGTCAATGACATGTTGAATCGCGGCATTTCTCAGGTCAATCTGCTGAAAGACCAGATCACACCGTTACAGTCGTTCTTGAAGAGTATCAACGGGCAATCACATTTGTCAGCTATTAGTGGGCTCAACGACACGCTTGGCAACGTGGTATCGTTGCTGAATGCTGAAAAGACACAGTTGCAATCATTGAAGTCAACCTTGGCCAGTCAAGGCCGATTAACCTCTGATGAAATTACTAGTGCGGCTAACAACGCTAACCGTATTACCGTGGGCATGAATTCAGCCCTCGGCCAGTATAATCGCTCCGTAAAGACGCATTTGAACGGTATTAGTGGCAGCTTGATTTCAGCAGTCTCCAAGTCACAGACGATTTTGAGCGAGTTGAAACAGGCTAAGGGAATCAACGAAGACTACCTGAACAATGCCATTTCCGGCAATCAGCTCATCTCACAGTCCAGTTCTAACCTGGAAAGCAAATTGACGTCTTATCAAGATGATATTCAAAACATTGCCAATCAGTTGAAGCTGACCAGCAATGATGACATTGTCAGCGTGATTACGGTTTTGCAGAATAATCCTAAGACCATGGGTAACACCCTAGTGTCATTGTTCAACGTTAAGGATGAAAGTATCTACCGCGTGGGAACTTTTGGGGCAGCCTTCCTGCCAACCTACATCACATTATCGATTTGGATTGGCTGCACCATGCTGGTGATGATTTTGCACACCACGATTCCCCGTGAGAAACGGCGCTTTCATAATATGACCGTTCACGAAGAGTTCTGCGGTAAAATGCTGACCTTTGGGACGTTATCTATGATTCAAACCATGATCATCATCTTTAGTTCAATTCTTTTGTTGCGGGTTCAGGTGGAAAGCGTCTTTATTATGGTGCTTTTCGGGGTACTTTCTTCCTTCCTGTTCACGGCAATTATCTATGGACTTGCTGCCACCTTTGGCAACCTCGGGAAGGCAATCGTTATCTTCCTGGTAGCTATTCAACTGGCGGGGTCCGGCGCGTTGTATCCTGTACAATTGGATCCGGCGTTCTACCGGGTTGCCTACCGCTTCGCACCCTTCGCTTACAGCGTGGGTGGCTTCCGTGAAGCTGTTGGCGGGCCGAACATGCAGACGGTCTTTATCGATGCCATCGTTTTGATTCTGATGTTTATTGTCGTCTTCATGTTAGGTTTCTTCTTGAAATACAAGGCACAGAACTTTACTCGACGGATCTTGTCGGACTTTAGTCGGACGGGGATTGGGCAGTAGAGTTGGGTGTGTGATCCAACTCGGTAGATTCCAGAGTGTATCCGTCAAGAAGTTATGCAAGTTGCTGCCAAGCACAGAAAAGATGATATAATAAAAGTGCAATCAGGAAACTAACATGCAAACACCAAGAGCCTCAGCAGGTCCCACTGCTGAGGTTCTTTTTACGTTAATTGCGTGGGTTAGTGTTGCCTAAGCGGTTTACTAAAGACGTTTTAAAGCCGCCTCCGGCCGCCAGCGGGTTCATTACTGTGGGGACCGGTGAAAGCCTGAGAAGCGGTCTTTCACCTCGCATCCAAGCCTCGCACAACCCGCGTGTCTCGGATGTCGTCCCGTGCTGTAAGGGCGGAGCCCTAACAGCACCGACACAGTGAATGAACCCGCTGGCGACCTCCGGCTACTTCAATTGGTGTCTGATTACTAACCGGTGTGGTAGTGAAAAACTATTGTGAAATGATGCAATTAAATGCAATAATTTGATTGAAATACATTTTGATGTATAGTAATATTAACCACCAAAGTGGTCTAAATCCTTTTATATCAGGGATTATATGAGACGTTTATTAGAATACTTTAATATGTCAACCTAATAATAGTGGTTTTATTCATTTTTGCGTTACTAAAATGAGGGTTAAATTATTCATTTCTAATGAGCTTGTAGGAGTATCTCTTGATGAAATGGGGTTTTGCTGGTCGCGTTCATATAAAACTGAGAATATCGGGAATTAACACATTAAACTTTCATTTGGCAAGTATTTTCATAAATGGTCACTCATACGATAATTGCTGATTGAAATTGGTTTGGCGAATACGACTAGGATACAAGCGAAAACGGAGGATCTGACATGATGCGATGGCGTTCACTTATATTCAGCTGCTTCATAGTATTACTGACACTCCTTGGGATGCTGGTCAGTGAGTCACGGACTAGCTTTGCGGCTGAAATCGTTCGGATTAGGTTGCCAGAAGTCACTCGGGCGAGGGGGCAACCCGTGACAATGAAGGTTTATCAACTTGCTCATCAGCCTGGTGACTGGCGAAGATTTCAATATCAAGTTGCAGCAATGCCCCCAAGTTTGATTCAAGGATATGTTAAACAGGAAGAAATGGAACCGCATACATCTGTCAGTGGGACAACGGAACTGCAATTCGCTGGTGAGGTGGGTCAAACATACTTACTGGTTCAACAGCTGAAATTACGCCCATTTGTCATACTTGGCTGGGTGCAACCGTTGGCGGTTAAAGTGACTAACCACATAGCCACACTTGAGGCAAAGGGGACCACTATCCAAGAGAAGCCTTATTTCTATAAAGTTGGTGTGAGCATTAGTGGCACAACACAAGGACTTAGCGGCGCACAATTTGTTCTAACTCGAAAAGTTGCGGAACAGAATCAGTATTTAACGGCGGATGGTAACTGGTCCGGTAGTGTGAAAACAGCGCAGCAGTTTATCTCTGATGTGACTGGGTTAATCCGCTATGATGGCGTCTCACTGCCGGCTGGAAACTATGAGTTTCAAGAAGTTAAGCCACCAGCTGGCTATCGGATTACGGATGCTGCGAAACATGTGACGGTTCATATTCCGGAGACCGGCAAGATAACGGTGCAATCAACTGCGCTTGAGCCGTTACTGGCAGGACAGGCGCCGTCAATGGAAAATGTCCCCCAATCAGCGCGAATTTTTAACGACTTAGATGCTGATAGTCAAGGGGATAAATCAAAGGGGTCGGATAGCTCTCTCGCCATCATTTCACAGCGGAATCAACCTAAACGCCACGGTCCGCTCTGGCTGCCACAAACTGGTGAAGCACAAGCGATACTGGCGGTGATTGGCGGCTTGATGATCCTAATTGCAATTGTCATTTTAAAACACCTTAGAAACACATACACTTCCAATAATAAGGAGCGATAATAACATGAATAAATTCAAACATATTTTCACCGCATTATTATTAGTCTTACCACTCGTACTTGCAGGATTTACCGGAGCCAGTGCGAAGGCAGCGGAGTCTAGCAACGATACCGCCTATATTCGTCTGCATAAGCTGGCCTTCGAATCAGATAAGGATTTGCCAAGTCTGCCTGGCAGCGATGATTTATTAGGGCAAGAACTTACCGGCGACCAACTACAGGGTGGCAAACCGTTGAACGGGGTGGAATTTACCGCCTACGATGTGACTAAGGGGTATGGAGAACTCAAAGGTTCATCAACTGAGCGACAAACGATTATTCGTGATAATGCTGCCCAATATGCAACGGATGGTGCAGTGGTTGGTGATCCCCAGACGACTAAGGGAGAAGGAACCGCTGACTTCGCGTTGCCAGTGAAGAGCACGATAGAAACTGGAAAATATGCGGTATATCTCATTCGGGAGACGAAATCTACCACAGCTGAGCTTAACGGCAATCAATCGGTGGTGAAGGCCGCTGATCCAATCGTTTTGATCATGCCTTTGAACAAGACTAGTACCAAGGATGACCCGTTACACATTTACCCAAAGAACCAGACGAAAAAGGCGATTGTTAAGGATTTAGCCGATCTTGATAAATTAGACTTGGTCACTGATAAAAATGATTCCAGCGTGAAAGATGCCATTTTAGGCTACGGGGATGAAACAACGTACACGGTGAGTGTTGTGGTGCCAACCGATGTGACTTCGCTAGATCAGTTTGTATTGACGGATACACCCGACCCAGGGTTGAATATTAATACTGGCAGTCTGCTAGTTAGTGACGATAGTGGTCAAAATGTGCCGGGCTGGACCATGAAGCCGCAACTGAGTCAAACTGGTGATAGTATGGGCTTCAAGTTGAGTTTTGATAAAGCGCAGTTAGCGCCATTTGCAGGGAAGACGATAACGCTAACGTATAAGGCAACCGTGAATAAGAAGCTGATTCCTGGTGCAATCCTGAATAACCACATTACTTTGAATGGTCAGGACCCGGTCAAAGCCAATACGCCAATTACCACGGGCGGAGCTAAGTTTGAAAAGACGGCTTCTGACACTGGCGATGGGTTAAAGGGCGCTCAATTCTTAGTAACTAGCAAAGGTGATAACAAATATTTAGTCGATACTGGCAAAGGCTACGAATGGGTTGACTTGCCTACTGGGTTTGATGCAGCTAACTACAATCCTGATGATTTGGATAAAGGGGCAGTGGTGCTGACTTCAGGCGACGATGGTAATTTTAGTGTTGAAGGTTTGACATTCGGCGAGTATGCATTGACCGAAGTGAAAGCGCCTGAAGGCTACGCATTGCTGACCGAGCCGCAAGCCTTTACGGTGAACGCAGCGTCATATGACGATGAAAATCGCGTAAAAATTGAAAATGCTGTAGAAGGTGTTCTGCCGCACACCGGTGGAATGGGAATCTACCTTATTATCTTAATTGGTGTCGTGATTATCATTGCTGGTTTGTTGCTCTTCAAGCGCAACAAGCGACATGAAGAAATCTAGTCATCTCACCTGAGAGGAGAGGTTCGGTGTGCCAAAGAAGAAGTCCCATCATCAACTGGGAATAACCAGAATTATTGGCTGTCTGCTGTTATTGGTTGGCGCCGCGGTGGCACTGTATCCCTTTTACATTGGGTCGTTGAATGACTTGTTAGATCAACAACGAGTAGCTAAAGTTCAACAGCAAAATGAAAAACAGGCACGACAACGACTGGCTGAGCTGAAACGGGACAATGCGACTGGTGCCAATAATCCTGGCGCAGAAAGCGATCCTTTTTCTGGCTTAAGCAAACAGACGAAGCTTAATTTAAAACGCGACATGCTGGGGACGGTTACGATTCCTAAGTTGGCACTCACGGTTCCCGTTTTTAAACATCTCAACGAAGCCACTCTTGAAGTGGGAACAGCTGTGGTGTCAGGAACGTCCATGCCAACTGGGGGTCGTGGTACCCACACGGTTATCGCAGGTCATCGTGGGCTGGTTAATCGCAGGCTATTCTCGGATTTAAACCGGGTGAAGAAGGGTGACCTCTTCGTCTTTAAAATCTATGGTAAACACTTGGCTTATCGAGTCTTTCAAATTCAAGTGGTGAAGCCTAACGACACGAGCACCTTGCGCGTTGAACCAGGGCAGGACTTGGCGACCTTGTTGACCTGCACGCCCTACATGGTGAACTCGCACCGGTTGCTGGTAACAGGGAAGCGGGTGCCGTACACGCCAGCAGTTGCCCAGAATGTGAATCATGCTAGACAAGCAGAACGCTGGCAGCAACTTGCCATTTTAGTTGGTAGTATTCTGGCGATTTTAGCGGTGTTAGGATTGATTTTAAAATTCATTCATCAAATGCTGCTGAAACGGCGACGGTTTGATCTGCGATTCAGTTGCGTGGATTCAGCTGGTAATCCGTTGGCCGGCCTGACCTTTGCCCTGCGTAAGCGTAATGGTAAGGAACTGTATCGCTCGGGACAGCCGTTGACGGTTACATCGGATGCTGACGGGGGTTGCTTGATAGAAAATATTCCGGGTGCGGTTTATCGATTAGATGGGCTGCAGTCAACGCTCCACTTTCGGGTTGGCGTCAAGCAACTGAAGCAATCTGAAATGGCGTTTTATCCGACTCGGCGACAGGCGGGGATGGTTAAGTTCTTCCAGGATGATTGGCTGATTATAGTTGGAGATGAGTAGTTTATTGCGGTGCGCAGCGGAAACTTCATTGTTTCTGCAGCGCACTTTTTTGATTGCCGCCTTTGGCCGCCAGCGGATTCATTGCTGTGGGGACCGTGCTGTAACGGGCACAGCCCTAACAGCACCGACACAGCAGATGAATCCGCTGGCGACCGTCGGCTACATCAATAATAAAAAGGCCTCAACCCATTATCGGTCGAAGTCTTGATCTGCGTCATCAATATTCTTTTCATTTAATGCCAATGTTTTAATACGCTTCTCTAAAGCTGCCTCGCTATAGTTAGCAATGATGGTTTCGAATGGTGTTAAATCTCCTGATACCCGTGAAGTTTCTAAGGCGGTCATGTAAGCAGTCCGTTCTTGCACGTCTGGTTGAATATTAACAATCGGATAGCCCGCTTGTGTGAGTGCCATGTTCATTAGCAACCTTGCTGTACGCCCATTGCCATCTTCAAAGGGATGAATCGAAACAAACTTTTGGTGAAGATCAGCAGCATATAGAACTGGATGAAGTTGACCTTGAGCGTTGTTCGACCAGGTGATTAAATCGTCCATAGCTGGTTGGATATCGAAGGGATCCACGAACGGATGCTCTTGTAAGCCATTTGGCCAAACTGAAATCGCACGATAGCGCCCAGACGCAGTCATATCTTTGGCTGTTTTGGCAGTCACAAAACGATTTAGATCTCGAATGACTCGTTGCGACAAAGGTTGTTTACGACTAACAAGATCCATCATATAATTGTAGGCATCATTCAAATCTAAAGTTTCTAGGACATCTTTGATCGGGGTCCCTTGAGAGGTTAGGCCAGTTTGTAGAATTGATGTTGTTTCATATTTATTTAGTGTGTTGCCTTCAATGGCATTGGAGGACCAGACATGTTCGTAGCGAGTTTGAGCCTCTAATACTTCAATCTGTTTTTTTGAAAGTGGTCTGAAAGCATCCATTTGATTTTTTAAATTCGTCAGTTTATCTTGTACTGCTTTTGAAAGAGTCAAAACTCCACCTTCTTCATGTCTTTATCAGCTATCTATACTGTACTTAATGTGCATTGTAAAAGCAATTTAAAAGTGAAATTGAAAATAAGATGATATGCCACCTCCGGCCGCCAGCGAATTCATTGCTGTGGGAACCGTGCATTCAAGCCACACAAAGAACGCGCGTCTTGAATGTCGTCCCGTGCTATAACGGGCACAGCCCTAACAGCACCGACACAGCAGATGAATCCGCTGGCGACCGTCGGCTGTTACTGGGTTTCCACACAAAAAGAGCCTTAAGGAAGGCGATTTCCTTAAGGTTCCAATTTAAAATTAAGCTTCTTGCTTAACGTTAGGTAATGTTTCGAACTTTTCACGGATGAAGCCAGCTGATTGTGCTAACTTATGTTCTTCTTCATCGGTGATTGGCAGGCGTAATGCTTCTACGACACCGTCTTTACCGATGATGGCAGGGTGGCCGACGTAGGTGTTGTATTTGTCACTGTAGCATGAGCAAGGACAAGCTAAGTTGGCGTCATCTAAGACAGCGCGGCTTAACTTAACGGCGCAGGTTGCAATGGCGTAACTCGTGTAGCCTTTGCCTGAATGAACGGCCCAGCCACCGCCACGTGCTTGCTTCTCCAAGTCTTCAAGGTCGAGGTTCTTTTCCTCAGCTAACTCTTCGATCGGTAAGCCGTTTACGGAAACTGTTGACCAAGCGACGAATTGTGATTCACCATGTTCGCCTAAAGTGTAACCAGTCACGTTCTTTGGATCAACGTTGAAGTTTTCGCCAACGACTTTCTGCATCCGAGCGGTATCAAGGAATGTCCCGGTACCAAGCACACGGTTGGCAGGTAAGCCAGTTGCTTGTTGCAGGTAGTAAGTGATGCAATCGCAAGGGTTCATGACGTCGATTAAAACACCGTTGAAGCTGGATGCCTTGATCTTTGGGGCGATATCTTGAACGATTTCGCGGGTATATTCGAATTCAGCCCAACGGTTACCACTTGCATGATCCAATGCGTGGATGTTACCGGAAGTAACGAATAAAATGTTGGCATCAGCTAATTCTGAATAGTCGTTGATCTTAATGGTCGTGTGAGAATCAAGACGTGCTTGCGTATCTTGGAGATCCAATTGTTCGGCACGAGCCTTTTTCTCATTTTTATCGATTAAAATTAATTCGTCAGCGATTCCTTGACACACAAGGGTGTAAGCAACTGTTGCTCCAACGTGACCGACTCCGATAATAGCGTATTTTCTCATATGTATTGCCTTCTTCTCATAAAATTTTAATATGTGTTGATGAGAATAAGATAAACCTCGGTCGTTGCGTTGTCAACAGTGTATTCATGAATAATGGATATCAAAATGGAACTAAGCCTATGATAATGGGGCTTACGCGGCGAAAAAAATCTTGCTCAATAATGATTAATAACGTTCCAAATGAATATTCAGTTTTGGGCGAGTATATACAAGAGTGGTATAGCCTGGAAAAATTGACGATTTATGAAATATGTCCGAATGTATTCACGACACAAAAAAACAGCATACCGTATGATATGCTGTCATGGCAGGAGTTTCATGGGTGGTGGTGTCAATCGCGAAAGTGAGTGATGCCTATGATTTACGAAATTTACAAAGGAATTAGAACGTGTCAGTATTTGACACCTTATCGCTGATGATTGCTTTCGCAACGTTAGTGATCCTAATCGACCGTAGAGACCGTAAGTAAAAAGCCACCCTTCATAAACTTGGACGGTTTATGGTGACTCTTTACTGTTAACCGTAACTTACCACCGCTCTTGAAGCGGCATGCAAGGGGTTAGTGTTGACGCACTAACCTCTTTTTTGTAGTTACATTATAGCATATTCCGAGAGTTTTAGTGATTCAATCTACCGCAAACAAAAAAGCCGAAAGACCATCACGATCTCCCGGCTTTTCAACGTATTAAGCTTAGGGCGGTATGTGGGACTCGAACCCACGCGTGCCGGAACCACAATCCGGTGTGTTAACCAAACTTCACCAATACCGCCATAACAACAGTAACCATCATACCATAGATAAGGTGAAGTTGAAAAGTTTAATTTGATTATTTTGAGGATGCACTATCATTTTTGTTGGCTTCGCTGTCCTTAATCATTTGCAGGGCGCGTTGGTATTCGCTGACTGACTGTGAAAATGGTTCCCAGAATTGAGGCGTCACTGTGTCTGCCTTACGAAGTTCTACGCCTAATGCAGTCGGCACCAAATCAATCTCGTCGCCTTCATTGAGTTCAAGCTGCTTCACAAATTCATCGGGAACCTTCAGATACAGGTCACCGTTTTCGTCACGTTGAATCTTAATCGTTTGAGCGCCCATGATGCCGACCCCTTTCCATCCGGAACAATTTAGCTACATTATACGGCAAAATATCGGTGGTGGGTATAGCTGTGCAAAATTGTTTTTGAAATGACTTCTTAATTCGAATTTAAGTGTTATTTCAACTAAATGGCAGACCTTTTTCAGCATCCATATTGTATACTTGAATAAGCAATTAACTATTAAATAAGTTCATTTTAAATTAAGATGACCTATCCAAAATAAAGTCAGCTACATCAATCCAATATCTACACAAGGAGAAATTGTCCCTCATGAATTCCGTTATCAAATGGTCGTTAATTATTCTAATTAGTATTGTCTGTGCGTGGTGGGCGATAACGCCAACAACGTTAACCATGACTGCTAAAATCATTTTGATGATTGGCTTTGTTATCTGCAACGTAATGTTGCTGCGCTACACCCTTCAAATTACGGATTGGAAACGACTATTCAAAAATAGGTACGCAAAAGGGCAGATGATGGTGCTGGAAATTCTCGGTAATTTCATTATTGTTTTTGGCTGGGCAGCTATTAGTCCAGTTCACTTAACGCCACTATTGTTTACAGCCTGGCTTGCAGTCTCTGTTGTTTGCTGTGCGGGCAATGCCTACGTGTACTATCGGCTGGTGACGTATTTTTTCAAAAATCTCGTAAAAGTTGAGGATAAGTAATGAAACATGATAGTATCTGGATCAAACCATATGATCGATGGAATCGCGTGAACAATAAAGTCGATACGATCGCCTTTGTTCTACTGATTGTGACTATCTTTTATCACCCATTTTGGTTGGCGGTAATAAATGGCTTGTTCTGCACCTTTGCTGGTACGGAGTTTATCGTGATTCTTTGGCTGAACGAGCGAAAGAAAAGGCGGCTCGCTAAATCCAGTCGTCTGATACACAAGAAAATGAAGTAGGCTTTGATTTTAAACGAATACTTATGAAAGCAAGCAACCATTGGAATAGCACGTTCATTTGTCTTTTGAAGATGATTACTGGTCAACCTATTTTCTCATTGCAGTCTGCTTGCTTTCACATGCTAATGTGTTAAACTACCCATATCCTGAAAGTGAACGAGTACGATATCGAGTTGTGGAACTTCCTTGATTTGAAAAGGGGGCAATGGTCGTGGCTAAACGCTACGTTATTACCAAGCCAGACGAGCACATTGTGCACCGGACGGATAGCCTACAAACGGTTACCCAAATCACTAAGCGTCCTAAATGGGTCGTGGAACAGTATGTAAATAGTGACAAGTTGCTCGATGGCTGGAAGATTGTCGATCAGAATCGGGTAGCAAGTTAACGGGAAACGACTGCCAGTATCATTTGCGGGTGGTCGTTTTTTGTTTTGGCAATTGTTGCAGTTAATGGCTATAATAAGAGCATTAAACGAATAATAAAACTGATGTTACGCTTATCGTTCGTAATTAACTTAAAAAATTCAAGTGAGGTGCATGATTATTTCTTATTCAAAGGTTATCGAGGGCGCGAGCTTTTCACCCCAATCACAAACAGCAGTCACTTATCGGCCACAGCAACTCATCTGTTTGGACGAGAGCGGCTATATTGCGCGTATTATCGCGCCAACTGAAGCCGACTATGCAACGGTCCGACAGGCGGCTCAGGATAATGACAGTCTGACTACACTGAAGCCCAACCAGTATCTTCTACCCGGTTTCATTGACCTGCACATCCATGCGCCCCAGTGGCCCAATGCGGGCTTGGCGTTAGACCGACCATTAAATGAGTGGCTGGATACCTACACTTTTCCATTGGAAGCAAAGTACCAAGACACGGACTTTGCAAAATCAGTCTATGATAATCTCGTGCAAGAGTTACTAGCGAACGGTACCACCACAGCATTGTACTTTGGCACGATCCATAACGCTGCTAATCTGGAACTGGCTAAAGCCTGTATTCAGCACGGTCAGCGAGGGTTCATCGGTAAGGTAGCCATGGATAATCCGGAACAGACCCCCGACTATTATCAGGATGCCTCCGCCCAGGTTGCTGTGGATCAGACCGAACAATTCATTCACCAATTAAATGACTTAAATCAAACGACTAATCTTAAACAAACACCCGTCATCACACCGCGGTTTGTTCCTAGCTGCACGCCAGCCAGCCTGCAAGGACTAGGTGATTTGGCACGGAAGTATGATTTACCGATTCAGTCGCATTGCAGTGAAAGTGATTGGGAAAATGGCTATGCGCTGGAGCACTATCATATGCGCGACGCCGATGTTTTAAACCAATACGGCTTGCTGACAGATAAGGCAGTCATGGCTCACGGCACTTTACTCAATGAGCATGATTATGACCTATTTTCAAAGCAGGGCGTCGCGGTTGCCCACTGTCCGATTTCAAACGTCTATTTTGGAAATGCTGTACTGCCAGTCAACCGAGTACTAGCTCACCACGTCAAAACAGGATTAGGCACCGATATTTCTGGCGGGTATTCGCCAAGTCTCTACCGGAATATTCAGCAAGCGGTAATGTCATCGCGGATGCTGCAAGATGGCGTGGATAATCAGCTGTCTGCCGGTAAACGTGGTGTAAGCGGCAGTGCGATCAGCGTTAAAACTGCCTTTTACCTGGCTACATTAGGCGGTGCGCAGAGTTTACATCTGCAGACAGGCAAGATTGCTGAAGGGTACTTGGCGGATCTGCAGGTTGTGTCACTTCAAAACGATTTTCAGACGGGAACCTCGGATAACATCTTTGAGAAGTTGATGTATCAGACCAGTAAGGCGGATATTGATCAAGTGTATGTGCAGGGGGAATTGGTTAGATAATAGACGACTTTCTGTAACCAGGTCATTAATCCGCATTTAACCACTTTTCCATTTCGTCATCATTTACAGGTGTTTTTGGATTGTGACTCAAAGCATAACGACGGATGTCTAGCTCTGCTTGTTGCAGTTGTTCATCTTGGGCGGCTTTTAGTTGCCAATACACCTCTTTAGGCATTAATACGTATTCTTTATTTGTGCCAGTGGTAATCTTGATAGGCGACTTTGTCTTGTCTAAGTTGTCGAAAATCGTGTGTTGATTACTAAAGAACTTTTTAATCGTGTATTTTTCCATATCCATAACCTCTTTGTCCTGAGTTATGTCATTATCATGACCCAGCATAAAATGAAATTCAATTAATGTGGCTGGAAACATTTAGCGGATATTAGCCAAAAGCACCGTATAACAGTTGTGTTGCGTTAACTGTTATACGGTGCTTTGTTTTTTGCTATTACTATGTTGAAACGTGCTCGGTGAAGCAGAGACTTGCACGTAGTGAAGTCATGGTACAAATCCAAGTTCGGGATTTCCACCATAACTTCACTACGCTCCAGTCTCTAACCACTTCTCCTCACACTCTATTTCTTTGAAACGTGCTCAAACAAGCAGAGAGTTGCAAATAAGGCACAGCCAACAGAAATCCAAAACCGGGATTTCCGTCGCCTGCACCTTATTCTCCACTCTCTAACCGCTTGCTTTCACACTCTATTTTCTGAAACGTGCTCGGCGAAGCAGAGACTTGCTCGTAGTAAAGTCATGGTATAAATCCAAGTTCGGGATTTCCACCATAACTTCACTACGCTCCCGTCTCTAACCGCTTCTCCTCACACTCTATTTCTTATACTCATCCAAATCCAACACAATAAAACTAACGGTCTGGCCCGCCGTTCTCTTTAGTTCACCTGGTGAACTTGGAACGGGTAGGGCGCCGTTTGCTTTTGCCAGTTTTTCTCCGACTGCGTGCGCTGCTTTTTGTGCTGCGTCATCGTTTGTTGTACCCATTACTTTTACGCCGGGTACGTCCGGAACCGTGGCCTGAACACGGTTGATCATTACTGTTGGGTCGAAGATTGCTGGATATACAAGCCGTTGAGCCATTAGAAAGCCTCCTGAATTTAAGTCACAATTTAAATCAACTTCTCTATTCTACCGAAGATTGGCGCTGATTTCAAAATTTTCGTGAATTTGGGGGTGACACTTTTCCTCGCTGATTTGTTTGTATAAGTGTAGGGCGTTGGCCAACACTTACAAAACTAACTAATCGGAGTGATTTTAATGAATACAACTTGGAACAAAACCAACTTAACTGTAACGATGCTAGACGCTGACGACCAAAAGATCCGCTTCTCATACAGCAACATTATTGAAAAGCCATCGGACGACCAAATTACTAAATTCGCCGCTGTGATTGAAAAATTAACTAACCTGTCATTCGGCACTGCTTCAATCACCACTACTGATAACAAGACACAAGTTGCCTAAGCCACTTACTCAAAGGAGATTACAACATGAATAACGAAGAAAAAATGGTTTTGCAGTTACGCTTCAAAGGTTCAGACGAAAAGGTACACACTTTCAGTTTTCCAAAGGCGGTTTCTGGTTTAACGACTGAAACAATTGCCGAAGCGATGAACGCGATTGCTGCGCTTGGCCTCTTTGATCGTAAGGGTGTTACCCTCTACGTCAAAGCTGTCAGCGGCGCATACGTGAAGACGACTACGCAAGAACTCTACACAGCCTAACCGGTTCCGCCCCCAATTTATTCTCTAAATAAATGAACGGTCAGGGGGCGTTATTGATGAAGAAACGCATGATTATCGCAACGCTGATTTTCTACGCAGCACTGCAACTGAAGAACACAGAATTGATCATGATCGCATTAAGTATCTGGTCGATTCGCTAACCAAGCTGCCCAACCATACGTCGCTAAATGACGGTGGTTGGGCAGTTTTGTTTAACCCGTAAAATAAATTTTACTAAATTAGTAGACATTGATAGCTTTAATTGTGTTTTCAGTCTACAATGAAAGAGGTTTTAACGATGAGTCGTTAGACCATCATTAACATGTTCTGATATGTTTTACCCATACGGAACATCTCAGACTTTAGTCCAATCCCCAACAATATATACATCAAGCACTGGGCGCAGGCTCGAAAAGCAGACGACGCCTATGCAGATGGCGATAGGCAGTGCCAACGTTATGGGTATTTCCAACGCTGGAAATATAGGCAACGTGTCTTGCCGATGGTGAAAACCAAGTATGCTGTGTGGGACAGATCGCGTGGGCATCAAAACGATGACACACTTTTTGAATGTGCGAGTCTCAGACCACTATTGGTGGCGCTGAGACTGTTACCCATTTAAGAGACCTTGCTCTTATCTAATTAAGGGGAAGGCCTTTTTTATGCGGTTCTTCAGCTGTATATCTCTTGAACTTAAAAACTAAACAGCAGTCCATCGCATAGTTAACCTTGTAACGATAAAACGAAACCGAGGTTAACACGATGGACTTTTTTAATACTGCTAATTCCTTAGCACCACAGTATCTGACTTATTCTGGCCTGATTCGCCATGATGAAAGAGAGGAGCTGCCTTACCAGATGTACATACCGGTGATTGACCAAAACGTTGCTGGAACGTCAATCTATGACGTCCTAACCAGGGGACGGGAAATGATTGGTACCTTGCTTATGGAACGGGTGATGGATCACGAAGATCTGCCGCAATCGGATGAAACGTTGCCCACCGGTGACGCAGACGAAATGCCGACTTTCATTAACGTGGAACTGGATCGCTTCAAACATCTGATTGCGCCAAAGGAAACTGTGATTGCGCCGATGAGTGCACTGAAAGCACCTAAGCAGTTACTATCTCAGGTGTATGATTTTCAGCCCGTCTTCATTACGGAGGATGGGATTGGCCGCTACGTGATTGTCAGCATGAAGGATTATGATATGTTCCAAAACGCAATCGGCATGGTGCTGGATAAGCAGGATATTGCGGATGCGTTGGATGATATTTAACGTTCATATGAACAAGAAGCCAGCAATCAGAATAGTGGTTGCTGGTTTTTGTTACGGAGTGGATTGAATTGGGGATATCAGCATATTGACATATAGCCGCATAAGCGTAACATTTTATTCGATTCACAGTAATCATTCAGGATCATGCAAGCTAGAAAGGTAAGGGGATAACTATGAAATTACAGTTTAAGCGATACATACTTGTCGGGTTAGTCGCAGTAGCAACTTTATTAGGCTTCAACGCGCTATCAACAACTGCTTCAGCTCATACAAAATACACCACTACACCAACATCACTGCGGGGAACATGGTTCTCAAAGTCCAGTGGTGGGGACTCCAACAAGTTGAAAATCACCAAGTACACATTCTCGGTTTACTACTATCATAATGGTAAGAAGAGTGACTCAACGTGGACGTTATCCGGTAAAAAGAGTCCAAGCTCATACAGCCGACTTAACTATACGAAGAAGTCTAAAAGTGGCTACTACTCGATTGTCATCAAAGGCGGCGATCAAGGCTGGCCGCTGAAGAGAACAACGCATCATGGTAAAGCGACTCTGGTGACTTGGGGTTGGGATCCAATTCATCAAAAGACTGATCACAGCTATTTCTATAAAAAGTAAAACTCAAGATGGGATGATTAACCAACAGTTAATTGTCCCATCTATTAATTTGTACCGTTTACAGGTGTGATCAGTTGAAATGCAGATCGGATTAACTTATTCTGAAAGCGTAAAATGATTGTTAATTTCTAGGAACTAAAACCGATTATTGGAGGGGTTCACATGGCACAAAAATATATTGCAGAGATTAAACCGTTGAATGAAGAAGCGATTGGTACCAGCGCACACGGAACGGCAACCTTTACCGTAGGCGACGACGCCATTCATATTGAAATTGAGATGTTTGATACGCCAAAGAACATGCAGCACTGGGAGCATTTCCACGGCTTCACGGATGGCACCGATGCGCAACCAGCCACGATGGCTCAAGACGTTAATCACGATGGGGTAGTGGATCTGCCGGAAACGGAAGCCGTTTCGGGAACAACCATGGTGCCGTTTGATGCCCAACCGCACCAAATGGATATCGCCAATGACACGTACCCGGTTTCGGATGATAAGGGTTATTTCAAATACGTGAAGCACGTTCCGCTAGAAGCATTAAAGGCGCAATTCAAGGAAGTCTTCGGTACGGATGAGCTGGATCTGGACAAGCGAGTAGTCTATATCCACGGCGTACCGGCAGAACTGAAATTGCCAGATACTGCGGGCGGTAATCTGAATGAGAAGTATGATAATCATGTGACGTTGCCGATTGCGGTGGGAAAAATCCAGAGTGTGAAGTAAGAGTGTGTAGCAGCTCGGGTTGAGTCCAGAGTATAACGAGAAAAAAACGGGTCCCTGAACTTGGGGACTCGTCTTTTTCTTGTTATACGGCCGGACTCAGAGCTGCGAAACACGTTTCCACTATATAAAAGGGAAGCTCTTTAGCTATGTTTCCCTGAATCACTTCTGATCCATAATCAACAGTTGCTTATTTCCAGTAATATAACGACCATTGTTCAATTCGAACCGCGTCAAGCGACCCTGCTTAACAATCCGTTTGACGTTCAGTTTAGTGCCTTTCTTGTAGGATCTTACTTTCTGGTTTGAAGAAAGCTTGACATCCTTGTAGCTGTTCACCTTATTGCCGATTACCCGCACGCGTTTAACCTTGTTACTGCGGAAGTGGCTGTCCGCTACATATTTAGAGCTAGCGGTAATGTAGCCACCCTTCACCTTATAGCGTTTATTGCCGTTCTTGTCATAAGCGACACCTTGAATCTTAAAGTTAGCTGCCTTAGCCCGTGACTGTTTCTTGTAGGACCTTGTCGGGTTCGTCAGACTAACGTTTTTGTGCAGTCTCATGCCACGAATAGCATAAACGGAGTGAGGGTAGCTAGCCGGTTGAGTAGGCTGCGGTTGCGGTAGGGGTTGTGGCGCTGGGTCTGGTGTAGTTTCATTACCACTGCCGTTATCCGGATTGGCAGTGTCGCCACCATTGTTGCCTGGATTAGTGGGTGTACCACCATCTTTAGCGCCAATGTTGATACCTAGGGTACCATATAACTCATTTCCAATTTCTGCTTCAATATAGCCACCTTGTTGGGAAAAAACCTCTATGGCAGTCTCGTTGTTATTCTCAATCGCAACTTCATGATATTTCGGTAAAACATATACATACGTTGTGGAGTTATCTAAGACATTTTCGCCATTAACTTTGTGGACTAATCCTAGCTGGGTCATCAGGCGCCTTGCTGGGATCTTGTCACTATATTGGGTGCTGATCGTGTCCCACCTTTGATCTCCAAATGCGCCCCAGTTGACGAAAGGAGCTGGATTTCCCTTCGTACCAAGATTAACGGTCTTTATTTTGTTCTTAGTAAATGCTTCTTCTCCAATATAACTTACACTTGGTAACTCAACTGAAGTCAGTTCGTGACCAGTTAGTGCATTTTTGTTGATAGTCGTAATATTCTCGGGCTTTTCAAAAGTAATGCTACTCATCCCCGGCACAGTATCTGCTTCAACATCGAGTTGGTCAGCAAGCATACTTTTAGATAAGGCGTTTGTGTCGATGCCGGTGATATCGATTGCTGAAGAGTCCTCGGTGTTACCTTGAGCCGGTATGGATAAGCTACCTTTATTCAATAGTTCTGTCAGTTGTTTGTCATCAATATTGAGTTTTTGGATTAATCCCTCACTATTCACTTGAACCTCATCTGACGTTAACACCAGTGCTTGCTGCCCAGAGCGAGTCGTACTTGCCTGTGCAACAGTCGTTGTTCCCTGTACTGCTGAAGTAACGGCACCAGCGCCAGTTCCAAGTAACATCCCGATTGCTAACGCGCTACTAAATAACTTAATACTTTTACTCATCATGAAACCTCCTGTGGGGGTCTGTGGTGATAAACAACAATTTCTCTATGAATCCAATATATCAACTAATGGTAACGATAAGCCAGAAAATTGCTATGACTTCACAGAAGTTTGCGAATTTGTACAAAATTTGTTCACAAATAAAAAGCACCAGCAACGAGATCATCGCTCTCACTGCTGGTGCTGCTTAGTGTTGTTTAATGACTTCGCTCCAATACGGCTTCCGGATACATACTTGCTACATATCCCTTAATTGTTTCAATCATCCTCTGAGTCGAAGGCGCCTTAGCCTGCACCGCCGAAGTTGCCAGCCCAATTGATCGGTAGAACGGATGCTCGAAGGGATAGACTGCTACATCACCGATGATCTTCTGCAGGGCGAGTTCCGGTAAAATTCCTAATCCCAGTCCAGCTTCTACCATGGCGACAATCGACTGGTCATCAATGGAGAAGTGGATTAAGTTTGGCTGGATACCATAGTAGTCTAGTGCGGCCTTAGTATCCCGGTCGTAATCTCCGGGTTGCAGGATGAAGTCGTGGTCTTCCAAGTCTTCATGGGTGACCGATCTTTTGTTCTTAGGCACAAAGCCCTTGGGTGCCACACAGTAGATCTCATCTTTAACCAGCGTATCTACCAGCAGGTTCTCACTCACAGGCATGACAGCAAAGCCTAAGTCCAACGTCCCGTTTTTGACGTTCTCTACAATTTCATTGAAGCCAGTCTGACTCACTGAAATCGAGATGTTGGGATATTGTTTTTTAAATGACTGAATGATTGGCGGCAGCCAGTTGATGCAGACGGACGAAAACGCACCGATGCGAATTGATCCGGCATTTAAACCGTTAATGTCAGCGGCCTCCTGTTCCAACCGGGCCTGACTGTTTAGAATTTCTTGAATAATTGGTAAAATCGTTTGCCCATTAGCCGTTAACTCGGCCCCAGAACGGGAACGGATGAAGATTGGAAAACCCAGTTCATTTTCCAATTGAGTGATTGAGTGACTGACCGCACTAGGTGTCACGTTCAGTTTCAGCGCAGCTTTTTGAAATGTACCTTCTTGAATGACGGTACTGAAGACTTGGTATGCAAAGGGAATCATGTACGAGGAACCTCCATATTAGATAAGACGTTTATTTGCTTAATTATGTAAGCTCATATGTAATGCTGTAGTTGAGCCAGTTTCACTTAAAAGTGAGTAGCTTGAATTATATGAGCACTGATAAAGAGTATACCATTAAAATAATTTAGTGGACTATAGCCTGTACACTGCAGACAGCCCTTCAAAATCAGATATATCTGATCGTACTAAAGTGGTAAAGCTAGACTTTTGATAGAATCATGACTCAATCATTAGAAATGTTATGACGGATGCAAAACTATTAATATAGAAGAAACTAGTCAAAATTGACAAATTGAGGTAATTATTAAATACCGCAAAAACTAAATAGAACATAAAATTTAGTGGCTTTAAAAATATTTTTAAAATAAATTTTGCCGATTTTTATCACAAATTCAACACTGGTTTAGCACAACATTTAAACTTTGTTGCGAAACTTGTTTGTAATATGACTGTCATACATTATCATATTATAATTTTCGAGATGCCCTCGAAAGTGTGTAGGTATAAGATTTCATGGTAATTTTTAGATTTTTTGGTTTTGTGAAAATATTACAAGCAAACTACAAATAGAGCAACTTTCTTGAAGCCCAGGTAGGGTTGCGTTAGTATCTCTATTAGAGTCTAGCACGGTTATACAATATAAAAAGTCGCTAGGGGTTTTAAGTTTTACTTAACATTCGACTGAATATTGTGTATACTGTTTATGCTTGATGAGTTACATAAATATATGTTTGGAGGAATTTCACATGCAATCTAGTTTAAAGAAGTCTCTTTATTTGGGCTTAGCTGCAGCTTCATTCGTTGCTGCTGCTGGCGCAACTACTGCTAATGCATCTGCAAAGTCATATGCAAAAGCAGGTTCATACAGCACATTAACTACTGCTGCTGCTTCACGTAACGTCAACTTAACTGGTACTAACGCTATTTACACTAAGCCAGGTACTGTTAAAGGTGCTAAGGTTGTTGCTACTACTGCAACTGCTGCTAAGTTAAGCAAGTCATCAAATGGCCAAGCTAACTTCCGTGCTTACGGTGTTAAGACTACCGACCGCGGTTCAGTTTACTACAAGGTCGTTTCATTCGACAAAGCTTACCGTGGATATGTTTACGGTGGTAAGAGTACTAGTGCCTTTGCTGGTGGCTTAGCTGCATATGCTACTACTAAGGACGCTACTGCTCCTGCAGCTGGTGACAAGTACAGCTTAACTGCTGACACTAGTTCAACTGCTAACACTTTGTTCTTCAAGGAACCAGCATGGACTAACTACAAAGTTGGCCGTGCAAAGGTTAACGGTACTGTATTAGCTAAGACTGATGCATACAAGGGTGCTCAATTCACCTTTAACAAGGCTGTTACCACTTCACGCGAAGGCGAAACATGGTATGAAATTTCTAGCACAACTTTAGCTAATGGTGCCAAGTCAACCGACCTTAACGGTGCTTGGGTAAAAGCTTCTAATGTTTCTAATCCAAAGGCTGATCCTGCTGCAACTAGTGATAACAGCATCAAAGTTGTATACCGTCTTTCAAATGGTAACACTGTAGGCGATACTAAGACATTTGTTAACAATGGTGCAAAGAAGGTTACTAAGGTTAATGATGTTTATGCCGGTGAACAGAATAATGCTGGTCAAGATTTACCAGCATTTGCTAAGGCTGCTTCTAATGTACCTAGTGGTTACACTGTGACAGATACTAGCTCGACCCAAACTCCACAATACGGTGGCACTTATTATGTAACTGTTGCCCAAGCTTCAACTTCTAAAGTTGATTTATATGTACAAGAAGGTAGTGCTGCTGTACCATTTACAGTTGCTACGAGCAACAAGTTAACTTTGACACCGACTCAGCAAAGTACTTTGTTGACAGGTCCTACGACTGATAACGTGGATCTTACCGCCCTTGCTAATGCATTCCACGGTACAAATGGTCAGACTCTTTACTCAGCAACCAAGAACTCAGACGGTAAGTATGATGCTTACACAGTTGGTGTTCAACAAACTGTGAACGCAAATACTAGTGTTAAGTTTGGTCAAAATGTTCGCTTAGTTCTTGTTAAGGGTACAGCTGTTGACAGTTTACCTTCAACTACTCCAGCAGAACAAGCTAACTCAGATTTCTTAAACTAATAGGCTAACTGATATTAGTTAATAAGCTTAAAGGACTACTCACTTTTGTGGGTAGTCTTTTTTTGTGTGTTTTCATTGATATTGACTTTGAAGAAAGTGACTAATCTGCCCGTATCAATGGTAAAATGTAATTAATTTGATTTACCAGGAGGCAAGTTTATGGGTTTACGGGATTTATTTCGAGGGACTTCAAATCAAGAATCAGATAATACCAAACAAAACGAAACAGAAGCAAATAAGCAATTAGAGAACCAAACACAAGATACAGACACTAATGATCAACAACAAGATTCAAATGCTACTGAAAGCAGTTCGTCAAGTGTCACTTCTACACTAACGGCTAAGCAAAATCTTGCAGAAATCGCGGGAAAATATAACATTCAGCGAGAAACTTTACAAGATTTATTGTTTGATCAGCAAAAGGAGATTCAGACTGACATTGATCAGTTAAACCAACAAATTGCTGATGCTAAGAAGGCTGCTGATGATAGTGGTACTCAAATTACCAACATTCAAAATCAGATGGAAGAGGCCAGTCAAGAAGCCTCTGCCCCGTTTGTTGAAAGACAGACGGAATTGAATAGCCGAATTAAAGAAAATCAGGATAAGGCTGGCGCATTGATTGACCAAGTGAAGGATATTAACGCAGAGCTGAGTGGACTTAATACTAAGCAACAAGAATTAATTCAAGCTGAGACTGAAATCTCATCTAAGTTCGAAAGCGAAAAAGATCCAGCTATGATTGTGACGTTAGCCGACCAATATCGAGATGATATTAAGTCCAATAAAGCCGAACGTGATGCTAATGAAGCCACTATTCAAGCGGTTGATAAGAAGCAACGGGACTTGAAGGCGCAGCTACAAGCTGTCCGTGATAAGTTGACTGCTGACCAAAAAGAGTTAAACGATACTAACAACCAATTGGAAGAAGTTCAACAAAAGGTAGCTGCTGATGATGAAGAACTGTCTAAACAGTTGGATTCACTGACGCAGCAGATGACACAGAATCAGGCACGGTTGTCTGAACTGCAGGATAATTTAGCTACCAAGCAATCAGAGATTGATGCTGTGAACAGCGATATCAACAAGTGGTTAGGCGTACCAGTGCCTGTCAAAGGGCTCGTACTGGACAGCGATTCCGAAATCATTTTGGACATGGATGGGCTGTCTGCGGATCAGTATGAACAGATGAAGTTAGTGGTTAAGGTGCTGACCAAGCGTGGGATTGAACACGTTGGTTTGTATACCAGTCAGTTTGAGTTGAACTTGACCAATCAGATTGCGACATGGACCAGTGAATTGCAGGTCAAGGGCGGTGTCGTATCAGTCTACAACCCGCTTTATAGCCTGCAACATCAGGGCAAGTTAGGTGCTAAGTATCAACTACCTGACAACGCAGTTAAAGACGAATGGAACGATGATCACACTGAACGAACACTTGAATTGGAGAACGGCTGGACGCTTAAAGTTCGCTATTATCCATCAAGTGATAATATTCAGACCATTGATTCTTATAAGGATGGCCACTTGTCAGAAAGTAGTATTTTGACGACTGAAGGCCAACTAACTTCCAACCGCTTCTACAACGACGACAACACCAAAAACCGTGACGAGTATTACAGTCAAAGCGGGCTTGGTGTGCTGAACGTTCATTATGAAGATGACGAGATCAGTCAAGTTGAATTGCTGAACGCCGTTGGTATGCAAGTTCAAGCATTTGATTCCATTGAAGGTTTCACTGCATGGTGGATGAAGAACAACTTCAACAAGGCTGGTCTGCTGGTGGGGGCCATTGAAAACGATCAGTACCGGCAATCGGTCAGCCAGACGCAGGGTAATGTGATTGCCTTAGTGACTAGTTCAGTTGCTGACCGTGACGAGTTCACTTCATGGGCCAGCGCTTTGCCGCAACAACAGTACCTGGTTGATAATTATGAGACGGAGATGAAACTGATCAAGAAGTTGAATCAGCCGTTGAACATTAGTTTATTGGATCCGCATAATTTACCGGTCACGTTAGGAATTCCCTTTACTGACGCGGAATAATCGAGCTTAGAAGGCGTGCATTTAATGTGCGTCTTTTTCTAATACGCCGTTTCTTTCGATTTGCTTAAGCTTCCCTTAATTAGATTTTGATTAACCGCGTTAAGTGCTATAGTGAAACTAGCTAATCAGGGGATTAGTGGGAGCTATTATTGTTTATTCAAAGGAGTGTATTCATATGAAATCTAGTTTGAAGAAATCTTTGTATGTCGGTTTAGCTGCTGCATCCGTTTTTGGTGCTGCAGGTCTTGCAAGCACAACGGCTAGCGCTAAGTCATACGCATATGTCACTAAGGCATTGTATTTCAACACTGCCCCAGAATCACGTAACGTGGTGCCAACTGGGAGCAATGCTTTATACAGTAAAGTAGGGACTTCTAAGGGTGCCCGTGTCGTTGCTTCTAAGACGACCATGGCAAGATTAGGGAACTCAAACCGTTCTAACGATTACTTCCGTGCTTATTCAATCGTTTCGACTAACCGTGGTTCCGTCTACTACAAGGTCGTTTCATTTGATGGCCATTATCGTGGCTGGATCTACGGTGGCAAAGACAAGACTAAGTTTGGCGGCGGTATTGCTTCTACCAACACGACTAGTTCAGCTGCATTGCCAAGCACCACAACCGGCTACACGCTGACGAACCCATCTAAGTGGACGCTTTGGAACAACCCTAAGTACACTCAGTACAAAGCTTCTAAGGTGACTGGCTTCAGTAACACGGATACCTTTACCATCACCGGTGCCGAAACGAAGACCCGTGAAGGCTGGGTATACTACCAAGTTAAGGATGACCAGAACCCATCAATCACTGGCTGGGTCTACAACCTAGGTGTTCAAGCACCACAAGGCAACTCAGTTAAGATCAGCTATGTTGATAAGGATACTGGTAAAGAAGTTGGTACTGGCTCAGTTCCATTTGACAAGAGCGCGACCTACACCAACGTCACCACTACCTCTAACTTGAACAGCATCGTCAACGGTGTGCCATCAGGTTATGTACCTTACGACAACAACAATGGCGGTTCAGCTTCATTAGCTAACAAGGACAACGCCGCAGTTGCTAAGAACGGCGACACACTTGTATACTACGTTAAGGCTGCTGCCACTGACACCACTAAAGCAATCAAGGTTGTCTTGGTTGACAAAGATGGCAATGCTATTAACCTGAAGAGCAATGACCAGGCTGCATTGGATGCTGCTGGTGCCAAGGCTGCCTTCCAAGTTAAGGCCGGCGACACGATTAGTGCTCAAGATGTTCAAAACATCCTTGCCGATGCTAATCTGACCGACTTGATCAGTAACTCTGGTTCAAGCTATCGGTTCGCTAGTGCTTCTAACACACCAACAACTACCAACGACAATGGTGCAACCATCACTGTTCGTGCAACTTACAATTTGATTGCATATTAATTGATTGAGATTCTAGATGAAACGTCGCCTGTGAGCGGCGTTTTTTTAATTTCTGCACACTTTTCTTGAATAATAATCGTAGTTAATTTAAGATGACACTATATATGGTGCGAGGTGATTATTATTGGTTCGTTAGAAAAGCTCGAGAGACGGTTTAACCAGCGACCATTTGATAAGAAATTATCATTTGAAGATGCCAGAACCCTGTTGGAACATTATAATTGTGAATTTCATAATCATAGTGGTGGGTCACACTATACGATAACAACTCCGAATGGTAAGTTTCCTCAATCATTTGCACGCCCTCACCATAATGAAAGCAATCTGAAGCCATATCAAATCAAAATTGTGAGCAGAATTTTGAATGAAGTCAAGGGGGATGAATAGGATGAAAGATTTAGACTATTACATGAAGCTGACTTATAGTGCGACACTTGAAAATTTGGAGGAAGATGGTGAAAGCTATTTCAGGTTAACAATTCCGATTCTGCCAGGATTAGAGGCCTATGGTGATACACCGAGTGAAGCGTATGATGATCTGGAAAAAGCGAAAAAAGAATGGTTTTTGGAATGTCTCGATGAAGGGATAACAATACCTGAGCCTGTTCGTGCGCATGACTTTTCTGGTAGGGTGACGCTGCGGATGCCTAAAACATTGCATCAAGTTTTATCTGATGATGCAACCAAAGAAGGCGTTAGCTTAAATAGCTATGTCGTCACACTGTTATCACAGAATAGTACAATCCGAACAACCCAAATAAACAAGGATCGTCATAAGAGTGGCACTGAGTAGAATTATCTTACTCACAATATTTTGAAACGTCGCCTGTGAGCGGCGTTTTTGTTTTGCCTAAAATTGGAATGGCTGTGGTCACGTGGCTTGGATGCCCCTATGGTATAATGATTTAAATTAATCGAGGGGATCGACGTATGATGAAAATGACACATGGTATTGCGGTACTATTATTGAGCCTGTCAGTGGGGATTGGCGCTATGGCTTTCAATACCGCTGGAGCGAATGCGGCTACAACGACTAGCCAAGCCTATTACCCAGTGAGTAAGCTGACCAAGGTGAGCTATTACACCACCATGGGATCTAACAGTTCCCACAATTATGGCGTGTATGCTACGGGGGCTTATAGGACGTCGGCTAAGAATCTGAAAGCCATCAGCAGCGGGCGGTCATTTGCTGGTAAAACGATCCATATTACCCGTGAGGAAATCGTCAACGGTGTGGTATGGCTGAAATTCACTTATAACCACACGTATACGGGGTGGATTCCGCAAAAAGCTACCGTGACTTCTACCTACCGGCTTTACGCGCCGCTGATTGGGCAGCAACCCGAGTTACCAACTGGCTGCGAGGTGACGGCAACAGCGATGATGTTACAGTTCGGCGGTGCGAAAGTGGACAAGCTGAGTTTGGCGAAGGAGATGCCACGGAGCAAGGATCCCAACAAGGGGTTTGTTGGCAGTCCGTACAGTTCTAGCGGCTGGTACGTGTATCCAGGTGGTCTGATGGGTGTGGTGAAAGCGCACATGGGGACTGCTAAGAATATGACTGGCGCCAGTCTGACCAGCATCAAGTCGCAAGTCCGCCGCAATCATTTGGTCGTAGTCTGGATTGCTAACTGGGATGGTTTCGTCAACCACGCGGTGACGGTAACAGGTTACTCGAAGACGCGGATGTACTATAATGATCCGTGGACCAAGAAACGCACCAGCATGGCCAATAGCACGATGACATCGCACCGAAAAGCGGATGCGAATCGCGCGTTGAGTTATTAATATCGGCGTTAAGGGAGAAATGGGAAATGAAGTTCAAATGGGTTTTAGCGTTAAGTTTAGGGGCTGCTTTAGGTCTGGCAGGTATGACCACACAAGCGTCAGCCTATCAGAATCCTAAGGCGTATTATCAGGTGCAAGATACCCAGATCACTCCTTATGGGAAAGTTGGCTACACGGTTAAACGGGGCTATGAAGGTGTCAAGACTTGGAAGATCATGAAAAAGATGCACACCTTTTCTGGGTATGATAAGTACAACACGGCGACCTACTACCGGGTGAAGGTATTTCAGAAGAAGCATCACTTAAAAGTTACTGGTAACGTGGACGAGGCGACCTGGGTGAAGATGGGCTTTTCAAAATCTTCTTGGACCAGCATTGATAGCTATGTGGCGCCACTTGCGGTGACCACGAAGGATAGCCGGAAAGCCCACGTGGAAGCGATGATTAAACAGGCATACAAGTATAAGGGGAATTCTTACCTAGTTGGATCCTCTACCAGTCCGAGTTATGGGGCGGATTGCTCTGGCTTGGTGATGCAGGCGTTGTACGCCGGTGGCATCAATCCGGCACCAATCAGCGCCATCAACCATGCGCATCCTGGCAACGAATGGAATAGCCGGAATCTGTGGGCATCCAAGAAGCTCAAGCGGGTTGCGTATGCGCACCGTGAACGGGGTGACCTGATTTTCTATTATCAACCAGGCACCCATGTCATCTGGCACGTGGCGATTTACCTCGGCGCCAATAAGGTGATTGAAGCGTGGCCACCAAAGGTCATGGTTCAGCCGATTCGCAATAGTCAGCGCTCAGATATTGCTGGCGTTAAGCGACCGTTTTTATAGGATTTGGTATGGTTTTCTGACGTCAAATCGGGAATTAAACACTATGCGAATTCTGAATTAATTTCGAAAATGGTATGTGTCATTTTAACAAGTGGTATATTCCAATAGGACACAACAAAAAACACCAGCAAAGGGACAGTTTGCTGATGCTTTTTATACGTAATTCCTGTAATTGCAATCACTTAGGGGATATGATCGTCAATGTTACAGACTTTTCCGGTTGGAATTCATCAACCGAACAACTTAAGGTTAGCATACTTAATTTCAGAAATCAAGAACACGTGTTCGATTTTCTTCTGTGATATATTCAGTAAAATAATCAGTGTTCCATGCAAACGCTTGGCAACTTTCTGTCGTAGATATTATTACTGAGGCATTTAACCAACAGGAGGAAAACCCTTGAAACCAACCAAGAACATTTTTGATAAACCAGCATTTGCTAACAAGTTTCACCAGAGCAGTATTCGCTACAAGTACGCGGTACAGATTCAGACACTGCGAGCGGAAGCTGGACTGACCCAAACCCAATTGGGCGACTTGATGAGTGTACCGCAGTCATCCATTGCCCGCTGGGAGAACGGTGGGACGAACATTACGGTTGAAACCCTGGCAAAGATTGCTAAAGCAATGAACAAGGAACTGATGATTGATTTTCAGTAAATCTTTGCGCATATCAAGCGAATTGAAGCGCTAAATATGGTAGAATGACCCTATATAGTTAGCGGAGTATTGCATATTTGTGATACATCAGTTCAAGGGGGCCATTTTAGGTATGAAAAAACTTGGCATAATTGTTGTTGCATCGCTGGCATTCATGGGTGCGGTAGTTGCTGACCCGGCAGTCTCAACGCCGACTGCTCAGGCCAAGACGAAGGTATCGGTTGTTTCGAAGAAGTCAATGAGTACTACGAAGTACCAAATTGACCAATCCAAAGCAAAGGGCGCCTACGCCTATTCTAGCAACTTGAAGAAAAAAGAATTCAAGCTCTCCAGTGGGCACAACTCTGTCTTTTATGCGAAGTCCCAAGAAAAGATCAAAGTTGGTAAGTCGACTCGGGTATACTACTATATCAAGTCCTCTACCAACAGTAAACTGGCAGGGTGGGTTTGGCATGGCTATCTGGTCAAGCCAATCTTATCCAAGTCAGCAGTGGCTAAGCTGGTTGCGTCTGGTCAAGATCTGAATCCGTCATCAACGTTGCTTAAACAGCCATCTGCGTTTTACAGTACTTACCGCTCATATTTGGAAAAAGAGTTTAACATGACCGGCAAGCTGACCCACTTCAAGAATCATCAGGCGCGGGTTTGGATTGCGGATCCTAATCTGAAGACCTATGCGGATACTGCCATGGGTGTTTGGAACAAGGCACTTGGCCGCAAGGTATTCGTGACTGGGAGCTCCAAGAACTTTGACCTGGTTATTAGTTCGAGGCCGTCTAAACAATGGGATGGTTTGAACGATGGCATTCATCTGTACCTCAGTTCCACCGCACTCAACGACAAGACTTACATGGACAGTGTGGCAGATACCCCTGAGATTCGAGCACTGTATAATCAGTATGAAAACGTCGCTGAAGCCTACAAGGATGCTGCTAATGGTTCAGCTGAAAAAGCAGCTTATCTGGCACAAGGACACACCCTGTATGATCAACTGATTGCTGCTCAAAAGGCGGCTGCTCCATCCGCTACATCGTATTGGGAAGGTGTCACCGTCCACGAATTAGGCCACTCACTTGGCTTGGATCACACGCCATACTTGACTGATATCATGTATGCTGAAACCAGCAACGATGGCTTCAGCTCCAGTGTAAACGGCAAGTACAGTTGGAATTCGCCTAAGGATCCTAATGATACTCGTCGTGAAACACCAACCTTATCGGCTCGTGATGTGAACCGGGCTAAGTTAGGCATGGAATTGGGTTACTGGTAACATCTAATCTAAAATTAACGTGTCCGGCTATCAATCGATTTAATTGGTAACCGGATTTTTTACGTTATCTTTACGTAACCTAAATGGAATCAATATATTGTGAGCGTATACCTAAGCTAGACGAAATGGTCAGTGGAGGTGTCGGTAATGTTTAAGTTAATGATGGTAACGTTGCTGTTATTTGGGTTTGCCATGCCAGTAAAGGCCAGCGCCTCTGCTGATAATGGGTTAACTTTACCAAGGATGAACGCTCAGGTTCAGGTTGGTAGTCACGAAAGTCAGATTAAATTTTGGCGGACTGATAATCCGCACGAGCGACAGGTGACAGTCAGTGCGTTATCTGTATTAGTCGCTGTAGGTATTGCCGCCAGTTGGGCCCGACGAAAATTTTATTAGTCAAAAAATTCCCCTCTAAAGCCATTCACATGCTGATGGCGTTAGGGGGGATCATTTTTATATGTTTGGGGAACTTATTTAAATGTTGCCTGGCGGATGCCAGTCTTGGTGACTCAGCTATTAATGAGCCATTTATAGAAACGCTGTAATCCTGATGGCCTTTCTTCAGGTTTCAGCTTGGTGACAATCAAGTTGACCGAATGGCCCAGCCGAACGTTTCTCAATGTTTTCACGTTTCTCAGATCGGTCTGGTCAAACGTGTAGTCCATGGGAAGATGTCGGTTGATGCCACTACCAGAATTAATAATATCGCTATTAAAAATATCAGTCACATCGGTATTACGACCGGTAGCATGATGGGTTGACCAGTAGTAGGTACGCAATTTGTGCCCCTGCCGGTTAACATAATTGACGGTAACGTGATTACTGAGCATTTTGTGCGTGCGAGGCATCAGTTCCCCAGATCGAAGTTCACGTCCTCGCGTGAGTAGTGAAGTGCCAAATAAGCCGGACATACAGATGACAATAAGGACGACAGTAGTGTGTCTTCTGGAAATTCTGGGCGACACAACGCACCTCCTTTAATGGCTTCTCTCTTATTATTAGTTAGTATGCCAGATAAATATCGCTAAACTTAGACTTATTTATGAAGAATTCGTGAACAGCGAGTGAATCTTTTTATTCGGATGAGAAATTTCTAATGCTGAGTGTTCTTCAAATACAATTGGGTAACTTCGTGTTATATTCTTTGGGCTATACCAAATAATGAAAAAGGGGCCATGAATTAATGACCAAATTTCCAGATGTTTTCGGAACGACAGATGAATACAGAAATATAGTGCTAAAGCAGGGCTTTATCGATATCACCCAGATTCAACCTGAGGATGTTATTGATGCCATACATGATAGGCGTTGGTTGCCAAAGTTTATAGATGTCTTTGCTATCATCAATGTCACTGGCTCTCAAAGTAAGTTCAACTCAATTCTATTGATGGCAAATCAGCGACTGATCAAGTGCCGACTGACACCCAAAACGTTGGTCAGTAAATTAGGACAGCAATTTTTGCTTGATCCGAAGAATGATGTTGGCGATATGGCGAAAAGTATTGGCATTAAGAAGTTGATACCGTATATCTGTGGTAATTTTGTCTTGGCTCCAATTGGCAAGAAATCAGCGAGCAACAATAGTTGGGTGAGATTGTACACTGATGGCGAAGTGTGGCATTATTTGGGTGCTAAATCATTGGTTAATTATCCATCTGTATCTGTGCTGAAAGTCCCTCATAGCAAACGAGCAATGAGAATTCGAAGAAATAATTGTCGGCAACTTTTACGTTGTTACCACGAAATTGCCGAGTGCCTTCGTACAACGATTGAATTACCGTTCGAAAAAATGTCTGGAGAAGAATTACGTGCAACTGTTGCCCGAAAAATGGCGATTAACAGAGAAGCGGTTAGTCGCGAACTAATCGCTTAGAAATTTCCTAGGACGTAAGTGTCTGTTTGTGGTTCTTTAAATTTGTGATGGTGATGTGATGGCAAAACGGATTAGTTCATTTATCACATGATTATTTGGTGACTGACTCAATAAAAAAGAACTTTTGCAGAGGGTTGCCGTAGACTCACAAGATGCATCATAAGTAGTCCTTTTGGGAACATTTTTAACCTTAATTAGGTTTGCTATTCTATCCTGGACCTCAGCGCTGTGGATCACTTATAAAAGGGGTTCATATGATGGATAGAACAGCACAAACCGCCTTCGACTTTTTAGCGGAGGGCGATCACGAATTGATTATTTATAGTGCCTTGAAAAAATTGGGCATTCGGCAAAATGACGCTAACTTTGAAGACCTCGTTCAGGAAGGCTGGCTGTTATTCGTAGTGATATATCAGAAGTATCCGCAAGAGCCAGCCGATTCACCGAAACAGTTCTTAGCCTATGCTCACCAGGCACTCTACCGGCGTTTCTTGAATCAACTACAGGCCCAACAGCGGGAAACCAAACATCTCGAGACCGGTGAAGTAGATTTATCCGGCGTGCCACAGACGCTGGACGTTTTGGCCGACACGATTGATATGGAATTGTTGACCGGTTGGCTAGAGAAGTGCAATGAGGCAGAACGGCGCTTCCTAATTGACCGAATTTACTATCAAATGACACCCAGTGAAATCAGTAAAAAGTGGGGTGTTTCCCGACAAACCATTTATAAATGGCAGAAGCACATTCGCAGTAAACTGGTGGATTAACAGGCAGTGTTTCGTTCTTAACTTGACCCCCTCCTGACAAACGCATAGAATAACACCTGGAATTCAAGTTAATAACATCGTTTTACTAACTCAGGAGGATCGTTTATGAAGACTCAAGATGAACTTAAAAAAATCGCTGGCTACAAGGCTGCCGAACTAGTTGAAGATGGCATGACAGTTGGCTTGGGAACAGGAAGCACCGTGCGTTACTTATTGGATGCGTTAGGCGAACGGATTAAGAAGGATGGCGTGCACTTTACCGGCGTGCCAACCTCTAACCGGACGGCTGAATATGGCCGGAACCTGGGAATGGAAATCAAGTCATTGGATGACGTTGATACTATCGATATTACCATTGACGGTGCCGATGAAGTTGACCCGCAGATCAACGGTATCAAGGGTGGTGGCGGTGCCCAGACTTGGGAAAAGCTAGTCGCTACCAACTCCAAAGAATGCGCTTGGATCGTCGATGAAAGCAAAGTCGTTGATCAATTGGGCAAGTTTCCGTTACCTGTTGAAGTACTGGAATACGGCCATCATCAACTGGTTAACCGGTTGGCTGACCTCGGTTACAAACCGGAAGTTCGTCAAAAGGACGGCAAGCTCTTCCGCACGGATGAAGGCAACATTATCGTTGACCTGCATTTAGGCAAGATTGCCGCACCGTACGATTTAGCGGATGAACTGAGCAACATGACCGGTGTCGTGGAACATGGCCTATTTTTAGACATGACCAAGACAGTCGTTATTGGTACTCAGGATGGCGCGGTCGTTAAAACTAAATAAGCGAATTAATAAGCAGCCCAACTCTGACTAGTAGTTGGGCTGTTTGCTGTTGTGGCGGGGTTTTAGAAGTGTTGAAATTAGGCAAAGAACACCCAAAAATTTTCTTCAAAAATTAAGTATATTTCTGTTGTAACCGGTTACATTTCATGTTATTATATAACCGTGGAAGAGATAAGGAACCGGTACCAGGACGTTTCCAAGTTGTAGAGTTTTACCGATTATGTGTTTTTCCCGTTTTGTAGAACGAAACAAATGATTGGCAACAAACAGCTAAGACGTTTGGTTCCAACTGTTTAAGGCTTCAAGAGCTTCACAGGTAACAAGAGTCAAAAGTTTCAAGATTCATCAGTATCACAGGTAATGAGTTTCAAATAGTTACACGTTTCATCAAGCAACATGCTTCACGCGAGGATTTCTAACGAACGCTAGCCGCCTAAGGTTTTTGTTCCACCACTAATTGAATATGAGTCACATGCTTAGCGTTTCTGCTAAAACGTACGAATATCTTAGATGTAGTGATATTTCTTAGGGGTTACAAAGAGTTCGAATGTGATGTAGGCTGGGTCTACGCGATGGTTATGTAATAACCTCTGGAGTGTAGAGAGTCGGATTCATGAGATTCAAAAGTTTCAAAGTTTCATCTCATCTAGTTAAACGGTAATTGAAACTGATATGTCAATGACAAGGCTATTACGGCAGTTGGCTAGAAATAAGTATTTGAGGCGATAGATTATCAATTTAATGTTTACGAAGCGGGTAAGCTGGTTAAACGGTTTCGTCTCTTCCATTAAAGTTTCATAGGGGCTCAAGGGTGAATGCAAAAATTTCAACCTTGAGTCTAATTTTTTGACATCATTTTGATAAATTCGAATCAGGTAAAATGGTATAATGTAATTCCTTGGCAGGGGCAACATTGAGGGAAATAAATTTTCCCCAGGAAAGGATTTACTAATTACCATTCAAATAGTAAATTCTTTTTTTATGTCCATTTACGCTGTTAAATCAGCCTTTTGAGATGCCTCATTGCGATTGTTTATAGCGTGACTGTTATAAGATAAAACCTTTTACCGATTAGATTTGTCAATGTGTGTTTACGGAAACCCTAAAACAGGGTAGAATTAGATTTGCTTGCTTGTGTGTTTGCAGAAGTAAGTGGTGGTTATTGCAGTCTGTGGGTGTGTGGCAACAACTTTTTGAAAGCGCTAAGCCTTTTGGTCGTTTGGTACGCAGTATGTGCCATTATTCGGAATTCAGGTCAACAAGCGACCGCGTTTGTACATTGTTTTCGAAGGTTATGTTACGTGTTCACAGCAAAAATACGAAAGAAGGTTTAGTTTAATGTCGATGTACTTAATCGTCAACATTATTGGGGTCATTGTTTATCTCGGGATCGCGTTCCTGTTCTCGAAGAGTAAGAAGACAATCAACTGGAAATCAACCTTGATTGTTTTAGTACTTAACTTGGTCATTGCTTGGATCTTGACTAGTTTCGCTTGGGGCCGTGATGCCGTTCAGGCCGCTGCCGATGGGTTCAACTGGTTAGTCCAAGTGGCTTACCAAGGGATTGTGTTCGCATTACCTAACTGGGTAACGCCACAGTTCGGTGGGACTGCTAAGTCAATGAACTTCGTTACAAGTTCACTGCTGCCAATCTTACTGATCGTTCCAATGTTTGATATCTTAACTTACATTGGTTTCCTGCCTTGGATCATCAAGTGGATCGGTCGCGGATTATCTGCTATCACCGGTCAACCAAAGTTCGAATCATTCTTCTCAGTTGAAATGATGTTCCTTGGTAACACTGAAGCCTTGGCCGTTTCTCGTTTGCAGATCCAATCAATGCGTGCAGAACGTAACGTCACATTGGCTATGATGTCGATGTCATGTATTACTGCCTCCATTGTGGGTGCTTATACTCAAATGGTTCCTGGTAACTACGTTTTGACTGCGATCCCGTTGAACATTTTGAACGCGATCATCGTCACGAACATTTTGAACCCAGTGAAGGTGACTCCAGAAGAAGATACTATCGCCAAAATCGGTGGTGCTTCAGCTGCTGAAGAAGCCGAAATGGATGATGGTAAGAAAGAACCATTCTTCTCATTCTTGGGTGATTCTATCTTAGGTGCCGGTCGTTTGATCTTGATCATCGCTGCTAACGTTATCGCTTTCGTTGCCTTAGCTGCATTGATCGATAAGCTGTTAGGCTTGGTCAACCCATGGTTATCACTAGAACATATCCTTGGGATCATCATGTTCCCATTTGCATGGTTAATGGGTCTGGACGTACACGATGCGTTCCAGTTTGCTCAATACATGGGGACGAAGTTAGTGACTAACGAATTCGTTGTTATGGGTAAGATTGCCCCAACAATTCACGATGTTGCTAAGTATGGTGCCCATTATCAAGCACAATTGACAGTCTTCTTGACTTCATTCGCTAACTTCAGTACGACTGGTATGATTATCGGTGCCTTCAAGGGCTTGGCTGACAAGGAATCCAACAGCTTGATTTCTAAGAACGTTGGTTACATGTTATTGTCAGGTATCTTGGTATCGCTCTTATCTGCTGGTATCGTGGGCTTATTCGTTTGGTAATCACCGCTTACTAATAAGTCATTATTTAAGGATTTAAACCACGGACAGCCCAGATCGAGGAACACTTTCGGTCTGGGCTGTTGTGGCCTAGGGTGTCGAAACTGACTTGGTCAGCTGAAACCCATCGTTTGGGATAACGATGCAACCCCGATCACAACCGTCTCAACGACGAAAGGATAGGGATTATTTACATGAAACAAGCGCAACAACTTGAAGCAAAGAACAGGATGTCATTATTAACTGTCTGGCAGAATAAGGCATTGCTGAAACAAGAAATTATCGCAGGTTTGACCGGTTTCTTCGCCATTTCCTACATTATCATTGTGAATCCGGTGATTCTAAAGGATGCTGGGATTCCAACCGATCTTAGTGTGTTTGCTACCATCATTAGTTCAGTGATCGGCTGTTTGATCATGGGATTTTTCGCTAATGCACCCGTGATCTTAACTCCCGGGATGGGGGTTAACGCCTTCTTCACCTACACAATTTGCGCCACTATGGGCATGTCGTGGCAGGTAGCGGTTGCTATTTCAATCGTTGCCAGTGCCATTTACGTGTTGGTTGCTTTTACCAGTCTCAGTTCAGTGCTGGCTGAAGCAATTCCGGGTTCACTGAAGAGTGGCATTACTGCTGGGATCGGCATGTTCTTGGTTGAAATTGGGTTGGAGAAAGCTGGACTGATCGTTGCTGGTAAAAATTCTCTGATCGTTCTAGGTAATTTGACAGCACCCGCCACAATCCTAGCCATCTTCGGTTTACTGCTGAGTGTGATATTATATCTGCGGCAGGTACCAGCAAGTTTTCTGATCGGTATTGTGGTGACTAGTGTCATTGGTGTGGTGTTGGGGATTCGTGATGAGCAAAGTATCAGTGTTCACCTATCACGATTAGCCGATTATCATCAAATCGTGATGCACGGCGATTTCTCGAAAGCACTGACGATTCCGTTTATTCTGGCAGCGTTCTCCATGACCATGATTTTGGTGTTTGAATCCATGGGACTTCTGCAGGGAATCTTGCCAGATAATCGCAAGTTTAAGCGATCCTTTCAAGCGAGTTCAGTTACCGCGTTAATCTCAGGCTTCCTCGGCACCAGTCCCACTGTGGCAGCCGCCGAGAGTGCTTCTGGGATCGAATCTGGCGGTCGAACTGGGGTAATGTCAATCACTGCTGGCATTTTATTCGCCATTTCCATGTTCTTTGTTCCGTTGCTGGCGTATGTCCCACAGGCAGCTATCGCACCGGTGATCATCATTACCGGCGCCATTATGATGGAGTCCATTGGTTCAATCGACATGCATGACTTTGCGGCCTGGTTCCCGGCGTTTCTGATTATTGTGCTGATTCCGCTGACTAACAGTATTTCTACGGGATTGGCGTTCGGCTTCGTTTTCTACCCCATTTTACGGTTAGCAAGCGGCGATGGCCGAAATGTCAGCCCAGCTATGTACGTGTTAGGCGGACTGTTTCTCATTGATTTGGTTCTAAGTGCTTCACTATAAAAAAGTTTAGTATGGAGGCTATATTATTATGACAATCAAGATTATCATGGATACCGATCCTGGTATCGACGACGCAGCTGCAATTACCATGGCAATCAACGACGACAACATTGATTTAAAATTAATCACAACTGTTGCCGGTAACGTGACGGTGGACAAGACCACAAAGAACGCACTGAAGTTAGTTCGCTTCTTCAACTCCGACATTCCAGTGGCAGCTGGTGCTAAGCAACCGCTGATCAAGCCATTCGAAGATGCTGCTCGGATCCATGGTGAATCAGGCATGCCGGGATACGATTTCCCAGAAGACCTGCCAAAGCCAATGAATAAGAGTGCCGTTGAAGCACTCCGCGACGCCATCATGGCCAGTGACGAAAAGATCACTTTAGTACCAACTGGGTCATACACCAACATTGCTTTATTGTTCTCCGAATACCCAGAAGTTAAAGACAACATCGAACGCATCGTTGCCATGGGCGGCTCATTGAGTATGGGTAACATGACCAGTGCCGCTGAATTCAACGTCTTTACTGATCCACATGCTGCCCGGATTGTTTATAACGCCGGCATTCCAATCGTGATGGTTGGCTTGGACATCACCATGAAGGCATTGCTAACCCATGAGAGCATCGAAAAATTACCTCAGTTAAACGAAACGGGTAAGATGCTGCATGATATTATCATCCATGACGGTGATAACTCAGATAGCGGGATTGCTATGCATGATGTAAACACGATCTTCTACTTGCTTCATCCAGAAGCAATCACCACTGAAGATATGTGGGTCGATGTTCAGACTGAAGGTCCAGCAATGGGCGAAACGGTTGGTGACATTCGTGGTGCTTATCACGATGGCAAGACTAACACTTCTGTTTGTGTCGATATCGATGCGGCCGCCTTTAACAAGTGGTTCATCGAAGAAGTTACTCACATTTCAAAGTAATTTAATTTAGTTAATACGCTGTTTATACCACTATACAAATGAACCGCCACAAGCTGTAAGGGGCTTGGGGCGGTTTATTTAATTGGGTAGAAATTTTGCGGACAGTTTCCAATGCAGGGGAATGTCTTGTATAATTGGTAGGTGTAGCCCGATTCGACTAGATAGCAGTGAGCTTTCGCTCCACTCCAGGCGCTTGCGGCTGGAACGCGGTGGCTCGCTCCGAAGCTAATCAACATAACCGAAACGTGTTCCACGAGGCAGAGAGTTGCATATAAGTCACTTAAACCATAAACCCAAGTTCGGGGTTTATGGTCCAAGCGCCTTATACTCCACTCTCTAAACGCCTCGTTCCGCACTCTAGCCTCAAATGGATCTTCTCCGTCTCGCGTGATGCTAGTTAGCAGCCAGGGCTTCGCCACTGTCAGCTACCAAGTATCACCGATACCGCTGAGCCCCAGCGCCTTCCGTTTCGCTGACATTGTGTGTTTGTTTCACTACAGTGGATCATTTGCGTTAGCAACCTACCTGGTAAGATGTCATCAATGTACCGTGTAAATGCAGTGGAGCGGGCAGGGTAAATCGTGGTGTCGATGATGTTAGCGAGCGTTTTGTGCTCGTTTACATCATCAGGCGACGGAGGAGATCCGCCCCAAGCGAAGCGCAGGTGCTAGCTCCGGAGCGCCTGCACGACGAGTTACCCTGAACGCGGAACGGAATGAGCGATAGCTCATGCCAACATGCTCACATAATAACCCATAAAAAAGTTCGCCATAGCAAGCAATAACTACCTCCAAGAGCTTGCGTACATACCGTATTTAATGTAAAGTATACTAGAGCGTGAAACAAAGTGTTTCACAGAATCCATTAGGAGATTTCCATGAATGATAGCCAATTTATTGCCGCGTTAAATGCTCAGGGAATTAACGTTTCCGATGAGCAAATGCAGCAATTTGATCAGTACTTTAAAATTCTGGTCGAAACTAATCAACATCTTAATTTAACAACCATCACAGAACGCGGTGACGTTTATCTGAAACATTTTTATGATTCAGTAACGCCCGCCTTTTACGCGCCTGAATTACAGACAGAAGAGTTGACACTTTGCGACGTTGGAGCTGGAGCTGGTTTCCCATCATTACCGATGAAGATCTTGTTTCCTAACCTGCAAGTGACCATTGTTGACTCCTTAAATAAGCGAATCAATTTTTTGAAGGATCTTATCGCTGATTTAGGTCTGGAAGGTGTTAAGGTATACCATGCCCGAGCTGAAGAGTTCGGTGGCAAACGTTCTGAGCATCGGGAAGCTTATGACGTGGTGACCGCTCGTGCAGTAGCACGGATGAGTGTTTTAAGCGAGTTGTGCTTGCCATTGGTTAAGCTTAATGGTCAGTTTATTGCGTTAAAAGCACAGCAGACAGAATCCGAGTTGGTGCATTCTAAGTCAGCCATTGCGACATTAGGTGGTAAATTGCACTTAGACCAGTCATTTACCCTGCCTGAATCTGGGGATGAACGGCATATTGTGGTGATCGACAAGGTTAAACCGACACCCAAGCGCTACCCACGTAAGGCTGGAACGCCTAACAAGGAGCCACTTGGCGAATAGTTAGAAAGGGGGACGATTAGGATGGCGTTTTCGTTATTTGGTCGAGATAAGGCCAATCAGCAAAATGATGAAAGCATTAAACAAAAAGTGGTCATGGTGCCGGTAGACGCGATTGTGCCTAATCGGTTTCAGCCACGGCATGTTTTTAACAAGCGCAGTATTGACGAATTGGCGCAAACCATTTCTGATCATGGCTTGTTGCAGCCAATCGTCTTGCGTGAATACGAACCGCATCAGTATGAAATTATTGCTGGTGAACGGCGCTACCGGGCAGTAAAATCGCTGAAGTGGCGAGAAGTACCCTCGATTATTCAATCGTTGTCCGACGACGAAACGGCTTCACTGGCGCTAATTGAAAATCTCCAACGAGAAGGGTTAACGCCGATTGAGGAAGCTCAAGCCTATCAAGCCTTGATGAAACTTAATCAGCTGACCCAAAGCCAGCTGGCAAAAGATGTCGGTAAGAGTCAGTCGTTTATTGCCAATAAATTGCGCCTGCTTAAGCTGAGTGAACCAGTTCAAGAAGCAATTATGAACGAAGAAATCAGTGAACGGCACGGTCGGGCATTGTTAGCAGTTACGCCAAAGCAACAGGAAAAACTGCTGAAGCGGATCATTTCAGATCATTTAACAGTCCGGGACGCAGAACGGCTGATTCAGCGTGAACGTGCCAAGGCTAAGCCAAAGCCGAAAGTCAAATCAGTTTCGGCTGATACCCGTGTAGCGGTGAATACCATTAAGAAGTCCCTGCAGATGGTCAGCAACGCTGGTTTAGAAGTTAAAACAACTGAAGAAGATAACGCCGATAGCTACCGAATTACTATCGACATCATGAAAAAATCATAAAGGAGTGAGAAAAACCGATGGCAGATATAATTGCGCTTGCGAACCAAAAAGGTGGGGTCGGTAAAACGACGACTTCAGTGAATTTAGGTGCCGGGTTAGCCAACTTAGGCAATCGCGTCTTGTTAGTTGATATCGATGCCCAAGGCAATGCAACCAGTGGGGTTGGTATTGCTAAGTCCTCCATTTCAAAGGATATTTACGATGTACTGGTCAACGAAGAGCCGATTGCGGATGTGATATTACATACGAGTCATAAAGATTTAGACATTGCGCCAGCAACCATTCAATTGTCCGGCGCTGAGATTGAGTTAACTTCTCAAATCGCTCGTGAGACTCGTTTGATGGATGCCCTTAAAGTCATTCAGGATCAGTATGATTTTATTTTGGTGGATTGTCCGCCTTCGTTGGGATTATTGACGATCAATGCCTTTACCGCCAGCAATTCTATTTTG
Source organism: Secundilactobacillus angelensis (assembly GCF_012641075.1). Lineage (GTDB taxonomy): Bacteria > Bacillota > Bacilli > Lactobacillales > Lactobacillaceae > Secundilactobacillus > Secundilactobacillus angelensis. The sequence goes on along the minus strand of NZ_JAAXLJ010000004.1, from coordinate 106,460 downwards.
ATTCCGGTTCAATCAGAGTACTACGCGCTGGAAGGGCTGAGCCAATTGCTGAATACCATTCAACTGGTTCGCAAGCATTTCAACCCTAATTTAAAGGTTGAAGGTGTGTTGCTGACGATGTTTGATGCCCGTACTAATTTGGGCCGGCAAGTCAACGAAGAAGTGAAAAAGTACTTTAAGGATAAAGTTTACGAAACGATTATTCCACGTAACGTCAGGTTATCTGAGGCGCCAAGCCACGGGTTACCAATTATGGATTACGACCCAAAGTCAACCGGTGCACAAGTTTATATGCAACTCGCAAAGGAAGTGGCAGCTGCTCATGGCAAACAAAAATAACAAGGGACTCGGACGCGGCATTGAAGCATTATTTGCGGACAATAGCGTTGATCCAGATGTAGAAACAGTCATTGATATCAAACTCGATCAGATTCGGCCAAATCCGTACCAGCCACGTCAGAAGTTTGACCAGACAGCGCTGAAAGATCTTGCCAAATCGATTGAAAAGTCGGGTGTTTTCCAGCCGATCATTGTCCGTCAGCCAGATCCAGAAGTGTCTCGTTATGAGATACTTGCTGGTGAACGGCGGGTACGGGCTTCTAAACTAGTTGGTAACGACACGATCCCAGCCATTATTCGGGAAGTAACTGAACCCCAAATGATGGAAATTGCTGTGATGGAAAACTTACAGCGTGAAGACCTGACACCGTTAGAAGAAGCCGAAGCGTACGAAATGCTGATGAGCAACTTGAACCTGACTCAGGCGCAAGTATCCTCACGATTAGGTAAGAGTCGGCCGTATATCGCCAATTATCTGCGGTTACTTGGATTACCAAAACAAGTTAAAGAACTACTGCAAAAGAAGCGGCTATCGATGGGCCAAGCACGAACCTTGCTGTCATTAAAGGATCGGTCGCAAATGGTTAGTCTGGCTAACCGAGCAGCTGATGGCAAAATGACGGTGCGGGCTTTGGAAGACGTCGTTAACAAGATGAACGGTCAAGCGGCCGCTAAACCAAAGAAACGCATTAAACAAAAGTCACCGTACTTGCGAGCAGGTGAAAACGTGCTCCAAGAGAAGTTCGGCACTCAAGTAACGATTAGCGAGTCGAATAAAGAAGCCGGTCAGGGTAAGATTGAAATCGAGTATCTGTCGGATGACGACTTAAGCCGAATTCTAGAAATTCTCGATGTTCATTTAGACTAGGAGGGATTCGATGTACGATTTAGGTGATTTAGTTGAAATGAAGAAGCCGCATCCATGTGGTGTTAACCGCTGGGAGATTATCCGGATGGGTGCTGATATCAAAATCAAGTGCACCGGTTGCGGCCACATCGTGATGCTGAGCCGTCGCGAGTTTGAAAAAAAGCTGAAAAAGGTTTTGGAAAAGAAACCACAAACTGACTAAAAAGGAAGAGTGAGACTTTACTATGTCATTAACAGCAGGAATTGTCGGCTTACCAAACGTTGGTAAGTCAACCTTATTTAACGCGATTACTAAGGCCGGAGCCGAGATGGCCAACTATCCATTTGCCACCATCGACCCCAACGTCGGAATGGTTGAAGTGCCGGATTCACGGCTTGACCGGATCCAGGAACTGATCCCAGCTAAAAAGGTTGTACCAACCACTTTTGAATTTACCGATATTGCCGGAATCGTTAAGGGTGCCAGCAAGGGTGAAGGATTAGGGAACAAGTTCTTGGAGAACATTCGTCAGGTGGACGCCATTGTCCACGTTGTGCGGGCCTTTGATGACGATAATATTACCCACGTGTCTGGTAAGATCGATCCTATCGATGATATTGAAACCATCAACCTGGAATTAGGCTTGTCAGACCTCGAAGCCGTTGATAAGCGTTTGGCTAAGGTTCAACGGGCTGCCAAGGGTAGTGATAAGGCAGCTAAGGCTGAATTAGCTGTTCTGGAAAGAATCAAGCCAGTGTTGGAAGCCGGTAAGGGTGTCCGCACAATGGACTTTAACGAAGATGAAGCACCAATCGTGAAGGGCTTATTCCTGCTGACCAGCAAGCCAGTGCTCTACGTGGCTAACATCGCTGAAGATGACATGGCTGATCCAGAAAACTCTAAGTACTTTAAGGACATTGAAGATTACGCAGCAAAGGAAGGCGCGCAAGCCATTGCGGTTGCAGCCGAAGCTGAAGAGGAAATCGCTGAATTAGACGATGACGAAAAGGCAGACTTCTTAGAGGCTGAAGGGGTCACTGAACCAGGCTTAAACCGTCTGATTCGTGCGTCATACAAGCTCTTAGGCCTAGAAACCTTCTTCACGGCTGGTGGTAAGGAAACCAGAGCCTGGACCTTTAAAAAGGGAACTAAGGCACCACAAGCAGCTGGAATTATTCACTCAGACTTCGAACGCGGCTTTATCCGTGCGGAAGTAATGGCGTTTGATGATTTGGATAAGTTCGAATCGGAAACGGCGGTAAAGGATGCCGGAAAGCTAAGAGTTGAAGGTAAGGATTATGTGATGCAGGATGGGGATATTGTGGAGTTTAGGTTTAATGTATAAGAGTGCGGAAGCAGGCGGTTAAGGAGCGGCGTGTAAGTTAACGTCGGCAAAAATCCCGGTTTTGGATTTATGTCGATGTTGGCTTACACATAGCTCCTTGCCTGCTGTAGCACGTTTCAAAAGCAAAGAGTGCATAACGAGACGTTTAGAGAGCGGCGTGTAAGTTAACGTCGGCAAAAATCCCGGTTTTGGATTTATGTCGATGTTGGCTTACACATAGCTCCTTGCCTGCTGTAGCACGTTTCAGCTATGTGGAGGGCATGCAACTCTCTGCCTGCTGTAGCACGTTTCAGCTATGTGGAGGGCATGTGGCTCTCTGCCCGTCGAAGCACCCTCAGCTACATCCCAGCAAATCATCCCCCCAAAAACCCAAAAAAGGAGACCGAAAAAATTGAGCGAAAACGAGAACGAAAAACGCAATAATAGTGCCCAACAGCGCAAGCGTAACGCCGCTGTCCACCAAGATCGCAATAGTACGGTTAAAAACGAACATGAAGTTTTCGATAACATTGGTCTGACTAAGCGAAACGCAGACTATATGTTCCGATTCAATCAGGCTTTGCAAGTCACCAAGCTGAGCACTGAAAAGAAGGCAGAGATCGTCAAGAACACCACTGCTGAATTGCTAGAAGGACAGAAGACTGGTAAGACTGCCAAAAACATGTATGGCGGCGACGTGAATGCCCACATCAAAGAAATTGTTGAAGGCCCACAGCGTCCAGCAGGGGCAGCAGATCCATACTGGCCAAGTGTGCTGTACAATGGGTTGAACTTCTTCACAATTTTCAGTTTTATGTTTGGTGTGATGTTCCTGATCTCACCAGCTTCACAGCGGACCAACCAATCCGTTGGGTTGTTTTCAATTATCCTGTCTTCCGTTATCGCTGGTTTAGCATTACCACTGATTCCACGGATATTTGACTCGAAGCGTGAGCACCGTTACGCGCTTTGGATTCGTGTCTTGGGAGCAGTTGCGTTCCTGATCGTGTGGTTAGGCTTGTTTACGTTAACTGCGGCAATTCCAGGTGCTCTGAACCCAAGTCTAGGCGGATGGCCAATGGTTGTTCTTGGGGTCCTTGGTGGGGTTGCTTCGTGGTTTGTTAAGCGACAATACAAGCTTACACAAGGCTTCTTTGGTAGCACGCCTCAAACCCGTAGACGTTAAAATAATAAAGCATGATATGTTACATCAAGCAGTGCAATGATCAGTCAATATCGACTGGTCATCACACTGCTTTTTGTTTTGGCCTAGCAACCGTTCTCCCCGAACAAAAATAAGACAACTAAATGAATTGTTCCCAAATTATTGAAAAATCAAGTATGTTTGTGGCTTTTTAGGCGTTCTCTGATGAGAATTCGAACTTAAATCTTACAAGTTAATGAGAATCCTTGCATTTTGTGAAAGTCGCTGGTATATTACCAAACAATACCAAAAAAATTAATAAGGGAGCGTTCATTTCAATGACTACTAATTGGGATTCGAAGTTTCAAAAACAAGGGATTACTTTTGATGACGTATTACTTATACCTGCAGAAAGTCATGTGTTGCCAAACGATGTCGATTTGAGGGTCCAGTTAGCAGATAATTTGAAATTAAACGTACCATTCCTCAGTGCCAGCATGGATACTGTGACGGAATCAAATATGGCGATTGCCATGGCCAACAATGGTGGTCTGGGTGTTATTCACAAGAACATGCCTAAAGAAGCACAGGCTGGTGAAGTCGCTAAAGTTAAAGCAGTGACGAGCGATAAACTCAGCAAGCACGCTGCAGTTGATGATCAGGGCCGACTATTAGTTGCCGCAGCCGTTGGCGTCACCTCAGATACTTTCGAACGGGCTCAAGGCTTACTTGATGCCGGTGCTGACGCTATCATCATCGACACTGCGCACGGTCACTCAGCAGGTGTGTTACGCAAAGTTGCTGAGATTCGTGAACAGCTCCCAGACGCAACCTTGATTGCTGGGAACGTTGCAACTGGTTCAGGTACTCGGGCTTTGTTTGAAGCCGGCGTCGACGTTGTGAAAGTGGGTATCGGCCCCGGTTCTATCTGTACCACTCGGGTCGTTGCCGGTGTCGGTGTTCCTCAACTGACTGCCATTTACGATGCTGCTGAAGTTGCTCAAGAATTCCACAAGCCAATCATCGCTGATGGTGGCATCAAGTATTCAGGCGATATCGTTAAGGCTTTAGCTGCCGGTGGTAACGCAGTAATGCTTGGTTCAATGCTTTCAGGGACCGATGAAGCGCCTGGTGAAGTCTTCGAAGACAACGGCAAGAAGTTCAAGACTTATCGTGGGATGGGATCATTAGCAGCCATGGAACATGGGTCAGCTGATCGTTACTTCCAAGGTGGCGTTAACGAAGCCAACAAGCTAGTGCCAGAAGGTATCGAAGCTCGTGTTGAATACAAGGGCAGCGTTGATGATATTATCTTCCAAATGGTTGGTGGTTTACGTTCAGGGATGGGTTATACCGGCTGTGAAACAGTTCAGGATCTCATTAACGACGCGCAATTCGTTCGTATCTCAAACGCCGGTTTAGTTGAATCACATCCTCATGATGTGCAACTGACTAAGGCAGCACCTAACTACAAATAATAAATAGTGTTACAGCCAATTAGGAGCCTTAGGGGAGGTCAGTCAGACTTCTCCCGAGGCTTCTTTTCTTTGTGTTACGGATAGTTAATGCAGTAAAATTTAATGAGAACCTTAAGTTAATTGATTAATAATGAATGATGTCCTATCTTTTGGTAAGATAGACCTAAGCGAGCAGAGGACTATCGTTTCCTGCATCACGCATGAATAAGTGACTGATAAGTCATTTTAACGAACCGAATTGTAATTATAAGGAGAATACACACACTATGAAAATCTTAGTTGTCGATGATGATAAAGAAATTGCCCAATTGTTGGAAATCTACATTAAAAACGAGGGCTACGAACCAGTCACTGCCTATAACGGTAAGGAAGCACTAACCAAATTACATACCACACCAGATATTGGTTTGATGATACTGGATATTATGATGCCTGAAATGACTGGTATCGAAGTCATTAAGGAAGTTCGAAAAGACTCAGAGCTGCCAATCCTGATTTTATCTGCCAAAACCGATGACATGGATAAGATTCAAGGCCTTGTCAGTGGTGGCGATGATTACGTTACCAAGCCATTTAACCCGCTTGAAGTAATGGCTCGGGTTAAGTCGCTGTTACGTCGAGCTTCGGATCACGTGGCTGACGAGAAGCCAGATGTATTGGATATTGGCTCATTGACCATCAATAAGGATTCCCATGAAGTGAAGACTTTATCAGGTAAGTTAGTCAACCTGACAGCCTTGGAATTCGGCATTCTCTACCTGCTGGCCAGCCATCCTAACCGGGTCTTTTCAGCGGATGAAATTTTCGAACGCGTTTGGCGTCAGGAATCAATCGTTTCAGCTAAAACTGTGATGGTTCACGTGTCACATTTACGTGACAAGATTGAAGAAGCAACTGGTGGCGAGAAGGTCATTCAAACGGTTTGGGGTGTCGGCTACAAGATTGAAACACACTAGGGGAAATATGAATACTGAAAGCAAGGGAATGAAACTCACAGGCAGAGAGAAGAGCGCGCTGATCATGGAAGGTATCGTGACCGTCGTGCTTTTGCTGTTGCTTAATCTCTCGGTAATCGTTCTTTTAAACGAAATGATTCAGACCAATCCAGGGTTGCAAGATGGGATCTTTATTATTAAGCGGTCGATCATCATCGGACCCGCGCATTACCAACTCTGGAGCTGGGAAAATATTTTCATTGTTCTGATGCTCCTGTTCGATGCTGGTGTTGTTTACTGGCGACTGATTCGGCGCTATCGACAGATGCAGTTACGACACATTATTGATGAGCTGCATTACATTGCTAACGGTCACTTTGACCACCGGATTCCCTTCACAATCAAGGGTGAGACACAACGGGTTGTGACTTCAGTAAACTCGTTGGTTGATTCCGTTATCGCTTCAATGGATGAAGAACGACGGATCGAAAAGTCTAAGGATGAGTTGATTACCAACGTCAGCCACGATTTACGGACACCACTAACTTCAATCATTGGCTATCTCGGATTGGTGGAAGACCGCCAGTATCACTCTGAAGATGAACTTTTGAAGTATACGAACACGGCCTTTAATAAAGCGAAACAGATGAAATCATTGGTTGATGATTTGTTTGTTTATACCAAGATGCGCCAAACTGATACGCCGTTGTCCATTGCGACGCTGGATATTGGTCAAATGCTGGAACAGCTGGCTGCAAGCTTTGAACTTGAAGCGGGCGAAAAGGGAATTGTCATTGATATCGACGTCCCAGACAAACCGATGCACATTGAAGCTGATGGTGAACGATTAGGCCGGGTGTTTAACAATTTAATCACGAATGCACTGAAGTATGGTGAGGGTGCCACGCAGATTAATTTGAAAGCAGAACAGCCCAATGATGATGAGGTTGTGATCAACGTCGAAAACAACGGGAAGAAGATTCCGGAGGCGTCTTTATCACAAGTCTTTGAACGCTTTTATCGGGTTGAAGGTTCCCGCTCTAAGGCTACTGGTGGTACTGGACTAGGTCTGGCAATCGCTCAGAGTATCGTCAATCGACATGGTGGTTATATCTATGTGACCTCGTCTGACGATCTCACTTGCTTTATCATTCATTTACCAGTTAAAAACGGCGTGCAACTAAAAGATGAACGGACAAAATAATTCTCTGGAGGATGTTATGACACTTAAATCTCCTAAAAGTAGCCTGAAGATCGGGCTATTTTTGTGCTTCTTTATGATGAGCTTCATGGTTGGTGGGTTAGGCGCAAAAGCTGCCACTGCACCAAATTTACAGGTGAAGTCAGCGATTGCAGTCGATGCGAATACTGGTCAGATTTTGTACCAGAAGAATGATCAGCGAAAATTACCGATCGCCTCTTTGACTAAATTACTCTCGGTTTACGTCGTGTTAAAAGAAATCAAAGCTGGTCACTTGCACTGGAATCAGCGGGTAGCCATCAGTCCTGAAATTGCAAAAATAAGTCGGAATTCTGAGCTGACGAATGTGCCACTAAGCGCCAACCGGAAATACACTGTGCGCGAGCTTTACCAAGCAAGTCTGATTACGTCGGCTAATGCCGCGGTTTCCGCGTTGGGGAACGCGGTATCTGGCAGCCCGCACCGTTTCGTCACAAAGCTGCGAACGACCGCCAAACAATTGCACTTAACCAGTGCCCACATTGTCACGGCGTCGGGCATTACGAACGGACAGGCTGGCAAGCTGGGCTATTCGGGAATTTTAAAAAATGATGAAAACACTATGTCAGCCCAAGATGTTGCTTCTTTATCGCGGGCGCTTCTGAAGGAATATCCGGAAATCCTACAGACGACCAGTTTGAGCAAAGCCTGGTTTGATAAGGGCGGCAGCAGTCAGACCCGGATGCAGAATTGGAATCAGATGTTGAAAGGGTTGGGCCAGTACCACGCTGATTTGCCAGTGGATGGGCTCAAAACGGGGACTTCGAACGCTGCTGGCGGTAATTTTGTTGGCACCGTCAACCGTAATGGGCATCGGTTGATTACCGTCGTCATGCACGCGGCCAATAAAACCTCGGGCGATCCCGCACGGTTTGTTCAGACGCGAAAGTTAATGAAGTGGGTGTATGCCACGTATCAACCGCTGACGTTGAACGCTCAAACGTATCAATTAAGTAACGTTAAGGTGCCAATGGGGAAAGTCAAAACGGTGGAGACTACCGTAGCGCAACCTTCAACGGTATGGATCGGTAAACACCAATCTAGAACGCAGCTTCAGTCTAAAGTACAGATAGCTGCCGGTTATCGCGAAAAGGACGGGTTGAAAGCACCGCTGGCAGCAAATACTACTGTTGGAAAAGTGAAATTAACCCTTGCCGGCAAATCAATTTCACAAGTTGGCCACTCAGGTACTTTGTCCTTACCAATTAAGACGATTAGTGAGATCAAACAAGCAAACTGGTTAGTTCGTACCTGGCGTAATTTGCTATCATTATTTTAATGTATAAGTGTCAAATTACGGTAATACCGAACTTTATGAACGCTATTAGCTAAAAAAGTTTGGCGAATGTCTAAATGTAATTCAAACTTATTGTTTTATCGTCCAGTTAACTTGTGAAAACACCGTAGGAAAACAGATTGAAACATGGTAAAATGACGTTGTATTGTGTAATTGTCGATCTATGGAGCGGATGCACAGTTTTGATAAGGGAGAGATTACCATCAGGATTACTTTCCCTAACTTAACGTGTTCCAGCAGACAGGAAGTGGCATTTCGGAGGACGATTGTTGGTTTTTCGCGGTGTCACCCTACCTTTTATGGAGGCATCATTCTTGACAAAACAAGTGCCAAACCCTAATGAGCCCAAATGGCGTTCAACCTTAAGTGTTGCCATGCCATTGAACTTAAGTTATATTCCAATCGGATTGGCCTGTGGTGTGTTATTGCACGCTGCGGGGTTCAACACGATTCTAACCGGGCTTGTGTCAATTTTTATTTTTTCAGGTGGTGCGCAATTTATGATTGCGTCTATGCTGACAATTAATGCCCCATTACTGTCTATCGTGCTGATGTTATTCTTCCTGGAATTGCGTTATGCATTACTTGGTTCAAGTTTATCCAAGTACTTGATTGGGACATCCGAACGCTTTAAGTTTATTTTTGCTGTTTCGATGAACGATGAAAACTACGCTGTGAACTATCTGAAGTTTGCCACTGATAAAAAGTGGACGCCGAGAGAAGCGCTGATGGTTGAGCATTACTCACTGTTGTTTTGGACAGTCAGCAATATCATCGGTAGTTTAGTTGGCAGTGCCTTAAAGATTGACTTAACGGTTGTTCACTTCGCGTTAACGGCGCTATTCCTTTACATGATCATCATGCAAGTTAAAAACCGACTGACCATCTTTGTCGGTTTGATTGCAGCGGCGTTAGCGGTGTTCTTCCTCGTACTGACTAAGAGTACGTTAGGATTGGTTATTTCAACCTTGATTTCATCATTTATCGGCTTCGCTTTGGAGCATTATCTCCGTAGCAAGAAACCAGGCAGCCACTTTCTGTACAAAGTCAGCAGTCCTGGTAGTAAGGAAGCTGCAGTTGAAGAAGAGTCGGACGAGAATTAATTAAGTGGGGACAGATATGACAGCAGTAAATCACTGGAATACAGCGCAACATCTCTTATTAATTATCTTGGGCTTCTTCGTGGCTTTTGCGCCACGATACTTGCCAATTAAAATTTTTACACAGCGTAAGATTCCGGAATGGTTTAACGAATGGATGAAGTACATCCCAGTTTCGCTTTTCACGGCGCTGGTGGTTAAGGACGTCTTTGTCAGTCCGACGTATCAATTTGACATTATCCATCACGTGCCAGAAATCATTGCTTCAGTCATCGTTGGTTTAATCGCTTATTTCACGCGATCGATGGCGTTGTCTGTGGTGGTTGGGCTAGTTAGTGTGTTCTTGCTGGCCGTGGTGTTGTGAGTAAAGTTAAATTTAAATATTTTAATAGTCTGGCGGCTCAATCTCATTTTGAAGATTGAGCTGCTTTTTAATTTCGGACCACAAATTGAGAATTAGATAATCTTATCAATCACTACTGCCGTCAGAAATGGCAACATGTTATAATGGTAAATAAGATATCGAAAGCAGGAGGAATTACATTGAAAAAGTGGATCTGGGCCATTGTGGCCGTTGTCGTCATAGCTGTTGTTGGCGGTGTGACATTTACCAGTCATCATATTACACAAAAAGCCTATACGGCGGCGATGACTACTGGTAAAAAGGCCGTCACCAAGGAGAATTATTCGGTTGCCGAATCATCTTTCCAAGAAGCATTGCGCCACCGGACTAATGATCAGCAAGCGCAGAATTATCTGACGCAGACTCAGAACTTTGTCTCGGCAGAATCAGCAATGTCTGATCAAGAATTTACTACCGCTAAGTCGGATTATACAAAGGTGAAGAACGCTAAACCGGGGATCACAACTTTGCGTAACCGTGCAAAAACGGCTTTGACATTACTGAAGACCGTTCAACTTAAAGCGGAGACTTTCCAGAGTGTTTATGATCAAGCATTGACCCAGAATCAAGCACAATCGTACGCAGCCTCTAACTCAACTTTGGATCGAATCTTCAAGGATGCTGAGGCGACGCAGCCTTACTATACCAATATCTATAACAAAGCAGTCGAATTACGCAGTGCTAATAATAAAGCAATCAAAAACGGTGGCGACGGGACGCCTAGTTCAAGCAACGACAGCTCTGCAACCACTGATAGTTCAGCCGACAGTTCAAGCAGCACGACCGGTCTGACTGACGCTGAGAAACAAGCTGTTAAGAACTACAAGGGCTCTAATGAGTTTGCCGTATCGAAATCCCAAACTGAGATTAACGGCAAGACCATTACTGCTAGTCAGATTGCCAGCGCTCGGAAAACCCTATCCTCAATTGGGGTAGCACCAGGCAGTTTCTCAGATCAAGATATCAGAAATGCACTGATTGCTGCTAATAAGGCTGGCGTTTCGTTCAAATCATACGCACAAAAGACTTATAAGTAACACAATGGTCCTTGTTTGACCACGGCTTTGAGTGGCAGCAAGGGCTATTTGCATTTATCTGTAAGAGGGGAGGGACACTATGAGTTTATATCAGCGGTTTGTTCACAATGTTGTTTTAAGACGCTGGGTCGTTTTAGGGCTTTTGATCAGCATTTTGTGGCTCGTGAGATCTGAAATGAGTAAGATTTTGCTGACGTTTATTTTTACTTTTTTAATCATTAGGTTAATCAGAGGCATTCAGCGTCACGTACGTATCCCTTATCAGATTATTGTCCTGGTGGTTTTCGCGTTGCTGATCATTGGCTTGTATTTTGGTATTACCATTTACATCCCCAAAATTACGGCGCAGGTGGTTGCTGGGGTCCAGTCGATTTATACCTTTTATCAAAACTCGGCTAACGATACCAACCAAACCGTTAAATTAGTTTCAGATTGGCTGGGAAAATCTAACCTGTTACCACAAGTGAGAGGTAGTCTAAAGGTCGTTGTTGATTACATTACAAGCATCGGTTCATTTGGTGTTACGATAGTGATCTCAATGATTTTGAGTTTCTTTTATACCATTGAGTTAAAACCGATGAATGCTTTCTCCAAGCTGTTCTTAAGCAGTGATTACGGCTGGTTCTTCCAGGATATTTCCTACTTCGGGCATAAATTTGCGGATACCTTCGGGGTTGTGCTGGAAGCTCAGTTCTTAATCGCGCTGTTCAACACGGCTGTGACCACGATTGGGTTGGCATTCTTGCACATCCCACAATTGCTGGCGGTGGGTATCATGATCTTCATATTAAGTCTGGTACCCGTTGCCGGTGTCATCATTTCAGCCATTCCGTTAAGTGTCCTTGGCTATGCGGTCGGTGGTGTTAAGGATGTCGCAACAATTCTGATTTTATTACTCGTGGTGCATGCACTAGAAGCTTACGTCTTAAATCCAAAGTTGATGTCCAGTAAAACTGAGCTGCCAATCTTCTATACATTCGTGGTATTATTGGCTGGTGAAGCGATGTGGGGCATCTGGGGATTAATCGTCAGCGTGCCAATCTTCACCTTCTTCTTGGACATCATGGGCGTGAAAAAAGCGCATGGGTTGTACATTGCCCCTGAGGAATTAAAAAAGAGAATTAAAGAACGACGTCAGCGCCGGAAATCGGATGACTAAGGCGTCATGATTGATTAACAAACTGGAGGTTTTATTTTGAAGAAGACACTCTCATGGATAGCACCTGTTATTGTTGGGCTCTTGTTGGCCGCCGGAATTCGTTTCCTCTGGTTAGTACCGGTGAACGTTTCTGGTGCGTCAATGGAACCTAATTTAAAAAATGGACAGCACATCGTGGCAGTTAAAACAGCCACAGTTAAACGTAATTCAGTAATCGTTTTTGATGCTTCTGGAGTTGATCCAAACGCAGCGCCAAAGGAAAATTACGTGAAGCGAGTTATTGGTATGCCGGGCGATTCAATTCGTTACAGTAAGACTGGTAAGCTGTACGTTAACGGCAAATATCAATCCCAAAACTACATTTCTAAGTATCAGCAGCAGGCTGGAACGCTTGCCGGTTATAAAAACGGGTTTAACTTAGTTTCAGCTGCCCGTCAAAACGATTGGAGCAACAAGTGGAGCCTAGCAATTGGTAACAATCGGATTAACAAAGTACCAAAGAACTGTTACTTTGTGCTGGGAGACCACCGGAGCGTTTCTGAGGACGGTCGGATGTATGGCTTCGTACCAAAGAGTAAAATCGTCGGGGTCGCCAAGGTTGGTTTCTGGAAATCGAATCATAAACTGATCAACAATTATCAAAATTAATAAACTTTAACAGCGGGTTCACTCTATTTAAGGAATGAACCCGCTTTCCTGTTGTGAAACGTGAAATGATACTGTAATTACCGTTGATTTGGTGTAAAATAGTTTGGGTAATTAAAAGAAGAAAGAGGTATTTAACTAATGGCTAAATTAGTATTGATTCGTCATGGTCAAAGTGAATGGAACTTATCTAACCAATTTACTGGTTGGGTTGACGTTGACCTTAGTGATGAAGGTGTTAAGCAAGCTATCAACGCTGGTAAGTTGATCAAGGAAGCAGGCATTGAATTCGACTATGCTTACACTTCTGTATTGACTCGTGCGATCAAGACGTTGCACTACGCTTTGGAATACTCAGACCAACTCTGGATTCCAGAAACCAAGACTTGGCGTTTAAACGAACGTCATTACGGTGCTTTGCAAGGCCAAAACAAGGCGGAAGCAGCTAAGAAGTTCGGTGACGAACAAGTCCACATCTGGCGTCGTTCATACGATGTTTTGCCTCCATTGCTGAGTGCTGATGATGAAGGATCAGCAGCTAACGATCGTCGTTATGCTAACTTGGACCCTAACATCGTACCTGGTGGCGAAAACTTGAAGGTTACCTTGGAACGGGTTATGCCTTTCTGGGAAGATGAAGTTGCACCTAAGTTGCTAGATGGTAAGAACGTTATCATCGCAGCCCATGGTAACTCATTACGTGCCTTAAGCAAGTACATTGAAGGTATCTCAGATGAAGATATCATTAACTTGGAAATGAAGACGGGCCAGCCAGTTATCTATGACTTCGACGAGAAGTTAAAGGTGTTGGGTAAGAGTAAACTCGGTTAGAGTGTGGAGTAGACCGTTTAGATCGCGAAGCGTAAGGTACTTGCGACATAAATCCTGGTTTTGGATTTGTGTTGCAAGTGCCTTACGTGCAGCGGTCTGGTCTACGCAACACGTTTCGGCAATGCGGCAGGATGCAAAAATCCCGGTTTTGGATTTATGTTGGAAGTTGCTTAGGTGGAGCTGCCTGCCTGCTGGAACACGTTTCAGTTATCTAAAATTTAAAACACTAAAAGTGGTCACTAACGGGCGTTTCGTCTGTCCCGTGGGTGATCATTTTTCTGCGCTAAATTGCGTCAATACAGGATAATGTTGGAAAAGAAAATAAGTGAACGGGAGTTACAGAAATTTGAATAACGAAACCGAAGTCAGTCAACGAGAAATGTTAAAAATAATTGGTCTTTTTAGGAAAAACGGGTTCAAAGGCGAATACGAAACCTTTACGCGTTCAAAAGAAGACGCCAATGAGTATCTGGTGGTTGTTACGGATGAAAACACTCATATCAAAGGGTTGTTTAAAGCAAATCCAAGTAAAGACATGGTTTCGTTTCAGCACGTTTTGAATGAATCAGATCCAGTTGCGTAATCATTAACGACAGAGTTAGCAATACCTCTGAAGTTCGCCAGTCAACGAATTCAGGGGTATTTTTTTGATAAAAGTAGGTTGTCACAAACAAATTAACTATAAGAATGGGATGGCATAAGAGAGATGCATCAATTAATGGCAGAGTTTATGGGCACAGCACTAATGATTTTATTCGGAGTGGGTGTCCACGCTGGCACAGTTTTACACGATACAAAGTATCACGGTTCAGGTCACCTATTCGCAATCACCACATGGGCATTTGGCATTTCAATTGCTTTATTCATTTTTGGGAACGTCACCATCAACCCAGCAATGGCCTTCTGCATGTTTTTATTAGGCAAAATGAACTTTATCACATTTATCGAAACTTCTATTTTTCAAATTGCAGGCGGGATTGTTGGAGCAGTGGTCGTGTACGTGATGTATGCAGATTCGTTTAAGAAATCTTACGACAAGATTGACCCAGTGACTATTCGGAATATTTTCTCAACGTCACCGGCAGTTCGGAATTTACCTCGGAATTTCTTTGTTGAATTTATCGACACGTTCATCTTTCTCACTTCAATCTTAGCGATTTCTCGAGCTAACTCACCAGAAGTTGTTCCAATCGGTGTTGGTCTGCTAGTCTGGGCGATTGGTATGGGTCTTGGTGGCCCTACTGGCTTTGCCATGAACCAAGCCCGGGACCTTGGTCCACGGATTGCGCACGCTATTTTGCCGATCCAGAACAAGGCTGAAAGTGATTGGCAATATGGCTTGCTGGTACCAGGGATCGCACCATTCTTTGGCGCCGTAGCCACGGCATTGTTTGCTAAGTTTTACCTTGGAATTTAAAATCTGATATCAAACTTAAGAGGAAGCGAAGACCCCGATATGGGGGCTCTGAGCTTCTTTTTTTAACATTAAAATGAACTCATTTTTCATGAGTCATATTGGTAGTGATTTTGTGAAGGATAGGGTAAACTAAATTTGATTTTGGAAGTATTAGTTTTTTATGTATGTCGCGGTTGAGAATAGCATATATCAATAGGGGGAGTATTCCATGAACCAGCCGAAGATTATCAAGCAGATCCTAATTTCCAGTGCGGTTTTAAGCGGTTTTATGTTGGTAGGTACTAGGCAAGCAAACGCAAGCGACGGGCAGGCAGACACAACTGATGCACAGACAACGAAAGCAGCTGATACGGTTAGTACCAGCAACAGTTCAGTCGCTTTGAAGGCGACTACGACCAGTCAAGCTTCAAGTATAAACGAGGGAAACTCTGACCAAGTCAGTGAGGATAATACTCAGGAAACGGCGACTGAAGAGGTTGCATCTTCACAAACGGATGCGCCCCAGCAACAACAGGCTACTCCTGATACCCAGACTATCGATTCCACGGCAGATAACGATGCTTCGACACAACAAATCAATGAGAACGCGACGGACAAGGTCAGCCTGCAGCAGTCCTCAGCAACAACGGATCAGACACCAGATGTTAAAATGGCAACTCAACGAAAAGCTGCCGTTAAAGCGGTTGCTCTGAGCGCAAAACTAGATTTAACTGCTCAAGACGATGAAATACAGGCGGGAGAGTCAGCCAGCTTTAATTTGAAATTAGAAGTTAATGGCATTGATGAAACCACCAATGAACAGCACCTAGTGATTGATTTGCCCCAGAACTTTAAGACCAGTAATGATCTTGATTTGACCATTGACGGCGTTGCACCAACACTTAGTGAAGATGGCACCCAGCTAATTTATGTGTTTAAGACCCCAATCAACGGGTTGTCAGTTTCTAAAAACTTTATCTTCCAAACTGCGGATCAGGCAATCATCAATGGAACGAAAATTACGATGGCAGCGCAGTATCTTGACGGTGACACTCAATTGGCTAAAACTGAAGCAAAAAGTGTCACTGTGAAATCATCAGCACAATACGGGGTAACCAACCGGATGATTGGGACGTTGGCTCAGGATGAAGATGGCAACATCTTGGTGGATGAGAATGGCAACTCAACCATCAATACGAAGATGTTAACCGGACTACCTGGAGATCTACTGGTTTATCGGGTAGGGATTTCGGCACCCAAGAGCACCTTAGGACAGGCTTATTTCGAACCCGGTTCAACCACGAGTCTAAAATACATGATTCCAGATGGATTAACTTTCGTAGGAGTAGACAACTCGACGGTGACACCGGTGATTCAAACTTCCGGCGGCAAAACGCTGCTCACCTTTAACATGACAGCCCCAAGTCTCGAAGACCAACTGGCTGCCACTGACAATTTATTTAACGCCTATTTCAACATTGTGCTACGGATCAACAAGGATACAAAAGCACTGACGAAACTCACAACGCAGAGCCAGGTCAACGCAGTTTCAATCAATGGTGAGAATACGACCTCTAAAATTGCCAGTAGCACGATTCAAGTATCAGCTAATGACAAGACGCCGATTACACCAACGGATGGCTCAGCGTGGGCTCAGTATAACTGGGGACCAGCGGATGGTGAGGGTAATCTAAATGAGCACTTTGCCAACATCGACCCCACCGTTTACCCCAATGCGACATTAGCGTTCTTAATGCAAACCGGTTCTGAAGATTTTGATTACCTGGATACTGATTTTGGCAAACGTGGTAAATATTCCATCACCAAGTACATTGCAACGTATAATGTTGATCCTCATTTAAACGTTGATTTAATGGCAGTCACCACGCCAAAATCGTACGTCAGAATTGTTGAACAATCGGCATATGGCATTGAAGTTCCACTGGTTGAACAGCCGGTAGCGGACGTTTATGTTCGTTATCAAGACGAAACTAATTTTGAAGCCACCCCAATTATAACTGACCTGACAACAACTAACGGGGACGTTGATATGTCTCAATACGTGGACAATAATCGTGGTGTGGCACAAATCCAATTTGTTTATAAAGTTCATCCACAAGGCTTACAAACTAACACGTACTTTAAGATGTCGCCCAAAGCCGGCTATTATGGGAAGGTATCAAACGACTTCACCGTTGAAATTGCCGGGTTTGATGGTGACGATTGGGAAGACGTGATCTACTCCAAAGATGGTGCTATCGTTCAGGGACACATTGATGAAAATAACGTGATTACGCCAAGTTGGCGAACGGGTACTGACGTTCATCTGTATGATGAGCGTGGGTACTTGGTACCAGAAGGCTCAGAGCTTGATAAGCGAGCACTGTATAACCAATACATGGCCCCACAAACGGCAGAAATCGTTGCTCCAGCTGAGAACATGCCACGAGTGCTTAACGAGAGTTTGAACTTGCTGAATCAAAAGAATGGGTTAGCGACTTCCGGTGATAATACCTTGCAAGTCATGGTAGAAAATAACCAAGCCTCCGTTCAAGATTTCAGCGGTTTGAAATCTTATGTCTTCTTGCCAAAGGGCATGACTTATACCGGTACGGACAGCAACGTCACCGCTGAACAAGTCGACAATGGGACCATGCTGACCATTAATTGGGCAGCTACCAGCTTAGCACCGAATGATCAAAATAAACTTGATTTAGCCGTCAACATCGCGCCTGAATTGAAGTTACAATCGGTGACGCCAGCCATCTACTCGACCGTGACTGAAAAGGATACGGTTGCCCCAGCTAACCTAGATCCGGACAGTAATTCTGCAGTTCAAATGGCACCGGACACCAGTGATATTGACGGTAATCCTGATACGGCAAACGTCTTTGTATTACAGCAGCGATTACTGTTAGATACGGATTCAAACCAAATTCACGTCACCGCCACAGCTACTAATAATGCTGGTCAAACAGGTACGGTGGTCACCACTGAAATTGGTCAGGACGCGCAATACGGGCTTTCCTTCACGCCTAATTCAGATGGTGGTTTAACGAATGTTACCATTGTCGGGACACTGCCAACTGTGGATGATACTGCTGTGATGGATCCGGATCAACCTCGAGGGACAACCACTGCCGTTACGATGACTGGACCAGTGGTGTTGCCAGATGCTTGGCAAGGCTTGGCAACCGTTCAGTACGCACTGGCATCTGCACCGGACACCTACGTTGATGCCCCGGCTGTGAATGATTTCAGTCAAGTGGTCGGGTTCAAGCTCTCGTATGACGGGGACAGTTACTTATCCACCGCTGACACGCCACAGCTGAAGGTACCAGTGAAAATGTCACTTTCAGCTGAGAAAGATCAGGTTGCCTACATGAGTTTCTCGGTTGCTGCCAACGGATTGGACGTTACTGAAGGAACTAAGGCCGGCCTGATTAGCTTGGGCGCTGGCCAGCCGGGACCCGGTATCTGGGTGAAGAGCAATACTGTGACCCGAACGATTGAATATCGAGATAGAGCAACCAATGAAATGATTGCACCATCCGTTACCCAACAAGCCGTCGTGACGCAGACCAGTGTTATCGATCCGGAGACCGGCGAAGTTGTGCCGGGTGACTGGCAATTAACCGATGGTGGCTGGACAGCTGTGAAATCGCCGGATCTTTCGGCACAGGGGTACGGACCAGCGAGTCAGGATGTTGATGCGGCAACGGTCAGTGGTGACAGCGAAAACACCACCATCACTGTCTTCTACGATAAGACAACGGGACCATCGAATCCGACTGATCCAACGGGTCCAACTGATCCGTCAAATCCAACGAATCCGTCTGATCCATCAAATCCAAATAATCCGACCACCCCAACAGAGAATCCAACGACACCGCAACAACCAGAAGTCGTCCCAGGGGAACCAGATAATAATGTGGTAACCGGTGAAAAGACAACTTCACCTGAAGAGGTAACTACTAATGGTGAACAAGCTAATGGTAGGGTTGATAATAGTGGCGAAACAGGACTGACTGCGGTTAGTGCGTCCGGTCAAGCCACGAATGCAACTTCTAAATCCGCAGAGACACTTCCGCAAACGGATGAACAGCAATCGCAACTTGGTTTGTTAGGCCTGTTGATGGCGACAATCCTTGGTGCATTTGGAGTTGAACGTAAGCGGCGTGAACGTTAATTGAAAAAAAACAGACAAAATTAAAATCGTCCAGATTGCAGGAATGCAGTCTGGACGATTTTTAGGTCATTTGGTAAGTTTACGGGATTGATTTTAGCGGTTACCGTGCTAGTCTATGCTGTAATCAAGCTAATTGATGCAGTGAGAAAACTTAAGAAGAGGCTAAAATAAAAAACCGTTCCTAACGACTTTGACAGGTCGGAATGGTTTTTATTAATCATCATGCCACCGTCAATAACGGTTCTACAAGGAAGTCCCACACCAATGGGGCTTCTTTTTATACGGTAATTATAACATGTTGAAAGTGAAGCTAAAAGTAAGATTATCCACAAACAAACAGGACAACGCTACCCACCAGAGAGCGTTGTCCTGTGTAAATGAGATTACTGAACCCGCGACGGCTCGTTATCCGGGGTAACCTTATCAACGCCAGTAGAAACCGCTGACTTGGTCTTTTGAGCACCTTTGCCCACCGCATGTTTGGTCTTATTGCTAAGTTCGCCAACTTTGTCCTGTACAGAAACAGAGTCACGTTCGTATTCAGCATGTGTTTTCACATCAGTGACGGTGACGTTAACTTCAATCACGTCCAGGCCTGTCAATTCGTCGACATTTTCAACAATCTTCCGTTTGATTTGATCGTACAGATTAGGAATATCGATACCGTATTCAGCAACGATATTCAAATCAACGGCAACTTGTTTTTTCCCGACTTCCACATCAACGCCAGATGTGACGTCGTTGGTATTGACTAATTTGTCCGCTACGTTAGCGAAGAAACCACCATCGACATTGAGCAAGCCCTTGATATCCTCTAGGCAGAGGCCGACGATCTTTTGCAATACCTTGTCTTCGTAGGTTAATTCACCTTTGATTTCAGGCTTTGTGTTCATTGATTCGGGTTTGTTGAGTGTTGTGGTTGGCATTTAAAGTCCTCCTTTAACGTCGGGCTACTTGAAATAATCATCTAACAGACCGGTTTGTGACAGGTAAAGCCCAGCGGCGATGCCAAGCCCAACCAGAATGAACAAAATCAGTGTTTTCCAAAAACCAATCGTCAGTAACAGCAGTGCTAGCACCAATCCAGTGACGCCACCGATGATGGGCCAGCGATAATACTTGAGTAACTCGGGCACGAGCAACGCCTCCTTCAAACAACGCGGGGGTGATTAGACTGACGGTTACGCTTGAAATTCGTTAAATGGATATCGATTTTTCGATCGTGGTCAATGCCCAGCAGCTGCTTGAGATCTCGTTCTAATTTTTCGGTAAACTGTTTCGATTGCAAGGCAGCGTTAGGCGATGAACGAAGTGTCCCATGAATTTTGATTTTGAGTCGCTTTCTTGAAAGCTTGGTGGTAACTTTTGGATCGCTAATGAATGGTTCCTGGCGTAGTGAGGAAAGGGTGAAGTTATCGATCGCCTTTCGAGTTACCCGTAGTTGGCCATTATTATGGCGTGTGCGGTATAACAGAAATGACTTGGGCCAAGCCATAATGGCGAAGAGGAGACCAATCAAAATTACGGTGAGGACAAGGCCACCCCAGAAGAGGTAGTTTTGGCTGACCGTTTGTAGCGCGCCAGACTCTAGGAAGCTTAAATTCAACGGTTCACCAATCACGGACCAGTTGTAAAGCATCAAGCCTAAAGACAACGGTATTGCGAGAATGACCAGGATCGCAAGCCCCGTTTTAGTTAAGGTTTGCAAATTATCACCACCTTTCTTTATGATTCCATCATAACAAGTGATGCTCAGTATTTCCTAGCAGAACGCTAATTAATTTGTTATAATTACTATAAGATATTTTTATAATAAAACAGACAACACTTTTAGAATATAGTGTTGTCCGTTTTGGGAAAATGATTCACTTGAAGTCAAACTCAGTTTCGCACACTAGCTTCCGGATTGCCCACGGATGGATCAATCTGTAACCGGAATAAGGTGTCAGTTTTTTCGGAAAATGGTAGACCATCAAGATACAGTTCACGGTAAGTGTCCAGATTAGTGCGTTGATAACCCTTTTCCTCGATAGCAGCATTGAGTGTGCGTAACGTCTTGGCCTTTGGACCGATTTCACCATGGGCAGTTGCTTGAATCTCGGTTCCCTCGGCTAATTGTTCAAAGTGAATTTGGTCCGACAGTGTTGGCTCTAAATTAGCGTATTTCTTTGCCGCTTCAAAGGTTTCTTGGTGGATGAACAACGGTTGTTTGAGCCAAATCTTAAAGGCCTCGTCGGTGCCACCCTCGGTCCAAACCGCTTGAATTGGATACGGACGATATTCCTTAAAGCCAGTCACTTCAATCCCAATATTTCGGCTGTCGGCGATAATGGCGGCTATCTTATGAACTGCTTCAGCCAAGAGAACGAACGTATCATCAGTTGTGTGAGTTTGTGCCCGTCCTTCAGCGGTAATGTAACTGCGAGTGGTTAATTCAACCAGCGTTGGTGTTGCTGAACGCTGATATTCTGCAGGTTCGAATGTTTCCCAGTTAAACATGGTGAGTACCTCCTTGTAAATGACGGTAGAAATGAGCTTTAAGTTGCCGTCATTTTAAAACAATCAAGTCGGCTGTACCACTAAGTCGCTCGCTCAAAGACAAATTGAGACAAGGACAGCTATTCGTCTGATTTTGGTTGGAGTGGAAGTTGCGAAGTGTATTGATTGAATTTTAACTAATCTATCGATAAACTAATATTGTACGAGTATATGTGTAATGAAGTCAGCCGATAATCATTTTGCCATACCATAGGAAGGATGTTACCGATGAACCTTAAAGTTATTCTCGCAGTTTCCTTTGCCTCACTAATGCTGGTGGGATGCGGGTCCAACAATGGCTCAAAGTCTAGTCAAGATAGTGCGTCTTCTTCTACTGCTTCTAGTAGCAGCTCACAAAGCGTCAAGCAGACAACTGCTCAGAAAGATGTGAGCCAAGTGAAAGTTTCAGTAGGAACAGCTATCAAAACGTATCAGAAAACTTTTGCCAATTCTGAGATTACTGATCTGTCCGTTGAACAAGAGCTTGGGCAGTTTCGCTATGAAGTGGAGGGCGCTGATGACAGCCGCGAGTACACCCTTAAACTAGATGCGAATACTGGTAAAGTTATTTCTAAGACCAGTGAACGGTTGGATGCGGATGAAGCTAACGGTGTGAAGCGCCAGGAAGCGCTGGATCTGAATAACCTGATTGGTTTGACCCGTGCGGTGAACATCGCCCAGCCAAAAGCAAAGGGCCAAACAGCGACGGAGGCCTCACTTGACAAGGAAAGCGAACAGACACACTGGGAGATCCAGTTTGAACACCAGGGACAGGAAACTCAAGTGAAGCTCGATGCTCAGTCGGGTAGGGTGATTACTGTGGAAAATGACGATTAAATAGGTATCCTCGTAATTGGATTTACGGGGATTTTTTTGTGCAGTACAATCTGAGTAGCTTCCCATCTTAGCGTTTAAGATTGAATTCATCCAAGCCATCACTTAATAGGGCTGTAAAGAACTTGCACAGGAAATTATAAGTGTGTATATTAAATTTTAAATGAGGTGATTGTTGATGAAAAGATGGCTACTTACTGCCGCAATAACGATCGGCAGCTTTGCGATAACTGGTGTGGCTGCCAATGCAAGCAGCTACGGGACAACGGCCAAGTCCGTTCGTGGCACGTGGTACTGGACAACTGGGCATTACCAGGGGAAATCGGCAGGACAGGAAGTTAACTTTACAACGCACAAGCTTTTCTGGGGATCCTTTCCCGTAGGCACAGGCAACTTTGGCTACCTGCCTAAAATCAGCAAAGTTCATGGCTGGTATCGAATCAACATTGGTACTGCTGAAAAGCTTGCCAAAAACAAAAACCAGGCGATCCATGGCTGGAGTAAGTCGGACTACATGTATTTTCGCAAGACCACTCACAAGGTAAATGGTAAGACGCAATCCGTTCTGCTATGGAACGTTACGGGTTCAAAACTGAAATCAGCGATGATCATGACACATCATAAAACGTATCTGCATAAAGGGCAGCAAACCGTTTCCGTGAAAGCGGACGGCTCGTATCACTATTAGACTAAAGTTGAATTCAAAGGTCGCAGGTAATCACTTGCGGCCTTTTTTTGACCACTTATCGAGCAAAATAGACCGGTTATTCTAGCTAACTAGCTATTACAAGAGAATGCGGATAGACTGATTTTGAAAGGAGGGGGATAAAGTGGAAATCATGTTCAATCTAGCTAAGAAATTTGTCACACCATCAATTAGTATCAACGCACAAAAGGAGAGTCAGGAATTAATTCAGCTATCGATTGAAATCGATCGGTTGGTCAATAAGATGACCATCATCGGCTATCAAGATAACCGCCAAATTGTCGTGCCGTTCTATCAGATCATTCGGTTTTACACCAAAGATAAGCACGTGGTTTGCGAAACCACGACGGGAACTTACCGGGTACGTCAACGGATGTATGAGTTAAGAAACCAGCTTGCGGGGTCAACATTTATTTCTGTTTCCAATGCGGAAATTATCAACCAATCAGCGATTCAGTCATTCTCGTTAACTAGTAGCGGCAGTTATCAGATTAACTTGACTACAGGCGCCAGTACCTATACGTCCAGACGCTACGTTAAACAAATTAAGGAGGCCTTCTTGAAATGAAAATCATTGTACGTGTCATCTCAGGCGCAATAGTTGGTGTCACCATCGGCTTTATCATAGCGTTAGTTTTTTCACTGCTGAATCAAACCACGATATTCATGCCCTCAACACCAGCGTTTGTTGATCGGTTCAGCAATAATTTGATGGCGACCCTTGCCTCAGCCGGACTGTGGGCACTGATAGGTATCGTTTTCGATGTTGCCAGTTATTTAATTTTCGAGAGAAGCCAGTGGAGCATCACCCGACAAACAGTGGTGCACTTCGTTATCACCTATGCGTGCTTTACACCTTTAGCCATTATTGCAGATTGGTTTCCAGTCCAAAACTATTTGATTAGTTACACCATTGAATTTGTGATTATTTACGTCATTACGTGGTTTATCTCCATGCAGATTGCCAAAGCGAAGGTTCGTCGGCTCAATCAGTTATTGTCGCAAAAAGATAGTTAAAATGAGTGAAACTCACCTGCAAAAATATTTCGTGAATTAATTGAAAATTAACTATCACATTTCTTCCATCCATAGTATGATTTAAGCACGATATAGCGGGGTGGTTTCAAACTTTTGCTGAACATGAAAATGCGAGCGATATTCCATTTTTAACAATTGGACCGTATCAATTTAAAAAGTTGTTGACTTTTTGTTGAAAATTGGTATTATTAACTAAGCAAAAGACCATAACGATTTATCGTTAGTTGTCAGAAGTAAAGCTATTTAAATGAAGGAGTGTATAATTTCATGGCAGTAGATTATGATTCCAAGTCATACTTGGAAAAAGTTGACGCCTGGTGGCGCGCTACAACCTATCTTTCAGGTGGGATGATCTTCCTGAAGAACAACCCATTGTTCTCAGTTACTAACACACCAATCCAAGCGGACGACGTAAAAGTTAAGCCAATTGGTCACTGGGGTACTATTTCAGGACAAACGTTCCTGTATGCCCATGCCAACCGTTTGATCAACAAGTACGGTTTGAACATGTTCTATATTGGTGGTCCCGGTCATGGTGGCCAAGTTATGGTTACTAACTCATACTTGGACGGTACTTACACCGACGCCTACCCAGAAATTACTCAGGACCTTGAAGGTATGTCACGTCTTTACAAGCGGTTCTCATTCCCAGGTGGAATTGGTTCCCACATGACTGCTCAAACTCCTGGCTCACTTCATGAAGGTGGCGAACTTGGTTACTCACTTTCACACGCAACTGGTGCCGTTCTGGATAACCCAGACCAAATCGCCTTTACTGTTGTTGGTGATGGTGAAGTTGAAACCGGTCCTGCTATGACTGCTTGGAACTCAATCAAGTTCTTGAACCCTAAGAACGATGGTGCCGTTTTACCAATTCTTGACTTAAACGGCTTCAAGATTTCCAACCCAACTCTCTTCAGTCGGATGAGCGACGAAAACATCGCTAAGTTCTTCGAAGGTCTTGGCTGGTCACCTCGTTTCCTTGAAAACGATGATATCCATGATTACATGACTTACCACGAAAAAGCTGCTAAGTTATTTGATCAAGCTATTGCTGATATCCAACAAATCCAAAAAGATGCTCGCGAAAACGGCAAGTACGAAGATGGTACTATTCCAGCTTGGCCTGTTGTTATCGCTCGTTTGCCTAAAGGTTGGGGCGGTCCTACACACAACCCAGCTGGCGAACCAATCGAAAACTCATTCCGTGCTCACCAAGTTCCACTTGGTTTGAGCCAAAAGAACCTTGCTGAATTACCAGAATTCGAAGCTTGGATGAACTCATACAAGCCAGAAGAATTATTCAACACTGATGGTTCATTGAAGGCCGAAGTTGCTGACTTTGCTCCTAAGGGCGACAAGCGGATGGCAGCCAACCCAATTGCTAATGGTGGCCGTCGTCGTGGCGAAAAGCCTGCTATGCTTGACTTACCTGACTGGAAGAGCTTAGCTAACGACATCAACGAAAACAACCGCGGTACTCAATTACCAGATGGCAACCGTAACATGGATATGAACGTTCTTTCTTCATTCTTTGCTGGCGTTGCTACTAAGAACCCAACATCATTCCGTGTATTCGGCCCTGACGAAACCATGTCAAACCGTCTCTGGGATATGTTCAAGATGACTAACCGTCAATGGATGAGCAAGGTCAAGGAACCTAATGACCAATACGAAGCCCCAGAAGGCCGTATCTTAGATGCTCAATTGTCAGAACACCAAGCTGAAGGTTGGCTTGAAGGTTACACTTTGACTGGTCGTCAAGGGATCTTCGCTTCTTACGAATCATTCTTGCGAGTAGTTGACTCAATGACGACTCAACACTTCAAGTGGATCCGCCAAGCAGCTGCAGAACCATGGCGTAACGATTACCCATCATTGAACTTGATCTCAACTTCAACTGTGTTCCAACAAGATCACAACGGTTATACCCACCAAGACCCAGGTATGCTTACCCACTTGGCTGAAAAGAAGTCTGACTTTATCCGTCAATATCTTCCAGCCGATGGTAACACGTTGTTAGCTGTCTTTGACCGTGCCTTCCGTGACCGTCAAAAGGTTAACCACATTGTTGCTTCTAAGCAACCTCGTCAACAATGGTTCTCAATCGATGAAGCTGAAGAATTAGCTACGGAAGGTATCAAGGCTATTGATTGGGCTTCAACTGTTGCTGAAGGTGAAGATGCTGATATCGTCTTTGCTTCAGCTGGTGTTGAACCAACAATCGAAACCTTAGCTGCTATTGACTTGATCAACGATGCATTCCCATCAGTTAAGATGCGTTATGTCAACGTTGTTGAACTTGGACGTCTTCAAAAGAAGAACGGCCCTCTGAACGCAGAACGTGCATTATCAGATGACAAGTTCAGTTCATTATTCGGTCAATCAGGCACTCCAGTTGTCTTTGGCTTCCACGGTTACGAAGATTTGATCGAATCAATCTTCTACGAACGTCAACACTTAGGCTTACACGTCCATGGTTATCGTGAAGATGGTGACATCACCACTGCTTACGACATGCGTGTATACTCTGAACTTGATCGTTTCAACCAAGCTAAAGATGCTGTTAACACATTGATTGAAAAGGGTGTTATCGACGCAGCCGCCGGTAAAGCCTTCGACAAGAAGATGGATGACATCTTAGCAAAACACTTCAAGGTTACTCGTGATGAAGGTCGCGATATTGAAGAATTCACTAAATGGCAATGGACTCCATTGAAGAAGTAATTTCTTCAACAGATCACATGAACATTTGAAAAAGCACCGACTCAGAAATGGGTCGGTGCTTTTTTTTCGTAAAAATCCAACTTGAATTTTTACTCCAGTCAAGAGATACTCAATAGTAGAAGAATTAAATGGGGTGGCTGCGTATGAGTTACATCGAAGTGCAAAACGAATCGAAAATTTATCAAATGGGCGAAACTAAAATTATCGCCAACAACCAATTGAACTTTACCTGTGAGCAAGGGCAGTTAACGGTGATCTTAGGCCCTAGTGGTGCCGGTAAATCAACGGTACTGAATATTTTAGGCGGCATGGATACACCCACTAGCGGCTCAGTGTTGATTGACGGCGTGGACATTGCTAAATTCAATGATCGTCAGTTAACAGCATACCGTCGTAGCGATGTTGGGTTTGTTTTTCAATTTTATAACCTGATACCGAATCTGACGACCAAGGAAAACGTGGAGCTGGCTAATTCAATTGTGGACGACGCTTTAGATGCGGAAGAAACTCTTCGCGAAGTGGGATTGGGTAATCGGCTAGATAACTTTCCTTCCCAACTCTCCGGTGGGGAGCAGCAGCGAGTGGCCATTGCCCGGGCATTAGCTAAGAATCCCAAACTATTATTGTGCGATGAACCCACTGGTGCACTGGACTATCAGACCGGTAAGCAAGTTTTGAGTCTGCTTCAAACGGCCAGTCAGCGCGACGACAAAACCGTGGTCATCATTACCCATAACGCGGCGATTGCGAAAATGGCTGACCGGGTGATTCACATCAATGATGCCCAGGTGCGCTCCGTAGAAGATAATCCAGCGCCAGTTCCCGTTGAGCAGATTGAGTGGTGATTGACATGAAGCCAATGACAAAAAATATGTGGCGGGAGATTGCTGCCAACAAAGGGCGGTTTATCGCGATTATTCTGATCATCCTTTTAGGGGCGCTGATCTTCGTGGGAGTTAAAGCCGCTGGCCCCAGTCTGAATGACTCCTTGGATACCACGGTGAAGACGCAGCATTTAAGCGATGTTCAGTTATTTTCTACCACTGGTTTTACCCCAAAAGACGTTACAACGGCCGAGAAGGTAAACGGCGCGCGGGCGGAAATCAGTAAGTTCAAATACGTTACCGGTGGCAAGAATGAGGATGTGGTGGCTCTTTATGGTTATCAGCAAAGTTTAAAGCAGAATCAACTGAAGATACGCAGCGGTCATTTGCCTCATGGTGCGGATCAAATCGTGCTGGATGAACGGGCCAAGCAGGACTATGGTTATCGACTAGGTGATACGTATCGATTTAACAAACAGGCGAACCTTAAGCAAAGAACCTATCAAATCGTCGGTTTCGCTGACTCACCGCGCTACATTGACTACAGCACCCGCGGCTCGGCTAACGTTGGTGACGGGACGGTGCGCTACTTTGCGTACTTGCAGCCGCAACAGCTGAAGCTTCCCGCGGCGACAATGCTATCCGTTCGGTTTAGATCATTGCAGGATATGAGCTCATTTAATCATGACTATCAGAATGCGGTGGCTAAGAAAGTGCGGGCACTGAAAATAGCCTTCAAACCAAGAGCGAAGGAGCGCAATCAGCAGCTATCAGCTAACGTGAAGCAGGTCTTTGCGCCGCGGCAGCAAAAATTAACTCAGGCTAGCAAGCAGTTAGCACAGATGAAACAAGTCACCGGAAATTCAAGGACGCTTCAGCAGCAACAAAAAGCTCTAATTGAAAATCAAAAGAAGCTCAACATAGCGTTGCAACAGGCTACCGCCAAGACCCGAACTACCTATACCTGGCAGACCCGCGAGGACTTGCCTGGGTTTACGTCGTTTGGTGATACTTCGGATCGAATTGCCGCCATTGCCAACGTTTTTCCGGTTTTCTTCTTCCTCATTGCGGCGCTGATCACGTTTACTACGATCACAAGGATGGTGGAGGAAGCCCGGCGGCAAATTGGGACGTTCAAAGCACTGGGGTATACCAAGTGGACAATTGCCCGAAACTATTTGAGCTATGCTTTAATGGCCGGCTTGATTGGTGCCATTCTGGGCAGCGCAATTGGTAACGTTACGTTACCGCGGTTAGTGATTTCGATGTACCACATGACCATTCCGTTAAACACTTCGGTGCCGATGATGTGGGCGGTTATCGCACTGGCAGTGGCCTTTTCACTGTTAGCCACGGTAGGCGCTGCGGTGATTGTAGTGCGGCGCGAGTTAGCTGAAAAGCCCGCCGACTTAATGCGGCCACGGGCACCGAAGTCCGCAAAACGCATTTTAATGGAACGGATTGCACCATTGTGGCGTCGGTTGAGCTTTAATCAAAAGGTGTCTTACCGGAATCTGTTTCGGTATAAAAGCCGGATGTGGATGACGATTATTGGGATTGCTGGCGGAACCGCGCTGATTTTGACCGGATTTGGTCTGAATGACTCGATCAGTTCCACTGCAACGCAGCAGTATGGCCAGATTTTCCACTATTCAGCTACCGTGTCGCTGGCTCATGATGATCAGAGTCAAAAGACAATGCAGGTACTGAATCAATCAGACCATTATCGTGGCGCCAGCAAAGTCAATTTAACCACTGGTAAGGTGAAAGCTAATGCTGATCAAATCGGCGACGTTAATCTGGTGACACCAAAGAATCAGCAGCAGTTCAAAAAATACGTCACGCTGAGTCATTCCCTAAATCCAAACGGGGTGGTGATCTGCAAGAAAATTGCTTCCCAGTTAGGTGTCAAAGCAGGTGATCAGGTAAGCTTCACTGCTTCAAATGGGCAGCATGCCAATTTAAAGGTAACGGCAGTGACACCTAATTATATGGGGGTATTCGCATACATGAGTCCCGCGGCCTATCGCAACGCGTTTAATCAGAAACCGACAGTGAATACGCTGTTCGTCAAGTTAACCGGCCAGTCTAGTCAGCAGCAAAATCAGCTGGCACGGCAACTGCTGAAACATGGTGGGGCACTTGGCACCAGCTTTGCGTCAGATCAAAAAACTACCATCAAAACCATGAGCAGTTCCATGAACGTGATCGTTTTGATTATGATTTTACTATCAGGTGTTTTGTCGTTTGTCGTTCTGTATAACCTGACGAATATCAATATTTCGGAGCGGATCCGCGAGCTGTCCACTGTGAAAGTACTGGGTTTCTTTGATAATGAAGTGACCATGTATGTGTCGCGGGAGAATATTTTGCTGACGGTCTTCGGTATCATCTTGGGTTATGGCGCTGGTTGGGGGCTACTGAGTTTTATTCTGAACCAGGCAACCACTTCTCAGGTCGTGTTCCCGGTGATCATTCGCTGGCCAGGGTACGTCGTGGCCACGCTGTTAATGGTGGCCTTTACATTGATTGTCATGTGGGTGACACACCAGAAACTCAAGCACGTGGATATGGTAGAAGCACTAAAAGAGAACTAGAGAATAAAAGTGTCAGTTCAATAATGAACTGGCACTTTTACGTGATTAAATTAGCTATCTGACTGCGGCGAATGGGCCTTCACGATTTCTGAAGCTACCACGCTGAGAAACATGATGGCAGCACCTAGGTACTGTTGAGATGATAAGATTTCGCCAAGGGTGAAGTAAGCAAAAATGGCGGAGAAAATTGGTTCCAAGGAATAGATCAAACTGACGGTATTTGGTGCCAAGTAGTTTTGAACCTGAGTTTGCGCCACAAAGCCAAAGGCACTGCAGATCAAACCAAGGGCTAAAACGGTGCCCCACTGAGAAGCGGATTGCGGTAGTGTGATACCGTTCATGAAGCCACCGAATAGTAGGCCTTCCGCGCCGGCGACTCCCAGTTGCCAGATACTGACACTAAAGGTGACGAGCTGCCTTTTTGCCAGAATGTCAGAAGCCATGATATAAACGGCATAGATTGCTGCACAAATCACGCACAGCAAAGCGTTGAAGTCCAACTTTAGTCCGGCCCCGTTAGCGACAAGTAAGTATAATCCCAGAACCACCAGAACGGTGGTAATGATCGTACTTAAGCGGGGAAACCGCTTTTTGAGCACGGCTTCAAAGATCGCCACGAAGACGGTAGTAGTACTCAGCAGAAAGCCGGCAGTGGAAGCGGCCGTGTGCCGCAGGCTGATCATCACAAAGGTGAAAGCACAAAACAGAAGTGTTCCCAAGATAAAACTGGCTAGTGCTTCGCCGCGGGATGGGCGTTTTAATATTCTCGCGAAAATAATGAGTGTGGCAAGAAACGCCACGGTAAAGCGCAGGCCAACCAGAAACAGGGGTGCAACACTGATGAGCGCAATTTTCATCCACATATAGGATGCCCCCCACGAAGCTGTGACCAGAAACATTAACCAAAAGGCACGTTGACGATTCATATGTAAAACATTCTTTGTAAAAATTTTATGTCTGTACAATTTTACACTAACCAACGGTTCAATGGTATGAGAATTCTCAGGCGGATGCGGTGAGAATGTAATAGAGAGAAAAATAGGTGAAAGCTTAAAACGTGAATGTACCACCCCAAGAGTGGCATAATATCAGATGAAATCCAATTTTTTTTACAATTCGGGATTATTGAAAATACAGGGGTAAATCATGAGAAGTATCAAAAAATTAATGATCGGGCTGCTGGCTGTGCTTGGCTTAGCACTTGGCATGGGAATACCAACTCCGCAGCCTTTTTCATCGGTAGAGACCGTGCAGGCCAGCCATCAAATTAAATTGCAGGGCGCTCGTAACGTCCGAGACCTTGGCGGCTATCAGACGTCAACCAAACAGAAGGTCAAACCGCGATTACTGCTGCGTTCAGCCAAACTAGCAAGCTTGACCCATAAGGATAAGCAGTTGCTGGAACACCGATATCACCTTCAAACGGTTGTTGATCTGCGTACGCCAGCCGTCATAGCGCGTACGCCAGATGCCAAAATTCCAGGGGTGCAGCTTTTGAAGGAGCCGGTGGTTTCTGACAAAACCATGGTCAGCGTTAACCGCGTGGCAGCAGTCAGCGGCACGAAATCAATGGTGAAGATGTATCAGTCGTTTGTGACTACGGCTCAAGCCCGGCACGCTTACCGGCAGTTATTTCTACAACTGTTAAAGGCACCCGGCAATCGGGCTACTTTGTGGCACTGCAGCGAAGGCAAGGACCGAACGGGATTTGGAACAGCGTTGGTCCTGACTGCGCTGGGTGTTCCCCAAAAGACGATCTATCAGGATTATTTAGCCTCGAACACCTATAATAAGGCATCAATCAACGGTCAGCTGTCAGCCCTAAAACATCAAGGTGCTTCAAAACAGGCCCTTGCCCGAAAAAAAGCCACGTTGATCGTTAAGCGCAGTTATCTGGATGCTGCCTATCACGCTGCGGATAAAAGATACGGGTCTATCCAGGGTTATTTGACCAAGGGACTGGGGTTATCAAAGTCCAATATTGCCCAATTGAGGCAGCATTATTTGCTGAAATAAGACTGTATTTCAATCTCATGTCACGTTTGTTAATGTCATCAACAAATCTTAACAATAGCTTAACTTATGAAAGCGGTTTACATGGTAAAATAGAGGTAGCTAATCAGGGGATTAGCAGTAGGGATTGATTCAATTATAAAGGAGTGTATTGCTTATGAAATCTAGTTTGAAAAAGTCTTTGTATGTTGGTTTAGCCGCTGTTTCAATGCTTGGCGCAGCTGGCTTAGCGACGACAACTGCTAATGCTAAATCATATGCTTATATTACTAGCTCTTCGTATCTTACTACGGCCCCAGAAACCCGTAACGTTGTGCCAAATGGAACCCATGCTTTGTATACTAAGGCCGGGACCGCTGCTGGTGCACGTGTTGTTGCGTCAACTTCAACTATGGGCAGATTAGGTAATTCTTCAAGGTCAAATGATTACTTCCGTGCTTATTCAATTGCCACTACTAACCGTGGCTCGGTTTACTACAAGGTAGTCTCCTTCGATGGCAGATACCGTGGCTGGATTTATGGTGGTAAAGACAAGACTCAGTTTGGTGGCGGGGTTGCCTCCACTCAAACGACCAGTTCAGCTACAATGCCTGCCGTAACTACGGGCTACACCATGACTCGGCCATCGTATTGGACTCTTTGGAATAATCCAAAGTACGCTCAATACAAGGCTCACAAGATCACTGGGTTCAATACGACAGACACCTTCACCATTACGGGTGCTGAAACTAAGACCCGTGAAGGCTGGGTATACTACCAGGTTAAGGATGAGCAGAACCCATCCATCACTGGCTGGATCTATAACTTAGGTCTCAAAGTACCAGAAGGTAACCAAGTAAAGATCAGCTACGTTGATAAGGATACTGGCAAAGAAGTCGGCACTGGTTCCGTACCATTCGACAAGAGTGCGACCTACACCAATGTTACGACCACGGCTAACTTGAACAGCATCGTCAACGGCGTGCCTTCAGGCTACGTTCCTTACGACAACAACAACGGCGGTTCTGCTTCCTTAGCTAACAGGGACAACGCTGCAGTTGCTAAGGACGGCGACACCCTGGTTTACTACGTTAAGGCTGCTGCCACTGACACCACTAAGGCCATTAAGGTTAACTTGGTTGACCAACAGGGTAACGCAATCACTTTGAAGAGTGCTGACCAAACTCTGCTGGACGCTTCGGGTGCTAAGGCTGCCTTCCAGGTTAAGGCTGGTGACACGATTTCCGCTCAGGATGTTCAAAACATCATCCAGGACGCTAACTTGACCAACCTGATCAGCAACTCTGGTTCTAGCTACCAGTTCGTCAGTGCATCTGACACTGCAACGACTACCAACGATAATGGTGCTACCGTTAACGTACGTGCCACATACAGAGTCGTTGCTTACTAATGTTAAAATGAGTTTCAGTAGAATCTAAAGAGGCGTACCGAGAAATCATTTCTCGGTACGCCTCTTTTTATTGCTTATTTAACAAATTATTCTAAAGCAGGCCACCACCGTCAACAGCGTAAGTTTGACCAGTGATGAATTCAGCTTCTGGACTGGCTAAGAAGGTGACCATGTTGGCAATATCATTTGGCTCAACCGTCCGGCCTAGCGGAATGGTCCCCACGTAGTCCTTCTTGTTTTGTCCCAACGGCTTGCCATTAATTTCTGACATCTTAGCATCGATTTCATCCCACATGCCAGTGGTACCAACGACACCTGGTGCGTAGGCGTTCACGTTAATGTGAGCAGGGGCAAACTCTAGAGCGGCTGCTTGAGTGATGCTGATCACAGCTGCCTTAGTTGAAGAATAGGTTGCCCAAACAGGGAAAGCGTGCATCCCAGCAATGGAAGAAGCGTTAATGATCCGGCCGGGGACGTTCAATTCCTTGAACTTTTTAGCAGCTGCCTGAATCCCATAAATCACGCCGAAGACGTTGATCTTGTAGCTGAATTCCAGGTCAGCTGGTTTGATATCTTCAAACTTATCAACTTTAGCAACCCCGGCGTTATTAACCATGACATCAAAGCCATTTAACTGGGTAGCAGCTTGATCAACTGCCTTTGAGACAGCTTCCTGATCCGTTACGTCGACTGGAACGAAAATTGCTTTTTGACCAGCAGCTTCAACATCTGAAATAACTGATTTTGCCTTCTCTTCTTGTGCCGGTAAATCAGCTACAGCAATATCGAAGCCTGCTTTTGCTAAATGTAAGCTCACTTCAGCACCAATACCCTGTGCGGCGCCTGTAACCATTGCAACTTTTGTCATGATTAATGATCCTCCTAAAGGTTTTAAATTACAACACTCTTAGATTGTACGTTAATGAAAGCGCTTTTACAACTAATCTAACTCAGGAAAATTAAAGCTAACTTGGTGTTACAATGGAAGGTGAATAATTCAGGTGGGGAATGATTGTATCAATGATTGATGAAAACTGCGTCTTTTGCAATAAGCCGGCTGTTTTAGAGAACGACCTGGCCAAGGGCTTTTTTGATATCCATCCGGTAGCACCGGGTCATTTTTTAATCGTGCCTAAAGAACATTTCGTTACGTTCTTTGATGCGCCACGAGACGTTCAGATTGCCATGACTGATTTGATGGATCAAGCAAAAGCTTACTTGGATAAACAGTATCACCCTCGTGGATATCAAGTGTTCAGTCACGTTGGTAAAGCAGCCTTTCAAAAAGTGTTCCACGCTCATATTCACTTGGTACCGGTTGCTTAAAAGTTATTGAAGATATAAATTGTGCACAAATTAAATAAAACACAAGTATATTTTTTAACACTGCTGAGTGGGTATGGTATATTATCCTTGACGTGTGAATAACACGAACATCAAATGCATTTAACAGGTTATCCAAGGAGGATATCTCAATGAAACTACAAATCAGCGATGCTGCAGTAAAATGGTTCGAAGACGAAATGAACGTTGGTCCGGACCAAAGCGCAGCGATTCGTTTTTATGGTAAATTATATGGCCGCACGAAAGTTCATCACGGCTTTTCAATTGCTTTAGCGAGAGAATTGCAGCCACATAACTTTGGTGTCAAAGTAGAAAAGGACGGGGTCATATTCTATATCGAAGAAGACGACCTCTGGTTCTTTAAGGGCTACGACCTAGATGTTGATTATGATCCTGAAAAAGATCCCGACAACGTTCAATATGAATGGACGGAAAACGGTGAATTATAGACAGTAAAAGTCCTCAGCATGTGCTGAGGACTTTTTTGAGTTATCGATATATATTTCTCACCAGAGCCTGCATATCTTTTGCGTTGGTCAAACTGCCTTCTTTGTGTTAATTATATTATTCCAGAAACAGAGCAGTGCAGATTTTTTAGTTGTTGGGTTTCAGTAAAAATACCAATCCTGAGTACTTCAAACTTGAAACGCCTGGAGCTTTACCAACAGCAATTTTCCATCCCGAAAAGTCGTTGATTGTTTTACCGTGGTAACCACTTGTTTGTGAAGTTCGACCAAAGCCGTCAGATGTGATAGAGCAACTGAAAACTATCTTGGTGGAAATTAACCCGACATTAAAAGACAAATAGACGCCCCAAAATCAAAAAAATCTTAAAACGTTGTGTATTCTAACCAATTACATACCTCATTTAATTGGGAACCCGATAAGCCAGCGACTATACTGGTCAAACCAGGTAACAGCTTCTTCAGTTTTTAGTGTGTTGTCACCAATTGAATAATCATATTGATCCGCTGTCAGATTAATCTCTATAGGAATATTCTCCTCTGAGGAATTAAATAAATGAAAGCTAGCAATCTCAGTATCCGTAGTAAGCACACCATGGTAATTAGTTAAAAGCGATTCCTGATCTGATAGTGGATTTGTAACATCAGTATATTTTTCAACATTAAACGGTGTCATGATGTCAAATAAGGTTTTTGGGTTTGATTTCATCACCATTTGATCTCCGTTAGTTTTCAAGACAGTCGTGAGAATTTCGCCATAATCAAGCGGATTTGTGTTGCTGAAATTCCGAAACCAATTTAATTGACGATTTAGTTCAAGCTTGATTTTCTCCGAAGAAACGTTATTGACTTTAGAAAGATGCTGCAAATCATTTTTTGATATTCCAGTATCATCGTTGTTGTGCTCCTTTAGGTATCTTGTGACGTCGAGAGCTTTTTTCATAAGCTATATTCTCCTTTTAATACAGTTAATTAAGACTCATTGGGAATAATTAACCCAGTAGTAGAAGAGGAAGTCTCTCAATTAAAGGAGGCTTCCTCTTCTTGTATTTACTTGGTCAGTAGTACGAACATAGCATATGGATATCGTGTTGATCCTTTCGAAATAGCGATTTTCCAGCCCGAAAAACTGTTTACGGTCAGGTGTTCATTATGAGGTATAAAGGGTTCAGTAGGATCTGATAATGTCTTGTTCATATTCTGGGTGGCATATTGGTTGTAGGATATCTTGCCGTTCCTAAATGTTGAATCTAGTGATCCATCACCAGTAGTTGTTAACAGAATAAAATTAGTCTTTTCATCACTTGGTAGTTGGTACTTGAAATATTCGTAACTGTCGCTGGTAATTAGCTTTGAAGCAGTATTGGCTACTTTTTGTAGAGCTGGATCCGGAATAGCACCAGGGAATAAGGCTAACGTTTCTTGCCGATAGTTTTCACTACTATTCGATGGCTTTGAAGGCTTTAAGTAACCATGCCATACCCAGCCAGTGCGATTACCAGCACGGAATTTATAGTAGACTGACGCTTTACCGTTTTTGGTGACGTGAGCAGCATAGTATGCTTCAACTTTAGTACCATAGCTACGCATAGTACCCACTCTGCGTGATAAATGACCATTATTGTATACGTTGGCGTTGCTGTTGGTTACTGAGACTGTCTGGTTAGGAATGTTTTCATAATAGCGTAGGTGAGTGCTGGCATGGGCAGTTGTCTGATTTACAGGTAAGCCAAATAATAAGCCACCGCCGATGACTAATGATAAGCCGAGTTTTTTGATTAATTTCATTTTGTAGTCCTCCCTTAAAAGCGACTTAATTATAATCTATCCATATTCTTATAACAATTTAAGTAAGTAGAATTTTATTGATTCTTTATGGTCCTAAATCGACTAGTGCCGAAAAATTACGTTCAATTTAAGATTCAATAACAGGTCTAAGCATATTGTTATTCTCAATTAACCAGCATGCTATAATCAAGTTGAAGAACACAATAAAGGGGAGATAAAGATAATGAAAAAATGGTTAAAAATCTGCGTTGCTGCATTTGCAATGACACTTGGTTTAGCAGCTGCTTCAACAGTTGATGCTCATGCCAGTTCATTTACGTATTTTGGCAACAATGGGACAAAAACCTATCATCATAAAGTAATTAGCTACCAGAAATACACGTTAAATAAGACTTATTACAATACAACTAACTTTCGGTATGATCCTGCAACAAAGAAGACTACTTACATTCCCGAGACTAGAATTGGGAAGGTTGTTTTCTACCATGCTTACGTTTTCCATGTATCGCCGAAGGTGTCCCGTTATCAGACTTGGGTTAAACTAACAGGTCGGGTATATAACTATTCTAATTCACCAGATAATGCTTATTGGCGGAATTATATCGCAGATTATGATGA
Source organism: Secundilactobacillus angelensis (assembly GCF_012641075.1). GTDB lineage: Bacteria > Bacillota > Bacilli > Lactobacillales > Lactobacillaceae > Secundilactobacillus > Secundilactobacillus angelensis. The sequence goes on along the minus strand of NZ_JAAXLJ010000004.1, from coordinate 68,214 downwards.
AGACGAGGATGTTACGCCAGTATATACCCAGAACGACATTTTGGGTGTAGTAATAGGAGCAACTAGGTCGTACACACGAGCTACCTTTGACGTTAACTTCTCTAAAGGCACTAGCAAGAGTCCTGTCCTGTTTAGCGAAGCTGGTCTGGCTCCAGGCAAGTCTGAAGGGTTTCAATTGCTAGCTCATACTAAGCATCAGACATCACGGCTTGGGAATACAAGGCTTTCTGTTGCCTTGTATAGTTATGGTGATCAATCAAAGAATTTATATTTGAATATGAAGTAGGTTAAAAAGCGTTTCGACAATCATGCCAGAACGTTTTCGTATTATCCAAAATATTCTAATTTGCTGGTTTAGTAAGAATGATGCCAACGCTGTTTTCGTCAACATCTTTAAGTGGTGCATTTTGATCAACGCTTATCAGCCCAAGGATAAAGACTAGCACTCTGCCAGGATTCTCGGTATAATTTGTGGGAAGATAGAACAGTAGGGTGGTGAGATCAATGAAACGAGTTTACTTTCTATGTACCGGCAATTCTTGTCGCAGCCAGATGGCGGAGGGCTTTGCGCGAACGTTACTTGGCTCTCAGTGGGAAGTTCAAAGCGCGGGCGTTGAAACCCACGGGCTGAATCCCATGGCGGTTCAAGTGATGGGTGAGGTCGGTATCGACATTTCAAAGCAGTATTCTAAACTCATTGACCTTGACTACCTGAATAGCTGCGATGTAGTAGTGACGCTATGCGGTGATGCCCGTGATAGATGCCCGGTGACACCGCCGCAGGTTCAGCGTGTTCATTGGCCGTTACCGGATCCGGCACAGGCTACCGGCAGTGATGCCGATAAGCTCCGGGCGTTTCGGAAAGTACGGGACGAGATTTATCACCGAATCGAGAACAGTGAATTATTTAAATGAAAATAGCGTTTGATACCAGTTGATGGACTGATATCAGACGCTATTTTTAGGTAATACAATTATTCTGAGTTATTCCCGTCCAGAACCGATAATGGTAAAGTAGTTGCTGCCATCTACGGAATAGATGCTGGCGATCGTCTTACCGCTTGAGTAAGCTGAATCGTTGTATTGATAAGGTGTGTGCCGGTTGGTAATGGTCAACCGATACTGTTTGTCACCGGAGTGGTGCACCCGTTTATCATTGACACCAGCTAAGTGGTGCGTGTAGTACAGGTGAACCGTGTCACCAGTTTTTTCAGAAAGAACGATTCGCTGCGAATCATTCGGCTTGGACTGATAGTGGCTCTCAAGCGTTCCCAGAAATGACGGGTACTTTTTAGGCTCATTACGATAAGTTTCAATGTAGCCGTCAGACGATATCTTAATGGCATCCACGTTGCGGTTGAGGCTCTTGATGGCACCCACGCCGCCGGAATATAAAGTCCCGCTCCCGTAAGGCAGCCCATAAGCGGGACGGACAATTTGCTGGACTTTTTTGGCGGGTAATTTAAACGAAACGGCTCCGAAACCGTAGACTTTTGAATTAACTAAATGTGATTTTAAATGATAGCTGAGATTAGGTGTCATATAGCCGGAGGTGTAGGCAACGTTTTTAGGCGCCACTTGCTGGTGGTAACGCTGCGCACCAATAATTGTTCCCTTTGGTAATTCCAAGTGTTTTCTGACCGCGTTGGAGTTAGCGGTTGATGAATAGGTGACCGTCACGTTGGTCGCGTGCCTCAGCCGATACCAGTTGGTGGCAAAACCACCGTCGTTATTGCCATATGTATCTGGATTGACCACCGTTCGATGCGGATGACTGACCGCTTTGCCATGTACATATTGGTTGGTGCCAAAGACGCTAAGCGCCGCGATTGCAAGTATGATTGTCGTTTTGGATATGGACATGTTTTTTCACCTCTTTTGATTCATTATATCATGTGAAAACGTTGGTAAATTTTACATTTTGCGGACAAACTGTTGTCATTCCGGGGTCTTTAGTTGGTGATGCAAACTTTTAAATCAGGGCAGGTAAGCATCTAGTAGCTAGGGGAGTGGAGCCAAACCAATTTCTCGTGGTGCGAGTAGTCGTTAGCGAGTGTTCTTTGCTCGGTTACGACTACGGGAGACGGAGAAGATCGCAGCGCAGGTGCTAGCTTCGGAGCGACCCCACTTCGAGGAATTGGGTTGGCGGAACGGGAAATTAGCACTGAGTAAAAAGATACCCTCAAGGCTTAGCTTCTACCTTGAGGGTACCGTTTTGCTGACACTGTTTTGATTTTATATGGCTGAAACGTGCTCCAGCAAGCAGAGACTTGCACCTAAGGCACTTCCGAAATAAATCCAAGTTCGGGATTTTTGCCTTTCCCGCCTTACACTCCGCTCTCTAGGCGCTTGCTTCCGCACTCAAACGTGCTCCAGCAAGCAGAGACTTGCACCTAAGGCACTTCCGACATAAATCCAAGACCGGGATTTTTGTCGAAAGCGCCTTAGGCTCCAGTCTCTAAGCGCTTGCTTCCACACTCTAATGCTACATAGCCGAAACGTGCTGCAGCAAGCAGAGAGCTGCACCTAAGCCAATTACGGTATAAATCCAAACCCGGGATTTTTACCGCAATCAGCTTAGGCTCCGCTCTCTAACCGCTTGCTTCCGCACTCTATAACAAATGAATCCCCGCTTCTTCACACTTATCAATCATATCTTGAGGCCAGAGAGATGCTTGCACTTCACCAACGTGAGCCTTACCCAACAGCAGCATGCACAGCCGCGATTGGCCGATCCCGCCACCGATCGTGTATGGGACTTCTTCGTTTAAGACCATTTGGTGATATGGTAACTTCAAACGATCCTCGGCGCCAGCGATCTTTAGTTGCTTCTTCATGGATTCGGCATCGACCCGAATACCCATGCTGGAGATTTCAATCTTTTGGTCTAGTGGTTCGTACCAGAAGATGATATCGCCGTTTAATTCCCAGTCATCATAGTCAGGTGCCCGGCCATCATGCTTTTTACCACTCTTCAAAGCGCCACCAATCTTCATGATGAAGACGCACCGAAGTTCTTTAGCAATCAGATCTTCACGCTCCATCGGTGTCTTATCTGGCCAACGATCTTCCAATTCCTGAGTGGTAACAAAGTGAATTTCATCAGGTAAGTGATAAACGGATTCTGGGAATTTGTACCAAACTTCATGTTCCATGTGCTTGATGACTTTGAAGATCTGACGAACCGTCTTCTTCAACGTATCGATCGTCCGTTCTTCTTTAGTGATGACCTTTTCCCAGTCCCATTGGTCCACGTAAGCGGAATGGAAGTTGTCCAGGTCTTCGTCTTTACGGATGGCGTTCATGTTGGTGTAAAGACCTTCGTGAAGTGGGAAACCATAACGCTTCAAAGCAACTCGCTTCCATTTAGCCAGTGAGTGGACGATTTCGATTTGTTCGTCGCCCATGTCCTTCATGGTAAATGAGACAGGTGTTTCAACGCCGTTCAAGTTATCGTTTAAACCGGTTTTCTTTTCAACAAACATTGGGGTTGAAACCCGTGACAGGTTCAATTCTTTACGGAATTCATCTTGAAAGGTTTCCCGAATGTAACGGATAGCGGTCTGTGTTTCGCGGACACTCAATTTTGGTTCGTATGACTTTGGAATAGTTAAATGCAAGGTACTCGCTCCTCTAAAATAGATTTGGAATAAAAAAAGAAGCCTTTTATCCCTTAACCAAGGGACGAAAGACTTCATTTCGCGGTACCACCCAAGTTGCCTATCCATAGATAAGCCACCTCAATACGCGTACTAACATACGCTCCGATGGTAACGTTTCGGTAACGGCGAAGCTTACTGCTAAGTGGTTCAGCTCGCAACTAAGAAAGTGTTATTCAGAAAAATCGATTACTGATTGGGTTCGCACTCGCTCCCAACTCACTGACAGTTCGATTAGTCTTACTTGTCTTTCCTACGTCTTTTAATCTCTAATCAGTATCTTACCATCTTTTCATAAATTGTAAACAGGCTTTTTGAATTTTTTTAAAACGCTGATGTATCAGGATTAAGGCATTAGTAGAAGAAAGTGTAATCTTAAAAATTTGTGATAGTTATGAATTTACGGATCATCTTTTCGGTTAGAACATTGCTTGTAATTCAACCCGTTTCGGCTTAAAGTGGCTTTAACGGTAAGTCCAATGACGCTGAAAAGGGGACGTAAAGATGGCAGAACGAGTGATTTTGATAACGGGTGCATCAAGCGGTATGGGTTATGCAGCCACACAACTATTTGCGCAACATGGCTGGGAAGTTTATGCCGGTGCAAGACGAGTTGAGAAAATTCCCACGGGTTCGGTTATTCATCCCCTGTACTTGGATGTGACGGATGCCGATTCACGACTGCAATTCGTCAAAGATGCCTTAGCCGATGGTTTGCGGGTAGATGTTTTGTTAAACAACGCTGGTTATGGTGAATTTGGACCGTTGGAAGAAGTCAGCGTGGAGAAGGTTCACAAGCAACTGGAGACTAATCTAGTCGGTGCCTCTGAACTGACAAAATTAGTGCTGCCGCAAATGCGCCAACAAGGCTCCGGCCGAATCGTCAACAATTCTTCAATTGGCGGTGACGTCTATTCACCACTGGGCGGTTGGTATTACGTGACGAAGCGCGGATTAAACGTCTGGTCTGATGTGTTGGACACCGAAATTCGTCAGTTTGGCTTGCGTTCGGTGATCGTTGCGCCAGGTGGCACGGAATCATCCTGGTTGGACATTGCCATGGATAACGTCAGTGACAATTTAAAACCAGATTCACCGTACACCACCTTGACTGACGCCACCCGAAAGTTGCTGGGTGGAATGCTGAACACCTCAGAAGCTACGGCTAAAGACCTGGCAAAAGTCTTTTACCGTGCTGCCACCGAACGCCATCCTAAACGGCGGTATTACTACAGTATTGCAGACCGCCTGCTGTCACGGCTGGCACGGAATCATCCTAGCATTTATCACGAAAGCATGAGTTTTCTGGTGAATGCTTTGACAAAGAATAAATAGCCTTAAATAAGTTCGATAACTGTCATTGGCGTGTGTTGGCAGTTGTTGAACTTTTTATCGTTTTCACTATAAATTCACTTGCGTTAAACCTACTCTAAGGTTGTATGATTAAGACAGCTTGATGTTGATTAGACAACTTCGAGAATTAAAACTAAAATATACTATACGAAATAAATTGAGAAGGTAACGATTGTGAAAGAAATTAATCAGCGAGTCTTTGAAGGCGAACGAGCATTGTTTAAGGCTCACGACCTCAACATAAGAAACAGTACGTTTCAAAATGGCGAATCGCCACTGAAACACGGGAAACATCTGAATATCGAACACAATATTTTTAAGTGGAAATACCCATTGTGGTATGCGGATGATATTAATGTTTCACGCAGTACGCTGAAGCTGGAAGCCCACGCAGGGATCTGGTATACCAAAAATCTAAAGATGGATAACGTGATGATTGAAGCGACTAAGACGTTCCGGCACATTGACCACGCGGAGTTGTCCAATATTACCATGAGTAACGCTGCCGAAACGCTATGGTGGTGCAATGACGTTAAGCTGGATAACATTACCGCCACGGGTGATTACTTTGGCAAGAATTGCGAGAACGTGGTGGTTGACCACCTTAAGTTGAGCGGCAACTATGCCTTTGACGGCAGCAAAAACATCGAAGTTCATGATTCAACCTTTGAAACCCACGATGCGTTTTGGAACTGCGACAACGTAACGGTTTACGATTCCACCTTTGTTGGCGAATATTTGGCTTGGAACTCGAAACACATTCGTTTTGTGAACTGTTGGATTGAAAGTGATCAAGGGCTGTGTTACGTGGATGATCTAACACTTGAGAACTGTTCACTCGTCAATACCGATTTGGCCTTCGAATACTGCACGTATATTAACGCCGATATCATTACGACCATCGATAGTGTGAAGAATCCCGTTAACGGCGTGATTAACGCACCGGCTATTGGTGAAGTGATTATGGATGATCCAGACATTGACAAGTCGGCTATTAAAATCAATGTGAGGAGGAAAACGGCATGACAAACTTTTCAGAATTAATTGATCGGCGACATACCAACTCCGTGAAGTGGGACGTTAAAGATAACGAACTGCCCATGTGGGTGGCGGATATGGACTTTCGGACCTTACCCGCAATTGTGTCGGCGATTCAAGAAAAAGCTGATAATGGGATTTTTGGTTATGAAGAAGTACCACAAGCCTACTTTGATGCAGTGCAGTCGTGGTATGAACAGGAGCATGACTGGCGGCCTGAGACCGACTGGATGATTTTTGCGACTGGAGTTGTGCCGACGATTTCGTCCAGCGTGAGACGGTTGACCAACGTTGGTGACAACGTCTTGATTCAAGCGCCCGTCTATAACATTTTCTATAATTCGATTTTGAACAACGGACGCCACGTGCTTTCCAGTGATCTCGTCTTGGATGACCAAGATACGTACCACATTGACTGGGAAGACTTAGAAGCTAAAATGGCGGAACCGTTGACGACCATGATGATTTTATGTAATCCCCATAACCCAGTTGGGATGATCTGGTCAGCGGAGGCCTTAGCCCGTATCGGCGAACTGGCGGCTAAACACCATGTGGTGGTCTTATCCGATGAGATTCACGGCGATATTACCGCGCCGGATAAGGGGTATGTTCCGTTTGCTTCCGTGAACCAAACTAACGCGCAGAATAGTGTGACTACGGTTTCGCCAAGTAAGACCTTTAACGTTGCTGCCTTGCATGCTGCGACGGTGATTATTCCCAATGAGGCATTACGTGCGGTGGTTAATCGTGGGCTAAATACGGATGAGTTAGCGGAGCCTAATTCATTCGCTGTGCCAGCAACGATTGCCGCTTACACTCAAGGACATCAATGGGTCCATGAGTTACGCGCCTACGTCGAAGATAACAAGCAGACCGTCGCTAAGTTTGTGGCAGAGAGCATCCCCGGTGTGAAGACTGTGGCAGGGGACGCGACTTATCTGATTTGGCTAGATACGAGTGAAGTTGGCATGCCGTCAGACAAGCTGGAACAATTTATTCGAAAAGAAACCGGTCTGTATCTTTCAGATGGGACGGTATACGGTGGCGATGGCCGTGAATTTCTCCGCATGAACGTGGCTTGTCCTAAAGAACGCTTGATGGATGGGCTGAACCGTTTGAAACAAGGTATTGCTGCAGTTAAATAAATGGAAAACGAGTGTGCCGTAAGTCTATATTGGTAAGGCACTTTGGATTCCGACCATATAACGCAAATCATGCCTATCCCGACGAAGTTCGCCAGGGTAGGCATGATTTGTGTTAAATTCTGGAATCTACCGAGTTGTGTCACAACTTTAGCAATTACCACTATTAGCAAAAACACCCTGTTGAAAGGCTGCTAGAATAGCTTTTCCATCGGCAATTTGCACATTATTATCGAGTAGTTGACCATTATTAGTTAACTTAATCATCGATTTTTGAACATCCAGCTTTAACCCCTGTCCCAGAAAATAGACGTCGTAATCTGAGGTGTAGAGGGACAAGTCAGCATTATTTTTGAGTGCGACGTTGTACTCATCATCTGGTTGATCTAACACCACGATGGTGAACTTCGTGCCAATACTACAAGCGCCACCCTGGAGCGAATACTTGCCGCCAGCATCGTCAGTAATCAGCAGCAACGTTTTATCAGCTAATTGTTTTTGTTTTAAAATGTCAACGACTGCAGGTGTAACTGTAATCTCGTTCATCTCACAACACTTCCTTTAGCTTGTAGTGTACGCTGATGGGGACGTAAAATCAATTGTGCACAAGCTTATTTGGCACACTAGCTAAGAAAGTTAAAATAAGCGATGACGATGAATCCTAAGATAATCCGATACCAGCCAAAAGCTTTAAAGTCGTTTCGCTTGATGTAATCTAGCAGAAATTTGATTGCTAGATAAGCTACTAGGAACGAGACGATTACACCGGTCAATAGCACCATTGATTGGGCACCTGTAAAAGTGTTGCCATGAACCAGATACTTGGTGATCTTTAGCAGTGATGCGCCAAACATGGTTGGAATCGCCAAAAAGAAGGAAAATTCGGTCGCTACGAATCTCGAGGTACCCAGCAATATGGCACCAAGGATGGTTGCGCCAGACCGAGAAGTCCCTGGAATCAACGACAAGACTTGGAAGAGGCCAATCACAAGCGCGGTTTTTATCGGTAGCTGGTTCAAGTCAGTGCGGACTGGCGTGCGGTGGTGATTCCAGTTTTCAATCAGGATAAATAGGACCCCGTAGATGATCAGAGTGGCAGAGATCACTTGCCAGCTGGTCAAGTGTGCATCCATCCAGTCGTTCAGTGGCAGGCCAATGATGACAGATGGTAGGACAGCTACAATGACCTTACCCCATAACGCCCATGTTTGGCGGCGCTCCAACCGGTTTTTAGCTGTTGCCCAAGGGTTCAATTTATTGAAATACAGCACGATTACTGCCATAATGGCCCCTAATTGTATGACAACCATAAACATATTAATGAAGGCTGTTGATTCCTTGAGTTTGACAAATTCATTCGCCAAATAGAGGTGTCCCGTAGAACTAATTGGTAAAAATTCTGTGACTCCTTCGATAATTCCAAGAATAATAGCTTTAAATATTTCAATCACGATAACAAACATCCTCCGTTATAACATGCCATTTCCGTTAATTTTACGGGGCGGTTGTAAAGCGAATGTTTGAAATGTGTAAAACTTGTGTAAAGGTTGTGGGAACCTAGTTTTAACCATGTTTATATTTTTTCATAAAAGGAACATATGCTATTTGATGTGTGTTTTGACGGCACATCATTACTTATGTGCCAATATAATAGTCATTTCGAGAGCATATACGTTTACAGCCATACATAGCTTGTTATAAAATTTAATTATCGGAGTTTAAGGTTTTATTTTACCCAAGGGGGGTTCAATAATGGTCTCATATGCACGCTTACGCACTCGTAACCAGATTACGAGTGCGATGCTGACCTTATTAAAAACTCACCGGATTGAAAACATTGAAGTTACTCAAATTTGTGAAGCAGCATTTATTAAGCGTAGTACCTTTTACCGTTATTTTCACGACAAAATTGAACTAACGCAAGCAGTCCTCGATAAATTATTGGAAGACTGGCAAAGCGCTGGCGGGAAGGTACCTACCGCTGCGAAAATTGCTGACTTTTTCATGGATAATTATGATGTGTTATCTCATTTGAGAGTCAATCCGTGTAATCGGCATTATGCAGAAATTCAAAAATTACTGCAAACCTGGCTAATGAACCATATTACGGCGGAAGACCAATCAGCAACGCCAATTATCTATAAAATTAGAAAGGCCCACGACCCGATGCTGCTAAGCGCTTTTTTGCTTGATGGCACGTTTGGCGTTTTAGCTCAGGCTGACTTGTCCAACCAGCGGGATCGGTTAAGAGTGAGGGCATTTTTAATCGGAATTGTTGAGCGCGTTACCCGAGCTAAGTGAGTTTTGATCCAATCAAAAAACCTAGTAATCAGCCAATCTGACTGAGTACTAGGTTTTTACTTGTCTTTAGGCAACCAAAAAGTGGTCACATTCTTCTTGAGAGCAATGGCATCGTCAATTAAATGATGAAGCAACGACTCATCAATCTCAGTTCCCCAGGCAACGTGGAACTGGCGCTTGGTCGCCCGGTAGCCTAAAGCAGTAATCTGGGGTAAATGTTTTTCGAAAACAGGCGCTTCTACAGCCACCGCAAAGTCTTTGGTGGCCGCAGAAAAGCCGATGATAAATGTGTCGTGATCGGTGAACATAGGCTGATTCCAAGCAAGCCGTAATTCAAGCTGCGGATATTGGGTGCTGATCCAGTCTAGCGTTGAACTGAGTTGTTGCGCGTTTTCGGGTTTCGTGATTGAAGCCATGTACTCGTCTAATGTGTCATATTTTGCCATGCTGTCACTTCCAGATAATTTTCCCCAGTATATCTGTTTTCAGGCAAGCCTGCAACATGATTAAAGGGTCACGATTTTGGTGCTGATAGCCTGAATGAAATCCTGATCATGTTCAGTTACCAGCATTGTTGGCTGAACGGTTTGGATGAGCGTGCTGAGCTGTTCTTGGTTGAAAATATCCAGGTAGTTCACGGGTTCATCCCACAGGTACAGGCTGGTAGGAGTGGCTAAGCTGGCGGCTAGCTCAACCTTCTTTTGCTGACCCGCCGATAGTTGCTGAATCGGGGTTTTAAAGTTGCTGCGGGGCATGCCTAATTTTTTCAGGTTATTCAATAAATCTTGATAACTCAGCCCACGTTTTTCGGCAAATTCAGTCAGCGTTCCTAGATTGTCAGGATAGTGCTGGCGGACTAGGCTGCGACGAGCAGTTTCAGTGAGTTGGATTTCACCGGTCACATCTCCTCTGAAGATCCCTAGAATGGCGGCAATCAGTGACGACTTACCGCTGCCATTGGGGCCAACCAGCGCTAGTCGATCACCACGGTTGAGTTCAAAACTGACGGGCTTTGAGAACAGTGGCCGATGATTGTAGCTGAGCTGAACGTTTCTCAGACGAAGTAAAGTTTCGTGGTGATCAGGCTGATAGTTCATTTTCAATGGATCAATAAATTCGACGTTTTGCAGTAACGCTTCTTTATCGGTGATGGTCTTGTCCATCCGATGTTCCAGGTTCTTGGCTTTTTGCATTACTCGTGCTGACCGAGCACCGATAAAGCCGGTATCGTAGACGGCACCGCTGCCCTTTTTATGCGGGTTCCCGTATTTGTCACCTTCACGAGATTGACTCCATTGACGCTTATTAGCCGCTGTTTGTTTTAGTCGGCCAATATCGTGACGTAATTTAGCCTGCTCAGCGAATTCTGACTGGTCTTTGAGCTGTTTGGCGTGTTCATACGCGGAATAATTTCCCTGTGTCAGCACTAACTGCTGCTTCTCAATTGTCAGTGTGTGGTCTGTAGCCACATCCAGAAAGTGACGGTCATGTGAAATGACGATGAATCCTTGCTGCGCATGGTGGAGGTAATCAGCAATTTGCTGACGACCAGTGACGTCCAGATGATTTGTTGGTTCGTCCAGCAGTGGGAAACCCGTCTGACTAGCAAAGGTAGCGGCAAGCAGGACTTTCGTTTGCTCGCCGCCAGACAGACTTTCGAAGGGTCGGTAAAGCAGGTCGTCGTCAGTGTGCATCAGGGATAGTTCCCTTTGAATTTCCCACAATTCTGCTGTGCTGGCTTCGGTGGCCACGATCCAAGCAGGTTGGGTAGAATCTGCAACAGATTGTGGAAAATACAGCGGTGTAAGCGGCATGACAATCGTGCCTTGGCCGCTAAGCTTGCCGCGAATTAAGTTGAGCAGAGTGGTCTTTCCACGTCCGTTACGACCAGTCAAGCCGAGCTTCCAGCTGCTATCAAAGGTTAAATTTTGATTGGTAAATAAGTTATCTTGCCCAGGGTAGGCAAAGGTTAAGTGTGTGATTTGAATTGTCGACATAGATGTCCTCCAGTTTCTTGGCGGGCACCGTGGCAGTTTTAAGGCATCAAAAAAGCACCTGAGAACAATTCTCCAGGTGCTTCGCGCATAGTTAGCATACGTTTAGGCTCGCTAGAGAAGGTCTAGGTCAGTGCCAGAACTGCGCAGTATTCCCCTGTAATGGGAATCACGGTGCTAGGTTCTAACGGTTGACTTAGATCTTCAATGGGCGAGGCCTCCTTTTTATTAGTGTCATTAAACTAACATGTTTGGTTAGCTGCTGTCAACTGGTAGAAAATATTGGGTATTAAAAAAGACCGCTGACAAAAACTTTTGGCAAAGTTAAGCGATCTCTTTTGATTGTATAAACAATGCCAGCCGTCATTAACGGCTCTACAGTGAGAGGTGCTCAAACGCCTTTCACCATTGGCATCATTACTGTAGCATGGACATCAACGCGTGGTCAATGAAAGCAAGTTGGTTTTGAAAAGTTGGAACAAGAGGTTAATTTTGTCTGAGTTTTGAAATGGTACAGACCAAACACAAAATCCATGATAAAATCAATCAAGTAGGAAAGTTAGTGGCGGTTGGCAATTCTAAGTAAAGAGGTGATGCAAATGATAATTCGTTGCATTGACCATCTTTTAGAAGGAGTGCCTTGATGGCAACCATGATTTGGTTGTTTTCCGTGTTAATCAGTTTACTAGTTGGTCTGACACTGACAGTTCACTATGTGGACTTGTTGGTTGAAGAATTAACCGATCTAGTAACGGTTGCACGGGAATTTTTGAAAAACATCAAAAAAGACCGCTGACAAAACTTTTGGCAAAGTTAAGCGGTCTTTTTTGACTTAATATCAGCCAGCCGTCATTAACGGCTCTACAGTGAGAGGTGCTCTAACGCCTTTCACTTACATAGATAGTTTAGCATCTATTAGACGACATAGTCAATTAAGTTGATGGTTTAAGATGGGATTAATTTTCCGGTTTCCCGAATTTCTGCCAGTGCTTGGCCAAGTATTGAACGGTTAAGCTGTTGGGCTGAGTGACCAGTTTTAGCGGTGCGCCGGAAGCAACGATTTTACCCCCGGCAGCCCCGCCTCGAGGCCCCATGTCAATCAGATAATCAGCGTTTAGCATCAGGTCTACATCGTGGGTGATGATGAGGATCGTGGCGCCGCTGATCCGCAACCGGTCGATGATCTGCAGGAGCGTTTGCACGTCTAGCGGATGAAGGCCGATTGATGGTTCATCAAAGACAAATAGGGTTCCTGCTTGCTTCTTGGTGAGGTGGCTGACCAGCTTCAGTCGTTGGGCTTCACCACCAGATAAGGTTGGGGTGCTTTCACCTAAATGAAGGTAAGCAAGGCCCACCTCCTTGAGCTGTTTGAGCTGGTGTTCGATCCGCGGAACATCCTTGAACACTGGAATCGCTTCTTCAACCGATAAGTTGAGTAAATCTACAATGGAATAACCTTGCCATTTGATCTGCTGGATTTCATCCTTATACCGGGTGCCGTGGCAGACCGGGCAGACTTCTTCCATGTCAGGCAGATACTGAATATCTAATGTAATATTACCTAGGCCGCCGCAATTCGGGCAGGCTCCCTGCTTATTATTGTACGAGAAGTAGGCGATTCCGTAACCCTTGGCTTTTGATTCGGGTAAGTTAGCAAACATGTGTCGCAGAGCGTTCATGATATTGGTATAGGTTGCCAACGTTGAGCGGGCGTTATTACCCACAGGACTAGCATCGACACTCACTACATCCTGTAAGTCGGTCGTGAGTTCACTGACATGTTTCGGTAATTTCTGTTGCTTCTTACGGGCCTGAATTGCTGGGACCAGTGAATCGATAATCAGACTAGTTTTACCAGCACCGGAAAAGCCGGTGATTGCGGTCACTTTGTTGTCTGGGAAAGTGGCGTCAACGTGATGCAGGTTGAAATGATCATTGATTTTGACGTGGGTAGACTTACCGGTGGGGGTCTTGGCAGCATGTTTGGTCTGCAGAATGTTCGATTGACCGGAGATAAACGGGCCAATCAGTGATTTCGGATTATTGACCAGTTCATTTGGCGTTCCCTGAGCGATTACCTGGCCACCTTCAGCACCGGATCCGGGACCAATCTCAATCACCCAATCCGCTGCAGAAATAATATCAACTTCATGATCAACGACTACCAAAGAGTTGCCTTGAGCAATTAACTGGCGGAAAACGTTGATCAGCCCCTTAATGTTATCGGGATGCAGTCCAATGGAAGGTTCGTCTAATACATATAACACCCCAGTGGTCTCGGTACGAAGGGTGCGTGCTAGCTGAATCCGTTGGAGTTCCCCAGTCGACAGGGTATTTCCACTACGTGATAGGCTGAGGTATTCCAATCCGAGTTCCAGCAACGGTCGTAACGTATCATCTAATTCGGTGAAGAGAATTTTGGCTAAGGACGCCATGTCATTGGGGAGTGACGTTTTAGTATCAGCTTCCCATTTGGCCAAATCGTTGAGCTGCATGTCGGCCACTTCAGCGATGTTCTTACCACCTACTAGCTGCTTCAACCGTTCAGGATTCAGGCGTGAACCGTGGCAAGTAGGGCAGGTTGAAAAATGATAAAACTGATTAATTCGGCTAATCGAACGTTCACTCGTTACTGATTCCAGAGAATCCTCAACAGCCGCATACGCGTTTTCGTACAGCGCGTTATCCATGTGAAAGACGCGGCCGGTACCGGAGCTGATGTTCACCGGATGGGTCTGCTTTTTACCGTGCAAGACAATGTCACGTTCTTTATCCGTGAGGTCTTTGTAAGGGACGTCGGTACGGACACCCAGCGTAGCAACGACTTTAGGCATAAAATTACGGCCAGGCAGATGCCAAGAAGCAACCACCCCTTGGTCGATGGTGAGACTTTCATCACCAATCAGCTTGGATTCATCCAGTTCACGGACAACGCCTAAGCCCTTGCAAGTGGGGCAGGCACCGGTGGAATTAAAGGAGAAATCTTCAGCACTATTGGCCATGAAGCGCACGCCGCAAGTTGGGCAGGTAATCATGCCCATGTCGTCGCCAGACAGGTCCATATTTTGCGCAATTTCTATAGTTGGCGGAATCCGGTGACCGTTTGGACAGACAACTGAACCTAACCGTGAGAAAATCAAGCGAACAACGTTGAACGCTTCGGTAAGCGAGCCAACCGTGGAGCGTTCAGATGGAATGCTAGGTCGCTGACGCAGTGCCAGTGCCGAGGGAATGTGCTTTACTGATTGGACTTGGGACTTCTTATTCTGGGCAATGCGGCGCCGTGTATAGGTAGATAGTGCATCTAAGTAGCGCCTGGAACCTTCAGCATAGAGAATCCCCATGGAAAGGGAACTTTTACCGGATCCGGAAGGCCCAGAAATAGCGACAAACTTGTTTAGCGGAATATCAACATCGATATTTTTCAGGTTATTAACGTTACCGCCACGAACTTCAATATGATCAATTGGTTGAACCACGTGAGCACCTGACTTTCTATTAATTGAATGGTTCCATTTTAACGTAAATCAGTAACCGTGGGAAATATCTGGAATGGGCTCGTCTAATATAAATTATAAATAATAGTTTACATAAAAGAATTATTATCACATTTGTGGTATTCAGTGGTTGAAGTTTGCTATGCTAGGATTATAGAAAAATGATGTCAGTCAAGTCGATAAGGAGGAATTACTATGGGTTTATTATGGTCACTCATTGTTGGCGCTATTATTGGCGCAATTGCAGGAGCAATCACTAACCACGGTGCCGCCATGGGCTGGATTTCTAACATTGTTGCCGGGTTGATCGGTGCGTGGTTAGGTCAGGCGTTATTAGGTACCTGGGGCCCAAGCTTAGCAGGTATGGCGCTGATCCCTTCGATTATCGGCGCGGTGATCCTAGTCGTCATTGTCTCGGTAATCTTTGGCCTACGAAAAGATGATGCCTAAGAAAGGTGGCTGATATTATGGATGCCATTCAATCAGTATTTAAATTCATGGTTGCCAGCACGTTGGTTGTCGGCGGTGTTTTAGTCGGCGGCACAGTGTTTGCAGCAAAAAAGGTCGACTCAATCGGTGATAAGATTCAGGAGAAGCTGCACCGCTAGTCGATGATGAGAACCGCACGGCAGACGTGCGGTTTTTGTTTTGTGAAAAATCGGTGTTAAAATGAAAGCGGAGTCAATACCGCGGATCATTAACTTGATAAATCGAGTAAAGTTAAAAATACAACTTAACAGCAGATCTGTATCGGAAATCTAGAAATATTCTAATTTACCCTTTAAATTAGAATCATTACATTGTACAATGAACTTGTAGCAAATTCTAAGGAGGTTTTCGAACATGAGTTTAGTAGGAAAACAGATTGAGGAATTTAAAGCACAGGCTTATCAAAAGGGCGAATTTATCGATATTACTGATGCAGATTTGAAGGGACACTGGAGCGTTGTGATGTTTTATCCAGCCGACTTCTCATTTGTCTGCCCAACTGAATTGGAAGATTTACAAGATCAATATCAAACCTTACAAAGTTTAGGTGTGGAAGTTTACTCCGTATCTGAAGATACTCATTTTGTCCACAAGGCATGGCATGATGAATCAGACGCTGTGGGTAAATTGCAATATGCTATGATTGGCGATCCATCACACCAATTAGCTAAGATGTTTGACGTCTTCGATGAAGAAGCCGGTCTGGCACAACGCGGGACGTTCATTTTGGACAAAGATGGTGTTGTTCAATCCCTTGAAATCAATGCAGACGGCATTGGCCGGAACGCTTCCGAATACATCGACCGGATCAAAGCTGGTCAATACGTTGAATCCCACCCAGGTGAAGTATGTCCTGCTAAGTGGAAGGAAGGTTCAGAAACCTTAACCCCAGGCCTCGATCTCGTAGGTAAGATTTAATGTTAGATGACCAATTAAAACAACAGCTGAGCAGTTACTTACAGTTGCTTCAGCAGCCGGTGGTCTTTACGTTAGACGCTGGCAGTTCGGCAAATGGTACTAAGGTCCGCGACTTCTTGAACGAAGTGGCGGCCTTGTCACCTAAATTGTCGATTGTTGAAGGGCACTTGAAACGACAGCCCAGCTTCACGTTGGATGCACAGGGCGAAGCACCTTCTGGGATTACATTTGCGGGAATTCCACTAGGTCACGAATTCGAGTCCTTCGTATTGGCACTCTTGCAGGTTTCCGGTCACGCACCGAAGATTTCAGAGAAAGTCCGTCAACAAATCGAGGCGATTGATCAGGACCTCCACTTTGAAACCTTTGCCAGCTTGAGCTGTCATAACTGTCCAGACGTGGTTCAAGCGTTAGATATTATGAGCTTGCTGAATCCGCACATTACCCACACGATGATCGAAGGTGGCATGTTCCAAGATGAAGCCGAAGCCAACGATATTATGGCGGTGCCAACCGTTTTCTTGAACGGTGAAGAATGGCATAACGGTCGGGCTACCTTGGAACAACTGGTTAACAAGGCACAGGGGAAAGCTGCTGTTGCCGCAGTTAACGATGATGTTTCTGACAAGACTTACGATGTTTTGATCATTGGTGGTGGTCCCGCTGCCGGCTCAGCCGCAATTTACTCGGCTCGTAAGGGTCTATCCACTGCGGTAGTTGCTGACCATATCGGCGGCCAGCCCCTTGAAACGGTTGGTATCGAAAATTTGATCGGTACCGACTATATCGAAGGTGAGCAGCTGATGCAAAACATCCGAACTCAAATGACGAAATACAAGGTGACCTTGATTGATGGCCAAACTGTAACTGGTTTAACGGCTGGTTCACCGGTTCAAGTTCAATTAAAGGGCGACACTACCTTGAAAGGTCGCACTGTCATTATCGCTACTGGTGCACACTGGAAGAATATTGGCGTGCCTGGGGAGCAAGAATTCCGCAACAAGGGTGTGGCATACTGCCCGCACTGTGACGGTCCGCTGTATAAGGGCAAGAATGTTGCCGTTATCGGTGGCGGAAACTCTGGTATCGAAGCCGCTATCGACTTAGCTGGCATCGCTAGCCACGTTTCCGTACTGGAATTTGGGCCTAAGATTGGCGCTGATGCCGTACTGGTCGAGAAGGCACGGTCTTTAGCTAACGTTGACCTCATCACTAACGCCCAAACCACTAGTATCGAAGGTGACGGCCGGGTGAACGGTTTGGTCTACACGGATCGTTTAAGCGGTGACTCCAAGTCATTAGCCGTTGATGGTATCTTTGTTCAAATTGGTTTAGTTCCAAATACGGGCTGGTTATCTGAATGCCTTGATATGGATAAACAAGGTCAGATCATCGTGGACGAAAAGGGCGCTACTAGTTTAGCGAACGTCTTTGCTGCTGGTGATTGCACCAATTCCGCATACAAACAAATCATTATTTCCATGGGTTCCGGTGCTACCGCTGCCCTTGGTGCTTTTGATGCTTTAGCTCGTGAGGTTACGGTTAAAGCTTAATATCATACTTTAAAATTAAGGCTACGGTTTCTTGATAGAAGACCGTGGCCTTTTTGTCACCTTCGGCGCCTGGGTTTTGGTCTGCTGTGAGGAACGGTGAAAGCCTGAGAGGCGGTCTTTCACCTCGCATTCAAGCCACGCCCAACCCGCGCGTCTTGAATGTCTTCCCGTGGTGTAAGATTGGGAAAGTCACCCAATCCAACACCACTTTCACAGCTGACCAAAACCCGGGCGCCTACGGTTACATGCCGGCGTCATATGAAATCTCTGCCCAAACTTGAAATGAGAGTTTAATTAAAAAACTATTGATGAAAACTTCTTTATCAGCCATAATAAACCTAGTTAAATTACTTTTTGGTTACTTAAAAATATTCTTTTTTCATATAAGATGGTTGGAATATAGGACTTATTTGGTGTTTAGGAGGCTTTGTCATGACTGAAAATATGATTAGTGCTCAGCATCTTTCTGCTGGGTATGGTCATCACGTGATTATTAACGATCAAATGATTCAGATTCCAACCGGTAAAATTACCGGGCTCATCGGGCCTAACGGGAGTGGCAAAACGACCTTATTTAACGTGTTAAATGGCTTTGAAAAGCCTTTAGCAGGGGAAGTCAGACTATCAGGACACACGGTGAGTGACCTGACAGCTAAACAGCGAGCTCTAAAGGTGGCTTGTCTTTGCCAGCACCCAACAGCGCCGGATGGCATTACCGTTCATGAACTAGTGGGCTATGGGCGTTACGCTCACCATGTTGGTCTGCGCCATTCCAAGAAAGTTGATTCTCGTGCGATTGCGGGGGCCATTGAAGCAGTTCATTTAACGACGTTTACCAATCGGCAAGTCAGCAGTCTGTCAGGCGGGCAGCGGCAACGGGCATTTATTGCCATGACCTTGGCTCAAGATAGTCCCGTTATGATGATGGATGAACCGACAACGTATCTAGACCTCACCAATCAGCTGCAGATTTTGAGCTTATTGCAGGAACTTAATCAGACACTTAATAAAACAATCGTCATTATTCTTCACGATTTAAACCAGGCCGCAGCCTACTGCCAGCATCTGATTTGCTTATCTGGTGGGCAAGTCAAAGCGGTTGGCACCCCGCGGGAAGTTTTAACTCAGCAGCTGATAGCGGATGTTTTCCAAGTTGCTGCGGAGGTCACTTATGATCAAAATCAGGATTGCCCTCAGATGCTGAATTGTCATCCGCTAGAGGTGGTATCATGAGGTGGTGGCAACGTCATTTAGCGGCCATCTTAGTCGGTTTATTGGTGATTGTTATGGTGGCAAATGTCTTGGGTGGCAGTCGCTGGTATCTGCTTTCTGAACTTTGGTCAGGTACGCAGACGCTCTCTGGCAAGGTGATTTGGGACATGCGAGTACCGCGAATGTTGGCCAGTGTCATGGTTGGCGCATTATTAGCCGTCAGTGGTCTTTTACTGCAAACGTTGTCTCACAATCCGATCGCGGATCCGTCGATTTTAGGCATCAATGCCGGTGCCAATCTGGCATTGATTGTTGGTGGTGTGGCTGGCCTTTCCAGCAGTATTTTTAATACGGTCTGGCTTTCAATCACCGGTGCGTTTATCGCTTTTGTTGTCGTGATGGGTTTAGCGCTATCGCGACAAGGTGTGGCACCGTTACGGCTGATTTTAGGTGGGACCGTTTTTTCCGGTTTTATTAGTTGCATTTCGTATGCAATCAGTGTGATGACCAATACGACTGAACAGTATCGTAATTTACTGGTCGGTGGTTTTAGTAGCAGTACATATGGGCAAGATAAATTACTGGCAATCGTGTTGGTCATCGTTGTTTTTGGCGTGTGGCGGTTTCAAAGTGGGTTTACCTTACTCGCCATGGATCAGCAGACCACCCGTGGATTGGGTGTTTCCACTGGATTGTTGTGGCAAGTGGCTGCCGGATTGATCGTTCTAGCCACTGCTGCAGCCGTTGCGGTTGGCGGTAACATCGGCTTTGTCGGCTTAGGGATTCCTCAACTCATGTCTGCGATTCGGCCGGGGTCATTTAAACAAAACTTTGGTGTGACGCTATTAGCCGGTGGTGTTTTTATGACCACGGCAGATTTGATTGCGAAAGCGGCGGTACCGTCCGTTGAGTTACCGATGGCGGCTTTAAGCGCTCTGTTTGGGGGCTGCCTGTTGTTTGTCATGGTGGTCTTTGGACGTCAGGTGGTGAAGGTATGACCATAAAATATCGAAACGGGTGGATCCTGTTTTTAAGTGGCTGTTTGTTTATTTTGGCCATGTTGCTGTTGCTGTCGGTTGGCGACATTCAGCTCAGTTTTGGTCAGGTGGTCAGCACGCTATTAGGAGTTAATCGTGATTACACCGCTAATTTTGTAGTGTGGCAGCTGCGATTCCCTAATCTCATTGCTGCGTTGATTACTGGTGGCGCTTTAGCCGTTAGCGGACTGATCCTGCAGGTCACTACGGGAAATTCTTTGGCTGATAGTAGTATTTTGGGAATTAACGCTGGGGCCAGTTTAGGTGCCGTGGTGCTCACCGCAATCAGTACCAGTATGAAATTGCTGCCGCTCGCAACCTTGATTGGCGCGATGATCAGTTGTTTGCTTGTGATGCTTGCCAATCGCCATGACTCAACGATTCAGGTGCTGTTAGGCGGTGTGGCGTTAACCGCAGTGATGAACGGCTTAATTTTAATTTTAGAAATGCAGATGAACCAATTTAGCTTCGACAAGGCGCTAATCTGGCTTAGCGGCAGTTTTTGGAATCTAGATGCTCATTTTTTATCCATCAATGGCGTGGCGTACATGATATTGCTGCTGATAACGGTACTCTTAGCTCCGGTCCTGAGCAGCCTGACCCTTGGTAGTGAAATGGCAATGGGCATTGGAGTGAACGTTCGCGTAGGTCAGCGCACGTTATTACTGCTGGCTGTTGGCTTGGCTACCGTGGCGGTTTCAGTGGGTGGCGCCATTAGTTTTGTGGGTCTGATGGCCCCTAATATTGCTAAACGGCTGGTGGGTCAGCGTATCCGAGTGATGCTGCCTTTGAGCTGGCTGTTAGGAACTAGTTTGATGATGTTAGCGGATGTGGTCGCTAATAATGCATTTGGCAAGGTCACACTACCTGTGGGTCTAATTGTGGCAGTAGTGACAATGCCGTACTTTATTTTGCAACTGTTTAGTTGGCAAAAAATCACGCAATAATTTGGAGAAAAAACGATTATGAAACAGATAAAATCAATCATTAGTGGCGCGGTTATTGCCATGGTCGGCATGTTAGTACTAGCTGGCTGTGGGTCTACGTCAAAATCTAATGCGTCAAAAGAGGTTACTCGTACGGTCACAGTGAATAAGCGTCAAATTAAAATTCCGGTTCACCCAAAACGAATCGTGACCAACGTCTACACCGGAGATGTGCTTTCCCTTGGTGGGCACGTCGTTGGTGCGACGTCAACGGATTTAGCTAGCCCGTTTCTAACTCAACAGCAGACGAGTGGGATTAAAAATCTCGGGTTAACGTTAAAACCAGAGGCTGTGTTGAAGCTGAAACCAGATTTAATCGTCACTAGCAACGAAGCGGATGTGAAGGCCTTGAAAAAGATTGCCCCAGTAGTTTACGTGCCATATGGAACCACCGGCAATATCAAACAGACGGCCACCAAGTTTGGCGGAATTTTGAATCGGCAGCAGCAAGCCAAGTCATGGAATCAAAAGTTTGAACAGCTGGCTGCTAAACAAGATGCCAGGCTAAAGAAGGCGGGCATCGACCCGGCGAATACTTCCGTTGGCATGTATGATTTACAAAACGGTAAGTTATTCGTGGATGGCAGCACCTGGGGTCGTGGCGGTCAGGCATTGACAACCGGTCTAGGTTTTCAGTTACCGAAAAACATTCAACAGATTTCTAATGGGGCTGGCTACCAGCAAGTTTCACTGGAATCGCTGAACAAGTATTCGGCTGACTGGTTATTCTTCACGAACACCACCCAAACCAAAAAGGGTGAGGCGGCCGTCAGTGATTTAAAGTCGAACACAGTTTGGAAATCGTTGCCAGCTGTTAAGGCGGAGCACGTGGTGTCGTTACCATTTAACAAAATGTATTACTTTGATCCAACTGCGGTTTACCAGCAGATGACACTGATCACGAATCAGATGATCGTGCAAGCGCATTAAGTAAACGAAAAAGCTTCCCCCACAGCTCTAATAATGAGTTTGTGGGGGAAGCTTTTTGAAATCCGACTTACAATGACTTAAGTTCGGACATGACGCTTTGCGGTAACTTTAGTCCAGCTGCCTTAATAGCATCATCAATGTATTTAACTTTGCTTGCACCCAGCAGTGCGGTGGTGATACCAGGAATCGATAAGACCCCGGCAAAAGCCAGCTGTGACATAGGAATACCTGACTGATCCGAAATGGTCTTTAATTGTTCAACGGCTGCTTTATCAGCATCATTGAAGTACTCCTGAATGAGCGGCTCGCCCTGAGCAGCGCGACTATTACTTGGCATGGCACCGTTCAAGTACTTACCCGTAAGAACACCACGAGCTAGCGGGCTATAAGCTAGAAAGCCAACGTGTGAACGCTGAGCCAGCTTTAAGACATCATGATCATTGTGTTTGCTGAGGATGTTGTAGCGGTTTTGCAAGGAAGTCAGCGGATTTAAACGGCGGTCTTTGATAATAGCCAGCGCCTGCGTTAACTGATACTCCGTGTAGTTAGAAACACCATAGTAGCGAATCTTACCTTCGTCAACCAAGCCGCTTAGAGTGGTTAAGGTTTCTGCTAACGGTGTGTTGTTATCAAATAAATGAGCCTGATATAAATCAATGTGATCAGTTTGTAGCCGCTCTAGTGAAGAATCAATTTGCTGGTGAATATGTTCCCGAGAAAGTGTTGGGTTACTCATCACTGGATTAGTGTTCGAGCCAACTTTAGTCGCCAAAACGATTTTTGAACGGACACCCGGATTTTGACTGAGCCAATTACCAATGATGGTTTCGGATGTACCGTCACCATACGGCGGTTTTTCATCTTGACCAGGGCCGTAGTAGTCCGCGGTATCAATCAGATTAATCCCACTGTTGACAGCGTGGTCCAGGATGGCAGCAGAATCTTCTTCTGAGATCCACCGGCCGAATGCCATGGTGCCCAAGCCAATTTGAGAAACTTTTAAATTACTATTGCCCAATTTTACTTTTTCCATATTTTTACTCCTATTCTTCAGGTTGGTCGGCTGAGATGGAAGTATCCCGGAGTCGCTTGAAATCAGCTAGTGACTTCGTGTATTTATCAATGGCCATGTCTGAGGCGAACTTCCCTAATGGCAAGCGCAATGGCAGGTCGTCGTGGTGATTAGTGACCTGGTCGTAAATGATTTCGGCTGCCACGTTGGGATCGCCAGCCTCGTGGTGAGCAGAAGCACTGGATTGTTCGATGGATTCGGCGAACTGTTGATAGTCTGGCGTTGTTGGCATCGCTTTTTGTGACGAGCGACCTGCCCAATCAGTCCGGAAGCCACTTGGCTCGATAAGTAAGACTTTGATGTTTAAGTCTTTAACTTCTTGGGCCAGCGATTCACTTAGACCTTCCACGGCGTACTTGGTGCCATGGTAGAAGGACAGTGTTGGAAATGAGCGTAGACCGGCAATGGACGAGAAATTGACGATGACGCCACTTCGCTGTTGACGCATGGTTGGTAACACGGCGCGAGTCATATCGACTAACCCCCAAACGTTGACGTTAAACATGTATTCTACAGCGTCTCGGTCGCTTTCTTCAAAGGTACCAAAGTAGCCTAGGCCAGCGTTGTTGATCAGGACATCGATACTGCCAAAACGGTCGTTGACTTGTTTAACCACTTGGTCAATTTCGTCTTTTTTAGTGACATCTAGCGTAAGCTTTTGAATTTGACCGTGATCATATTGATCCAAGTAGTCCAACTGATCGGTATGCCGAGCAGTTGCCACTAAGTTTAAATCCGGTTTCTGTGCCAATAGGGTTGCTAGTGAGCGTCCGAAACCCGTTGAAGTTCCTGTGATAAGCCATGTTTTATTTGCCATAAATTAAGTACTCCTTTTTGTCTTTACCTCTATTTTAGTTCTTTTCTGGGGGAGACGCGTCATTCATCATCTAATTTTGACAATTCAGCTAGAAGTGATGTCTTAATTGGTTCAATCACTGTTGGATTATAGACGTCATAGAAGATGCAGTTGTGAAACTGGGTGGCAGGTTCGATACCCACGTAACGGAAGGTGACGTCCAGCGGTTTCAACAAGTCGGTAACTGTGAGACCGTCCGTTAACGGGTTACCGGGTGCGTAAGTTTCAGGAACTGCCGCCAAGGTGGTCACGTAGCCAAACTGTTTGCCGGGCATTAACGCTACCGGCTGAGCGTTTTCATCCGAATCGTAAAAAACGTGCAGCGCGAAAACGTCATCGATGTATCGTTTCAGACCCCACGGCACCGCGTACCAGTAGAGCGGAAAATACAGCAGAATTAAGTCAGCCCAGCGAAACTTTTCGGCTTCTTCACTGGCCTGATAATCTGTGACAGCTGTGTATTTGACTTCGTTATGCTGAGCTAGTTTTTCGCGACTGATATCTACCAGTG
Source organism: Secundilactobacillus angelensis (assembly GCF_012641075.1). GTDB lineage: Bacteria > Bacillota > Bacilli > Lactobacillales > Lactobacillaceae > Secundilactobacillus > Secundilactobacillus angelensis. The sequence continues at coordinate 43,666 of NZ_JAAXLJ010000004.1, read as the reverse complement.
CTTCGGTTAATTTACCACCTGCATCGGGGTGCGGTGTGTAGCCGTTGATCAGTAAAATATGCATCGAATGTCGACTCCCTTCCAAATTATCATATCATTATTAAGTTGGTGATTGGCACTGGAAGGCTTGGCATTTTTCAAGCTGTCGGGCCTTCAATTTGATTCTCCGACTTGCATTTTACAAAAATTCCGTTATAATTCTAATTAATATTTAATGTCGGACTTACAAACAAGTAGCACTTTATCTGGGCGTCAGGAAGTTGGCGGTTGCTGCGAGCCAATCAGGATAAAGTTGACGAAATACGTAGACATCGACAATGGTTACCGCTAGAATCCATTATCTTCTGGTGAGTGGTGTACAGTGATGTGCACAATTTGGGTGGTACCACGGTAGAGTCTGATCGTCCCTGTTGCAATAATGCAATGGGGGCGATTTTTTATTTGGGAGGAGTAATCATGATGAGAACAACTAGTGGTGGGATGGCACGATATTGATCGACCAAATCGTGAGAAATTAACTAACAACTAAAAGGGAGATCAAGCGGATGATAAAAATTAAATTGAGTTTAAGAGAAGCCATTATTATGTTAGTGATTATTTTAGCCATTATGGGGTTAGGTGTGATTGGTTTAGGTTTATCGCCACAAGTACCGGTGTTGCTGGCAATCACTGTGACCATTTTCTGGGCCAAATTCAAGGGGTTATCCTGGGACGATATCAATCATGGTATCAAGGATGGCATCGATAAGGGAATCATTCCCATCGTTATTTTTATTCTAATCGGGGCCATGATCAGTACCTGGATTGCTGCTGGTACCATCCCCACATTAATGGTGATTGGGTTTAAAGCTATTAGCGCACAGTGGTTCCTACCAACAGTTTTTTTGGTTTGTTCATTAGTTGGTGCCGCTGTCGGGAGTTGTTTCACGGTAGTTTCCACTGTGGGGATCGCTTTCTTTGGCATCGGGGTCACCATGAACTTTAGCCCAGCTTTAGTTGCTGGAGCAGTCATTTCCGGTGGGGTGTTCGGTGATAAATGCTCACCGTTATCCGAAACCAATAACTTGGCTGCCGCCGTTGTAGACACGGATCTATTCGACCACATGAAGACGATTTTATGGTCGACGGTCCCCGCAGCTGCCATTTCAACCGTGGCCTTTGCCCTGCTTGGCTTTGGTCACAACCACGCTGATTTTGCGAAAATTAATACCACCGTTGCCGCACTGTCACAGGACTTCCATATTTCGTGGGTCGCCCTTATACCAATCGTCCTGGTGTTCGTCTGCGCCGGCTTTAAAATGGCCGCCATTCCAACGATGTTACTAAACGTTTTGGTGTCAGCCATTATGATGTTCATCAACAATCCTTCACTGGGCGTGACGAAGGCCAGCAATATTATTACTAATGGTTTTGTCGCTAAAACCTCTAATGGAGAAGTTAATCTGCTGTTATCACGTGGTGGTATTGTCAGCATGATGCCAACTGTAGCACTGATTGTTTTGACCTTGTCCCTTGGTGGTTTGTTAGTTAACTTCGGTTTAGTTAGTGCGGTAATGACGCCGTTAGCTGCTCATTTGAACTCACACGCCAAGTTGATTACCGCTTCGTTAGCCACTTGTATCGGAATCAACATCTTCGTTGGTGAACAATTCTTATCTATTATTTTACCCGGTCGTTCATTTAAAGAGACCTTCAATAATGGTGGCCTTGAAAGTTCAGCCCTAGGTCGAACCCTTGAAGATGGTGGGACCGTGCTGAACTACTTGGTTCCTTGGGGTGTCGGCGGTGTCTTCCTGGCCAATACGCTCGGCGTGCCGACTATGTCATACTTACCATTCGTTTTCTTCAGTCTGCTGTGCCCAGTCATGTCGCTGGTTAGTGGCATTACCGGTATTGGGCTACACGTGGCAGATAAGCAGGTTGAGGCAAGCGTTTAGTGATTATTTTGACTGACTTTTCAGGTGATAAATGATACACTAAAGGTTAGAGACAAGAAAGGACGGATGACTCATGGCAGTAAACTTAACTAAAGAAGAACTGAAACAATACGATGGCAAGGATGGGCATAAGGCGTACGTTGCAATTGATGGCACGATCTATGATGTAACGGATGTTGAGGCCTGGAAGAACGGCGAACATCATGGCAACGTTGCGGGTAAAGACCTGTCAGAGGTTATCACCACTGCACCGCATAAGAAGAGTGTACTGGCTAAATTGCCAGTGGTTGGTAAATTAGTTTAATCGCATTTTGAATCAGTAAAGCGATGGACTCCTAATTTCGGGAGCTCATCGCTTTTAATTTTGCAGTTGAAGTCTGAAGGAAAACCGCTCTTGAGTCTAAAATTACACGAAGAAAGTTAAAAGAAATTTTTGTGCGGCCTTCAAATAAGGTAAACTAGAAGTAATTAATTCTGTTGTGGAGGTGTTCGTTCAAATGACCATATCCAAAAAATCGATTATATGGAGTAGTGTCGTGGTGGCCATCTTTCTGGCATGCCTAGTGTATCCTGGAGAGATTTTCGGGGCAATTGGGAAATTGATATCAGTGCTTAATCCACTGATCTTAGGTGGTGTGATGGCTTATGCAGTGAACTTACTGTCACGTCAATTAGAAAAGTGGTTGTGGCCGCATGCTAAACAAAAGTGGGCACAGGGTTCAAGACGACCGCTTGCCATCTTATTTGCCTTACTGATTATTGTGCTGGTGATTGCCGGTGTCATGCGGTTAGTGATTCCACAATTCGTTGACGCCATCAACAGTTTCTTTAAAGCTATGCCGAGCACCATCAATGATGTCACTCATTGGTTGAATCAGATTGACCAAAATCATACGATCAGTAAACGGATTGCGGCTGCTACTGCTAATTTTAATTGGCAATCGGTCGAAGCCAAGGTTACTAAGTATTTAACTGCCGGTGCAACGGGCATTTTCAGTTCCACAGTATCAATCTTCAGCAACATTTTTTCTGGTTTGATTAATTTTGTTTTATCCTTCGTTTTTTCGATCTATTTAATTAGTGGGAAAGAAAAAATTGGTGGCTGGTTAAACCGATTAATGGATGACTTTCTGCCAGCTAAGGTCGTTGCTAAAACCCATTATGTTGTAAATGTGACGGATAAAATGTTTTCCAGTTTCATTGCTGGTCAAGTCTTGGAAGGCTTCATTCTAGGGACGTTATGTACTTTAGGTATGATGCTATTCCGCTTCCCAGATGCCCTTTCAATCGGTGCATTAGTTGGTATCAGTGCTTTGATCCCAATGATCGGTGCCTGGATCGGTGGGGTTGTTGGTTTCGTTCTCATTGCAGTTACATCACCAATTAAAGCTGTCTTGTTTGTCGTATTCATTATCGTTTTGCAACAAGTTGAGGGTAATCTGATTTATCCTCGGGTTGTTGGCGGCACGATTGGGCTGCCCGGTATTTTAGTTTTAGCAGCCATTACTATTGGTAGTGGGCTGTCTGGCATTGTTGGGATGATGTTGGCGGTGCCGGTTACGGCAACACTATATCGATTGATGCGTAATGCGACGTTTAAAAAAGAGGGTATTTTGAAGGACAGTGAGTGACAAAACTCGGTAGATTCCAGATGACATAAGTCGGAGCTTTTGGTTGATTGCTGTTATGTTGCCTAATCGCGCTCCACAACTCAGATGCCTGCCGTGTAAGCAAATCAAAAAGGCGTAGCCCCAAGACCAGGGCTACACCTTTTCAATTCACTTACACTCTGGCATCTACCCGAGTTGTTCCGCGCACTGCTTTAATCGCGCTCCACAACTCAGATGCCTGCCGTGTAAGCAAATTAAAAAGGCGTAGCCCCAAGTTCAGGGCTACACCTTTTTAATTCACTTACACTCGGGCATCAAGGCGAGTTGTTTCACGCACTGCTTTAATCGCGCTCCACAACTCAGATGCCTGCCATGTAACATAAAAAATGCCAATTCAACAAAGTTCGCCGGAACTGGCATTCTTTATGTTACATTCTGGCATCTACCCGAGTTGTTCCGCGCACTGCTTTTAATCAAAGTGTCTCCAATCCTTATCCAATAGGTACCTGGCAACAAACAGGCCCAGTGGCAGAAAGATAATGATCAATGCTGCCCGTGTTAGCCACAGACCACCGTTTGCAATTTCATTCAGGCCAATATAGAAGATGCCACGGTAAATGTAAAGGCCCGGAATCATAATGACGATTGAAGGGACGGTTAAGGAAATTCTTGGATAGCCATTTGTCCGGTTGATGATCGAAGCTAATAGTCCAGCAACTAATGCGCCACAAAAGGCTGCGGCTGGTGCTGGCATCGTATGGAAGTCCACCAGTTCAAGTCGTAAGGTATTTGCCACGGCGCCAATTAAGCCAGACGTGATGGCCATTTTTTGCGAGGAATTAAACATCATGGAGAAGCCGTACACCCCGAAGAAACTTGCTGGCAACCGCAACAACAGTAACATCAGGGGAGTCAAACCCAGTGAAATGAAATTTTCTGGTTGGAAATTAATAAATAGAGCGATTAACCAGCCCACCAGTGTTGCGACACTCGTAATCATAATTGCGTAACTTAGGCGTTCTAGCCCAGATCGCATATCCAGTTTTGATAAATCCAAGAAACTGGTGATGAACGGAAAGCCAGGAATCACGAATAACATGGCACCGATATAACCAGCCTCATGATTACCAGCAATTGGAATCATAAATTGTAGGCCTTTAAAGGTAAGAAAGTAGGTCAATTCTGCAAGGGCGACACTGACAGCAATACTAGAAATGGTCGTCATTTTTCGTTTACCCATCTCACCACGAACCCAGTTCCCAACGCCAGCACCAATGAAGGTACAAAACATTTCAATCCAGCCACCGCCAAGCAAAAAAATAAATGACGCACAGGCAATGGCGGCTGCCAATCCCTTTATGATTGGTGAATAGTTACCAGGTGTTTGCTGGATTTCGTCCAGTGTGTGGTGCAACTGGAGCACGGTCAGCTGTGCATACTTAGCCTCAAATTGTTTCACAAAGGTTTCTAACACAAAAAGGCGATCAGTATTCACGCCAGTATTTGGTAACGCCAAAATTTGCGAGTAACTATGGTTGGCATCAAAGCAGGTGTAACTGATGGATGTCAAACCGATATCGGCGGAGCAGGTCAAGTCCAATACGCGAGCAATGGTATTCATCGCGTCACGGACCCGCCAAGCCCCAGTACCGCAGGAGAGCATCATAATCCCAATTCTACCAACGATAGAAGCCCTTGCTTTAACCCGGGCCTCCTTGATTGGCAGACTTTGGTTGGGGGCGAATTCCTTCCATGGAATTGCCATATGATGCTGTTCTGATGGAACAAAATTCTCTGATTGGTCTCCCTCTTCTGTCACTTCTTTTAACCTCCCAATCAATATGTATGCTTCATTATAGACTTGAATCATTAATTTTCACAAGCCCATCGTGTTATGGTAGGCTAGTGATGAATTAAGTCTGAAAGGGGCAATGACATGACGACAAAGGAAAAAATCATGGTAGCAACTAAGCAACTGGTCGTCTCACAGCCATTTGATAAAATTACCGTGACGACGATCATGGCGGTTACGGGTATGCGGCGGCAATCATTCTATGATCATTTTCGTGACAAATATGACGTGCTAGCTGACATTTACTCAACCGAGGTTAAAGCAGCAGTGAAGTATTGCGGAAATTACCAGTTTTGGCCGCAGACGTTGTTAGCTATGCTGACCTATTTTGATCGCAATCGGCTCTTTTATCAGCATGTTCTAAAATTAGATGTACAAAATGCACCAGAAGAGGTTATTATCGCCCACTTAAAAACGATGGTTGGTGAAATATTCGTTAGTCTCGGTGAAGCCGAAAGAATTAGCATCGATACGTGTTATTGCGAATTTCTTCAAAAGACGCTGGGTGGGACACTCTTTCTTTCATTAAAAGATTGGCTTTACCAGCAAGGCGATGTTGATTTGCAGCAGGAATATCAATATCTAAAGGCGTATTTAGAAGATGGTATCAATGGTTTTCTGATGCGGACAAAGCGGATTAATCATTACCAGAAACGCCCAGAGATCGCTTAGTGTTACCGATTATTGTTAACGAATACTAATTGTCCGTTTGTTGATCGTGTGGCATCGAAATGCCAGTCGGGATGGTCGAAGCGGGTGACTCCTGCCACATCATGAATATCATGTTCAGCTAAGTAACGTACCATTTCGCCACGGGCCATCTTGGCTAACGTCGCTTTGATTTTTAATTTGCCGTCAACTTCTGATCCAAAGATAACGTCGATGAGTTGGTCGTCGGGTTGTAAATATGGCGTGATTGTTTTGGCATACTCCTTTGAGGCCAGATTAAGAACTGGTCCTTGATCGAAGCGAAGGGACTGATACAAGCGGTTTTCCCAGAAATCATATAAGTTTCGTGTGTCGTCAACTTTTATCTCGGACTGCATTTCGAGTCGATAGGGGACTACCCCATCAAACGGGCGTAAAATACCATAAAAACCGGAGAGAATTCTCAGGTTCTGCTGAACGTACGCTAGTGCAGGAGCAGTGAAGAGGTCAGGTGCCATATATTGGTACTGAATCCCGCTATAACAAAGGATGGCTGGTGTGAGTTGATTATCTAGATTCATTTTTTGCAGCCAGTCAAAGTTTGGGCGAGCCAGTTTATCGCTGCAATGCCACATGTTCTTAGCCTGATCGTAGTCGAGGGTGCGCATTTTCTTCAAAATTTGACGAGTTTCTTCTATATAAATAGGCATATCTTGGACGTCAAAGTCATTCGTATTGACAATCATTTTCTTAGTTGGTGCAATAATGATTTGCATAGTGGCCTCCAGTAATTGATGGGAAAATTGCTTTGTGTCAAGCTTAATGGAGTTTTACGTGAGATGCAATGCCAATGAAAAGTTCACCTTTTTATTGGGAAAAATAAAAAAAATTGGGAAAATGTCTTGCACAATCTAATTACACGGTGTATGTTAGTAGATGTGATAAATATTTGGAACGATTAATTAAATAAAAATGCTCAGCACTAGGAATTTTCTAGTGACACGACCCGGACAGGAGAGAGACCTGGCCGGGTTTCTGTGCCTTCAGAGACTTTTTTAGTTGATCTGTTTCAGATGACTATCTTTTGGTTTGAGAGTATCAAACCCCTGAAGAGTTAATTCCCCCCAATTAACTCATCCTGATGAATAATCAGAGACCCCCGCGTAATCTTAACGGATTACGAGTGTGCACTATGGATCATACATAGCTGTTCACATTCAGGCAGATGCTTATCAGTAACCTACCGTTTGAGATTCGTCGATGTCTCCGTCGAGTTGAGAACAAAGGTCAATTGTGATAAAGCAATGAAAAGATAAGGATATTTCATTTCTAATTAAAAAAACGTCTAATATTAACTATTAGGCGTTTTTTTGTGCGAAAATTTGATTTCTTTTAAAAATAATATTTGTGATTGAAACTGTTTACATTTTCAGAATAAATGTGGAACCAATTGTTCTGTAAATGCTTTTACCACGGGATTTAAACCGAAGTAGGCCGGGTTATAACGTTTTCAAAAATACGCTTTCAGGATTTGCTCTGTAATATAACTGTAATGGTAATCTCAACAGACTGGTGTTATAGTCATTCAGTTGCGTTAGTTATTGGGGGTCAATAATTAACAAACGGGGACAATGATTCATATTTTCATAAGCATAATGGTTTAGTGATTTTTTTAATGACAAACACGACTCTCTCTCGTGTGTTATATTTGGAGAATTTCTTAGAAAAAGCTGATAGTCGAGACACTCTAGAATTTAAGGAGACTTATCAGTATATATGAATAATCGTTTAATGGGTAGTTTGTTAACATTTGTTGCCGTCGCTGCAGGTTTGAGTTTTGCTGTTCCTAGTCATGCCAGTGCTAAAATTGTTACTGACGTTGATAAGACAGCAGTCGTTAAAACGGCAACTTCGTTTGGGACAGCTAAGTCTGATGATGGTGCTGCAACTGGTTCCGCAAGTTTGACGCCAGCTGCTAAGCGTTGGCAAGCCACAACCATTAGTTATAAAATCGCTAGTGGATCAAGTTATTACAAGTCGGTTTGGAGTTCTGCTGTAAAGACATGGAACCGAACCGGAGTTGTTCGTTTAGTGAAGACTTCTGGTAAGGCTGATATCACACTGTCTACTAGCAACTCACCAATGGGCAAGAATGATTCAACGGTTGGCATTACGTATTCATCGTATTATAACAACAAGACGTTGAATAGCTTGGCAGTAATGGCTAATGCTAAATCTTACGTTTATAAGAACGTTGCTAATCGGTATCACTATTCAAAGAAAGAACGTACCAACGTTGCCGAACATGAACTTGGTCACGCCTTAGGGCTGGAACACAATGTTGGCAAGGGTAGCGTCATGTATTATGCAACCCGTGATCAGTCTGTTTCTAAGCCAGATGTTAATGGGTTAGCACACTCTTATCGGTAAACTGAATTAAATCAATTAGAAATGAAATATCCATTCCGGGGGGAATGGATATTTTTTTGGTTAAAAATCTATTCACAACATGTTATAACAACATTTTCAACGTTTTTGTTGAAAGATATTTCAAAATACAAAATGGCACATAAATGATAAAGTGTCTATAAAATGAGTAAAATTTTGAGATTTATCAAAAGTAAGCCGTTTTTTTTGAAAAAATATGTGTAAACTAAATTGTTTACATTCGCAAATCTAAATGATAGTCGACCTTGGCTGATTCCCGTTAAACCGGGTATTATACACGGCAATAGTTCGTTATAACATTTTCACAAACTCTTCACCGATGATTTTATGTAACATTTTTGTAATGGTTTTATAAATAAACTGGTGTTATAGTCCCTTTGTTGATTGGTTATTGGGGGGTCAATAATTAATAAGCGGGGACAACGATACTTTCATTTTTATTCGTTTGGTTAGTCAGTGTATTTATGACAAACGTTTTTATTGTGTATTATTTTTGGAGGATTATTTAGAAAAAGCTGATAGTCTAAATTTTATTTTAAAGGAGACTTATCAGTTATTATGAATAATCATTTTGTGGGTCGTCTATTGGCAGTTTTTGTTGTTACTGCGGGTTTGAGCGTTATTGCGCCGAGTCACGTTGCTGCTAAAATTGTTACTGATGTAGATGCTGCAGAGGCGGTAAATACTTCAGTGGCGTTTGGAACTGCCAAGGCGGATGCCGGGGTTGCTACTGGTTCAGCTAGTCTGACGCCAGCAGCTAAACGCTGGCAATCAACTAAGATCACGTACAAGATTGATAGTGGATCAAGTTACTATAGATCTGTTTGGCACTCAGCCGTTAAGAAGTGGAATCACAGTGGCGTTGTTCACTTAGTTGCCACTACCGGGAAAGCCGACATTTCACTATCAACCAGCAATTCGCCGATGGGTAATTGTGGTTCAACAGTTGGGATTACATATTCGTCTTACTACAATAATAAGACGTTGAATCATCTACCCGTGTTGGTCAGTGCCAAATCGTATGTTTTCAAGAACGTTGCCAGTCACTATCATTATTCCAAGACAGAGCGAGCTAACGTTGCTCAGCACGAACTTGGCCATGCATTAGGTCTGGAACACAACGTTGGTAGACACAGCGTCATGTATTATGCAACACGCGATCAGTCTGTTTCCAAGCCAGATGTTAATGGCTTAGAGCATAGTTATCGTTAAGCTCAACAATTTAATTAGAAATGAAATATCCATTCCGGGGGGAATGGATATTTTTTGATTTCTATTAATAGTCTAATCAATGTCTTGCGCAGTCAACCAAGCAAAAAGATTATTGAGACCATCGATAATGTCAGTCAGTCATTCCTGTGCAGTGAAGGAATTAGCCTGCCAAGCTGAAACTGTCAATTTAAGTTGTGAATCTAAGATACTGTAATAAATACCATACCCAGTTGGATGTGAGGGTGCGGAGACGAAACTTTCTGTTAGATTGGAAGGCACGTTAATTGTAGTAAAAAAGTCCGTGAATATCTCGTTAAAGAAGTCTGAACTAAATAAGTTTGCCGCGTCTGGGAATGCTTTTTCACCGCCGTTTCGCAGCATCATTTCCTGTAAGCCCAAGAGGTGCCCCTTAATGCCCAAACCCTTTGATACAAACTGGACACGCTTGGTATGTGCGGTAATGGCTTGATTAAACGCCTGTTTGAGAGCAGCATCTCGCTGACCGGTAGCAAATGCTTCAATAAACTGTTTTTTTTCGAGGTCAATCGTTGAGAGGGTTTCCGTCCGACCCTGATAGAATCCGCGCATTGGCACCAGTTCAGAGATGTTTTGCCAGCCACCAGTCGCCTGGAATTCAGCCAATGCGAAACCAATCTGGAGGAAGGCATCCGGATCAATGCCGATTTTTTGGAGACGATTCGCACCAAACGTTGAGTTAGTGGTGGAGGCAAAGGTTAGGTGCTTTGCCACTGCACCGTTATTACGGTCGGCCTCACTGAGTGCTTCTTTGGTGTAATGGTCTAATTCCCACGTCAAACGTTCAAAGTGTGGCTTGCCTTTGCTATCCCATTGGTCTTCAGGCTGATTCAGGCGAGACACCACCGAATCGGCTAACTTTAAAGCGGGCAGCTCATCAATTTGACTGTGTTCAAAGACGAAGCCTAGGCTGGGTTCTGAACTGACGATCACTTGGGTGGTTTTATCAAAGAAACGGTTCTGTGGGCCTAGGAGAGTGGCTTGGGCAGTTAGTGGAACCTCAGCATCTTCTAGGGTAAGAACTAGCAAGCTATTACTGATACGGGTTAAATTATCCCAGTTGTGTTGATTACTAGCTAAATGGCTTCTCAGTTTGGCTGCAGTGTTACGCGGTAAACCAGAATATGCGCCAACAAAGAAGGTGTCGGTGACCGTCTCTTGCATGATTTGAGTCAGTGATTCGGCTAGAGAATGCAGTGTAGACACACGGCCGGCGTGGTCAATCAGCCGCACCTGGTAGGCAGTATTATGGTAGATGATTGTTGCGGCAACATTGGTTAAAGTGGGCCGGGTCCTCTGTGAATAATCCCGGCTGATATTAGCCTGCCGTTGAGTTCGGAAGAAGTTGCCATACTGATCCATATCTTGAGGCTGGTTGTCTGAATTGGTGTCCACGGGAATTTTTTCCGAAACGTATGCAAGGTATTGGTCAGCAAAATTCTGTAATAATTTGGCTGCCATGGTGACTTGATCCAAGCTAGGTAATCGGTCGTGGGAAACAGTAAACGCAAAGTTAGACCCATTTTGCAATGGTTCCCGGTTGATGAGTGCGTGATGGCGTAAAAGTGGTGACAGCCAGTTAGCATTTGTTTCAGCCCAACGCTGCTTTAAAAGTGCTTGTAATTCGGGTGCGTCGTTTTCTTTAAAACTCGTAATTTGAGCCGCCAATTTCTTTTGCTGTGAAGCGCCTAGTAACGGGATCCCCCGATTTTGAAGACGAGTGAGGGTATCGTCTAGCTCCGGCAGTGGTAATTTAGGTAATTGTGTGAGTAAATCAGTTGAATATTTTCCAGTCATTTTCAATTCCTCTTTTCTATATAACAACAATACGTAAACAATCAGTATGTAGTTTTAAATTAATCATATTTTCTGTGCGCCACATTATGTCATATTATGAAAAATTCGTCATGGATTTAACCTCACTAAATCGTCGTCTAACAGTCTGAGTGTTATGCTAATTGATGAGGAGTGATACGAAATGAAATTAACCACTGCGGAAAACTACCTGCTGTTAACCGAGCGGATTGCCAAGAAACCGATGTTGCGAAGCCGTTTTACGAGCCAAGCTTACTTTGTGCTGGCCGTATACTTGGATTTGTTTGCGGCTCATGTGCTTAAAATTGCGTCTGGACACGTTACTTTTGACAAGACAGTGCGATTACCTGATTATCTGTCAATCTTTGTCAGTCAGCTAACTGAGGCGTTGTCCGAGGATGATCAGTTAAAAAATGCACTGAAGCCGGTTACCAGCTGGGATATTGCCAATCAGATTTATGACGGTATTGGTGCGGAGTTACTTGAGGATCGCCAAGTTGAACGGGTTGTTTTTCAGAACAATCTTAAGCCCCACATCATTTATGTGCCAACGGCTAGTGCACGGTCTGCTGCTGGTTCATGGCTAGCCAATACGTTGACTACTCAAACGCCGGCATTGAACCTCTGTGTAATTTTAAACCAGATGTCAGCATTAAAGTGGGTAGTACCAGATGAAAATAATCGAGAATCGTTACTTTCGGTAGTCCGACAACAAAGCGCCTTTAACGAAATTCAGCTGATTACCGAAACGGCAGCGGACGTGATTACTGAAAAGCGATTCTGGTTAGATTCTTGGCTAAGCTAAGTTTAGAGAGAACGCAGTCGCTTTATATAAAAAAATGAAGCCAAAAATGACAATTTTTTATAAAATCGGTGAATGATTCGTAATATTAAAGGCTGATATAGTCCAACTGTAGTACAGCATTTCAGAAATGCCTCCGCAGAAGATTTTTTATAAGTCCCAGGTCAAAACGCTTGACTTTGACAACTATTATCCCTATATTTAACCCTAAGCTAGATATCATCTATGTGAATATCAGGCAGGGGGTTTGTCTGATCAAATCAGTCTAGTGATGTTAGGAGGAGATAGTGTAGAGGCATTAAACTAATCAAGGTTACACGATATTATTTTGTCGGTTCGGATGATTTTTATTGAGTGGGTATTGGAGGAAGCAATCTTGAAAAAAACAGGTGCATCCCAACACGTAATGGTTGAGCGGTCAAGTAGTCTCATTCGCTTTCGCCCTTATAATATAGGTGAAGACTGGGTGAAGCATCGTTAACTTGTTCATCGCGTAACAATTATGGCACCTGATCGCTTTGTAGCGGCATGAGCATCATGGACAATTGAATTGATTGAGGCAGTTGCCTATGGGGTGGCTGCTTTTTACATTGAAAATGTTATTATTAGTGGCTTTGTACCAGATTAATAAAGTGCTCGAGACCACTGAGGGCGGACTTCGGTTAGTTATTATGATTCCTTAGATAACTTTTTGGTAAAAAAGAAACAAGTTAAAAGCTTGTTATTGCCACAAATATGTGATACATTATATACATACTTAAGAACAAGAAAAAGTTAATTTAAATGCTCAGTTCTGACTTTTAGTTAGGACACGACCCGTTCTCGGAGGCTTTCTAAGCTGGCCGAATGAATGGGTCTTTTTTGTTCTTAACACTGATTTATTAATTTCGGGGGATTCATGAGTTAATAAATCTGGCGAGTATATGAAAAAGCCTACTTAGATTGTTGCAGATGCTGTTCTACATTTAATGGATCGGTGAATTTGTCGCCAGCCATTAGATAAATCATAGCGATTAGCCGTGATAAGGTTTGGAGACCTTACAAACAGTATCATTCCCAAAGTGGTTGGAGGCCACGGGAAGTAATTACGGTGTGTGTCTGGGGAGATCCACAGCGGTTTAATGGTTCCGATTCTTGTAATGTATTTCAAGTATGGTCGTTGGGCTGTACACTCTCATTAAGTGCATTAGTGATAGGATCCTAGTTACTTTCAAGTTTCACAGTTTCAAAACAAAAGATTCGCTTTAACGGTCTGGAGAGACGTCAAAGCGAATCTTTTTTTGCGCAAAAAAAGAATCACCCGGGGGAGGGTGATCCTTATAGGAGTAGGCATTTTCGTGATGGGGTTCACGGAAATATAAATTTTACTTTGGAGGAGTAAAATGAAAAAGCTCACTTAATATCTTTAAGATATTAGGCTATGGTCTTAATATAGTCTTTAAATGTGAAGAAAGTGTGAAGATGACATAACAAATTTTACTTTATTGCGAAAATGTTAAACTCTGCTAGGTTTATGCACGCTTGAACGTTGAATTTATTTGGCTTAAAATTGGTGAACTTTTGGTAAAACCACCCTCCTATAAATGCTGCTATATAGGCATTTAGGAGATTTTGTAAAACGGTATCTGCATTGCAGCTTGCCACGTTAAATGGTTGTCTACGATGATCTGGAAACTAAAATATTACATTTATATTACAAAAAATATTTTACATATTTCGGTGACTTTGATTGAAATTTAGAGAAACAGTGATATAGTGTAATAGTAATATAATACACTAGAGAGGTGATACAAGATGGAATTTGACGACAAGGTGCCTATTTATTATCAAATTAAAACGGCTATCTATGATCGAATTATTGCAGGCCAGCTGGCTCCAGGGGATAAACTGCCGGCAGTTCGGCAGCTGGCAGTGTCGCTAACGGTTAACGTAAACACCGTGCAACGCGCTTTACGTGAAATGATTGCTGAAGGCGTCATTGTCTCGCAACGCGGACGTGGTAATTTTGTGACTGACGATCCGCAGATTATTGAGCAGTTAAGGGAACGACTGATTACTCAGTATTTAAAGCAACTCTACGATCAGCTTCATCGCTTACGAATTAGTGATGAACAGATGATCGATGAGCTAACGGCATATATTGAAAGGCAGGGGGATTCAAATGACAACAACGCTTAGTATTGAAAATTTGAACTATCGCAGGAACTTGAAAAAGATTTTAACGGACGTTTCTTTAACCCTATCTGGGGATAAAATCGTTGGCTTACTGGGAGAAAACGGTGCAGGTAAGACTACGCTGATGCGATTGATTGCTGGCGTTGCAAAGAACGCTAAGGGGCTGGTTGCCGTTAACAATGAAACCGCCCTGGCAACCCGCAAGAGTATGATTAGTTACAGCGATCCGTTGGGCGGTATGGCAACAAACTTAAAGATCACGGATGTAAAAAGCTTCTATCAACGTGTCTATCCGGATTTTGATGAGCAAAAGTATGATCAAATGAGTTCGTTTTTAAAACTGGATGAATCGCAACGATTATCAGCCTTATCAAAAGGGACCCGAGAAAAATTAGTTATCAGCTTGACGTTAGCACGCCAGACGAATGTTTACCTACTTGATGAGCCATTTAGCGGCATCGACAGTATGAGCCGAAAGAAGATCATTAACAGTATTATTCAGTGGAAACCGGCCGACTCATTAATGATCATTAGTGACCATTACGTTTCAGAAATTGCACCGATTCTAGATGAAATCGTGGTGATAAAGGATAACACTGTGGCGGTACACAAGGCTGCCGATGCTATTCGTGAGGAGAATGGTCAGAGTATTGAAGACTACTATGAAAGCTTGTACGGGGAGGCTGATTCGAATGACTAAGTTTACATCGCTGGTTCCTGCATTTCTACGGGACCGATTTAAATCATTGAACCGAATTATTTTATTGATGCTCATTGCAATCATTGCAACTGAAATCTACACGGTTGTTTTAAATAGGGAGTACCGCGCAGCTGATCTGCAGTCTTTCACCAGTCTTTGGAGTTCACTGGCATTTTTGGTTGCCTTTATTAGGCTATCAAAGTTTAACGAAGACGTTTATCAAAATGATGCTATCCGCTTGATACCAGCTAGCGATACTAAAATTTATTTAAGTAACCTCTGCACCACCGTGATTGGACTCCTATACTTTATGGCTGTCCAGCTAGTTCTGAAGCTGGTTGTTAGCTTGATAACTGGTAATCCTTTTATGGGTGTAACGGGATTTGGCACAAGTTCCAATCGAATTGCTGCTACCATCGTCGTCGCATTTGGGATTGTACTGGCTACAATCATAATGGCTTGGGCGACGATTTCCTTGATTCATTTGATTATGCTCAGCATCGACGCGTTCTTGCCAATTGGCCGTCAAAAAATTATTCGGGGCATCTTATATATCGTCATCAGTTTTGCCATTATTCGTTTGGGAGCGGTCTTTTTCCAAATCTATGGTACATTGATGAACGGCCTCTCACTAGGATGGGGAGCAATACTTGCGCTTTTCGGTGTCCTTGTTTTAGTGGCTGCACTTGAAATTGTTGCCAACATTCTATTGATGCATAAGTTCGTTGAAACTGCTCAATAGTTTTTAAAGTGCAGAATGATAGGTAAAGAAAAGGGATCGATTATCAGTCAATCGTTGGCGGGTAATCGATTTTTTGGTGTGACTCATTAATATTAATAAGCGTGATTATTATTTAAATTCGAATTGTATATCAAAGCCGATATAAATTATGAGATAGGCACACCAGATACTAGGATTAATTTTTCCGTATTCCAATATCCCTTTCATGATGATTTAGTATTCTGTTAGAATGAATTTTTAAAAATTGGGAGAATGGATTTATGACGAGTAAAAGTCACGTTACACGAGGAATTATGTTAGCTCTGCTTGCATCGATGATGTGGGGGATTTCCGGGACTGTGTTGCAGTATATTTCACAAAATCAGCATATTCCGGCTGCTTGGTTTTTATCGGCGCGGACTTTTGGTGCCGGTGTGGTACTGATGATTATTGGGGCGTTCACGTCTCGAGGTCATCTTTTTGAAGCCTTCAAATCGTGGCGATTAGTCGGTTCACTTTTTGCCTATGCAGTTTTTGGCCTTAGTGCCAATTTACTGACGTTTTACATGTCGGTGCAGACAGGTAACGCAGCGTCAGCAACAATTTTGCAGTATCTCAGCCCATTGTTTATCGTAGTTGGTAGTTTAATTTTTAAACATGAAGTGCCTTATCGCAGTGATCTGATCGCCTTTGTGGTCTCAATGCTAGGCGTATTCTTAGCGATTACTAAGGGCAATGTGTCGCAGTTAGCAATTCCGCTAGACGCCTTATTCTGGGGGATTGGCTCCGGCATTACGGCCGCCTTTTACGTGACGTTACCGCGGCCGATTGTTAAGGCTGGTGGGTCACCGATTCTCATATTAGGATGGGGAACGTTAATTTCAGGGCTATTATTCAATTTGCATCAGCCAGTCTGGGTCCATACCCCGCTGATAACGACTGACTTAGTGTTATCCATGCTGACGGTGATCGTTCTGGGAACCATTTTACCGTTTTGCCTATTGTTGATCAGTAGTAACTATGCACCCTCTGACGTCATCAGTATTGTTGATGCTGCTCAGCCGGTGGTCACCTTTATTTTGAGTGTGGTTTTTCTAGGTCTGCAAATCAGCTGGGTTGAAGTGCTTGGATCAGCTCTAGTGGTGATTGCCATCTATCTATTGCAAAGAGGGCGAGCTCGCAGTATGCAGTCCAGTTCGCTAAACAGCAACCATGATGTCGAGTTGGATTAACACGTCAACACGATATGAGCGTTGCACAGAAATTATGACTTGCACTTTTCTCATTATATTGTTAAAATACTCTCATTAACACAGAAGGGAGTGCCATATCATGCTAATTAATCGTTTAAGTTCAACTTCACAGCGATTTTTCTTCTTCTTTAACCAGCCTGGCTATCAACCAGTAAGTTAGAGAAGTTGCTATTGGCATGGCACTTGCACTACTGGTCAGACAGCTAGGCGAAACGCTTGGGCTGTCTGGCTGGTTAAAACACCAGCGGACATCGTGGTCCCTGGTGTTTTTTGTTGGTCTGACCAGGTAGTGTTCACTGATGAGTTGCAATAATGAGGAGGAATGAACTATGGAGAACACAGTGGTCTCACGGGTATTCGGCCGGTTGACTAAAAAAGAATCACTAGACCGTTACTTAGATAAAGATAGTCTGTTAGAGAAATCCATGGATGCGAAAGATTTGTTACTATTAGGAGTTGGAACGGTGATTGGAACCGGGATTTTCATTCTGCCCGGAACGGTAGCAGCGTTATATAGTGGCCCCGGTATTGTGATGTCGTTCGTATTGGCGGCATTGGTGTGTGCAACAGCAGCCATGTGCTACGCGGAGTTTTCGTCAGCATTGCCCGTTGCAGGTAGCGCCTATTCATACGGCAACATTGTGTTTGGCGAATTTATTGGTTGGGTGATCGGCTGGGCGCTGATTTTGGAGTACATGTTATCAGTCGCGGCGGTTTCCACCGGTTGGTCAGCGTACCTAGTTTCATTTTTAAAGGGTGTTGGGATTAACATCCCTAAGGCGATTACGGGGAGCTTTGATCCGGCTCACGGGACGTATTTTAACCTCTTTGCGATTTTGATCGTGCTGGGAATCAGTCTGCTGCTAACGCAGGGAGTTAAAACCTCTACGCGAATCAATAACATTATTGTTGTAGCTAAAATTGCTATTATTATTCTATTCGTGATCGTTGGTATGTTCTACGTTAAACCTAGCAACTGGTCACCATTTGCGCCGTATGGTTCACATGGCATTATGCGTGGGGCCTCATTGGTCTTCTATGCTTATCTTGGTTTCGACTGTGTTTCAGCTTCTGCAGCCGAAGTTAAAAATCCTAAGAAAAATATGCCGATTGGGATTATCGGTACATTGGTTATTTGCACCGTGTTATACATGGCGGTGGCTGGCGTTTTAACGGGAATGGTTTCCTATACTAAATTAAACGTTGCCGCACCTGTGTCATACGCACTTCAGATTGTTAATCAAAACTGGGTTGCCGGCATCATTTCAATCGGCGCTTTGGCTGGGATGTTTACCATGATGCTCTCAATGATCTATAGTTCCTCACGTTTGATCTATTCCATTGGTCGGGATGGGTTATTACCAAAGGGCTTGGGTAAAATCGAAATGAAGCACCAAGTTCCTAGTCATAGTCTGCTAGCAGTAACGGTGGTTATCGCAATCATGGGCGGTCTCGTTTCGCTGGATCGTTTGACCCAACTAGTTAACATCGGGACATTGATTGCCTTCACCATGATGTCACTGGGTGTTCTACCATTGCGGAAACGTCATGATTTGGAGAATACCGGCTTTAAAGTACCGCTGTACCCGTGGTTACCAATTATTTCTGCGGGACTGTGCATCTGGATGCTGTTGCAACTCCCATTAGAGACTTGGGTGGTCTCAGCCATCTGGTTTGGCATTGGTGTTGTGATTTATGTGACTTATGGTATGAGCCATAGTTTATTGAATAAAAAAGCTTAATCAGTGAAAATGGTCTGCTCAACAAGTTTTAAACTTGCTGAGCAGACCATTTTTATTGTGCCGTAGTTGTTTGAGAACTGGAGCTGTTATTATCATAAATCGTGTAAACTGGATTATTGCCAGATTTCCAGTCAAAATTATTCTGCGTATTTTGGGTATTCTCTTTGGTATTGAAGTTATTCAAAGTTTTCTGATTCAGTCCAAGCGACGTTCGCAATAAGTCAGAGGTGGACTGCAACGTTTTAGTGGTCGGTACCTGAAACGACTGGGAATCAATGTATGCGCCAACGCCTTTTAGACTAGATTTTTTAACGTCTTTGACGGAATCTTTATCATTTTCAGCTAAGCTGATCATGTCATTAAAGGCCATATTGGTTTTCATATTACTGGACATGAGCTTCAGTAACTTTTCGTACATGGTGACATTACCTGATCTAGTTACTTTCTTGACGATTTGTTGAATGACCTGTTGTTGGCGTTTCTGACGGCCATAGTCACCGTTAGGATCTTCATAACGCATTCGTGCGAAGGCTAGAGCCTGTTTGCCGTTTAAATGCGCCTTACCTTTTTTAAATGACATGTGGATATGCGAGTCGCTCCAAGAAAATGGCACGTTAACATTTACGCCACCAATGGCATTAACCACTTTTTCTAGGCCGCCCATATTGATCAAGACGTAATAGTTGATAGGGATGTTTAACAGATTTTCAACCGTTCGCATTGAAGTTGAAGCACCGCCAATGGTATAGGCAGCGTTAATCTTTTCTGTATCGTTAGTTCCGGCAATTTTGACCAAAGTATCACGAGGAATGCTGACCATTGTCGCCTTCTTAGTTTTGGGGTTGATGGTCACGACCATGATGGTATCGGTGCGACCCTTGTCCGTTCGACCGAGAGCGCCGGTATCAGTACCCATCAGTAAGATGCTAACTGGTTTTGAGTTTGAAACTTTCGCAGTACTGGCGCCGTGAGCCGCAGAAAAGGTTTTGTCGATGCTTGATTTAGCTTGATAGGCAGCGTAGGCAGCACTTCCGCCAAGTGCGACGACCAGAATAAAAAGGGTCCATAGGATGAAGGTCCGCTTTTTAGATCGATGCTTGTGTGCTGAGTGCTTCGGATTTTGAGATTGCATGACTGGCTCCTTAGTTAAGCAAGATTAGTAAATTGATTATATGATTTACAAAACACGATTACAAACGAATTAATTAAGAATAAAGGATAAATGGTCTATTTTGAAGTGAAAGTCAGTAACGTTAATAAAATTTAAAATAATTGGTGATGGGAGTACTTATTAGCTAAACAATTGTTGCAAACAAGTGTAAATAATATTAACCAAACAAATATTGTTCTATACTAAATCTCATAGCATTTAGTACAGGAAGGAATGATAGTTTTGACAGTTTTTAGTGCGTTTAGTGATGAACAAATTATTGAATTTTTAAAATCACAAGTGACTGACGGTGAGGTTTTTACTGATTCAGATACTTTAAACAAGCAATCATTTAGTTCCAAAATGACTAGCGATGACAGCGGCTTGGCGTTAGCTTATATTGAAGCGAAGACGACGCAAGATGTACAGGGTGTGATGCGGGCGGCCCGTAAATTTCACATTGCCGTAATTCCGCAAGACCAATACACCAGCACGGTTGTTGGCGCAGATGGCTTGGCGGGCAGCATCGTTCTTTCAACCAAACAAATGAATCACATTAAGGAAATCAGTAAAGCAGATTCACTAGCGGTAGTGGAACCAGGTGTAATCAACGGTGACCTGGATAAGGCAGCTCGTGAGCAGGGCATGTTTTATGCGCCAGATCCAGGCTCAAAGCCAATATCTGGTATCGGCGGTAACGTGGCTACGAACGCTGGCGGGATGAGTACCGTTAAGTATGGTGCCACTAAGGACAATGTTTTGGGATTGAAAGTCGTTTTGGCAGATGGTCGCGAGATCAAAGTCGGCGGCCGAACACTTAAACAAGCTTTCGGCTATAATTTAACCCAATTATTTGTCGGTTCTGAAGGAACTTTGGGTGTGGTCACAGAAGTTACGGTTAAGTTGATGCCAATTCCGATTGGCAAGCCAACCATGGGAATTGCCTTCTTTGAAAATATGACTAAGTTGGCGGAAGCCGTTGCTGAAATCCGAATTTCTGGTGTGTATCCAACGATGCTGGAGGCGCTGGACAATGCGACGATTGAAGCCTTGGATAAATATGAGGGCACCCATTACAGTGATAATAGTGGCGCTATGCTGATTTTTAAGGTCGATAACAGTGTTCCAGAAGTGGTTGATAAGTTAAAAGAGCTGATGGACAAGCATGGAGCTGTAAACGCGACCGTCACCACGGATCCAGCTGAACAGGCTAACTTAGAAAAACTACGTCGTGATATGCTGCCAGCAGTGTTTGCTGGTCAGAATCATATTATGGAAGACATGGCGATGCCACTTTCCAAGCTGGCACCAATGATGGATTATATCCACGAACTTGGTGAACAAGAACATCTGAAAATCTACGTTGCGGGCCATGCTGGTGATGGTAACGTCCATCCAACCATCGTTTGGTCAAAGGAAGAAACCGAAACGCCACAAGCAGTGGTTGAAGCCCTGCAGCTCATGTTCCATAAAACACTGGAACTAGGTGGCACGATTTCCGGAGAACATGCCGTTGGAACGTTGAAGAACCAGTGGAATAATGAAGAACTGGGCGAAGATGTGGACCAAATCCAACATCAGATTAAGGCGTTGTTCGATCCGATGGGAATTTTGAATCCGAAGAGGAAAATTAATTAGAGCGTGAGGGAAACTGTTTTGCCCCCAGAGAGTAAGGTGCCCCAGCTGAAAATTCCGGTTTTGAATTTTTGGCGGGGGCACCTTAGTCGGCAGGGGGCAGGTTTCCCGAACGCATTTAGTCGATATGAAAGCAGGGCACCACTTTCCCCTCAGATTGACCAAACGCGCTTCACAACACTGCCTCCGGCCATATAACGACAAACAGGCAAGTCCCCGAGTTCAGGAACCTGCCTGTTTGTCGTTATATTCTGGAGTCAACTCGTGTTCTTCACGCTCTTTAATCTAAAACGCGTTCAGAAAGTCTGCCCCCTGCCACCTAATAAGCCCCGGCCCAAAATCCAAAACCAGGATTTCATGCCGGGGCTTATTAGGCTCTGCGAGCAACCCGAATTTCCTCACGCTCTAACTAAATTAAAATCCCCTTCGTATGATCCACCTCATGCTGAATAATCTGAGCGGTAAAGTCCTTGAAGGTTTGCGTATGTGGCTTGAAACTTTGATCCTGATAGGTGACCTCAATGGTTTTATAACGAGTCGTCGTGCGTTGACCCTCCAATGATAAACAGCCTTCAGTAGCTTCATAAGGATCACTTCTCTTCGTGATTTCTGGATTGATCATTGGGATGGAGAGTACCCCAAGTTGGATGGCAATGATTCGTTTATTGACGCCAATCATGTTGGCGGCCAGGCCAACAGCTCGATTGGTATTAGCTTTCAGGGTATCCACTAAGTCAGTGACTGCTTGCGTGTCCGCTTCTGTGGCACGAGTTGCTTTCCTCGAAAGGAAGGCTTGGTTATGGTTGATTTGCTTGATCATAAAATGAAAACTCCTTCTTAAAATAGTTCTTCAATGATAGTAGGGACGCCTTTGTTTAGTTCAGTGACGATTGCCTTGGCTGGTTGAATCTTGGTAATCATTCCGGCACTTTGGCCAGCCATGAAAGTACCATGTTCAATGTCGCCACTAATGGCACGTTGCAGGGAACCACTGGATAATTGATTGAAGGTGTCTGAGTCAATAGTCGCCAGCAATTTTTCAGTCAGCGGCGTCTTCAGGCTACGCACCCGATTGGCACCAGTTCCAGTAACTACTGTACCATTATCGTTGGCTTGAATCACCAGCTGTTTATAATTATCGGCAACCGGTGTTTCTTCAGCAACTAGGAAGGCTGTTCCAACTTGGACACCCGTAGCGCCCAATGCAAAGGCAGCTTTTACGCCGGCTTGGGTGCCAATACCGCCCGCGGCAATGACCGGTATCTTTACTGCTTCGGCAACTTGTGGCACCAGCGTCATGGTGGTTTCGATACCAATGTGACCACCGGATTCCATCCCTTCAGCAACTACCGCGGATGCACCTATATCAGCCATCTTCCTGGCAATTTTAACGCTAGGTATCACTGGAATAACAAGGGTTCCCACGTCCAGTAAGTCTTTTAGAAACGGCGCCGGATTACCAGCACTAGTGAAAACAACGGGGACTGGATTGGCCAGAAGAACTGGTAAAAGCTCACTGATGTTAGGTTGTTGCAGCATCAAATTCACGCCAAAGGGGTTCTTAGTGGCTTGTCGGATGGCTTTCAAATCTGATTGAAGTAACTGGGCGGATGAGTCTGTAGTCGTGAGTACGCCTAACCCACCGGCATTACTGACGGCGCCAACTAACACTGGTTTGGATATTCGGGCCATTGCACCTTGAATAATGGGCTTTTGAATGTGCAGTAGGTTGGTTAATTGCATGTGTGATTCCCCCTTTGGTTGACTCAGGACAATAATCAGTAAAAGCATAACACGAAATAGCTAATAGCACTTAAGCTAGACACAAACGGGTTGTGCCATAAGTCGATACTGGTAAGTATGTCGGTTAGTTTCGTTACTGACCGCTGCTTTATAATTGACTTTAGTTTGCTACTTGAATGTAGTCTTAACCTGTTCCACAACTCAGATTCCGGCCATATAAAACAAACTAGCACCATCCCGATAAAAACCATCGGAATGGTGCTAGTTAGTCTTATATTCTGGAATCTACCGAGTTGTGTCACACCTTGTTTTCATTAGTCAAACATTTAATGACACTTATCTGCCAGCAACCTGCTGCTTTTCAGCTACAGTTTGGTTTGCAGCTTCTTCTTCGCGCATCCGCTTAAGTTCACGTTGCTTACCAAGTTCTGCCAAATGGACTTCATGGGTCAAGAAGGCATGCGTTTTGGCATTGTAGTTGTGCTTTTGTCCCAACTTAACTAGGTAGCCATTGATGAAGTCAACTTCAGTTGGCCGGTAATTGTGCATATCCTGGTACATTGAAGGATAGTGGAGTGGGTTGGCAACTTTTGAGACGTAATTGATACTGTCTAGTTCTTCCTTACGAGTGTTGAGCATTTGGACACCATCACGTTCGCAAACATCGTAAGCTTCATCGATGAGCTGTTGGCTCATTTCATCAGCGCCATCATAAGCAGCGTACTCACCCATAGTCATTTCAAACATGGTGCAAAGCGTGTTAACAACTGAATTGAAGACAACTTTGGCCATTAGTGTCCCACGGAAGTTGGTGGTGAGATTTGGATTGAACTGTGCTTTTTTCAGTTGTTCAACGAGCTTGTGGGTGAAGTCATCTGGTTTTTCGGTGTAGTTAGCAAGATTCATGGAACCAGCACCGCGCTTACCGATAAAGTCCACGTCGCCAGGGCCGTTTAGAACGGTGGCAACAAGTGCAGTTCCGGCAACTAGTTTTTCAGGCTTAAAGTACTTCAAGAGCTTTTCAACGTGGCCCATCCCGTTCATGCAGGTGAAGGCGTATTGGTTAGGCTTGAAGAAATGTTCGCAACGTTTCAACATGTCAGATAGTTGCATCTGTTTGAGAAAGAAGATGTAGCAATCTGGATTGCCATCGTATTCTTCGGGATAGTATACGTTCACTGGTACGAGATGCTTATCTTCGTGATCACGGGAAACGTAAACGCCGCCTTGTTCGCGCATTTTTTCTACGTGGGGCTTCCAGCCATCAACAAAGTCAACTTCATTACCAGCATCCTGTAGCAAAACACCATAACGCAGACCCATTGCACCTGATCCTACAACTGTGAATTTCATATGTATTACCCCTTTAAATAAGTTTTTTAATTTGAAAGCAAAAAAGCCCTTCAAGCCATTTCTGACTTAAAGGGCACGTGTGCGTTACCACCTTTATGTTTTCCGTTCGTCACCAAACGAAACTTACGATCTGCAAACACAGATCCAAGTTGGTATCGGAGATTGACTCCGCCTTTGATTACTAATTATCGTTCGTCAAAGATGCTTAGAGGTGATTTGTTAATACGATTGTTCGCTTACACCTAACCGAACTCGCTTAAGGTGTATTAACGTTGTCCTCATTAACGCATTTGCTTATCAAGTTGACCCCATAATAGCACTTAAATGTGAGATGTCAAATCTAATTTTAATATTTTTGCCACTTCATTCAAATTAAATTATTACTTAATTGATTAAACTGGGGATTTTGAATCCCAGTAATTTCCCAGTTATCGGTGTTATTTCATGGAGTGATGTGCTACGCTTAAATAGGAATTTTTCCAGTGACATGCAGCGAACAACCACGATTTTCTTAAGAAGGGTGAGCTTATGGCAACTAAGGTTGAAACGTTAACAATCCCAATTATCAAGCATCAAAAGGGTTATAAGTTTGCAAAGATTATTGATCAAAATGAACCGTCTGAAGTCACTTTATCCAGACAGTTGAGTGATGTCCAAAACATGGATTTAGATGGCACTTTTCGGATGCCGTACGATGACAGTGAAATTTTCGTGGCACACGACAAAAAGCAAGCCACGAGTGTCTCCATTGATTTTGATGCCGGCTCTGGTTTTTCCGCCGATTTTTTGAATGACCAAGTCAACGTGTCAACGGGTTCGTATGAAGACCTCAGGAATTTCACGCTGCATGATGGCGATACGCTGAAAACTAAAGCAGGCAAGAGTGAATACGTTTTTACAGTTAAGGAATCCAGCTTTGAGGCCTTTCAACGAACTAAGAGAGAACTTTATCACTTCGTTTTGAAACAAGAAGGGGTCTACGAGTTTTCTAGACTGAGGATCGTCAAAAATAAACTTAAATTTGAAACACTGACGTTTGACGCGATTAAGGGCAAGACGTTAGTAACCGGGTTTGAAAACAGTAAAGATGCCATCAAGAAGTTGAAAAAACTATTTGCTCAAGTGGCAGACCTTGCCAAACCTGGTGTTCGCAACCGGTTTGTGACTTCTGGACGCGCCAAGTTAGTTAAAAAAGGCGTTAAGGTCGAATTAGTGGATAGTAAAACTGAAGAACAAGTTGGGTAAATTGATTTAAGGCTGTGACACAACTCGGTAGATTCCAGAATATAAAGGCAAATAACGTCATTCCGATGGTTTTATCGGGATGGCGTTATTTGCCTTTATATGGCCGGAATCTGTGTTGTGGAACAGGCTAAGGCTATATGCAAGTAATGAACTAAAGTAAATTTTATGATGTGTGTGAGTCAAGAAATTGAACTAAATCCTTGTCGATATAGACTGATGTCACAAGCCCTTATTTTTTTACAGTATCAAGAATTTACCCGTCTCACTCATATTTTCTAAGAAGGCTGGAACTGTCTCTGTTCGGTTCCAATCACGTTGAAGTTCACAAGCTAACTGAGCGTAAGAGGTTAACTTTGCTCCAGCTTGCTCAACTCGACGTAGGGCGGCGTTATGGGCAGTAAGACTGGTGCCACCGACCGCATCCACGACCGGGTAAACGTCGTAACCTTCAGCCAACGCATCGATTGCGGGGAAGGTCAGACAAGCTTCTGTCCACAGAGCGGCCATGATGATGTTGTGGCGGTTGGTTGATGTGATGGCCTCATTAAATTCCTTATCTTCCCAGGCGTTAATGGTGGTACGATCGTAGGATGGCGTATCGCCGAGAAGATCTTTTAGAGCGGTAATGGTGTCCTTATTGCGGCCGGTACCCACATTCACTGTGGAAAGAATAATCGGGACGTGATAAGCCTGCATCAGTTTCGTAGTTGCCACGATGTTTTGTACGAGCTGATAACGGTTCATGGATTCAATAGACTCAATTTGAGTGGGCTGATAATCAATAATTGCGAAAACACAATTTTCAGGTGCCAGTAAACGGTCGGTTTTAGGATCTCTGGGGGCATAACTAGTCATGTATATCATTCCTTTCCTCTTAATTACGGCCATTATAATCAGGGGGATGAACGATGCAAAGTGGCAAGACTTATTTGAGACATTTTAGGTGGAATGTAAAAAAACTATTTAAAAATGGCAAACAGTAAAATGGGTATAAAGGGTGCTAAGAGTAAATTGGCGACTTTAATTTTGGTGAGTTTCAGCATGTTCAAGCCGATAATTAAAATCAGCAGCGAGCCCACGACTGTCATGGCATTGATGACGGGATGGGTAAACAGTGGCGCCACCCATTTTGCCAGCAAGGTTAAAACGGATTCATAAACCACAACTGAAATTGCTGAAAAAGCCACCCCTAATCCTAGTGTTGTGGCCAGGATCAAGACGAAGATACCATCGATCATTGATTTC
This sequence comes from Secundilactobacillus angelensis, assembly GCF_012641075.1. Lineage (GTDB taxonomy): Bacteria > Bacillota > Bacilli > Lactobacillales > Lactobacillaceae > Secundilactobacillus > Secundilactobacillus angelensis. The sequence goes on along the minus strand of NZ_JAAXLJ010000004.1, from coordinate 16,344 downwards.
GTGTACAGCACCTGGTTGTTACCGGTCATCCCACTTTGGAGTGAGCCGACGATGGCCATGGCACCGACGCAAATGAATAGTGTTCCAGTGACGAAGCCTTCCGAAAAATGATTGTTACCCTGCATACCCATTAACTTTTCTAGCCAATCACCAAATTTATTAAATTGCGTATCAAAATCAATCAGTTCACCGATGATGGCCCCAATCACCATTGAAACCACCACGAAAATGGTGTTAGTTCCCTTTAACGACCCGCTGATACCCACGTAAACCACACAAATACCTAGACTCTGCATCACTAAAGTTTTGATTCGTTCTGAAATACCCTGTTTAAAGGCTAGACCAATACCACCGCCAAGTACGACGGCCAGACCATTCGCTAACGCACCGAAAAGAATCATATGAATTTCCCCTTAAATTAAAAATTAATAAATATGTGCATTGGTTTATCATAATTGTTTTATAATCGGCTTGCAAGTCGGGTGGAAGATTGTCAGGCGAAGTGACAAAAAATCTGGTATGCTCAAACTATCATTCGTAATGAGGTGTTGTCATGACCATTTTTAATCAGTTTCAATTAATCGGCGATCCGGCTCTCAGTACCGAGATGGCGCGTTATATGCGCAATCAATTTCCGTTTACTGGATTAAAAACGCCCGAACGTAAACGACAGTCAAAAGAATTAATGACTGCCAGCAAAAAAATTGCGATACCGGAATTGCTTACTGGGATAGTGCTGCTTTTCCAGCGTGAGGAGCGGGAATATCAGTACGTCGCCATTGATCTGATGGTGGCTAACGTGAAGCGACTGACGTTTGCTGATATACAAGAGTTAGCCAAATTAGTGACTCAAAAATCGTGGTGGGATACTGTTGATGCCCTTCGAAAGGCCTTCGGCGATTATATTCGGCTTTATCCAAATGAAAAGCGACAGGTTTTTGAGCTATTCAACGGTGCTGATAATTTCTGGTTGCGACGGGTGGCAATCACCTTACAGTTGATGGAAAAGGAAAAAACGGATACCAAAATGCTGACAGAGGCAATTTTGCCGGACATCGATACCCCTGAATTCTTCATTCAAAAGGCGATTGGCTGGGCGCTGCGTAACTACAGCAAAGTGGACCCACAATGGGTCGGCAAGTTTATGGCATCACATCAATTAACTCGTTTGGCGACGCGAGAGGGAAGCAAGTACCTCGGCAACCAGGCTGGCTAGTCCAAAATATTCTCAACTTAATCTAGTAGAATTCTAATTGAAATATAACCGCCAGCAAATTGAATCAGTGCTATCCTTAACCACTGGAAAGGACTGACTAAAATGCCTGAAAGTGCAATCGCAACAAAGGCGCCGGTTGTCCCAATGGATAATTGGCAGAAACTGGCTCGTCAATATGGGTTAACAACTCTTCCAGACAACTGGAAAGAGGCAAGTGAAAGTCTCCGTCATCAAAAAGAGATTGGTTATTTGGAGACTTGCAACGATCTTGAGGAGATTTATTACACGTTGATCGGTAACGAATTTCTACAAGACATTGTCTGCTATCATCCAGAACAAGTTCACACCTACTGGTTAAGAGATTTAGAACAGTACGTTTTCATCACTGAATAAGAGATTAAAATAGCGCTCATTTGACGATTATGCCAAATGAACGCTTTTACTTTACATTTAGAGGTGCCACAGCCACTGAGCCAGCCCCATGAACAGTGGAATCGTGACCAGCGAACAAAGGGTGGTCAGCCCGACCACTGTGGTACTGAACATGGCATTTTTGTGGAAGGTGTTGCTGAAGATTGCCATCAACGCCGCAACCGGTGTTGCTTGACCAAGCAGGATAACTTCTTTGACCATCATGAATTGATTCGGTACTAATTGTAAAATCACTAACACAATTAACGGTGCGATGATCAGTCGGGCAAAAATTGCTTGATACAAATTTTTACTTTTAAGCGCACCGCGAAGATCTCCTTCAGCTAAATAACAGCCCATCGCAATCATCACCAGTGGCAGGTTCATATCAGCCAGGTCAGAAACAGCGGTACCAAGAATCGATGGTAATTGGATACCAGTAAGGGCAAACAACAGGCCGAAAATTAAAGCTAAAATCGCGGGATTAACCGCCAGCCGTTTCAACTGAATGGTTCGGCGATCGCCGGAGATCATATAAATACCGTACGTCCACAAAGCAAAGTTAGACACTCCAACGAAGATACTCATATAGAAGATACTGCCGTCGCCTAAAACGGCCTTAGACAGCGGTAAACCGATGAAACCAAGGTTGGCAAATATCAGTGCGAACCGAATAAGCATCTGCTCCGGCCTGCGGAAAATCAGTTTCGCCACCGCCACGGAAACGAGCATCATGATAACGAGAATGATCAGGGTATATAACCCGTCAATCATTTGCGAAGCTTTCAGGTTACCGATAAAGGAATTTAACAGTAACGCTGGGTTAGATATGTAAATGACGATGTTAGAAATTTGCTGACTGCCTGATTCGTCGACTAGTCCCACTCTAAAACAGAGGAAGCCAATCAGCATGATCAGAAACATGATCGCAGTCTGGCCAAAAATGACCCTTACAATTGTCACGGCGGTTCCTTCTTTCACAAACACAGATGTATTTAATTATAAGACTTTATCAGCGGAGACGTAAGTTGGTTTCGTCAGCTATTTAAAAGATAAATCGCGACTACTGCCAGAATAACGCCAATGGTATTTCTCAGAGTAAAACTTTCCTGCAAAAACAGCATGCCGATGGGAATTAACAGTAGCGTAATGGCAATGTTGACGGTCATCGCAGTTGAGCCGATTGGCGCACCGGACTTATAAGACAACATGTAGCCGAATTCCACGAAGATGATGGACAGGCCCATGGTGATAGAGGCCCAGTTAAGGGAATGAAAATTCACGCTCAGTGATTGCTGGCTGCCACTAACCAAATAGAGAATGAAAGAACCTAACAAAGCAACGCCATAGGTAACCATTAATGAAAAAAAGGGATCAACGTTATGGGAAACACCACGAGTTGACAGTTGATACAACGTGTTGGCAACGATGGTGAGGATGAGCGGCAAAAAATAGGTGGGCATAGTTAAAACTCCTTCGAAGGTATAATTACAGTTCATTATACCTTACTCGCATTGAGACACGGAAACGGATTAAGACCCGATATATTGGGATAACTTCTATTAATGACGTGTTGATAGATCTCATTATCAGTAAAGTTTTAGTTAAACGGGGTTTTATGTGAGCGTAAAATCATTTATGATAGTTCTGTAAGCGCTTAATAAAACGCCTCAGCATTAGGAGGGATTCATGATGAAACCAGAGTTAAGCTGGCTGGATGATCCACAGACTTTTCGGGTTAATCAACTACCAGCTCATAGTGATCACCGTTTTTATCAAAGTGATACCGATTTAGCGACGGGTCAAAGTCAGTTGACACAGACACTTGATGGGACTTGGCAGTTCAAGTTTGCCAAACAGCCCAGCGAGCGACCAGTCGGGTTCTATGCCCCGGATTATGACCATAGTGACTTTGATACCATTACGGTACCTGAACACATGGAAATTGCTGGCTACGGTCGGCTGAAGTATATCAATACGACTTACCCTTGGGAAGGAAAAATCTATCGACGACCTGCTTATGCTTTAGGGAAAGACCAAAAAGGCGCAGGCATGTTCAGCGATGGTGAAGACAATTACGTTGGTGCTTATCTGAGAACCTTTACACTGGATCCAGCCTTGCGTCAGCAACAGCGAATCGTCGTGCAGTTTGACGGCGTGGAAGAGGCAATGTATCTCTGGCTCAATGGTCAATTTGTTGGCTACGCCGAGGACAGTTTTTCGCAGTCTGAATTTGATTTAACACCGTACTTGCAAGACAGTGAAAACCTGATTGCAGTGGAAGTATTTAAACGCAGCACCGCGGCCTTCATCGAAGACCAAGATATGTTCCGGTTCTCCGGTATTTTCCGTAGCGTCCGACTAGTGGGAGAACCCGCAATTCATGTGCAGGACATGCGGATTATTGGTAATCTAGCGGATGATTTAACCACTGGAGATTTTAGTTTGAAACTGAAATTAAATTGTCAGCCCAACGTGAATGGCACGGTTAAAGTATCTATCACGGATGCTGACGGCAACGGCCTGTTTGATGTGACTAAAGCCGCTAACGATGAAGTTGAAATCAACCACCAAATGTTTCCTAACGTGCATCTGTGGCAGCATACAGATCCATATTTGTACCAGTTGAAAGTAACTGTGCAAGATGAACAAGGGAAAGTAATTGAAATCGTTCCCTATAAGTTCGGTTTCAGACGCGTGGAAATGAAGAATAAGATCATGTTACTGAACGGTAAACGTATCATTCTAAATGGCGTCAACCGTCACGAATGGGACGCCAAGTCAGGACGGGTCATTTCCATTGAAGATATGAAACAAGACTTGAAGACCTTCAAGGAAAATAACATTAATGCTGTTCGGACTTGCCACTATCCCAACCGGATCGACTGGTATTACATGTGTGATGAAGCCGGCATTTACATGATGGCGGAAAATAATTTGGAATCACACGGCACTTGGCAAAAGATGGGTGCTGTCGAACCATCTTATAACGTGCCGGGTTCCCTGTCAGAATGGCGTGAAGCGGTTGTGGATCGGGCCCGCAGTAATTACGAAGTCTTTAAAAATCACACGGCCATTCTATTTTGGTCACTGGGAAACGAATCGTATGCTGGTGATGATATTGCGGCCATGAACGCCTTTTATAAGGATCATGACGATACCCGCTTAGTCCACTACGAAGGGGTTTGCCGTAACCGGGCTTATGAAGATCAGATTTCCGACATGGAAAGTATGATGTACGACCCGCCAAAGGAAATCGAAAAGTACCTGACCAATAATCCCAAGAAACCGTTTGTTGATTGCGAATTCATGCATGATATGGGGAATTCACTGGGTGGTATGTCATCCTACGATGAGCTCATCGACAAGTATCCGATGTATCAAGGTGGTTTTATCTGGGACTTTATTGATCAAGCCATTGAAACTAAGGACGAAGTGACAGGGCAGACTGTTCTGCGATATGGTGGCGATTTTGATGATCGTCACTCCGACTACGAATTTTCTGGTGACGGGCTGATGTTTGCTGACCGGACGCCTAAACCAGCCCTTCAGGAGGTGAAATACTATTATGGCAAACACATCAACTAAGCAAGTACAAATTATATATGGTGACGCAACGTTAGGATTGCGCGGTGAAGGTTTCGGTTACATTTTCAGTTACGAACGCGGCGGTATGGAGTCTTTGGTGCAGCATGGTAAGGAATGGCTGTACCGGACGCCGAAACCCACTTTTTGGCGGGCGACTACCGATAATGACCGCGGTAATGGTTTCTCAGTTAAGTCAGCTCAGTGGTTAGGCACGGATATGTTTTTGAAGTGCACAGGAGCTGCCGTAGCGGTCAATGATCAACCAATCGATTTGCCGATTTCACCGGAAAACAATCAATATAGCGATCATGAATTTGCTGATCACGTTACTATCACCTTCACGTACGAAACACTGACGGTACCGGTCACTACGGTAACCGTAGCCTATACGGTAAACGGTAACGGTGACATTAAAGTGGGCGTAGCTTATCACGGTAAGACCGGCTTACCAGAGTTACCGGCATTCGGGTTACGCTTTATCATGCCAACCGTTGCCAAAGGGTTTAACTACGACGGTTTATCTGGAGAAACCTATCCCGATCGCATGGCTGGCGGGGAGAAAGGTCATTATACCGTTGATGGTTTGCCGGTAACCAAGTACTTGGTGCCGCAAGAATGTGGCATGCATATGCAAACCGCGCAGGCCACTGTCATCCGTAACCGTACGTTAGATAATACGGATCACGCTAACCATGATTTTAACCTTACCTTTAAGCAAAACGGGCAGCCATTTGCCTTCAGTTGTTTGCCGTATACCGCTGAAGAGCTGGAAAACGCCACCCACATTGAAGAATTGCCAACGCCACGGCGGACCGTCTTCGCGATTTTTGGTGCGGTTCGGGGTGTCGGCGGTATCGATAGTTGGGGCGCAGATGTTGAGCAGCAGTACCATGTTTCAGCTGAGGAGGACCACTCGTTCTCATTTGTCATTCAAGGCGTTTAATTGAGTAAATTAATTTATAAAAATGTTTACCATTTTGGAGGTATTAACACGTATAATAGAACGTGTTGAGAAAGGGGCATCATACTAAGATGAAGAATGTAGCATTAGGTAACACAAGTTTACAGGCTTCAGCCGTTGCGTTAGGCATTATGCGCATGGTGAGTCTGAACGTTGATGACGCCGCAAAGGTTTTGGACACTGTAACGGATAAAGGCGTTAACTTTATTGATTCTGCCGATATTTACGGTGGGGGAAAATCCGAAGAAATTTTCGGTCAAGCGCTCAAGAAGTCAGGGGTTAAGCGTGAAGACCTGATCATCCAATCCAAGGGTGGCATTGTCCTTGACCCTAAACGTAGTCACGGCGACCTGGTCTTTGGCCAGCGTTACGATTTCTCTAAACAACATTTAATTGAAGCTGTTGACGGTATTTTGAAGCGGATGGGCATTGACTATCTGGACTTCTTCTTACTGCACCGGCCAGACGCACTGATGGAACCAGACCAGATTGCAGCTGCTTTTGATGAGTTGCAAGCTGAGGGTAAGGTGCGCCATTTTGGACTGTCAAACTGCAATCCAATGCAAGTTGAACTGATCCAGTCAGGCATCAGCCAAAAACTGATGGTCAATCAGTTACAATTTGGTGTCATGCATACGGGTGCCATTGATTTCGGCCTGCATGTGAACATGAGCGACGACCGCAGCATCAACCACGATGGGGAAATTATCGAATATTCACGGTTGCATAACATGACCATCCAAGCTTGGTCACCATATCAATACGGGATGTTCGAAGGCCCATTCATCGATAATCCTAAGTTCCCAGAATTGAATGCAAAATTACAGGAACTGGCCGACACAAAGGGTGTCACCAAAAACGCCATTGCCACCGCTTGGATCTTACGTCACCCAGCAAACATGCAGGTGATCTTAGGCTCAATGAACCAGGATCACTTGAAAGAAAGCATTGCCGGAGCGGACGTCGAGTTAACCAAGCAGGAGTGGTATGATCTCTACTTTGCTGCTGGCAACACGTTACCGTAAATTAAACTGAAACCAATAATAAAGGAGCACTAGCCAGTCTCCCTCAATTGGGAGCGGCTAGTGCTCTTTAATTTTGACTGAGCGGGAAGATTTTATTGATTATCTAATCAGGCTAAATGCTGGTTAGATTAGTACGTTTACTGCTACTGATTGGATCGGGTGGCGTTAAGAATATTTTTGGAATATTTTCTTTAAAAAAAGACGTTTAGATTTAATTGTCCGATTATGGAGTGTTTTAATCGTGGACAGATATTACATTTTGTACCAATTATTGTAAAGAGTAACATTTTGAGTAAAATTACTCCCAATCCACGTCCGTTAATGATACAATTACTGCATTAAATGCGATAGTATTGCGCTTGACTGGGTTCAATATCAGTTTGATTTTTTTATTTTTTCGTGTGGTTTACATAATATTTATGTAAGGCATTTTATCAATAAAACATTATGCTTCGTTAAGTGCTTATTATCCTTAGATATCATTGGCATATTAATTAGTTAATTTGCCGATTGGGGGGATATTCTAATATTAGATTAGTAAGCAACATTAGAATATTTAAAGGATGGCGTACAAAAAATGAGTAAAAGGATTGACCTAACCAACAAGCGTTTTGGCCGGTTGGTTGTCAAAGAGTATTATGGTAATAACTCAGCAAACTCCAATGCGATGTGGTTATGCCAATGTGATTGCGGCAATAAGACGGTGGTTGATGGTGTCCGGTTACGTTCTGGCATTACTAAAAGCTGTGGTTGTTTGAGACGAGATCTTTCAAGTCAGCGAGTATACAAAAACCCCAAGTTTGTGGACTATATGGGGCGTTCTGATCAATTACGAGACAAAAACGGGGTTTCTTTGAGTTCTATTTCAGAATCTGCCCGCAATAAAAGTGGTGTGATCGGGGTTTCATATGACCGTCAGACTGGTAAGTGGTTTGCTCGTTTAATGATTGATCATAAGTATGTGCTGTTGAAAAGTTTTAAGACCATCAACGAAGCGATTGAAGCTCGGCGTGAGGCTGAGGAGACTTACCTCGGCATTAAGCGGGGGATTAAACCCAAGACAACCGAGAGAATTGATGTTTAAAAGCATAAGTTAGAGCTTAACTGATAGAAGAGTGAGCAGAGGTCAGGTGACCACTGTTTACTCTTTTATTTTCGTTAAATTAGATAGAATGTGATTTTATTAACGATACATAATCTGTGGCTCTTCTATCTTTGTATATAAAACTTATGCTAAAAATATTGATATATCAACAATGAAATGTTCAATGCCGCTTTCCAATTTTTAATTATTTATGAAAAAGGTTAAAGCATAACAAACATTGTGAAGAAAAGCACTATAATTTTTAGTAAAAATGCGGTATACTTAGGTCAACATCATTTGATGAAATCAATGGAGGTACTTAATATGGCAGATCGTTTAAAAGGTAAGGTTGCAATTGTTACTGGTGGGACACTTGGAATTGGTTTAGGTATTGCCAAGCGCTTTGTAGACGAAGGTGCTAAAGTGGTCATCACAGGTCGGCACGCTGATGTGGGTAAAGCAGCGGCTAAGGGCATTGGCGGACCAGACGTCATTCGTTTCATCCAGCACGATGCAGCGGATGAGGCAGGCTGGGTCAAGCTGTTCGACGAAACCGAAAAAGCCTTTGGACCTGTTTCAACGCTTGTTAACAACGCGGGGATGGCAGTTAACAAGAGTGTTGAAAACACGACTACTGAAGAATGGCACAAGTTACTGGCCATCAACTTGGACGCTGTTTTCTTCGGTACCCGCTTAGCAATTCAACGAATGAAGAACAAGAATTTAGGCGCTTCAATCATTAACATGTCGTCAATTGAAGGTTTCATCGGCGATCCTAACTTGGGTGCTTACAATGCATCAAAGGGTGCTGTGCGGATCATGTCCAAGTCAGCTGCAGTTGACTGTGCTCTGAAGGACTATGGTGTTCGGGTCAACACTGTTCACCCTGGATACATCAAGACACCATTGGTTGAAAACTTACCAGGTGCTGAAGAAGCCATGTCAGCAAGAACGAAGACACCAATGGGACACATTGGTGAACCAGACGATATTGCCTACATTTGCGTTTACTTAGCTTCTGATGAATCTAAGTTTGCTACAGGTTCAGAATTTGTTGTTGACGGTGGGTACACCGCACAATAACAGATTGTTATTTTGCTAATGCGATTCTGATTGCCTAAGGTGGGAGCAGTCGGGCGTATTACCAACTTTGTATCACCTTAAATCGTGTCTAAGAAGGTCAATTCAGATTTGAATTGATCTTTTTAGTTGTCTGACGATCAATAAATTACACATATTTGGGCTACAGCTTGACTTATACCCCACTCTAACTTCTATAATTAAGACGAGATTTGAAAATTACGCGTGTAACGGAGGTAAGCGGAAATGAATTATCGGACGCTTGGAAAAACCGGGTTTAATATTAGTGATATTTCTTTAGGAACTTGGCAACTTGGTGGTAAGTGGGGTGCAGAATTTGATATTAAAGACGCCACTGCCACTCTAGAAGAAGCCTATGAACAGGGCGTTAACTTCTTTGATACGGCTGACGGTTATCAGGGTGGTGACAGTGAAAAGGCGGTTGGAGCGTTTGTTAAGACCCATGCGGACGTTCACTTTACGACTAAGATTGGCCGGAAAGAAGAACCCTTGAGTACTGAGCATTTTAACCCGGAACATTTGGTTCGTTATGTTGACGAATCGTTGGAAAACATGGGATTAGAAGCACTGGACCTGGTTTTGCTCCATTGCCCACCAATGTCAATTTATTACACACCAGAAACTTTCTTCACAATGGATAAGTTAAAGAAGGAAGGCAAAATCAAAAACTACGGTGTCAGTGTTGAACGGGTTGAAGAAGCAATCAAAGCTATGGACTATGATGTTTCGGCTGTTGAAATTATTTTCAACATGTTTCGGTTACGCCCATCGAAGTTGTTCTTTGATTTAGCTAAGAAGAATAACGTGGGCATCTTAGCTCGAGTACCTTTAGCTAGTGGTCTGTTGACGGGTAAGTTTACCGCAGACACGAAATTTGGCAAAGAAGACCACCGAACAACTAACCGTAACGGTGAATTATTTGATAAGGGTGAAACTTTCTCAGGTGTGGATTATATGACTGGGGTCAAAGCGGCTCAAGAATTGAAGCAACGGCTTGGCACGGATAATCTAGCAGCCATGGCATTACGCTATATTCTGATGTTTGATGCTGTGACAGCAGCAATTCCTGGTGCTAGTTCTCCAGATCAGATTGAAAGAAACACCGTGGCATCTGACTTACCCGCATTGAAGCCAGAACAAATGCAAATCGTCCAAGACGTGTACGATAAATACATTAAGAATCCGGTCGATTATCTCTGGTAATCAGTTTGTCCTATTAATGCGTATACCAAGCCTGAAGAGCAGTTAATCGATTGTTCTTCAGGCTTTTTTTACGGTTATTAGCTGATTATCTGGGATAATATAACGTCATATTCGTGTTATAATCTAGTCATAATTCAATGTGGATGGAATGGGGTGCTCTAATGGAATATACGGAGCGGCAACAAAAAATTATTCAGATGTTAAAAGCTAAAAGTCCGCTTACCGGAGAAGAAATCGCCAATCAGCTTAACCTGAGCGTGCCAACAATTCGGGCGGATTTGAGATTGCTGACCGCGGTAGAAGTGCTATCAGCTCGACCTAAAGTTGGCTATGTGTATCAGGGTGATAATCAGGCTGGGGTGGACTACGCGACATTATACGAACAACCAGTCTCGGCGATTATGCAACCGGCAGCGACCATTAAAGATGACGCAACGTTGCAAGTCGCTATCAGTAAATTATTTTTGCAAGACGTTGGCACGTTGTTTGTACTGGATCAAGAGGGGCAACTGGCAGGTTTGATTTCTCGAAAAGATTTATTGCGGGCCAGTTTTAATAATTCCAACCCTGAGTCAGTTCTGGCCAGTGTCATTATGACCCGGATGCCAAACATTGTGACCGTAACGCCAGACATGACGGTGAAACAGGCAGGGCAGTTATTGTTAAAGCATAAGGTGGATTCAGTACCAGTGGTCGCTCAGTCAGCACCGCAAGAAGTGATTGGCAGAATTACCAAGAACCGAATTTTTCAGCATTTTATTGAACAGGCTTAATTGTTATTAAATATCATCGCAGTCATGCGGTGATATTTTTTTGTGCTCATTTGAAAAATCAGGCCTTATTTTCAAACAAGTCGACATTATGACGTTATTAAAATAATATTTCAAAACAGTTTGCGTTTAAAAAAGCGATTGTTAAAATTTTCAATTCCTATTAATTCGGGATTTATGGCTAATTTAAACTGAAAACGCTTGAATTTTCCATTTGTTTAATATACATTATAAATCGTACAAATATGACGTTTTATTAACGAGAAAGAGTGATTATATGACCAAACTGATCTATGAATTTTCGGAAGGTAATATGTCAATGCGTGATTTATTAGGCGGTAAGGGTGCTAATCTGGCTGAAATGACTCATTTAAGTCTCCCGGTTCCTCGTGGTTTTACACTGACTACTGTGGCCTGTCACGACTACCAGCAGAAGCAAACGTTAAGCGATGGGTTACTATCTGAACTTGATCAGGCACTCACTCATTTAAGTCAGACTACTGGCAAGCAATTTGATGGCACCAGTCAGCCACTACTCGTATCAGTGCGGTCAGGTGCTGCCATTTCGATGCCCGGAATGATGGATACCATCTTGAATATTGGGTTAAATGACCAAACCGTTGAGGCGTTAGCTACACTGACTCACAACGAGCGCTTTGCTTATGACAGCTATCGACGTCTGCTAGCGATGTTTGGCAATGTGGTTTACGGCATCGATGAAGCCACTTTCGACCACGTGTTGACTGCAGCTAAGCATGTCAATGGTTACCAGAGTGACTTGGAGCTTACTTCCGCCGATCTCAAACAAATTGTGAACGACTTCAAGGCGATTTATCAGCAATCTGGGAAGGGGGAGTTTCCACAATCACCGAAGGAACAGTTGTTAGCTGCAATTAACGCGGTGTTTGAATCTTGGAACAATCACCGGGCACAAGTTTATAGGCAACAAAACCACATTTCGGAATCGCTGGGTACGGCGGTTAACATTCAAGAAATGGTGTTTGGCAACGCGGGGGACCAGTCAGGGACAGGGGTTGCCTTCACCAGAAATCCGGCAACGGGGGAGAAAAAGGTCTTTGGTGAATATCTGCTCAACGCTCAGGGGGAGGACGTTGTTGCGGGAATCCGGACACCTCAATCTATTGAGGTGCTGCATGAAGATATGCCGGAAATTTATGATGAATTAATGGCTATTGCCGAAAAACTGGAAACACATTATCAAGACATGCAGGATCTGGAGTTCACCATTGAGAACGGGAAGCTATACTTACTGCAAGCTCGTGATGGGAAACGGACACCATACGCAGCCGTTAAAATTGCCGTGGATCAGGTTGATGAGGGCTTAATTACGAAGGCTCAGGCTATTCAACGCGTTAGTCCTGAGTCAGTTTCGACCATGCTGCACCCCGAGTTTGACGAAGGTGCCCTGGCTTCACATACGCCAATGACGACCGGCTTGCCGGCTTCACCCGGTGCCGCAACGGGTCAAGTTTATTTCACGGCTGAAGATGCCAAGCAAGCAGCGGATGCTGGAGAAAAAGTGGTCTTGATTCGTCAGGATACTTCACCAGAAGATATCGATGGCATGATTGTCAGCCAAGCCATTGTTACCTCTCGTGGGGGCATGACGTCACACGCGGCAGTGGTTGCTAGGGGGATGGGAGCCACGGGGGTCGTTGGTGCTCATGAAATTCAAGTTGATTACGTCGCTAAAGTGGCTAAAATTGGGGAGCAAGTTATTCATGAAGGCGACTGGGTTTCGGTTGATGGGACTTCGGGAGAGCTGTATCTCGGCCAGATTAAGACGACTTCAGTCGGCGTAAAAGGGGAGCTATCAGTTTTGCTAGACTGGGCGAAGGAAGTGGCTCAGATGGGGGTTTACACCAATGCAGATACGCCACAGGATTTCCAAAAAGCACTGGATTTTGGTGCGGATGGTATCGGTCTAACCAGGACGGAGCATATGTTCTTTAAGCCAGAACGGCTGGTTCAAATGAGACGTTTAATTCTGGCGGAAGATGCTTTGGGTCGAGCAGAACCGTTGACAGAACTGCTGAAGATGCAACAGGAAGACTTTTATCAACTGTACAAATTAGCTGGTGATAAAGAAGTGACGATCCGACTCTTGGATCCGCCACTACACGAATTTTTGCCTCACGATGAAGAAGAGATTCAGGCGGTGTCACAGCAGATTCATTTGGCGCCTGAAAAATTACGGGAACGCACGAACGCATTGAAGGAACTTAATCCAATGTTAGGTCATAGGGGAGACCGACTGGCGGTAACTTTCCCGGATATTTATCAAATGCAGGTCAAAGCGATCATGAGTGCGGTAATTCGGTTGCATGATGAGGGGCTTGAAGTGCACCCTCATATCATGATTCCGCTCACAGATTCCAAGAGTGAAATGGCGTGGGTTCGTCAATTGGTTATCGACCAGATTGAGGCGATGATGTCTGACCAGGAGTTTGAACTGGCCTATACGGTTGGTACCATGATGGAAATGCCACGGGCTTGTGTTACCGCAGATCAGGTTGCCGAAGTGTCTGATTTCTTCAGTTTCGGCACCAACGATTTAACGCAATTAACATTTGGATATTCCCGGGACGACGTGGGCTCATTTATGCCGGAATATATTAAACAAGGTATTTTACCAGCTGATCCCTTTCAGACCATTGATACAGAAGGAGTTGGCACGTTGATGGAAATTGCGATTAATAAGGGTCGCCAAACGAAGGCAGAGTTACCTATTGGGGTTTGCGGCGAAGTCGGTGGTGACCCAGCTTCAATTGAATTTTTTAATCAAATTGGGGTGACGTACGTTTCTTGCTCACCTTACCGGGTGCCAGTAGCACGTTTAGCAGCAGCACAAGCAACGCTGAAACAACAGTAGCGGCGATTTGTCGGGTGAAACGGCCCGATTGATATTATTAATTTCACATTATTGAAACCGCTTCCTTACATCTAACTAACAAATAATACAAGTGGTGACGGCAGTTGGTACGTTACCGACTTTATTAAAGGAGTACAACCATGGAAGAAAAGAAAGAATCGGTCTTAACATCACGGCTTTCGTATGCTTTTGGCGCGTTCGGACATGATATGTTCTATGCCACACTGTCGACTTACTTTATCATGTTCGTGACGTCTCACTTATTTGATAAAAGTAGTGGCGGTATGAATGCTAAAATGATCAGCTACATCACGTTGATTATTTTTATTCTGCGATTTGTTGAACTGGCAATTGATCCGTTTATTGGCAATACCATTGATAACACCACGACTCGTTGGGGTAACTTTAAACCCTGGATCGTTGGCGGTGGGTTCATCAGCGCGGTCATTATTGCCATCCTATTTACTAATATGGGTGGATTGAACACGTCTAACCCATACTTGTATCTGATCGTGTTTGCGGTGCTGTACATCACCATGGACATCTTTTATTCCTTCAAGGACGTGGGCTTCTGGTCAATGATTCCAGCGTTGTCCTTTGACTCTCGAGAACGTGAGAAGACGGCGACCTTTGCCCGGGTTGGCTCTAACATCGGTGCCAACATTGTGGGTGTCATGGTGATGCCAATTGTCTTGATGTTTTCTCAGGTTTCAAATAATGGGCAAGGGGATAACCGCGGCTGGTTTGCCTTCGCCGCTGTTGTGGCGTCCATTTCCTTCATTTCCGCTCTCATCGTGGGCTTAGGAACCAAGGAGAAAAACTCAGAGTTACGAAAAAACAAGGAAAAGACAACCTTCCGCGGGGTGCTGAAAGTCTTGACGCGAAATGATCAGCTGATGTGGTTGTCATTAACCTATGCGCTATACACCGCTGGGATGCAAATTACTAATGCGCTGGAACTGTACTATTTCACTTATATTTTAGGAGACGCATCACAATTTAGTATCCTAGCCTCCATTAACGCGATTATCGGTGTCTTCGCGGTGATTGCCTTTCCTCCAATGGCGAAAAAGTTTAGTCGGCGTAATGTTTTCTTCATTTCAATTTCTGTGATGGTTATCGCGCTAGTGATCTTCCTTTTCGCAGGGAGTTCTCTGCCATTAGTGCTAACAGCTGCAGTCCTGTTTTACATTCCACAACCGTTGATTTTCTTAGTTGTGTTAATGATCATTACTGATTCCGTAGAATACGGTCAGTTGAAATTCGGTCACCGGGATGAATCTTTAACGTTGTCCGTTCGACCATTGCTGGATAAAATGGGCGGCGCAATTTCCAACGGTGTCGTAGGGTTAACTGCCGTTTGGGCGGGGATGACCGCTGGTGCATCGGCCAACGATATTACCAACCATGGTCACTTGGTGTTCAAGTTGATGATGTTCGGTGTACCAGCCGCTTTAATTTTGATTGGGACGTTCATTTTCTTTAGAAAAGTGACCCTAGATGAAAAAGAACACGCTCAAATTGTTGAAGAGCTGGAGAAAACCTGGGGGAAGACGCTGGGTGAAGATGTAGATTTCATTGATGTTGATGGGACGGTGAGTTACGAGTACGCTGCACCGATTGATGGTGAGATTGAGCCATTGAATACGGTCT
Organism: Secundilactobacillus angelensis; assembly: GCF_012641075.1. Classification (GTDB taxonomy): domain Bacteria; phylum Bacillota; class Bacilli; order Lactobacillales; family Lactobacillaceae; genus Secundilactobacillus; species Secundilactobacillus angelensis. Next base: position 439 of record NZ_JAAXLJ010000004.1, on the reverse strand, counting down.
CCGATGACAGCTTTGCGTCGGGGAAAATGGGTCAAGGTTTCGCCATTAAACCAACCGATGGTAGAATATATGCGCCGTTCAGTGGCACTGTTAAAGTGACCTTTCCAACCAGACATGCGATTGGTTTAGTGTCAGACCAGGGAGTTGCCACGTTGATTCATATCGGGATTGGTACGGTCAATATGCGAGGTACAGGCTTCGTACAATATGTTGAGCAGGATCAGAAGGTTGAAAAGGGAGATCTCCTGATAGAGTTTTGGCAACCGGCAATTGCAAAGGCGGGCTACGATGACACGGTCATCATGGTAGTAACGGATAAGCAGGCGCAAGTTGAGTTGCAAACCGAAAGTGGTAAAGTTAAACATGGGGATGAAGTGGCAAAGGTAAAAAGAGTGTGAACCAAGGCGGTTAGAGACCGGAGTGTAGGGGCAAGGCAACA
>NZ_JAAXLJ010000039.1 GCF_012641075.1 Secundilactobacillus angelensis | reverse complement strand
GATTTAGTTGAAGAAATGAACAAAGTTACTGATGCTGATATTGATCAGAAGTATGATGAATTAGCTAAGACCTACACCATGAACCCTGGTGACAACGACAAAGCTTTCTTTGAAGACCATGTTAAGTACCAGATTCGTGAATACTTCGGTTTGAAACGTTTCATGGACGCTCATGGCTACACTGCCTTCTCAGATAACTTCGAAGACTTGTATGGCATGAAGGAATTACCTGGTTTAGCTACTCAATTATTGATGGCCGAAGGCTATGGCTTTGCCGGTGAAGGTGACTGGAAGACTGCTGCTCTTGACCGCTTAATGAAGATCATCAGCCACAACAAGCGGACTGCCTTCATGGAAGACTATACCCTTGATTTACGTAAGGGCCATGAAGCCATCCTTGGTTCACATATGCTTGAAGTTGACCCAACCTTAGCAACTGACAAGCCTAAGATTGAAGTTCACCCATTGGATATTGGTGGCAAGGAAGATCCAGCCCGTTTGGTCTTTGCCGGTGGTGAAGGCGACGCAATCGATGTTACCTTGGCAGACTTCGGTGACGAATACCGGATGATCATGTACGAAGTAGATGGCCATAAGGCAGAACCGATGCCTAAGATGCCAGTTGCTAAGCAGATGTGGACTCCTAAGGCTGGTCTTAAGAACGGCGCTACTCAATGGATCGAAAATGGTGGTGGTCACCACACTGTCTTCTCATTCGGCGTAACCGCTCAACAAGTGGAAGACTTCGCTAAGATGGTTAACTTACACTTGATTAACATCAAATAGGTAATTCATACAGATAAATTTAAGAGGCATATCCAATAAGGATATGCCTCTTTTTGTGTGGTTAACAATAATAAATTAATGAACATAGCACATTTCAATCGAAAATTTATTATATAAATTATGAGATGCCGTTGACTTTTACGTATAAATATTATAATATTACTTGTAAGCGTTATCTTAAACATTCGAGGATTCGCTTTTAATAAAAGTGTTTTCTTTTATTTTTTGGACATTCTAATGATTGATTATGTAAATCGCTTACACCGTTTGCTGAACAATGCTATTAGAATCTACTCAATTTTTCTAGATAATTATAAATAAGGGGTATTTGTTATGACGAATGAGAAACGAATTCCAAGTTGGTTCATTTATTTCTTTGGATCATTTGGCGGCATTTTGTTTGGTTATGACATTGGTGTTATGACCGGTGCATTGCCATTCTTGAAAATTGATTGGAATATTACCAATGCTTCATTAACAGGTTGGATTACTTCAGCCGTCATGTTTGGTGCCATCTTTGGTGGCGCCTTGGCTGGACAATTATCCGATAAACTTGGTCGTCGGAAGATGATTTTAATTTCAGCTGTTATCTTTGCTATCTTCTCACTTTTGTCAGGGATTGCGCCAAATAATGGTTCAATTTATTTGATTATTGTGCGAATTTTCTTAGGGCTTGCAGTTGGTGCTGCGTCAGCCTTAGTTCCACCATATATGTCCGAATTAGCCCCAGCTAGGTTACGTGGGAGACTATCAGGATTGAATCAAACAATGATTGTTTCTGGAATGTTGATTTCTTACGTTATGGACTTCATCCTGAAAGACTTACCCACAGCTTGGGGATGGCGTGTCATGCTTACTTTTGCCGCAGTTCCTGCCATTATTTTGTTCTTCGGCGTTTTGCGTTTGCCTGAATCACCTCGCTTCTTAGTGAAACATGGTGATGAAGAAGCAGCTAAGCGAGTTCTGAGCTATGTTCGTGACTCACAAGGTGAAATTGATAGTGAGTTAAAGGATATTAAGCAAACTGCTAGTCAAGAAACAGTTGCATCAAAGAGTACACGTTATTCAACACTGTTCACAGGGAAATATCGTTACTTGGTTATTGCTGGTGTTGGAATTGCAGCTTTTCAACAGTTTCAAGGTGCCAACGCAATCTTTTACTACATTCCTTTGATTGTTGAAAAAGCCACAGGTAGCGCTGCAAGTAATGCTTTGTTGTGGCCAATTATTCAAGGTATCATTTTGGTATTAGGCTCATTGCTTTACATGGCAATTGCTGAAAAGTTCAAGCGGCGTACCTTGATTATGTTGGGTGGTAGCGTCATGGCATTATCATTCTTCTTACCTGCTATCATTAACAAGTTGGATCCAAACGTAAATCCAATGATGATCGTCGTATTTTTAAGTATCTATGTTGCCTTCTACTCATTTACATGGGCGCCTCTTACATGGGTTATCGTTGGTGAAATGTTCCCATTGGCTATTCGTGGTAAAGCTGCTGGATTAGCATCCTCATGCAACTGGATTGGTTCATGGGCAGTGGGCCTCTTGTTCCCTATCATGACCGCTGCAATGTCTCAAGAAGCCGTGTTTGCAATTTTTGGTGCTATCTGCGTATTAGGTGTTCTATTTACTCGCTTCTTTGTTCCTGAAACAAAGGGTAAAAGTTTGGAAGAAATTGAGTCTGAAGGTACACGGTAATTAATAAATCTTAGTTGAATTTATTGTTTGAATAAGACATTAAATTTTGAGAGATAGTCTGGCTATCAGCTAATAAATGCTAATGGCCGGACTATTTGTCTTAAAAGCTATGAACATTCAAAAAAAGATGTTATTGAATTGTAATTTATTATGGCGACCCGTAAACGGACAAATCTGATATACTAAAATCTAGAACTGTTTATTGGATACTATTTTATTTAGCAAACGAGGAGTCGCTTAAAATATCAATACCCGCAACTATATTGGGGATGAGCTGGGTATAAATGGGAGTTATTATATGAAAGCAAAATATGAAATTGTGGAGGATGGCATAAAGGATAAAATACTGTCCGGGGCCTATGATATTGACGCAAAGCTCCCAACTGAAACCGAGCTTATGAATGAGTTTCAAGTTAGCCGGTACACGGTTAGAAGGGCTGTTGGTGATCTTGAAAACGAGGGGTATATTTATCGTATTCAAGGTGGTGGCATGTACGTTAATGATTGGCAAACTGCTCAAGCAAAGAGCAATGCTTCTAACCGAATGATTGGCGTGATAGCAACACATATTGCGAACTACATTTTTCCAAGTATTATTAGCGGTGCAGATCAGATTATTTCTAATAATGGTTTTTCTATCCTATTAGCCAATACGCATAATGATCCTAAATTAGAACGTCGCTCATTGACAACGATGTTACAAAGTAATGTGGCAGGTTTGATTATCGAGCCAACCCAAAGTACATTACCAACCAAAAATCGTGATTTATATTTAAAGATAAAACAACTAGGTTTGCCAGTCGTTTTTATTAATGCTGAATATGATATTCCAGAACTGAATGCTGCCTCAGTCACAACTAATGATGTGGGTGCTGTGAAGGAATTAACTAATTATTTGATATCACAAGGTCACGAACGGATACTGGGTGTCTTTCAGGTAGATGATATTCAAGGCGTCAATAGAATGAACGGTTTTATCAAAGCCTATCAGGAACATGCTGACATTGTTCTTGAGAGTAATATTATTATGTATCAATCAATGGATCCAATAAAAAAAGTACTGACTCAAGTTGAACGTGCGATTCAAAACGACCCGCACCCAACTGCCATTGTTTGCTACAATGATCAGTTGGCGATTCGTGTGATGGATATGGCTAAGTCAATGAACCTATCCGTTCCAGAGGATATTTCTATTACTGGCTTTGATGATTATAACGTCGTTCGCTATATGCATCCAGCTATAACCACAATGGTGCATGAGAAGGAACGAATGGGTCATGATGCTGCACAAATGCTAATGGAAATGATGGCGAAGAAACCGGTAAAATCCATTATTTACGATCCAGAGATGGTGATTCGGGATTCTGTTAAAAAATTAACTAAGTAAAGTAGTGAAGTTAAGCATATTCCGGAAAGTTTCCTAAAGAAGTTTGAGGTTTTCCTCAAGCTTTTTTTGTATGGTAGGCTAACTCTTATACGTATAAATTATAAAAAGAATTGTTGATTTATTAGTATAAATGTTATAAAATTCACTGTGTAAGCGATTAACATATCAATAAATTACGGAAGAATATTCCACTGATTACATTATTCAATGATAAATGAGTGACCCTGTATTTGATGGGGGCGTTTATCATGTGTCTTCAGCTTCATCTGTAGAGTAGATATGTACCACTAATATTGAATTGAATTTTTTTATTCATTTTTTATTGTATTTGATTATTAGGCAGAAGGAGATATTTAAATGTTAGAGGATCTTAAGCAAGAAGTTTATGAAGCAAATATGCAACTTCCTAAACTGGGTTTAGTTACTTTTACCTGGGGAAATGTTTCAGGTATTGACCGTGAAAAGGGTCTATTCGTCATCAAACCTTCTGGTGTTGAATACGATCAGTTAAAGCCTGAAGATCTGGTTGTTGTGAACTTAAAGGGTGAAGTTGTTGAAGGTTCAATGAATCCATCTAGTGACACACCAACTCATACTTACCTGTATAACCATTTTCCAAAAATTGGCGGGATCGTTCATACCCATTCACCGTGGGCTGTGTCGTTTGCTGCAGCTAAGATGGATATTCCAGCCATGAACACTACGCATGCTGACACGTTCTTTGGCGATGTGCCAGCTGCTGATGCTTTGACCAAGAAAGAAATCGAAGAGGATTATGAGGGTAATACTGGTAAGACCATCGTTAAAACTTTTGAGGAACGTGGATTAGATTATGAAGCTGTTCCGGCTGCCCTAGTAAGTCAACACGGCCCGTTTGCTTGGGGGCCAACTCCAGCGAAGGCAGTTTATAATTCCAAGGTTTTGGAAGTTGTTGCTGAAGAGGATTTCCACACTATGCAACTAACCCATCAAAGTTCAGAATTACCACAATATTTGTTAGACAAGCACTATTACCGTAAGCATGGCGCCAATGCTTACTATGGTCAAAACAATGCGCATTCAAAAGACCATGCAACTCGTTCTTAATTTTAAGGCACGATAATAAAGGAGATTTTATATTATGTTAAGTACTCCAGATTACAAGTTCTGGTTTGTTACCGGTAGTCAATTTTTATACGGTGACGAACAATTAAAGTCCGTTG
>NZ_JAAXLJ010000038.1 GCF_012641075.1 Secundilactobacillus angelensis | reverse complement strand
CACTCAGTGTTAGCATCCGAAGAAATCATGTGGGTCTTTAATGGCTTCATGGATCATCCACGCTAATCCACTGACACCTGCCAGTGCAATCAGTCCTATAAACCCATCCACGAGGCAACGCCCGTAAAATACATAATCTTGTGTGTTCATCTAACTCATCCTTTCCAAACTAACCCGCCTAGGTTTTTACTTTACAGTTTGGTGATCCATCAGCCACTCATGGACTGCTGGAACATAGTAGCGTTCAAGGCTTCCATCCTTAACGCTCGGAAATCCCGGTTGAAACCGGAAGTGTTCATCAAATGTATTCACGTCAATGTGTAATACTTGTGAACAAAGTTCCTTGCGACTAAGCAATTGGTAGTTGTTAACTTGTCCAGCATCAAAACCTTGCTTGAATACTTTGTTGACCATTTCTAAAATGCCTTGCTCTAAAACAGTTCCTTCCACTTAAATCATCTCCTTTAAAGACCAAGCACTCTATTGATACTGTGCCGAATCTCCAATGAACGTGGCGACATATCCCCTTGAACCGCCCGATTAAGCACTTGCGGATTAACATCAAGAAGTTTTGACAGTTCAACTTGCGTCATATCCCGATCCAATAGCGCTTTTTTGATTCTCTTTTTATTTTCACGAACACTATTGAGGATCATTTCTTCAGTCATAACGTCACTTCCCTTCTGTTATTTATTCATCAAGTTATTGACAGGTTTAGCAAATATGCTAAAATGAAAGCATAATCAAATAAGCAATAATCATTTGTACCCGTTAGTTTTACTCGCCAAAGTACCGAACTAATAGGACTGTTTATTTATTGCTCAATTACTTGATGAATTCATTATTACGCAAGTATGCTAAATATGCAAGTATAAAATACGCATTTATGCTAATAATGGTTCGTCTTTCGGGGAGAATCGTTGATATGACAACATTCGAAAGAATTAAAAAATTAGCAAAGATGCGTGGGTATTCATTATCATCATTGAATGATAAAGCTGGTCTTGGGACTAATTCTATCTATCATTGGAAAACAAAAGCTCCTAATATAACCAGTCTTAAAAAGGTTGCTGATGTTTTAGGTGTCCCAGTTGACAGTCTACTTGAGGACAATAATGAAACATCCAAATCAAACATCTCAGCTGATGATGAAATGTTTTTTAGAACTGTCCTTGATAAAGATGGTATGTCAGATAAGCAATATCAGGAATATCGTAAACGGATAGAACAATTCGCTCGTTTTGCAAGATCAGATATTGAAAATGATATTCAAAATGGAAAATAAAGCTGGTAATAGTTAATGAAGAAAAGTCGCTACAATCAAATTGCTAATCGAACTCGTCAGATAACTGACAAAATATTGTGGAAGTATAATATTGGATGGCAAGATTATCAAGTTCAATTGATTATTGATGATTTTAAAAAACAGGGTGTTCTCTTTGGCACTTATAATTTTGATAAAGGTTTGGGTGTCATTGGATCTACTTTTTGTCATGCCGGTAGAGCAAAGATATATGTTGAGCCAATGTATTATGAGCCACGCCAGAACTTCACCACAGTACATGAGTTAGGTCATTACATACTGCACGTGAATGAAAATACTGAAGACATTTTTGATGGTATTAAGCCAATGAACAGTACAACTGAAATTGAAGCAAATATCGTAGCAAGTCGATTGCTTTTACCAGATAGATGCTTAATTAATGCCCTGAAATCGGATTGGTCGTACTTAACAATCTGCAAAACTTTCGGAATAAGTCAGTCTGCCCTCTTTCATCGTTTAGAAATGGATTCATTGGTTTACTTAAGAACATCCAAAAGGACAGCAGAACAAGGTGCTAATAATTTGAGAAGACGCACCCGTGATGCCTACCGTAAAACTGCTTATGATTTTGCTAATAATTTATCTAGACGAATGATTGAAGTAAACTCATTATGCACGTACTAAAAGTAGTCCAAATACTGAGGACTTTAAAAGCTGAAAAGTTGGGAGTCATTTTAAAATGGCAAAACAATGCGCAATCTGTGGTAAACAAATTAATTTTTTAGATCAGGACTTATCATTTAAGGATGGTAAAGCATGTATAGAATGTTCAAATAAAGCTGGCTTAACGACCAATTTCGATTCAATCTCATGGGCTTCTGCTCATCGTATTTCTGACTTGAAAGCATTAATTGATTCCTGTCAGAAGATTGACCCTAAACGGGATAAGGAACTAGCAAAACAAAAAGTTAAAGCTGAAAAGCTTGAACAAAAGCAAGTCAAGAAAAATCAAGCAGCAGCTGCTCAACAGGCATATGTCGATGCTAAAAACGAATTTAAAAAATCCGATACTGAAATTTTGGGCTTTTTCTATTTTAACCCGACCATTAAAAAAGTATTTCGGGATAGAAGCATGAAAAACCGCGGTTATCGAGTCTTTAATTATTCAGATATCATTAACTATCAAGCAGTTGTTAAGGGTCACAATGACAGTAAGAAGCATGGGCTTATCTCGTCCCTGCTAACTGTGGAGGACGACACAGAGTTTGACCATGTCGAAGAAATATATGTAACCATTCAATTGAAAGATGGTTCTGCTGAAACCGGTTGGTTAGCTGATTCAAAAACAGGTAAAACGATGTCTTCAGTTGTTCAAGACGATCTGAAAAAGCTTTGCTCATTGTTAGATCAGATACTAACTGAAAATGACATTCCAGCAGCCACTAGAATAAGTTATATTGATACCACATTGAACACAGCCTCTCAGGTGTCAGCAACTAACAATGTCCAGCCTGTTGTTATATCTGAGCCAAAGAAAAAGCCTTCTCGTAAAGCACCCCACTGCCCAAGATGTAAATCAAATAACATCCAAATCATGGAAAATAAGCGAAAGTTCTCTCTCATGAAAACTGCTGCTGGTGGATTTGTTTTTGGTGTTCCAGGAGCTGCTGCTGGAGCCTTAATTGGTAAGCGTGGTAAGAAGTATCACGCCGTATGTATGGATTGCGGTAAGAAGTTCGATATTAAGTTATAAATTACATGTCCAAATACTGACAGACGCTAAAAGCTGAAATTTAACTGGGGGTAATTATGTGGTACAAGTATTGTCATTAATTAGTGTCGGATTGGGATTGTTCGCAATCACAGCAGCTATTATTGGTTTCTTTGTGGCAAACTGGTCAGGTTCAGTGGCTAAATACTGGGAAATCGTCATTGGATTGATTGTGGTTTGGCTGATTGGTGTATTTCAATTGTTCAGCCTGTTCACGGGATACAGCAAGAACATAGATCTGGTTAGCAGCTGTGCCTTCCTGATTTTAACAGCCTTTCTTACATGGGTTCTATTCAGTCAAGGATTCAACAAGCATCTTTCATCAGGTAAAGGTTTAAAGATTCCTGTAATCTGGGTTCTATGTACTTTCCTGTTCACTATCGTTATCGGTGGCTTAGGTACGCATTATTACATTGAACATCAGGTAAATCAGATTGAACAAAAATGGAATCACGAAGTTGATAAAGTCAACCAAGAATTGAACAAATAAAATATTGTCCAAACACTGATGACTATAAAAGCTGAAATGGAAAATGGAGAATTTTTAATTGAATGCTAAACAATGCGTCCTAACAGGTTTAATTGGTTTATCGTTTGGTGTTGGATTTGCTGCTACTCAAACCAAGGCAGAAGCTTATTCCACATACAAATCAATTCCACATGCACTTCGAGGATATTATATTTCATATCGAGATAATGATTCTTTAAAAATCAGTCAACACATGGTAGTTGGTGGATCGCCATTAGCAGATTCTTATTCATACCACGTTACCAAAGTTAACTATAGCCATCACATTTACCATATTCATTCATATATGGAGTTAGGTAGTCGAAGTTATTATACTTTGAAATTGAATCACTATGCTAAAGCAAAAATTAAGTCTGGTAATGCACATTATCAGAAAGTCAGCAAAGCTAGGTATTACTACTTTTTGAATCATTTTAATCCAGATTATACTTATTCTTATGATTCTGGCCCTGTATACAAATATTAAAACAAAAAACACATCCCGCCCCCGCCAGAGTTTGAGATGTGCCTACGAAAATACATAAACGGGTGAACTGCACCCTTTTTATAATCATACCTTAAAGGAGGTGATGCCACAACTATCCTAAATAATTTAACCCGCCTAGGTAAATTAGAAAGGATAATTAATATGGCTAGTATTACAAAACGCGGAAACAACTACAATGTACGGATTTTTGATGCTGAAAGTGGCAAACGAGTCAGTCAAAGCTTTCCAACCAAAAAGATGGCACAAGTATGGGCGAACAAAATTGAATTAAAGAAGTTCTCTGGTATTGGCGTGGTTCAATCGCAAGACACTTTGCCTGAGTATATGCATGGCTGGTTTAAGACTTTTAAGGAGCCGACCATTTCCAATACAACTAAGAAAAGATATCTTAATACGCTTAAAGTTGTGGATGAAAACTGGGAAGGCCAGAAAATATCTGAGATCACTCGCACTCAATATCAGCGATTTCTCAATCGATTTGGCAAGCACCATTCATTGGCAAGCTCACAGAAACTGCACAGTCAAATTAGAGCGTCAATTCGGGACGCTATGGACGATGGCATTATCACCAATGACTTTACTAAGCGAGCAAGAATAAGCGGTTCAGCAGGCAAAAATGAAGCTGACAAGTACCTTGATAAGCCAGACATGGAATCTTTGATCACTGAGCTAAAAAGAGACGTTAATGCCACCCATCCTTCCAAGACAATGGCGTTAGTGTCTCTCTATACTGGTGCTAGATACGAAGAAGTCGCTGCGCTACAATGGTCAGATATCAGTGAAAAGTTCGGTACGGTTAATATCAGTAAAGCATGGGACGCAGATGAAGAAGATTTTAAGCCAACCAAGAATGACCAATCCAATCGAACTGTCCCAGTTAACAAAGGCTTCTTTGATTTTATGTATCAGTACTGGACTAGTTTTCAGCAGGTAGCTGCACCTGATCCACACGATTTAATCTTTGTTACACCACATGGCAAAGTCCCAACATCCACTGCAGTTAATAACATGCTTCATGCGGCACTTAAACGGATCGGTGCTAAACAAATCAGCTTCCACGGATTGCGTCACACGCATGCTTCGTATTTAATATACTCAGGAATATCTTTATATGCAATTTCTAAACATTTGGGCCATGCAAATTTCAATGTCACACTGTCGACTTACTCTCATATTTTTAGCGAACTTGAATCAAGAGAGAATAAAAATTTAATTTCTGCATTAAATTCACTGGCACCAAATTGGAACAAGGGTAAAAGCGCAGGCAACAAACGTAGCGTTATCAGTAGTTTCAGCAGGTGAGTTAGATGCCTGCTCGGGGCATAATAAACGTGATTAAATCATGTTATAACGACTGAAAACGCCTAGAAATGGGCGTTTTTATTTTGCATAAAATGAATAGAAATGAT
>NZ_JAAXLJ010000037.1 GCF_012641075.1 Secundilactobacillus angelensis | reverse complement strand
AGTCCGAGTAACCGCCACGTTGGCCGTCTTGGTTGCCTTATCTGGACCACCCGTGTAAGTCGTTGTGACTGTAATGGTACCTTCCAGATACTTAGCTTGGGTGCCGGCTGGATCATCAGTCCCACCTGGTGTGGTGGTCGTGTAAGTCTTAGCCTTGTAGTTAACCCCACGCTCAACCGTAGCTGTGTAATAACCCTTTGTTGCATCTGGCTCAGTTCCATCGATGCCGGCGTTAAAGCTAGCACTCTTGTAAGCACCACCGTTAAAGACTTGAGCCGTGTAACCAGGAACAGCTGCGTCAGCTTCAGTCAATTCCGGTACTAAAATAGTGGATCCATCAGCAGTCTTCCAATCAGTGTAGGTCACTTCACCGTCTTCATTAAGACTTGCAGTCCGAGTAACATCGACTGTTTGATCCTTGACCGGAACAGTGTAGTCACCAGTATTCGCACGAGTTACTGTAATTTTACCTTTCAGGTATTGTGCTTGAGTACCATGAGGATCACTATCCCCACCTGGGGCAGTAGTCGTGTAAATCGTCTTCAAATAGTTAACAGTCTGGTTGACAGTTGCTGTATAACCATCGTCTGTCAATTTACCGGCAGCACTTGTATTAATAGCCTCAAAGCCGTCACTGTCCAGACCATCACCATTCAAGATGTTAGGTGTATAACCTGGAACTGCAACACTTGCATCCGTCAAAGCAGGTACTAGAACAGTATTAGTAGTACCGTCATTTGTAGAACCAGCAATGACCCAATAACTGTAACCAACTGTTCCGTCAGTCTTGAGACTTGCTGTACGAGTAACACGAACAGTTTGCGGATCAGGGCTAACCGTGTAATCACCAGAATTAGTCCGGTTTACTGTAATCGTACCTTCCAAATACTTAGCTTGAGTCCCTGCAGGATCATCAGTCCCACCTGGATTAGTTGTCGTATAAACAATCTTTGTGTAGTTAACAAGGTGATTGATAGTGGCTGTGTAACCGTCAATGCCGGGTGCGGTTGCTTTATCAGTAAGTACCTTAAATTGTGCACTGGTCATGCCGTCACCATTTTTGATATCAGCTTTGTAACCAGAAACTGCAACATCTGCATCTGTCAAAACAGGAACCAAATCGGTACCTGGTTTATCGTCACGTGTCCAAGCGCCGTATACAACTGTCTTGCCGTCAATTCCTCCAAGAGTTGCTGTACGACTAACATGTACAGTCTCTGTAGGCCCATCTACGGAGTAATCACCAGTATTAGCTTGGTGAACAATAATTTTACCTTCCAGATAAGCGGCTTGAGTCCCTTTAGGATCGTTAGTCCCACCTGGTGTGGTGGTCGTGTAAGTCTTGGTACCATAAACCAACTTAAAGATGTTGTCCTTATCTGTAAGGGTAACAGTTGGTGTACCAGTACCTGCCGTACCGTTGAAGTCGTAGCCTTGATAATTGTAACCGCTGACCGTATCAGGAGTTAACGTGTACGTTTGACCAACGACGAGTTCTGCGCCAGGTGTGGTAGTTGTAATTTGATACATTGGCATGTTTTTGCTGCCAGAAATAGGTGTGCCATCGGTGTTCACAAGGTTAACCTGAATTGGTGAAGCAATCTTGCTGACGAAGACACCATAGCTCTGATTGTTAACAACTTTAACTGCATGGTAGCCTTTGTTTGCATCCACTCCATTGATAACAGGTGTAATAATGTACCCGGTATGCTTCTGAAGAACACTGAGAACAGCAGGATCCTTGGTAAAGTCGACTGTGGAACCAGGGATAGAGGTCATCGTGAATGAATCAATCGTCTGATTTGCATAGCCATCGTACAGATCAACTTGATATGAAACCTTGTCAGCCTTGTAATTTACCGTCTGGTTAACAGTGACACTATAACCGGTATCAGTTGGCGTTTGACCATCAGTAACTGCTTTGAAATTAGCACTGGTGTAATCCGTATCACCTTCGCCCGCTTTAATTGTTGCTGTAAAGCCAGCTTGTGCGACACCTACTGCATCAGGGGTTAATTTTGCAACTAAGATGTCCGTGCCATCTGCAGCTTTCCAATCACCGTACTTAACGGTCGTGCCATCAGTATCAATCCATGCATCACGAGTGACACTAACTGGCTTGTCATCGACTGCTGCGGTGTAATCACCGGTATTCGTCCGGTGTACCGTGATGGTACCTTCCAGATACTTAGCCTGAGTTCCAGCAGGATCATTAGTCCCACCTGGAGTAGTGGTTGTATAAGTCTTCTTGGTGTACGTAACCGTTCTTGTGATAGCGGCAGTATAGCCAGTAGTACCAGCTTTTGCATCTTGAGCAAATTGAGCACTGGTGTAGGCTGGTGCGTCAACATTAGTCACAGTGAAGCCAGCTTGAGCAAGACTCGGATCAGCCGCTAAAAGTTCGCTTACAAGTGGTGCAGTCGCATCGGTTGAGCCCTTAACAGTCCAAGCACCATAGGTAACATGACCGTTGGCGTCAATAGAGGCGTCACGAGTCACATTAACTGGAGTAACAACGGGATCCTTGTGGAAATCACCGGTGTAATTAGTGGTGACGGTAAGAGTCCCTTTCACTTCAGAACTTGGAACAGTCACAATAGTCCGAGTGATGTCGAATACTTCAGCAGGTTTCTGCCCAAGGTATTCGTTATCATTACCACTGGAAGTCACGCTAGGGTTGGTGACACGTTTTTGACCTAAATCTTCACCAGTAACCGCAACGTTGCCCGTAAGTGTGGCAACATGAACACCTGGATACGTTGTATTGTTAGCTTGGTAATCACCAGTTTTAATATCAATTGAAACAAGTGATGTTTGACTTGCATCACTTTGAGCATCTAAAGGTGCCACAATGGTGTCAGAGTTATCGATTGTTTGCCAATTTCCGTACTTCACTTGATTAGTCGTTGGGTCAAGCTGAGCGGTACGCTTAATTTTGACCGAGCGAGTCTTGCTCGAAGGACCAGTAGAGGAAGAAGAATCCTTTGTGATATCAGTTAAATTAGCTGTCCCTTGCAAATAGTCAATCGAAGTACCCGGTAATGTCCCTGGATTATTGACATCATACACAATTGCTTGAACGCCTACTTTAGTTTCGTTCGTTCCGTTTGCGTTTAAAGTCACGCTCCAAGTTTTCGTGGCTGGATCGAGCAATTCATACCCAGCTGGAGGTGTTAAAGTAACCGTTAATTTCGATCCATCAGTACCCACTGCGTTCCCAGTACCAACAATCACTTCATTGTCTTTACCAGGATTTACAACATAGTCAACAGTTGCAACAACCGTAGCAGGCGTGGCATCCTTTTGAGAAGCCAAGTAGTTGTACATGTTGTTGTAGTCGGCCACGTTGATATCATACGTGGCATACTTGTTATCTTTGCCATCGCTATATGACGTTGTAGTCCCAATAGCACCCCGATACCATCTCTTAGTATCATTAACGGCAGCCGGGTTAGTCCATGTAAATTTACCATCACTACCAGCTTGTTGATCCCAAGTGTATGAATACGAACCATCTGAATAAGTTGTATATTTAACGGCATAATTATGCTTTTGACCAGCCTTATAATCAGCAATCGCGTGTACAACTGCTTGATATTCGGCATCATAGGTAGCCTGGATCATAGCATTAGTATCACCCAGATCTTTGGAATAATCGGCATATACATTACCTTTTTTATCTAAAACAACGGCTTGGCCATTAGTATTACCTGAATTTAGATAAAATTGGCTTGCATCCCCACCTTGACCGCTCACAGCAGCATCAAATGCAGCTTCTTTAATTTTACCTAAGAAAGTGTCAGCTGTGTTATAGAACCCGTCGTGTGATAGCTGAGTGCTTTTGCCAACTGGCTGATCTTTATCAAACCCAATTTTACCGTTTAATGAAACGTTGTCACTGGTCGACAATTTACCGTTAGATTGGGTAATAGCATTAGCCTTGTTCAAATAATCATCAAAGAAATCATTCTCACCATCTATAGCTGCAGCGTAATCCACGTGTTCAATCACGTTACGAATAGCGGGATAGATTGCAGTAACAAATTGTGAGAAAATTTCACGAGGGAAGTCAATATCACCTAAGTGGTCTTTGACGGCAAATGTCAGATAATTACCATTATAATTAAAACCGTTCATAATATTGAAGACAATATCGGCAAACGTTGTCCCATCATTCAAAAATTGAACATCGAAATCATTTTGACCAGCTAAAGAAACCGGATTAGACATGATGGCCTTTTCAAGATAAGACTGAATCAAAGGCTGAAACAACGGAATATAATAATCCCAAACATGAACAACGTCACCAAGGTTAGTCTGAATCGCCTTTAACGCATTAGAATCAGTTACCGAAGCCTGTGCCTGACTATAAGCCTGATTCTCTGCATCAACATATAGTTGATATATAGCCTTACTTTGGGTGCTAGCATTGCTGAGCCGGTTTGAAACTGAATCCGCACCAAGAAGTCCAAGAACACCACCAATGATTGGTAACCCAATGGTTTGACCTGATTCTGCTGAAGAATCATAGTTGATTGCGTTGGCATATGCGTCACCATCACTTTTTAATGAACTTCCCAAATTTGTATAGAAGTTATCCAGGGACTGTGCCCACTGCTTGATGAAAGCCTGGTAACCAGCTTGGAAGTCTTTATCTGATTGCAGATTAGTAGTAGTTCCACCCCCAAAAATACTGCCACCAGAGGTACTAATCCCATCATTTTTTGAATCAATCCACCAAGAGTTAGGATTTGTAATATCAATATTGTAAGGATTTGTCGTCTTCGTGGTCGGAATGTCAACATTCGTTTTACCCTGAGAACCACCGATTCCCAATATCGGTGCACGATCTTGCTTAGTGATATCATCCATTGTATAGTGGATGTCTTTTGAAGTGTCTGCACCATTAGCCATCCGTCCGGCTTCGTATACTTTACCAAGCCCATAGAGATTGCTTAGCAGTGTGTATTGCATCGTAATATCAGCCTGAGCTAGCGTATCGCCGATAGAACCAGTTGAAGCGAGACCCTTATGATTAATCAAATCATTAGCCGCCGCCTGATACCCAGCTTTGTAATTAGCAGTGTCCGGATCCCCAACTGGCAAATCAGTACCAGCATCGAGAGCGTCAATTTCAACAGTAACGCCCTTTGACTTGTAAAGTGAAGCAGCGGACTGCTTAGCTTCATTAAGTTCTTCAGTCGTTGGGTTAACTAGTGTGATTTTGGTAACACCGTTTTCACTAGTGACCTTGACGTTTGAAGGTAACTCAGCCATTGCAGCTGCAATTTCTGTGTTAGCAACGTTCTGCTTATTAGCATCACTTGCTGTTTGATCCGTTGCTGCAGCCAACTTAGAACCATCTAAGGTTGTTGAAGCCGTAGTGGCGTCACTAGCAGCTTTTTGAGCAGTCGTGGCAGTGCTAGAACTGCCGTCTTGGGCAGACTTAGCCTGTTGGGTTAAATCAGTATCAGACTGAGTGGTAGCAGTTTTGTTGGCGTCAGTTGTACTCTTCGCTGATTGATCAGTGGTATCTGTCTGAGTTGAATCCGCATTCGAATCTGTGGTAGTTGTATCTGCACTCGTGGTAGGAGTCGTTTGTGTAGAGTCAGCGTTTGCAACAGAATTCGTATCAGATTGAGAAACTGTCGACGAATTTGCCGAGTTAGATGCAGACTTTAACGCCACGGAAGATGCATTAACATCATCCGCAGTATTTGTCGATGCACTTGTTGTGTTAGCATCTGCTTGATTGGTATCTACGGTTGCTTGTTGTGTATCCGCTTTAGCAGGTGAGGATACACTTAAAAGACCAAGCATGAACATCCCAGCAAATAACCAGGATTTCTTGGCCTTATACATCCGATAGTGCAGATGCTCCTTTTCTTGTTTCCCTAAGTTGTTATTCTTAGAGATTTTTCGATAGTCTTTTTCCATAATTATGCCCCCATCATTTCAATGACGTGTCCAACGCCACCGAGTAAAAATCCCAAAATACCTAAACCTCCACAAAATGGACAATGACATTTCTCCTACCAAATGTCGTTGTCTTAAATGAAACTTAAATACACAAGTAATATAACACGTTTAATATAAAAGGTAAACTATCATAAACTCGTATTTATAAGTAAGCTATTTATATTTTATAAAGAAATCAACACAAATATTGAATATACCGAAATGTTTGGTTACAAATTTTATAAAAAAATTTTCAAAAAAAATCCAACAATCGATTGATTGTTGGACACCTCTGAATCATATGATTGGGCTAGCTGGGTTCGAACCAGCGCATCACGGGATCAAAACCCGTTGCCTTACCACTTGGCTATAGCCCAATAAAAGATGGATGGGAGTGGATT
>NZ_JAAXLJ010000036.1 GCF_012641075.1 Secundilactobacillus angelensis | reverse complement strand
TTGTACATCACGCTAAAAATAAAATTCGATTTAATACGCATGAAACCAGTGTTTTCAAGGGTTTTAAGAAAGTCGGGTTCAATACCCTGACTGCCCATCACAATGCATCACACCACTAATCAGTTTTCACGCAGTGCTAGACACCGTGGATGCTGATTTTTTTACGCTTTAAAAAAACACCAAGTGCGGGTAAACGCACTTGGTGTTTTCTGTTTCCTATTTAAATCGGCGCCCGAGAATATCCAGACTGCGCAGCCGATCACCCATATCGGCCACATCAGGCAAATGTCCCCAGGTTTCAAACCCGTTCTTCTTAAATAACCCGATGCTTGGCAAATTGTGATGAAAAACAAACGCCACAAGGGTATCAATATCCAAATCTGTTAACTGTGAAAAGACGAAGTTCAACGCCTTTTGACCCAATCCGTGGTGTCGGTAACGTTCATCGATATAAATACTGATTTCCGTTGTGTGTACGTATGCTGGGCGACCGTAAAACGACTCCAGACTCACCCAACCTGCAATGGTGTCACCATCCTTCATCAACCAGATTGGCCTTGATTTTGGATTAAACTCGTTAAACCACGCCTGTTTAGAAGCCACTGAAACGGGCTCCAAATCAGCGGTGGCTAAACGGCCTGGAATACTTTGGTTATAGATTGCGGTAATGGTTGGTAAATCTGCTTGTGTCGCGTATTCAAAGGTAATACTCATAGGTTAGGCTCACTTTCAGAAATTTCTATGAACATCATACGCCTTTCCGGTTTTCAGTACCACTTCACACCGCGGTGTTATTTAACGGGTGGATCAGCAATCGTAATCACGATTTTACCATGGGCATGATGCGACTCACTGCGGATATGCGCTGCGCGAAGACCATCCGTTGTTAACGGATATTCACTATCAATGATCACCTTTACCTTACCCGCAGCAACTAACTCGGCCACCGCTGCTGTATCCTGACCATTAGGATGCATCCGCCAGTGTCTAGCTGAAGGATGCCCGTTTTGCTGGGCAAATGACGGTTGACCGGCAATGCTAATGAGCTGTCCGGTTGGCTTCAGGATCTTTAGGCCATTGTTGATATCATCCATCGTGTCAAACACCCCATCGTAATCATGCAAAACATCAGTATACTTCGTCTGGTGGTAGTCAATCACCTCATCGGCCCCTAGCGAACGCAGTAACGCATGATTTTCCACACTAGCCGTCGTTGCCACGTAGGCCCCTCTAGCTTTGGCGATCTGAATTGCAAACAAGCCAACGCCACCGGCACCACCTTGAACAAGCACTTTATCACCTTGACCAACGGCTAGTTGTTGAACGATTACCTGATAAGCGATCGTTCCAGCCAATGGAATGGCAGCACCCTCTTCAAACGAAATGTTGGCTGGTTTCAACGCTAACTTGTCCTCCCTAACCGCCACATACTCCGCATACGTTCCCCGATCATCCGGTCTAGCAATGACAGCATCACCAACTTTAAACTGACGCACGTTTGAGCCTACTTCAGTAATCACACCAGAAACGTCCATCCCAAGCACAATCGGAAAGCCCCAACCCGCTCGCGTTCCGTTTCGGGTACGCCAATCGATGGGATTGACACTCGTCGCAACCATTTTGACTAATACTTCGTCTGAATCAATGCTTGGTACGGGGATTTCTGCTTCATGAAGCTCTTGAGCATCACCAAAACGGTCAATTACAATTGCCTTCATTATTTTCAGCCCTCTTTCGTAAAGTCCTGTGGTTTAATTTTGCGCATAATATAGGCTGATTAGACTAGAAAAGCAAGCATTTCAAATCGTAATTTTGAGGCACTAAAAAACGCTGATATACCCGACTAATAGGCTATTATCAGCGTTTTTTGATATGTGTGAATAGGACTATGTGTATCGCTTAGAAGCAATATTTGAATTTTTTCTACTATATATTATGTGTTTAGATATGTGTGTGAAATTAAACTTCAACTTGTTGACCGATTGCTTCCTTGATTGCATTACCTAACCGTTCAATACCAGTGACAATCTTATCATCTTGCATATTGGAGTAGTTCAAACGGAACGTGCCAGGAATGACCTTGTCGGCGTAAAATGGTTCGCCAGGAACAAAGGCGACATCATGGTCAATGCAAGTATTAAATAACGTTTGAGTATCAACGCCTGGCACTTCAACCCAGATGAACAACCCACCTTCTGGCTGACTATATTTAGCATCCGTTGGGAAATACTTCTTGATGGCATCCATCATGATTCCCTCACGGCGGCGATAAACATCCTTAATCTTGGCAATGTGATCATCAATATTGTAATCAGACATATACTTTGCAATGATGTGCTGCGTTAAATTATCGGAGTGAACATCAACCGTTTGCTTCATTAAAGTAAACTTCTTAACTAAGTTCTTTTCAGCAACGATCCAGCCGATCCGCAAACCTGGCGCTAATATTTTTGAGAAGGTACTCATATAAATAACCCGTTCATCATGGTCATAATTTTTGACCGGTGCAACGTCTTGGCCAGCGAAACGAATCGCGCCATACGGGTCATCTTCAAGGATCATGACATTGTATTTCGCTGCAATTTCAATCATTCTTTGACGACGATCAGCAGGCATTGTGCGACCCGTTGGATTTTGAAAACTTGGAATGGTGTAGATAAACTTAGTATTTGGATTATCTCGAACAGCCTGCTCTAAGGCGTCCATCTTCATCCCATCATCATCCATTGGTACACCAACCATATGAGCCCCATAGCTGCGGAAAACATCTAGCGCACACAGGTAGGTTGGCTGTTCCACAATGACCGTGTCTCCTGGATTAATAAAGAGTTTAGCGGTTAAATCAATTGACTGTTGCGAGCCTGTAGTAATCATAATGTTATCAATGTCGCACGCGATACCTGAACGGTTCATCCGCTTGGCAATTTCCTCGCGTAACTTCGGATACCCAGCCGCGATGCTGTACTGTAAGGCTTCACGACCAGATTCATCATAGACTTCGTTAGTGACTTTCTTTAAGTCTTCAACGGGAAATAATTCTGGTGCTGGTAACCCACCGGCAAAGGAAATCACTTTAGGATCGCCAGCTACCTTTAAAATATTGCCAACTGGATCTTCATTACTTTCAGGTATGTTGTTTGCAAATTGATATTTCATTATGCTTCCACCTCTGCTTGTTTAGGATCTGCAACGTTTTGCGTTGGTTTGTGGTATTTACGCATCATTTCGGCCATGTGCACTTCTTCTACTACGAATTCGTGAACCCGGCAGACGTAATCGTGTTCCCGACCAATCTTTGCAATGTAGCCGTTAATGTAATCAACTTCAGTAGGACGACCTTTGGAAAAATCTTGATACATTGATGGATAGTGATACTTGTAAGCTTGGCTAACGGGAATAATGGAGTCGATTTCTTCTTGACGAGATTCAATTAACCGAATTCCTGCACGTTCGCAGGCATCAAAAGCTTCGTTGAATAGCGTGGTTGCCATTCTGGTCACGCCTTCATACTCAATAAATTGTCCCATTTGCATTTCATACATCGTGCAAAGCGTATTGGTAACGGCGTTGAAGACCACCTTTGACATGCACATGCCCTTCCATTCGTCCACCATTACTGGCCCCATCTTGGCAGCTGTAAAGTCCTTAAAGATTGCCTGCATGGTCTCATCGGCTGGCTTGTTATTGTAAGGTGCCATATGCATCACTTCGCTGTTAACAGGTCCCATGAAATCAACGTTTGCTGGTCCATCCATACGAGTAGCAATCATTGCCGTCCCACAGACGATGTGATCTTTTGAGAAGTACTTTTCAATTTTTTCGAAGTGGCCCATGCCGTTCATTGCTGAGAAGACGTATTGATCATCATGGAAAATACCAGCTTTACTGTCGCGGTCAAGTTCTTCGGCTAATTGCATCTGTTTCTTAAAGATGATCCAAACGTCAGGATGACCTGTGTATTCTTCTGGGTAATACATGTTGATTGGAATAATCCGGCGATTCTTGTGGTCGCGGGCAACGGAAACACCGCCTTGTTCACGAACTTTTTCAACGTTTGGTTCCCAAGTATCGATGAAGTCAACGTCTACGCCAGTGTTTTCCTGAAGCATGACACCATATCGATAACCCATAGCACCTGCACCAATAATTCCGTATTTCATGACAACCACTCCTTTAAAAGTTTTATGATCTCATCAGCTGTACGACAACTAAAAAACGCCCTTTGGTCAAAGACCAAAGGGCGTTTAGTAACGCGGTACCACCTTAATTCAAATTACCGTTTGAAGTAATTCCTCACACGCACAGCAACACTTAGTTGCGATACGCTGCACGATAATGGGTGCCACCAGTTCGCCTCGAGAAGCGAACCCGTCGAACACGATCTTTCAAACCATAGTCCTAATACCGTCTCACCAAACCGGTACTCTCTTCATAAGGCTATGATCCTAATCCACCGGGTCAAATCTTGTTGTCGTATTTGTTTTGTTGCATGTAGTGTAGCTCCGAACATGAGAAAATGTCAATCATTTTTAATAAATTAATTTTGAACAGGGTCATTTTAAGAGAGATAAAATGCTGTTATGACAGCTTTTTAGGATCAAAAAAACTTTGAAACTTTTTTGAGGAGAGCATTTTCCGTCTTCATCTCACTAAAATAACATAATCAAGCGTTCTAATCGCAGTGATTATTATTCAACTAATAAATTAATTTGCCTAATAAGCGTTTCAATTCAGCTTTCTCGTCATCAGTTAACTGTGACACCAAAGTATCAGATGAATGTTGCTCAAACGCATGCAATTCTGGATACACTTTGGCTCCTTTTTCTGCAACGTAAACGCGTCGCAGCCGTTTATCACTGGCATCATCTTCTAACCTAAGATAACCGTTATCCACCAGCTTGCGCACCGTCCGAAAAGCAGTTGTCCGATCAATCTGAACAGAATCAGCTAATTCACCCAGAAACATACCTGGCTTTTCATAACTGCGAATCACATATATAAAGGCATTGTTTGCTAACCCGAGACGCCTAAACTCCGCATTGGTATTGACTTCAATCCTGCGCGTAATCGCCCCAATATCACGAATAATCTCGAACATAATAAGCCTCCGTAATACTCATTTGACTCTAATTTACAGGAAGGTTATTGTATTTGCAATTAAATAGTGATAATATTTTGAAAGTAATTGCAAATGCAATGAATTAGAAAGCTTAGTCAGGAGTGGTCAATTTATGTGGAAAACCAAATCATTTTCAGAATTATCAACCAAGGAACTGTATGAACTCTATCATCTGCGGGTAGCAACCTTCGTCGTGGCTCAAAAGCGAATTTATCAAGAAGTCGATGAAAATGATTTAAATGCGCTGCACGTCTTCTACCAAGATGATCGTATCGTGGCCTATTCCCGTGTTTTTAAAGAAGGCAGCCATGTCACCTTTGGTCGAGTTGTCACGGATCCCGCCCACCGTGGTATTGGGTTGGGTGACCAGCTGATGACAAATGTTTTTAACGCGATCCGAACACATTTCAGTGACTTGCCAATTGAAATCGAAGCGCAAGTACAAG
This sequence comes from Secundilactobacillus angelensis, assembly GCF_012641075.1. Taxonomy (GTDB): domain Bacteria; phylum Bacillota; class Bacilli; order Lactobacillales; family Lactobacillaceae; genus Secundilactobacillus; species Secundilactobacillus angelensis. Next base: position 2,873 of record NZ_JAAXLJ010000036.1, on the reverse strand, counting down.
TTAAGGGTTTCTATGAACGTTATGATTTTAAGCCAGTTGGTGATCCCTTTATTTTTAACTCAACTCCCCACATCAAAATGGTGCACGACGCACTTTAATCATTGCTGTTATGATTAATTTGGTAGGTATTGTTGACGATTTAAGAGGAACAATAAACCGATATAGAACCATTGGATACGCAATTTCCTAGCATGTTCATTTTCTAAATAGCTTAAATTTAATGAATAATCATACATACTTTTAAGGAGGAAAGCCAATGTCAGCATTCTTTATTTTCGTCTTTGTCATGTCCTTCACTCCTGGGCCCAACACAATGATGGCAATGGTCTCTGGTCAGCAAAGAGGATTTCGTTCTAGCCTCCAACTGAATCTTGGCATGTTATTCGGGATGGGTTTCATGGGATTAATGGGCGCTTTATTTGCCCACTGGCTGCAGTCAACACCCACCTTCTTGACCTTTATGAAAGTCGTAGGTAGTGCATATCTCCTATATCTCGCATACCACATTTTCATTAGTCGGCCAGGTGAAACAGATAACAGCACCGGTAGCTTCCAAACAGGAATGTTATTACAGTTAACGAACATCTAAGGTTACCTCTACTTTATTACTGGCCTGGGTGCGTTCAGTCTAACTGGTATTTTAAATAACATGCCGATCAAGTGGTTGCTGATGGTATTAATTGGTAGTCTTGGCACGTTTGCTTGGACCGTTTGCGGTCAAATGATGAGTCGTTTTTACCACCAATATTACCGGATTTTCAATACGGTTATCACACTACTACTGGTATTTGCAGCAGTTGATCTCTGGCGGTAATTCAGCCCCAAATGTTCCACGTGAAACATTTTCAAAAAATAAAGCTCAGTTCTAAGTTAATTAAATACCTAGAACTAAGCTTTATTTTATACGTTAATCCATGTCCAATGAACCATACTCAACACCTAATCGATCGGCAATTCCAGTAACTTCGGCTAAGGTTTTATCGTCAATAATCATCCCATTATTTTTGCGATCTTCGTAAGCCAATGCTTCCTTATCACCAGCGACATAAATGGTCTTACCCGGAATAGCCGGCAGTTCACGAATTTGTTGCAGATAATCAGAGAATTTTTGAATAATCTGATTCACGTCCCCAAAAATGGCGGGATCGATGGCGATGAAGCTCTGTGACGGTCCAACTTGTAAGTCTTCAGGAGTAATTTCAGTGGAAGTGTTCCCCAGCGACAAAATGGACGTGAACACTTCAACGATGACACCGAGGCCAAAACCTTTATGACTGCCAGTTTCTTCGGTTACTCCGCCAAGTGGCGTTAACCCAACGTTAGATAACGGATCACGCAACGCATCCAGGTCTGCTGTATCATTGTGATCATTAATTTCCTGATCACCATCCTTAGCCACCCATAGAGCAGGTAAATCCTTTTCTAGTTTACGATAAACTTCAATTTTTCCCTGAGGCACGGTACTTGTAGCTGCATCAAAGATAAAATTATGCGGTTTGGCAGGCATGGCAAAAGCAATTGGATTGGTTCCAACAAAGGCTTGTGTCGCATGTGTAGGCAACATTGCCGGCCGGGAATTCGTGGACGACAACCCAATTAAGCCTTGATCAGCAGCCATGTTAGCAAAGTACCCTGCAATACCATAGTGGCCAGAATGTCTAGTTGACACGATACCAACACCGTGCGCTTTAGCCTTTTTAATCGCAATATCCATACTGTAAATTCCATTCAGCTGACCTAACCCAAAATTAGCATCAACGACGGCTGAGACATCCGTTTCCTTAACCACTTCCGGCTTGCTCTTAACCCGAATCTTACCGTTTTGAATAAAGTGATCGTACATGACCATCCGCTGAACACCATGGGAAGCAATCCCGTGTAAATCGGTATAAATCAGTGTCTCAGCGACTGCTTTACTTTGTTCTTCAGTAAACCCATAGGCCTTATAAATCTTATGTACCAGCGTCTTAACTTTGTCGCTATCGTATCTTTTTGTCATTTTAAACACCCTTTACTCTATGTTTTTATGAAAAGTAGATTAGACCATATAATATTTTTATTATCATACTCTTATTCTATAGATGCAACTGTCACTTTTGTAACCAAGTTTAAACACTGCCTCTATAACGCATATTTATTTATCAATCGTATAAAGTAATCATTCTGAAATCTATGTTCAAATGAATTAAATATCTTTACGATTCCTTAACCATTCTTTAGAAAGTCACATGGAAAAGTTCATATTTTAATCACATTTATTGCTTATGATTTAACCATAGTCAATTAGAAATTAGTTGGCTTCCCTTTTAAAACAGATAACGGTTTTTCGATTTTTCCTCCTCCCCAAAATCAGGATAAACCCAAAACAAAACGCTATCACTCCCCTCGACCCCACCACAACCCCTAATGTGGTGGGGCTTTTTGTGTAGAGTGTGAAAGCGGGTGTTTAGAGACTATCCTGTGCTACATGCAAGTCTCTGCCCACTTGAGCACGTTTCAGCTATGTAAGCGACAAAAATCCGCTCATCCCCAGATGAACGGATCACTTAAATTACAATAAAAAAGGCAGGCCCGCCGACCTTCGGAACGCACGAATGCGCCGATCTTTGGAATCCCGCCATGGTTTGGCACCGTTTGATAGTATCGCATGGATGGTTAGGTGTGTCAAGGTGTCGTTGACTGCTATATAGCCGAATCGGGCTACAGCAGACAGAGAGCTGTAGATAAGGGCAAGGAAATACAAACCCCTGATTTTCTTGTAAAGATTCTATAGCCTAATTGGGCTACAACAAGGCAGAAACTTGCTCGGAAGGGCACCGAGACACAAATACACATTCGGGATTTATGTCTCGGGGCCCTTCCGCTCCAGTTTC
>NZ_JAAXLJ010000035.1 GCF_012641075.1 Secundilactobacillus angelensis | reverse complement strand
GATGGGCAGTCAGGGTATTGAACCCGACTTTCTTAAAACCCTTGAAAACACTGGTTTCATGCGTATTAAATCGAATTTTATTTTTAGCGTGATGTACAAAATGATGTACATTGCCACGTTTTAATTAGTTATCAAAGTAGTTTGCCAGCTTTTCGGCTGCCTGATTATCCTGATGTTTAGTAACGTGAGTATAGATGTTTAAAGTAGTCTGAGCGTCTTCATGACCTAAACGAGTTTGCACCTCTTTGATGGTAGCGCCTGCTGCAAATAACATACTGGCGGATGTATGCCTGAACCCGTGGACGGTTATTCTTTTTAACTCATCCGTGTGGGTGGCGTTATAGTCTTTGATGATCTTATTCAGCCATTTAGCCGGTGTGTTGAGTGATTTAAACTTGTTCTTACTGTTAGCAAAGATGAGCTGACCTTTGTTCATGGTGTTAAAGCCTAGAAGCAAATACTCACGTTTCTGGTGTGCTCGCCAGCGTTTAAGGTAATTCATGGTAGTTGGGTCAAGTGATACCTCACGCCGTCCCTTGTGGGTCTTAGGTGGCTGTATGATTTGTTTGCCACGCTTACCTTGTGTGAGGGTCTTATTAACAGTCAGTGTGGACTTACTAAAGTTAACATCATTCCACGTGAGGGCTAAACATTCACCTCTACGGACACCAGCGAACGCCAGCACTCGAAACAGGGTAAACTTCTCTAGTTCAGTGTTTGGGTCAATGCAATTAAAGAAAGTGGTGAGCTGTTGCTTGTCCCAAAAGTTCTCAGGCTTACTACCCCAGCTTTCTTTTTTCTTAGGCATGGTGATCTTAGTAGCAGGATTATCACCGTGCATATAGCCATGCTTTAGAGCAAAGTCGAAAATTGCCACGGTATACTCATACCAGCGCTTATAGTTATAGCTGACTGCTTTGTACCACTTGTTAACGGCTCGTTGTACCTGATTGATGGTGATTGTACGGATGCGCTTGTTACCAAAAGCTGGTAGTATATGGTTGTTGAACATGCCAGCAGTACGCGCCCACGTACTCTCACGAACGGTATTAACATACTCTTGATACCACTGTTCATACACCTGACTAAATAGAATATTGTTTACTTTCTGAACGTCACCTTGACTGATTGCAAGTTCCTTGCGACTAGCTGCTAAGGTGGCTTCTTTTTTTGTCTTAAAACCTCGTTTAAGGACGTGCTTAGGTTTACCTGTCTGTGGGTCTAAACCGCCATACATTGAATACATATAGCGCTTGTTACCATTCTTTAAAGTGTAACTGATAATGCTTGCCATAATAGTTACCGTTCCTTTCAGCGCCAGCCTGTGAACGGTATGTAACTAGTTATTGGTCTTTCTTTGAATCAAAAAGATGATTAATGAGCTGGTTTGCTACGAATGATTCTTGTCTATTATTTCTCACATCAACGTTAGAAACTGAGGCAGCAGAACCATTTGTTAGGTCAAATGCTACAGTCCTTTTTTCTCCATAATAGCCGTTAGTGAAATGCCAAAAGAAATAGATAGAATTTGTTAATTCAAACTTTGTCTTAGTAATTATTTGCTGTGATAGGTCTTTTATCTCATCATCCGTAGTAATAGTTTCCAATGTATCGAAAGACAGTGGAGTATATGACATTATTTTTGCATACAAGTCAGAATTTTGTTTCTTTATCTGAGTTAAAGCTGTTGGTTTAAAACTATCCATATCGATTGAAAACAGATACTTTTTATATTGATTATCGAATGATATTGCAATTTTGCGTTCTGCATCTTGCAAGTTAGACATATCCTCAGTAGGAATCTTTGAAGCAAGTTCTTCACGTAATGAAGCACTATTAAAATTAAACTTTATGTCATATTTAGAGCCTAGCGCTCTAGCGGTTTCTACATAAAGATCATGTTTTGCTTGTTCCATTTTAAGATCTGTTTGCGTATCAAAGCTAGTCGTTGCCGTGAGTGAGTAAATGGAATAGAAAAGCTTTGTTTCTGTTTGACTTTTTATAATAACAAAAGTGGTCAGTGCATTATCATTTGTGCTAACTTTTTGTGAAAAAACATCTACAACCTCATGGGTGTAATCTCTAACGGAAACTAATTCATCCAGTGTGATATTGAGAGCTTTACAAATAGTTATTAGCGTTTCAGTTTTAGTTTTGCCTGGCAGGTCAGTAGCATTATTCAATTTAGACAAGGTAGTTCTACCTAAGCCTGATTGTTCAGCAAACTCTGAAACTGAGAGATCTCGATTCTTTAATAATTTTGAAAGATTAATTTTCATTTATCACACTCCCTTTACGCACATTATACTGGTTACTATAGTGAACGTCAACAACGTACTTGTTTTTCGTAGTGATAAGTGATATATTTACACCATAGTAATTAGTGCGAACAATTAGTTATGTATTGAGTGCTATAGTAAACAGAAAGTGAGGAATCAATAGTATGGTACAAAATCAGGCTTTACGTGACAAAATCTATGTTAATCGCTTGCGTAACTGGGAAGTTGCGCAGGCTGTAGGCATTGCGGATTCGACCTTTTCCAAGTGGTTACGCAAACCGCTAACGGATGAACAACAGAAACGTGTTGAAAAGGCAATTAGTGAATTAACAGCCGTTAAACAGTAGAAAGAGGTGATCTTATGAGTGACACATTACAGGTAGTCTTACCACCGGATGCAAGTGAACAGCTACGTTTACAGTTTGTAGCACTGCTTAACTCATCCGTGGAAGAGGTTAAAAAAGCTAGTGCTGGACAATTAGGCGACTGGCTCAAAGGCAAAACTGGAGTAGCAGCTTACTTAGGTATTTCCACAGCGACAGTTACTAAGATGGTTAACCAAGGATTACCGGAACATTTCATTGAAGCAGCACCTAGTTTAACTTTTTTTAGTAAATCAGAAGTTAATAGTTTCATTCTTAATGACGGTGTGAACAACTAATAAAACAAGTCGCCAGCCTGTGATCGGAGTTTCACCGTTGTTATTATGGATAGACAAAAAAGCACAGAACGTATAGTACGAACTGTGCTGGTAGGAGTTAGAAAATGAAAAAGGGTATAAAAAAAGTCTGTGTACTCACCAAAGTAACCACAGACTATCGCATTCAGACATGCAATTTATATCCTTATTATAGCCAATAAGGAGTGTGCTTTCAATGAATAATGAAATTCAAGATTATGGTGATGCTAGTGCTGAGGCGCATCACAATAAAGTATTACTTAACGTGGTTTTAAACCAGATTGATGAAATGGCGGATGAGGTTCACGCCTATAATCGTAAGCCTAATAAAAAGCTGGCATCTGATATTCTGCTCAGTGCTGTATGTAACGGTGAGGGCATCCGTGAGATTGTTTTTCAAGTGTTATCAAACCTCGATGATATTTCTAAACGGTTAGAACAACTGGAAAGACAACGATTAACTAACCATAAATAAAAAGGAGGGATGCAATTTGTATGATTACTCGAATATCCCACAGGAGTTAAAAGAGCAAAATATTTGGGGCATTTTTGTTACTAGAAAGTATCCCAAAGGTGACAAATTAAATAAAATACCACTAAATCCAACTACTGGAAAAGGTATTAGTACATCTGAACCAGCAGACTGGACTACCTTTGAAAGAGCAAAGACAGCTTATGAAAATAGTACAGCTAATGCAGCAGGACTAGCAATGCTGGTACATCCGCCCTATGTGTTTCTAGATTTAGATCACAAAGAGGCTAATGATCCAATTACCAAGGAATTTTTCAAAGTAACAGATGGTTCATACTGTGAGCGTTCCATTTCTAAACATGGCTTTCATATCTTTGTTAAAGGACATAAGCAAAACTCCCACACTAAGGGTTCAAAATTTGGAGTAGAAGTATATGATTCCTTGCGTTTCTGTGCAGTGACTGGTGATAGTTTTAATGGTTCAAATGTTATCAAAGCGATACCTGACAAACCATTGAATAATCTCATTGATAAATACTTACCACCCACAGAGGGGAATATAATACCAGATCACAAGGCAGTACAGGGACACACGGCTTTTACGGATGATGATGAGTTAATTAAAAGAGCTGCTAACGCTAACGATCGTGGTGTATTTAAGTCATTATTCTATAAAGGTTGGAAAGGGCTTTATCCTACTCAATCAGAGGCCGACTGGGAACTAGCTCAGAAATTAGCATTTTGGACTAACAAAGATTTTGACCAGATGGATCGAATATTTAGGCGTAGTAAGCTGATGCGTGATAAGTGGGACAGTAAGCGTGAGCAATCTACATACGGCGCAAAAACCCTGAATAAGGCAATCCGACATGCAGTAAACACGTTTAAAAAGCATCCTAATAAGTACCAGTTTGATTTTAACGATAATACTGAAAAGCCGGTTGGTGACTTTAATACATTCATTAAATCTAAGAACTCTAGAGTTAAAACCGGTTATTATTCATATGATGATACCGGCATGGCGGAGCGTGTAGTAGACAGCTTTCATAAGCAGTTTATTTACATCAAGCCAGAAGATACTTTCCATTACTGGAACAAAAAGGTTTGGAAATTAGATAATAGCCTAGTGATTGCTCAATGTGTTAATCAGGTCGTTGAAAAGCTACCACAGGAGCCAGTACACGTTGACAGTAAGATAACGGATAGCACCAATAAGACTGATGAAAAAAAGCTCACTGAGGATGCTATTACAGCCAAAAGAAAATTTATTACGAGAGAGCGAAATCACCGTGGAAAAGTTAGCGCTATTGAGGAAATCAAACCGTTAGTTACAGTGGAACCCGATAAACTGGATGCAGATAACAGCTTAACTAACACACCAGCCGGTATTGTTAAAGCAGATTTTACTCACCGTGAAATAAAGTTGATACCACATGATCCTAAATACTTGTTAACGAAAATTACAAACGGTGGTTCAACTACTGAGCATCCGTATAAAGGCTCACGCTGGGAACAGTTTTTAAAAGAAATATTTTTAGGTGATGTAGAACTAATTGAGTTTATGCAGCGTGCAGTAGGATATTCGTTGATTGGGCTGGGTAAAGAGCGCAAGATGTTTATTCTCTATGGTGATGATACAGATGATAGCAGGAACGGTTCTAATGGGAAAAGCGTGTTCCTTGATGCTATTTCAAATACGTTAGGTGACTACTCATGGAAAATGAACCCTGATTCAATTATTGCGGCTGAAAAGAAGTTTAGCAATGGTTCAAATGCTACTCCTGATATTGCAGCATTAAAGGGTAAAAGATTTGTCACAACATCTGAGATTGAAGATGGTGCTAAGTTAAATGAGGCTCGTGTTAAATCATTAACATCTCGTGAACCACAAAGCGCACGAGAGCTATACAAGTCAGAAACTAACTTTATAGCAACGTTTACAATCTGGCTATCCACTAACTACAAACCACAGTTGAATGGCACTGATGCAGGTATCTGGAGCCGTTTAGTATATGTACCGTTTCTAGCGAAGTTTACTGAAACTAGTGATCCTAAAATTGATATTGAGTTACCGGCAAAGTTAGACGCGGAGCAAGATATTATCTTTGATTGGGTAATTGATGGAGCGGAAGCATATTTAAAGGACGGTTTATGTATTCCACAGCAGATCATAGATAATAATGAGCATGAGAAGAACAAGCAAGATATAGCACAGCAGTTCATTGATGACTGTTTAGAAGTAACGGATGATTCAAACGACAAAGTAAGTACACCAGAAATCCGTGTTGCATATAATGAGTGGTCAAAAACTAATCATCAGTCACTTTCTTTTCAAAGGCTATCTAAACGATTAAAAGATAAATTAGGTAATAATTACCAACGCTCAAATGGTCAACGATTGTATGTAGGTGTGAAGCTGTTAAATAAGATAAATCAGCAACGTAAAGTAGTCCCTATACATGCCAGTTAGTGACAGCAGTGACAGGTGAGTGACAGTATTTTAAAAGTGCTGTCACTCTTATAAATACCGGTATATCAAGGATATTGGCTTATAGTGACAGCAGTGACACCACATTTAGAAAAGTTATCTATACAAAAATAAATAAGTAAGTATAGAAGCATATAAGTATAGTAAAAGAAACTTTCCTAGAATTGCTGTCACTGCTGTCACCGTTACCGGTAAATCGTTGATGTAACAGCGTTTCGAACAGTGACAGCATTCATTTACCGGTGTCACTTGTGCTGTCACTTTATTGATGTACTGTCACTGTGGAAGTTAATAATTGAGGTAATCATGAATTGGACGAAAATTAAATTAATCTATGGTCAAGGTGAGCAAAGTCAAAAGATGTTAGATAGCTTTGTGGATCAATATGGGTTTAACCGCTGTTCACCGTATTATCGGGTACATCATTTAGACCAGCTATTGAATGGTGAGCGTAGCTATAACAGAGGCAGAGCAGTTCAGACTAAACTAGACCGTCAAAATGTCATAGATCATGGTGAGCTGTTTAAAGTGAATGGCACAAAAAGAGTGGTGCTGGTTAGCCATAATTATCAGACTTACCGGAGAGTACGTGAGATGTTCTGGTGTGTTATTGATTTAGGACTACGAGCAGTAGTATTTGATTCTAAAGCAAGTTACTACAATCAGGGTGAAACGATTATGACACTGGTAATGTCGAAATCAACTTATCAGTATTACCGAAAGCAAATAATTAGTAACCCGAATTTAATCTATATCATTTAAATAAATACAGATGGTGCAACTATTTTTGATAGCCCCCTACCATGAAATGCTGATATGACGCAATCACAGGGAGCGGACACACCACCTTAAACTGTGATAGATTCGTTTTTGAAATAAAAAAATATGCAATTTAAGTATTAGATCAACCCGTGTTTAATCTATGTTGTCTGGTGAATTTAATCTGTATTTTGGGGTGGTGTATGTGTGGATGAGTTAGAGCGATCAATCATTACTGGTTATCTGAAACTTGATAATACTATTCGAAACATGCAGGAGCGTATTCACAGTATGGAGAATGACTTCTACCACGCTCATAGTTTCATGAGTTCACCTAATGCTGTAGATTGTAACGGCAATGCTGTCAGTAATCAGAATGGTTTTAAGCTGGTTAATCAGTTAATTGAAGTAGAGCAAAATACGTTATTTGATATTAAAATCTGCCGGTATAAGCGGTATCAGTTCAGCCGGTACATACACCAGATAACCACGGATGATAGAGATTATTTGCAGCAGTTCTTTCTATTCAATACTGGTAGTAGTAACGACAAACTTAATGCACGTACGTTAGCTGAAATCGGACAAATAGAAGAGAGCACTGCATGGCGGTTTGAGCTGGAACAAGACGTTCATATAGAGGTAGCTCATGACGCCACTGCATCCGTCACTAATATGTTGAGCCTGTTTGAGGTGATATAAATGATTGAACGGCAATCAAATGATGGCGTGGTTAGAGATCAGGCATTCTGGAAAAAGTTAGCAGCTAATCAAATAGACTGGTATGGTAAACCCTTTGTTCCGTGGTGGGATCAGGACTGGAATATTCAGCAAACCGCTCATACTCTGGTTCGTATCTGGTGGAAAGCAGAGCATGAATTTGATTTATTGAACGAGTATGAACTACCAGCAGCTAAACAGATGTATTACCGGCTGTCGTACCTGAGCGTGGACGAATTACAGTTACTAAGGGATAAGTATTACCGTCCTGAAAATCATCCGTTAGGTGATAAACATTTAACCGGTAAGTATCACAAAACTACGGATGAAATTAGGCAATGGCGTTTAACCATATTGCGTAAGCTAAGTGCCTATCAAGATAAACCTAAAGGAGAATAACAGATGTTAAAGGTAAAGGTTATTTCAAGTTGGAATGAAGTAAAATTTGAAACAAAACTACAGCAGTTCTTAAACAGTATTAGTCGTACAGACAGTTTAAAAAGTATTCAGTATTCAACGGGTGTAGATCCTGAAGATGATGGAACGTGTCATAGTGCGTTAGTTATGTACGTTAGTAATGATTAGTAACCACAGAGCCAGTGCTTAATTGCACTGGTTTTTTAGTGCCTAACAGACGCATTCTAAGCAACAGTTCAGTAACAGTTGCTACCAATTATACGTACTAGTTCTATAGTGAAACCTGTCTAAACCTTACCTTGGATATGTAGAAACATGGCATTAATTGTCGGTAAATGTCGGTATGAACTTGTCAAAACTTGTCATTAAAACATGACAAAACATGACATTAAACTACCTGCGAAAACCTGCACTTTTATGGTTTAGTAATATTTACAGTGGGGGGTCAACAAAACACTAATGTATTGGTGTTTCTGATGGTTATGTGAGTAGACAAAACCTAATAAAACCTAACCTTTTTACAGAGATAAGAGGTTGGCAAAAGCTGATATTTTTAGCGTATTATTCGAAGTTGTCGGACATGGTAGCAGGGACGCAAAACCTGACAAAACCTGACATTTTTTAACATTCACTACCTGAGGAAACCTGAACCGATATGTCATATTTGTCGGGTCTTAAAAAAGAAATTTAATTGCAAATGTGAGCATTATATTGTATTGAATCAATAGCTAATTGTGGAAACAGATTAGGAAACAGTTTTGTGATAGTGAATAGCTGTAATGGCTGATGTATCAATGCTTATAGCACTTATAAAACTTGCTAAAGTAGGGGTTGGACGCTGTGGAATTGCTATTTACGCAGGGTAAAAATATGCTCAGTATAAGTGAACGTAACTGAACATCGTAGAGGGTCAATACAGGTTTGAAATACTCACAGAATACGATTTTTAGTAATAGCGTGTTCACTTCATTAGGTAGACAAAAGTAGACAATTCAGAGACTTTTAAAAGAATACATTAAGTAGTGAAAGCCTTGCTATAATAGGCAGCAAGACCACTTGTTAACACAAGTTTTGCGTGCGATTGTACACCTATGTATTATTACTACTAATTACTATGTTGCTATGAATGAAATAGTATAAATAATTGTACTTATAGGCAAAATAAAAAGCATCCGTTATTAACAGATGCTCACCCGTTCAAGACTGGCGACTATATTTTTATATGTGTTGGTTCCGTGATGTACATAATGATGTACATTGAATGTCACTTTAAGGGTATTGATAAAAATCTAGAAAAGAAAAAAACCAGCAACCACGGCGATTTAACGCTGCATGGAAGCTGATTAGTGTTGTTCGATGGGCAGTCAGGG
>NZ_JAAXLJ010000034.1 GCF_012641075.1 Secundilactobacillus angelensis | reverse complement strand
AACACCAAGCGAAACTAACGATGTCCTGGTGGTTTATACGATTGATAAAGATGAACTAGTCTTAATTGGCATTCGAGTCGGATCGCATGATCGTTTATTCCCTGGGCAAAATCGTTCTAAAGGGTATCGAAAAAATAACAAATAAAAGAAGTTATTTCTTTAATATTAAAACAAATAACCCCCCAATATCTACATTATAGATATTGAGGGTTATTTTAACAATGTTTTCGAGAGGGTATAGTTAATAACCCCCTATATGGGGTTATTACAGTACTTAAAAAATGGAACTAATAATTAAGTATAGAATACATCCTAGCCCTAAAATGATCCCGCCAGTGGTTTCCCACATATATTTTGGTGTTTTAACATGTTCTTCTTTCGTGTGTAATTTTTGATCTGTCACTTGATTATTGCCTAACACTAAATCATCTAAAGAGCAGTGGAAAATTTCTGATAACATAATTAATGTATTTAAGTCGGGTGTGGCATCTTCTGATTCCCATCTGGAAATTGCCTGACGAGAAATATGAAGCTTCTCTGCAAGTTTTTCTTGAGACATACGATTTAGTTTTCTATATTTATTTAATTGTTTGGCAAGTACTGATTTTTTCAATAGATACCCTCCTTTCAAGTTAATTAGTACGCTAGAGATAATATTAATTGAAAATTCTGCAAAAAAATAGCGCTTAAATTTAACAAAAGAGCAATTAGCAACAATAACGTATGCACATTATTGTTGCTAATTGCTCTGAATAGCTGTGTTAATAGGGTTTAGTAGATAGCAATAATGCTATTTACTTTGTACCCATTATTTGATGTTATAACTCATGCACCTTAATTACGCTTAACGAATAACAGTAAACCAAGTTGGATCAAGACGATAAAAATAAAGAAAATCACTAGCACAATGAAAGCAGCTAATTTAGTTGCTGGCGTTTGAATTGTTCCAGCTCCATCAACTTTTCTAATAAAAATTACAAAGCTTAATATACTGAAGATGATTAGCCAAATAAGATTGCTTAGCCACCAAACTTTTAATTTCATGTGTTTTTGGTTACTCCCTCTCGTCCGGATTAAAAATATCGGCCTGTTTTAAGCCCATAACGTCACTCACTCGCAGTAGCGTCGCTTTACCAACTTGAAAAATCGTATAGTTACGTCGGCCAGCTTTAAAGTTATTGAGTAACGTATCTTGAACCTCTTTAAGAACGTTTGAATCTTTGATGGGTAAGACAACTTGTTGCATAAGCTGTTAGTCCCTTTACTTTAAAATTAATTTAGTTGCAGAAAACCTAAAAATCGAATATTATAATGTAGTACGATGGTAAACTTAAAGGAGGCGGATTAGAATGAGTAATACTATTATTAAAAACAAGACAATTTCAACTCGTGTAACACCTGACATTAGTGAACGGGCTAAAGCTAATCTAGCAAAACAAGGGCTAACCGTTTCTGAGTATATACGCTTATCGTTAGTTAAAGCGGCCAATAATGAAGTTCGATTAGTCAGCTTTTTAGATTCTCCGGAAGCCTTAGCCGCTAAAAAAGAAGCAGAAACAGGGCAGGTCAAAAACATTGGTTCATTGACTGACTTTGAAGATTGGATCGATAAGTTAGATGCAAATTAAACAGACCAAATCTTTTGAACGTGAATTAAAAAAACTAGTCAAAAAACATTTCCCAATAACTGTCTTGAAGCCTTGCTTAGAAGCAATTGTTGAACAAGATGTACTTATTTTGAAACAGATTAAAGATCATGCATTAAAAGGAAATTGGCGTGGCTATCGTGAATTTCACCCTGCCAGATATGGCAACTATGGTAAAAATTATGACAACTGGATTGTTATTTATCAGCTAGATCATGATGAATTGATTTTGTTATTGGTTGCAACTGGCTCCCATGAAATCTTGAATCAATAGCTATAGTTTAGGGGCACTTATAAAAAAATAAATTAAAATAGCCCCCAATATCTACATTATAGATATTGGGGGCTATTCTTTCAATGTTTTTGAGGGGGTATTTGGTAATTATAGACCCTATATATTCATAGCCCCTTTCTGTTTGGTGTTAAAGTATTAGTCATCGATGTCATGCACTATCTTGTTTAGCTCCGTTTTGATGGAACTGGGAATATTTTCTAAATTGAAATGATTATATATTTCTTTATCCTTAAGCATCCTTTTTGTGCCTTATTTAATTTACACTCATTGTTACCCACTACCCATTCATCCTTTGTACGTATAAAGGGGTTTTGCACACTTTCCTTTAACGCGTTTTGAACATCTTCATAAGGTAAATAAAATTCAATTGTAGATTTATTTAATTGGTAGATTGTAAAATTAACGTCTCCATCTTTTCAAAGCGACTTAATTCTACGGGCTATAAATAACTTAATTTGCCAGTGCATAACGTTTCAGATTAAGCTACCACTAAGTTATAATAACCATATCGAAAGGAGATCAATCTAATGAAATATACGAAAACAAAAGCAGTATTAAATCAACTCGTTGCCGATTTGAGCCAGATGTCAATGATTATCCATCAGACGCATTGGTACATGCGTGGACCCAACTTTTTGAAGTTGCACCCCTTGATGGATGAGTTCATGGAAGAAATTGACAGCCAACTCGATGTCATTTCTGAACGGCTGATTGCGCTTGATGGCAGTCCTTACTCGACCTTAAAAGAAATGGCCGAAAACACTAAGATTCAAGACTGGCCTGGTGAATGGGACAAAACAACCCCAGAACGCCTCGCACACTTAGTTGATGGCTATCGTTACTTGGAAGACCTTTACCAACACGGCATTGAAGTATCCGATGTTGAAAAAGACTTCAGTACCCAAGATATTTTCATTGGTCTCAAAACCGCAATTGAGAAGAAAATCTGGATGATTCAGGCAGAGCTTGGATCGGCGCCGGAAATTGATGAATAAAATAATATTAAAAAATCGGTAGGCTTAAACATTGCTAACGCTTATATCAGTGCTGCTATTTAATTAAAATGCGACATCCCAACAACGGGGTGGCGCATTTTTGTTTGCAATGCGGTGACAAATAGGCCGGAAGCAAAATAAGTGAGTGATAACTCATTTTAATGTTGACAAACCGAGATGTACTGATTATACTAAGGCCATTAAGTGAGTGAGTATACACTTGCTTTGAGAAAGAGGGTTATTAAAATGGTAACGGATTATGTCATCGCCAAGCAGGTCAGCAAGCACTTTGGTCATCAGCAAGTGCTCAATCAGATTGATTTGACACTGCCGGCTGGAATGATTTATGGCTTGATTGGGCCATCAGGAGCTGGGAAGACCACCTTGATCAAGAGTATTTTAGGGATGGAAGCTGTGGATAGTGGCACTGTTAAAGTCATGGATACGGTGATGCCCAATAGGGCGGTAATGGCACAAGTAGGGTATATGGCCCAAAGTGACGCTTTGTATGAGACACTAACGGCCCGTGAAAACCTGACCTTTTTTGGGCAATTGATGAGCGTTCCAAAAATAAAGTTAGCACAGATGATTGATTATGCAGCCGGATTAGTTGATTTAACGACCCAATTAGACAAGCGGGTCAGTGGCTATTCGGGTGGGATGAAACGGCGCTTGTCGTTGGCAATTGCCCTGATTCAGGATCCCCAATTATTGATTTTAGATGAACCGACCGTTGGGATTGATCCAGAATTACGGCAACAAATTTGGACCGAACTAAATAAGCTCAAGGATATCGGTAAGTCGATGATCGTGACAACGCATGTCATGGACGAAGCAGAACGGTGTGATTATCTCATGTTGATTCGGCACGGGATTGCGCTTGCTGAGGGGACACCCGCGGCACTGAAACAACAGTATGCAGTAGATACGATCGAACAGGTCTTTTTGAAAGCGGGGCGGATGCAAGATGCGAACGATGGCAATCGTTAGACGAGTTTTTAAGCAAATGTTACGTGATAAGCGTACCTTGGCGCTGATGCTTTTGGCACCATTGCTGATTATGACGCTGATGTATTTCTTATTTCAAAACAACACGACGCAAGTAGCAAGCTTGGGTGTTCATCATGTAGACCAATCCGTGGTTAACGTGATCGATACCAAAAACGTGACGATTCATCATTATGATAGTTCACAGGCACGGAAAATGATTAAGCAGCATGATCTAGATGGCTATTTGACTCAGAAAAATGGTCAATTGACGATTACTTATTCAAATAGCAATCCAACCAACACGTCTTTAATTAAGGCGAGTTTACAATCAGGATTAGTCAAGTTGAAAATGAAGACGCTGGTGACCGTTACTAAGAAACAGCGCGCGGCCCTTGAATCGCAACAAGCCGCTTTGAAGAAGCTGACAGCAGCCCAGACACAAGCAACGGTGACCAAGCTGAAGACTGCCATTGCACAAGCCCAGGCCCGCGGTGACCAGGCAACTGCTGAGAAATTACAAAAGCAACTCAAGCAAGCCACAGCCACGACGTCTAGTTCGACTCAGTCAGCTAAAGCAACCAGTTATACGACTAAGTCTCATTATATTTATGGTAGTAGTGATTCAACGTTCTTTGAAAGCTTTTTGGCAGCCTTTCTCGGTTTCTTTATCTTCTTCTTTGTGTTCTTGATTTCTGGCGTTTCACTTTTGAATGAACGCACTACTGGAACCCTAAGCCGGCTACTTGCAACCCCAATTCGACGGAGTGAAATTATTATGGGCTATCTAATTGGTTATGGGGGCTTTGCCATCATTCAGACTGTCCTGACCGTTGTTTTTACAATTACGGTCTTCAAGATTCACTTAGTTGGTAGTATTTGGCTGGTCTTTCTGACTAACTTATTATTAGCGTTAGTGGCTTTGACCTTGGGTATCTTTATTTCCACCTTTACTAACTCAGAATTTCAAATGATGCAGTTTATTCCACTGATTGTTGTACCACAAATCTTTTTTGCTGGGTTGGTTCCAGTCGATGGCATGGCCAGTTGGTTGCAAGCAATTGCCCACATCATGCCGTTATACTATGGTGCTAATGCGATGACGGATGTTGTGACAAAGGGTGCTGGGCTTGGCGATATTGGTGTCAATTTGTTAATATTAGTAGGGTTTATGGTCGTACTAACAATGTTGAATATTGTTGGAATGAAACGTTATCGGAAGGTGTGAGGATATGGAACGACCACGGATACGGGATTATTTTCAACAGGATCTAAGTCAGAATGAAACGATTACACCTAAGCAACGGGCCATCCTCCAGGCAAGTCTCGATTTGTTTGCTGAAAAGGGTTTTGACCAGACCAGTACTAGTGATATTGCACAACGGGCCGGCGTTGCGGAGGGGACGGTCTATCGGCGGTATAAGACTAAGGCTGCCTTACGGGATGCCATCTTAGCACCAATTACCGCGCACATTGTGCCAATTTTAGCGAGTGATTTTTCAGAGGATGAATTACGGCAGCGTTATCCCAGTCTACAGGCATTCGTCACAGCAATTTTTACGGACCGAGTTGCATTTGCTAAAGCTAACGTGAAAGAGTTAAAGGTCATTTTTGAAGTGGCAGCTTTTGACACCGAACGACGCGAACAGATTCTTAGCCAGATTGCGCCTAAGATGGTCAAGCAGATGGGAAGTGTCATCAATCAACTAAAAGCAGATCATTTGATTGTGGATTGGCCGAATGATTTGATACTGCAAAGTTTGTTATCGGAGCTATTCGGTTACCTAGCGCGGTTAATTCTGGAATTGCCGGGAACTGAAATTGAGCGCGAACAAGCGTATTTGATTACGGTGATGGCCAAAATATTGACCCCGGGTGAACATGATCAAATTACTGGTCAGTGAGCTAACTGTTACTTGATATAAACTAAAGCCACTTCTGTACTTAGCGGTCATTTGAACGCTAAGTACAGAAGTGGCTTTGGTCGTTGCTACGCGTGTTCGTTTGTTAATCTGCTAGTATCGTCATTTTATTCAACAAACTAGTTTGTAACTGGCTGAGTGTGGTTGTCATGTAGACCGGGTAAAGATCTGGGTTGACGAGCCGCTGGGTTGTTCGTGGGAGCTCGGCAAGTTTAGCCTGGGTCGTTGCCTGAATGGTTGTAACCGGAATTGACGTGGTGTTGGACAAATCTACCGGCGCGAGTAAGGGCCGGGCTTCAAAATGGGTGAGTCGCTGTTGACGGTCGATACTGAGTGGGTCACTGATGACGACGGTTAGGCTGGTCGCATCAACGATCGTCTCGGTAGCTAGTGCAATCAAATCAGCAAAGGCCCGCTGAGTTCCTGGTTCGTACAGACGATAGACTTGCTTATCACCAGGAATCGTTAGTTTTTCGCGACTGGCACTGACCTTGATCTTGGGGGTGCTCTGACCATTGCTCTCAGTTGCCGCAAGCTTGTAGACGCCACTTAGAACCGGTGCGGACGCGCTAGTGATGAGCTTTTCACCGATACCAAAATTATCGATCGGTGCGCCTTCGTGCAACAGCGAGGTAATGATGTGTTCATCCAATGCGTTAGAAATAGTGATTTTGGCATTGGGAAAGCCAGCCGCGTCCAATTGTGTCCGGGCAGCTTGTGATAAAGTCGTGACGTCCCCCGAATCGATTCGAATACCGACGGGTTCATGCCCAGCTGCTCGTAGCTCCTTAAAGACCGTCACCGCGTTAGGAATCCCAGAGTTAAGCACATCATAAGTATCGACTAGTAGCGCACTATTGTCAGGATATTGTTCGGTCCACTTGCGAAACGCCGTTAGTTCATCTGGGAAAGCTTCAATCCAACTGTGGGCCATGGTACTAGCAACGGGAATATCAAACAGCTTCGCAGCGAGAACGTTTGAAGTACTATTGGCGCCACCAATAATGGCTGCCCGGGTGCCGTAAAGTGCGCTGTCCGGGCCTTGCGCACGGCGCGCACCGAATTCCATAATTGGACGTCCTGCCGCGGCATAACTCAGTCGACGAGCTTTAGTGGCAATCAGTGATTGGTGATTGACGATATTTAAGACGAGCGTTTCAAGTAATTGCGCTTGCTCAAGTGGTCCAGTGATTGTCAATAGTGGTTCACGAGGAAAGACCAGGGTTCCTTCTGGAGACTGGCAAAGTAGGCGGCGGCTTTTTTTAACATATCACGCTCCAATGCTAATTCGGCATTTTCAAGTTTTAAGGCACGGTTCTCAGCTTCTAAAGAAGCAAACGGCGTTTGCTTTCCATCTTCGGTATATAGCTTCCGCCAACGATACAGGGCACTTTCAGGAACACCAAGTTCGGAGGCAATGATTTTAACTGGTTTGGAAGAGTTAAAACTCAAACGTACCGCATTTTTCTTAAAATCTTGGTCGTAGCGATTGCGTGAATAGGTCATTTTGAGGACTCCTTTCGGATAAATCAATTCTCTTATGTTTCTGTCCGAAATTCTAGTACAGACCCTCCATAATTTGTATGCTCTTTTCTAGTACATATTTACGATAATTATTCGATTACCAAAAATGCCACCATTTTTTATTAGTTATATTTTTAGCTGCCTGTTTTTTTGCACCATCAGTTTTTGCAACTTGGCTTTTTTCTATACTTTCAAGATCTTCAACTGGGCCATCTAATTTTCGTAGGCGTTCTTTCAAATGGCGATCTTCTGCTACTGTTGCTAATTGTAATTGTTGTTGTTGGTCTATTAGTTTTGTTAAATGATCTATTTGTCTGTCTTTGCTACTTATTTGCTGGTCTTTGGTCGCAAGCTGTTTGTCACGTTGAGACTTTAAATCTGCTACCTCTTTTCTTAGAGTAGCAATTAGCTCATTATTTTTTTTGCTAGTCTTTGTCGCTTTTTTGCTACCTATTTGTTGATCTTTTGCTACCAAAGGCTTTGCTACCTTGTCCCTAATAATCCTTTCAGCTGTAAGGCTAATCATGTTTGTACCTTGACTATCTTTTTGTTGGTTCTTTGTTGGTAGTCTTTGGTAGTGATATTGAATAGTTTGTTTAGAGACCTTCAATTCATCAGCAAGTTCTCTAATAGTTTTAGGCATGATTTCCAAACCCCTTTCGGAGTTCAGCAAGTGCTTCTTGTCTTGCTTGATCTCTTATTTTTTGATCATGTTCAGCTTGTTTTTCAGCCAGTACCTGTTTTTCAGTTGTTCCTAAAGGCAAGCATTTAACTTTGTCAATTGCACGCCACTTTTCTTTATCTGATAATTCATCATTGTGCTGAATGTTAAAGAGTTTTTGACGCTCATCTTGAAATTTGCCTTGAGAAAAATCATTTGCGTCCTTTCTTTCAGGTTTCCAAGTAAAAGAATAACCGATAACTGGTTTTCCTCTGCCTTTACCATATTTTTTTCTAATCGTTAGCCCTCTAAAAAGCGGGGTTAATTCTTCTCTAATTGGCTTAATAACCTTTTTGTCAACATTTGAAGGACTATTCCAATAACTTTTAGGTATATCAAGCAATTCAAAAAAATCTTCTTTAGAGAAATAAGAATAGCCAGTAGTTCGAAATTGCTTAATTAGACGAAACATTGTTTTAGCGTAACTGCTTTTTAAATTTCTAAATTCTGTTAGGGCATAACGAACCCAACTTTCAAGATTATTTAGAAGTTTCAATGCCTTGGGATAAATCTGAATATCAACATAAGGTTCTTCAGCTTCACCTTTAATTTCAAATTCAGTAAACATAACAAAAAATTCACGATTTAAGCCACTCTTGCTTCTACGGCCAAACCTAAGGCTGAGGATCTTTTGGTATGTATTTTCAATATCATCAATAAAACGTTTATTTGCGGTTGGTTTATAGTTACTAAGCTCTTTTAACTGGTCAAAAGAGAAACGAACAGTTTTATTCCCTTGATCCCGCATGCGGGAAACAATTGAAAAAAATAAATTCATCTCAATTGGGGTAAATTTTCTCAAGGGAATAGTATTCAACTCAGGATCATACTTAACTAACTCATTAGACATGATTATCACCTCAAACACATATTAAAATAAAAGTACCTTTTTATCAAGTACAGAACTTATAAAGGTACTTGATAAACAGACAAAAGGTACTTGATAAACAGACAAAAGGTACTTGATAAACAGACAAAAGGTACTTGATAAACAGACAAAAGGTACTTGATAACCTTCTGTGAGCCTTGGGAGAGTAAGGCGCAATAGGGGTCTAAAAGAGGTTTAAAAGAGGTTTATAAAAGAGGTATATAAGAGGCACCACTGTACGAGATACAAACCTAAAACAAAAAAAACACAAAGGAGTGAGCCAAAAAACAGGCTCACATTAAACTTCATTCGCTACGCTCTTTGCGCCTCACTTCGTTCGTTGCCTGCAAAGGAGTGGCAAGCCACATTAATTCGGGCGCTGACGCCCCGCACCCCGTCCAAGCTGAGCCAGCTTAACCGCTTTTTCACTCGCCGTTAGGCAGGAAAGCAAAGTTTTATAGAAACTTTGGCTTTCGCCAATTCAGTGTTAAGACTGGTTTAGA
>NZ_JAAXLJ010000033.1 GCF_012641075.1 Secundilactobacillus angelensis | reverse complement strand
CGTAAACTGGTACGTGCCGCTGGCCGCTTGCCCTTTAGCTAAGACATACTTAGCAGGCACATTATCCGCCGTCCAGGCGGCACTGCCGAAAGTCTGACCGTTCAACGTCGTTGGCGTACCAACAACTGCACCGTTATTCTCATCATCGACATATTCAACTGTGGCTGTTTGTGCGTTGGCTTTATAGGTAACCGTCACATCTTCATTCTTTGGTAAGTCTGTGGCCTTTACAGCACCCAAACCTTCCTGAGGAACAGTAGTCTTATTAGCCGTATAACCATCAATCGTTGGAACAGTTTGTTGATAATAAGCCCCTTGCGGTGTTGCAGCACTAACACCCGTTGCTTCATCCTTAACGATCTTCCAATCAATGGTCTGCGTCTGCGTTTCTGGTACTTGACCCGTATAGTTTGGATCATCCACCACATACGTGATTGTCCGCGTCGTTGTCGCGGTACTGCGATCAACAATATGATTCAAATGAATTTGAACTGGAACATTATTATCTTCTTGGAATGTGTAAGAACCAGTAGTTGCTGAACCAGCAGCTAACCTATAGCCGGTTGGCACATCACCCATATCCCAGTTTGTCGAGGAACCTGGTATCCCGGAAATGTTCTTTGGTGTACCCACGACTGCACCCTTGTTATCATCATCAACAAATTTTACCTGAGTGCTTGTATTGGCTACTAGGTCATACTGCACAAAATCACCATCATAGTAATATTGTGCAACCTGACCAAATTCAGCAGCACCATCACCGCTGCCATCAACAATGGTTGGTGTGACTGCACCGGATGCATCAGTGACAAGTTTATATCCCGTTGGAATCAGGGCTTGGTCAGCAGCGGAGAATTCTGACAGTTGTGTTGGATAATCATTGGTAAACGTATCGGCGTTATCGTTAAGCGTCTTACTTAAATCGTCAAGATCAATATACTTTTCATCGCCATTGCTATCAGTGTAGTGATAACGTGTCTTGATGGTGGAAGTCCCGGTAATTTTAATTGAGGCATCATTAGAATTTACACTGGCATTTGCACCATTACCGTAGAAAATAGTCTGCAAATAACCAGTCTTACCAGCTTGTTCGTTAAAATTATCTGTTGTACCACTAATTTTAATTCGACCTGTAGATGTATTAGGTTGAATGCCGTTCATCTGTATGATAATCGAACGAATTGATGACCAGTTATCACCGACCTGATCAGCAGTAACATAGCCTGTGGTATCAGGGGTTGTAGCATTAGCATTTACAGCTTGTGGCTGAGTTGAATACAAAACAGTTGGATTGATTGGCGCTCCTTGCCCAGTAGTGACAGTATAATCGGTCGGTACGTCAATCGGTCCCTTTAAATTAAACGTGTATTGTGAGCCCTTGGAATCACCTACAGTTGGCAAGTTGATTGCAACACTCGCACTACTATTTTTAGCATTATCTTCCAGCGAAGTATAAACAACCGAATCATAAAAGTTCAGTGTCGAATCACCCTGATCATCGCTAGTCCCTTTAGTAATCGCATCAACATTTTGATTACCTTTGGCTAATGAAGTGTTGAAGAACGAACTAGCAGTGGTGATATTCCAATTGCCACTACCCATATCGCCCATCAAAAATGCATTTGGATTATTCTCAACATAAGTGGAATCTACTGCTGGCGTATCGTTTGCAATCTTCGTCGTAGGCGACACGATATACATATAGAATGGATAATTTCCAGGAAGGGCGTCAGGATTATTGGCTAAAGTGACAGTTCCATATGTCCCAGTCCCCGCATGAGTATCAATTGTGACACCTGAACCAGTGTAATCAAATTTCACTACGGTATGACCATCATCTGAAGTAAATTCACTAATCTTCGCCCCTGTAGGCTGATTAGTGGAAGCAACCGTACTTGACTTAGGAATCACAAAATAGAAAATGGGTTCAAAAATATTATAGGTAGTTTGTCCTCTATTGCCACCCATTTCTACTTTAAAAGTCCCAGCATTGGGATTACCAGGGTTATTCCAATCTAAATTTGCACCATTTAGTTGTGTTTGATGATGTTCAACATACCCAACCCCCAAAGAAGTTGCTTCGACAACTGTCTGAGTTACAGAAGCACTACCTGTCAGTGGTTTACCATCGGCATCAAAACTGCCGTCCATAGTTGAAACAAGTGTATCACCATTTTTAACAGGTGAGCCATTATCATAGGTAGTTGACAAGTTACCATCAACAATAAAACTAGAAGCACCACCTAATTGGTTTGCATTAGAACCAGGTGCCAGTTTATTAGGGATAAATACTGCGGTTCGAATAGCTGATTTGTCAGTCGGTGTAACTTTATCACCAGCATTAACAGTCCCAGTTTCAGTTGTCCCATCAGCAAGCGTTAAGGTATAAGTATAACTGGTAGTATCCGGTAAATAAACAGAGGGAGAAACAGCTGTTGCGGGCGTTTGAATACTGGTGGCATTCAAACCATCAGGGATGGTAATTTGTAACTTAGTATCGGTTGATTCTGCCGCAGAATTATAGGTAAACCCAAAGGTAGCCAAATACTTCGGATCATCAGTAGGATCGGTGTCCAAAACAAACTTATTTGTATTTGTGCTATTTCCTTTGGCTTTAGTCGCAGCAGTACTATTGCCAACATCAGTACCACCCTGGTTAGGAATCAATACAACACTCCAAGGATCAGCGGAATCAGTCAGCTTATCACCATCTGAATTGATAACTTGAGAAAAAGTCACGTCGCCAGGAGCCGTCAACGTCTGAGCGGTGGTGGTTTGAGGGACATCAAAAGCACCTACAATTTTATAAGGTTGAACGTCTTGCCAGCCTTGGTTACCTGCCTTTGCTGGCACCGTAATAATGACATCCGTCCCCTTACCATTAGGTTGGGTAATCGTTGAACCGTCAGTCAGCTCGTTAATCTGGCTTGTACTATCGGTATCCAAGACAAAACCGGTTGGAACAGGAATAGTGACAGTTGCACCACCATAATTATCTGCACTATTAACTCGTGGCGTCTTGTTGCTATCATCCTGAACACCATTTGCTTCATTTACAGCTACATTAAAAACATAATTTTGATTAGGCAAAATTTGCGAAACTTGTTTACCATCTGGATAAATCATTGAGACAGTGGTCAGATTAGTTGTTGGTTGGATTGTCTGAGTAAAGGTCAGTGGTGTTTGGGCAACTTTATTGATTGACCAGGTTATCGTTTTTGTTAATGTCTTACCCACATCAGGCATACCGCCATCTTGAGCAGCATAATTTCCTCCCAAATTAAGTTTAATTAACTGAGTAGTTGTTGAATCAGCAGTAAAAGTATCAGTCACCGTCGTGGATTTATCAGGATTTTGAGTAACTGTCGTCGTCCCTGCCGCGCTAACTAAAGGATCAGCTGATGCGAATGTGTATACCTGTGTGCTAGCTGGAATATTGATTACGTAAACGTCCCCCGCTTTAGCATTGGTTGTCAAAGTTAATGTCAAGGGGCTCTTAGCGTTGGTACCATGACCAACTGCAGTTGCCGAAAGTGTCAACGATGCTGCTGAATCAGGGGCTACTGCATCAATTTCTTGTGGTTCATTTGTAGTTGCATAGACCTGCTCTGCATTGGCCTTCGCAGCGTCCAACTGTTCTTCTGTTGGATCAACTAGTGTCTCGGACTTAGCCGATTGTGTTGTAGCTGATTTTTGTGTCGTTTCAGTATCCGAAGTTGCTGCATCCGTAGCAGCTTTTGCTACCGACGTAGTTTGTGTTGTTGCTGTATTTTCGGCATTATTATCACTAGTCACTGGTGTTACCTGAGTAGCTTTTACGCTGTCATTAGTATTGGCAGTATTAGCGCTTCCATTTGAATCGGAAGTCGAAGTAGTGGCACTTGAATCTGCGGCAGTCTTATTACTCGTATCACTGGTTGCACTGGTCTTCAACGATACTGCAGTTGCTTTTTGACTTGCCGCAGCTGCATCGCCGGATTCGTTTCCAACTGAATCAACTGGATCCTGCGTACTGGTTGATTGAACATCAGCTGAGGCTGTCATACTTCCCCCTAGCAATAGACCTGCGCCTAATGCCAAGCTAGCAAGACTAGCATATAGCCAACGTCTGCCAGCCTTATATGCTTTATAGTGTTCTTTTAAATTGGACTTTATGGTGCGAATGTGATTATTTTTCCCTACCATTTTAATTCCTCCTAAGGTTACATTTTCGCTGGCTTATTATAAATTACTATTATTTTATTCAAAAAACGTCCAGTATTTTGTTAACACCTTTGCTTCCCTGAGAATTGGTAGAATTCTGATGTCAGTGCTCATAATTCTCCCCCCTCTTTTCCTACATTGTAGATTAGAGGTATTCACAAGTAAAGGGCGTTAATCAAAATACGTTTCCCTTTTTTTTAATAAAATTGCAAAAAAATGAAAATTGACTTATATAAAATAAGTTATGGCTAGAATTACTATTTATCATGTAAAAAAGGCACTTCGCAGCAACTAAAAAACACTTTGATTGATGGTCTGCACGACCACCAATCAAAGTGTTTTCATTTTGTTCAACTATTCTTTTAATCTTACTCCAAAAAATCCTTCAGTTGCTTTGACCGTGAAGGGTGACGAAGCTTGCGTAACGCTTTAGCCTCGATTTGACGAATCCGTTCACGGGTCACACCGAAGACTTTACCGACTTCTTCCAAAGTACGGGTCCGGCCATCATCCAGACCGAAACGAAGCCGCAACACGTTTTCTTCCCGGTCAGTCAAGGTATCTAAGACGCTTTCAAGCTGCTCTTTCAGCAGTTCGTAAGCGGCGTGGTCAGCTGGGCTAGTCGCATCGTCATCTTCAATGAAATCACCCAGATGAGAGTCATCCTCTTCACCAATTGGGGTTTCCAATGAAACGGGTTCTTGAGCGATCTTCAAAATCTCACGAACCTTTTCCGTCGGCATATCCATTTCAGCACCAATTTCTTCAGGGGTAGGTTCACGACCTAAGTCTTGAAGGAGTTGACGTTGAATCCGGATCAACTTGTTGATGGTTTCAACCATGTGCACAGGGATCCGAATCGTCCGGGCTTGGTCAGCAATGGCACGTGTGATAGCTTGACGAATCCACCAAGTGGCGTAAGTCGAGAACTTGAAACCTTTACGGTAATCAAACTTCTCAACGGCCTTCATCAGACCCATGTTACCCTCTTGG
This sequence comes from Secundilactobacillus angelensis, assembly GCF_012641075.1. Lineage (GTDB taxonomy): Bacteria > Bacillota > Bacilli > Lactobacillales > Lactobacillaceae > Secundilactobacillus > Secundilactobacillus angelensis. The sequence goes on along the minus strand of NZ_JAAXLJ010000033.1, from coordinate 7,468 downwards.
ATCAGATCCAAGAACTGCATCCCACGACCCACGTAACGCTTAGCAATGGAAACCACCAAACGCAGGTTAGCTTCGGCTAATTCTTGCTTAGCTTCTTCGTCGCCTTGTTCGATCCGTAAAGCTAAAGCGACTTCTTCGTCGGCAGTTAACAGTTTAACCCGACCAATTTCCTTCAGGTACATCCGCACGGGATCATTGATTTTTACTCCAGATGGGGCTGAGGTATCCTTCAATTCACTAGCGCTGACCTTCTTGGCAGCTTTAACGGCACGTGAATCTGGATCGCCATTTTCGTCAACGACACTGATACCAGCATCTTCGACTTTTTCAAGTAAGCCATCCATCTTCTTGGCGGTTAAACCAAACGGTGAAGCGACTTTATCAGAAAGTTCATCGTAAGTAACTTCGCCCTTCTTCTTGTAATCCTTGATCAGGGCCTTAACTGCCTTGTCGTAACCTTTTTGATCAAAGGCCTTACTTGTTTTAGTCGTCTTACTTGTTTTCTTGCTGGTCTTTGTTTCTTTTGCCATTAGAAAGCCCCCTAAGCTTGTTTTTGAGACTGCTTTTGTTGTTGTAGTTTAATGTACTCGATCACTAGTTGGCGCACGCGGTCGTTATCGCCTAACCGTCGTGCTTCTTGCAGTGCTTGTTCAGTTTCACCAATTTGTTTAGTTAGCGGTGCGATGTTCATGATTAACTGAATATAATCATCAATTTCGCCCTCGCTAGTTGATTCGTTTAACTGCATTGATTCAATATCGATCACCAGGTTTTGTAAATGATCATCGTGAATAAAATCAACAAACTGTGCCGGTGCGTAACTCTGGTGGGTTTCAAAATACCCTTGAGCCAGCGTATAGACCAGCTGGTAATCATCATCGACAAAATTAAATTGCGGTAGGCCGGTAACGCGTAACCACACATCGTGGTCGTGAAACATTCGGTACAGTAACGCTCGTTCCGCTTTTTCCACTGGCGTGCGCTTAACGACCTGCTGCTGTTGCGTCTGTGGCTGGCTTTGACCGGGATTAACTGCCGGTCTGGCTGGCCGCTCAGGCGTTTGCTTAGCCGGTTTTACCATGGCCAACTGCTGGCGCAAACTACTCTTCTCCAGTTGGAACTGTTCTGCCAATTGTGTCAGGTAAACGTCTTGTTCAACTGGCGACTTCACAGTGGCTAGGATCGCCAGAATGTCACTTAAGTATTGAAGCCTACCAGTATCCGTATTCACATCATACTGGGTCTTCAAATAACGCATCTCAAATGCAACTGGCGTTTCACGGGCAGATGACAGCGCTTGGGCCAGCTTTTCTTCACCATACTTTTGACGGTACTCATCGGGATCCATTCCCTCAGGCATCTGAATGACGCCTAACGTTAAACTGGAATTATCACGTAAAATGGATAAGGCCCGCTGAGTCGCCTTTTGACCTGGCGTATCGCCATCATAACAAACGTAAACTTGTTTGGTGATCCGCTGAATCGCGTAAATCTGCTCTTCAGTCAAACTGGTCCCCATAGAAGCCACGCCATTATCCACACCTGATTGGTGGGCTGACATCACATCCATGAAGCCTTCAAACAGGATCAGGTTACCCTGCTTTCGCACGGCACCCCGCGCCAAATCAAAGTTGAACAGCACTTTGCGTTTATTAAACAGTTCGGTTTCCGGACTGTTTAAATACTTTGGCTGATCTGGCTGCTGTTTCAACATCCGACCAGAAAAGGCAATTTCCTGGCCCGACTGGTTGCGGATGGGATACATGATCCGGTCAACAAACCGGTCACGCAATTCGCCATCCTGATTTTCAATGAACAAACCGGAATGCCGCAAGGTTTGATAATCAATCTTACGGGTGTCAAAAAACGGCTTCAGCAGTTGCTTACTGGGCGCATATCCCAGACCGTAATCCGAAATGGTTTGGTCAGTCAAACCGCGCTTGTGCAAATAGTCCAGCGCTGGCTGACCCATTTCCGTATTCATTAAAATATGGGTATAAAGCTTTGTTGCATCTTGGTGCAGCTTGATCAGCTGATTAGTTGGTGACTGCGGGTCACCGTGCTGACCGGCACCGGTTGCTGCGTTAACGATTTGCTCGTCAAGCGACACATGTGAAAATGCCGCAACTTTTACCACGGCTTCTTGGAAGCTGAGATTTTCAAGCTCCATCAAAAACTTGAAGACGTTACCACCTCGGCCACAACTAAAGCAGTGAAAAATTTGCTTATCCTCAGTGACCGAAAAAGAAGGCGTCCGTTCTTCATGGAATGGACACAGACCAAAGAAATTTTTTCCTTGCTTCTGCAATTGAACATATTGACTAATAAAATCCACGATATCGGTTGCATCGCGGACTTGTTCAATTACCTGTTCGGGTATTCTCGCCAACGGCGCAACCCCCTTCATTTAACAACCAAATCACTTTTAAAACATCGACAATAACATGCGGATAAATTGTCAAAACGAACTTATCTTCATTATTGATCTTTCTTTTTTGCAATCTACCGCGTACGTAGTTATATCATATCAAGTAAAGTGGATATGTGCAACTAAAACACCTTCAACTGCACCCAAGCAAAAAGACGAATTTTTTGCTTGATTATACGAACACATGTTTGTATAATGGATTTATCTTTTAAAGGTGGTGTTGACGATGACCCGTTTCATTAATTTAACTGGAACCTTAGTGACTGAACCTAAAGTGATCAAGCAAGTCCCCACAATGTTATATGTTCCCATTTTAACAGTTGACGGACAAACAATACACTGTCTTGTCGTTTTGCACGCGCTAGATTTCTTATACCGTGCGCGAGCAAATGCCAAGATCGCCGTTTACGGCCACTATAATCAACGCCATCAGTTTGTGATCAACAAGTACTTTGTTCAAGCGCAGGTTTCTTAATTGGAGCAACGCGCTTTTAGCGCAAAAAATAGCCTTAGCAGTTGCAACTGCTAAGGCCATTGGTGTTTTTACCCGATTATTCTGCCGTTAAGCCCCCATCAACTGTGAATTCAGCCCCTGTCGAATAACTCGAATCATCTGACGCCAGGTAACACCAAGTGTTGATCGTGGGAGCGGACCGAAACATTAAAGAAGAAGTTAACAGCGTGACGGATTCTAAATTTCAAGGTCAAATTAATTATATAATTTAGCCATAAGCTTGCCTAATTCAAGCTACCATATGCTAAACTATTTGTCGTAGAATAGAGGACGGTGACAAACCAAAAATCGCGAGGTGATGCCATGACAATCATGACGAGGACTGAACGCATAGGAAGTTTGTTGGTTGATAGAGATTTGCCTGTTTTTCTTGAAAGCTGTGTGGGTCTGCACCTGTGCAACGCTACTAGTCAAACAGGCAACCCGATTGGTGAAAGCCATCAGGAAATTTCTAAAGACATTAAAAAGCCGCCCAAAACTTTGACGGGTTTGGCGACTTTTTAGTGTTACTATTTAGTTAGTCACAACTTGGAGAAGTCACTGTTCTACTTCTACCACGTCTCGATTATATCATGAGGCGTGGTATTTTTGTAGCTTGCCAATTGAAATCTGTTAACTGTTTAAAAAATAGCCTTAGCAGCTGCAACTGCTAAGGCTATTGGTGTACACGTTGTTCAGCTTTTTACACCTATTATTATATCATCTTTCTCCGCTATAGCAAGCAAGCATAACTCAACTTGTACCATCCACTAACTGTTTAGCTTTAACCAATCCCAACAATTGAAGATGACTACCTAGCTTAATGCTTATCCTTACCAAAAACGTCACCCAAAAATCATGATTGGATTTTCCACAAATTGAATGTCATGTTCGCTACGTAAACGCCCAAAATAATAATAGTGGCACCTAAGAATTGATAGCCTTTGAACTGTTCACCCAGAAAAACCATCCCTGCAACGATTGAAACAACCGTTGAAATACCAATGAACGATGACGTCTGATTGACACCAATTTTCGAAATCGCAAAATTGGCTAAGAACAATGCGACCACTGAGCTACCAATACCCTGGTATAATATTGCCTCCAAGAACTTCGAATTGACCACTGGCAAACGCAGTAAAGTACCAATGTTTCCTTGACCCGCGGCTTCACCAATGGCTAATGTGCTAAAGACAACCGCACCCGCTGCTAACATTAAATAGGTAATTTCAATCCCCGTATAGTCTGTAGCTTTCTCCACAAACACGCTGTAAAGTGCGTATGTGCCAACGGCCAGTAAGAGGAACAAATACCCCATTACTGACAGGCTGGTCTGCGCTCCGACAGCCACCACCGTGATGATGACACCCACCAACGTCATCAAAATGCCGATCACCTGTTGTCGACTAGGACGCCTATGTAAAATCAAAGTTGACGCCAGTAAGCTTGCCACCGGGATGCAAGCTAAGAAGACACCACTTTCCGAAGCAGTTGTATGACTGATGCCAACCGTTTCGCCAACAAAATATAGAACGGGGTTAAATAGGCTGACTAACAAAAGTGGTTTTACCGCCTTACCCCGCAAATCAATGTGCACGAAGCCAACCACTATCAATCCGCTCATCACTAAAAAGGCAATCACAAAGCGCCACCCCAGCAAAGCTAACACACTCGCCTGATTTGTCGCTTGTTTTGTAAAAATATAACTCAACCCATACAGTCCTTCACTGCCCAATGCAGCCATACTTCCAAGGATTAATGACCGTTTGTTTACTTCTTTCATCTGTTTGCCAGTCCTACAATCTGATATTATTCTTCCAATTCACGTACTTATTAATTATACCCCAAACTTATTACCAACCCTAGGGCATCATCACTGACAACAAGGCTGTTATTCAGCCATGTTAGACCTAAATCTTCCTATATATTAGGCATGGTGGCCGCCCACCAAACCAGAACGTTCAATCGCAGTGCCACCAGGTGTCAAAGACGAGGCCCGCACCAGTGCCTTGTAGCCAAACCGTTTGCGGATGCGGTCAATGGTGATTGATAACTGCTGACGGTGCAGGGTAACCTCCGGATCTTCAAATAGTGAAAACTGCGTCATCCGCTGAGTAGAGATTTTGGCACATCTAACGCCAACTTGTCGCACGGGACTGCCATCCCACTTGGTACCGAGTAAATACCAAATCGCTGAGGTTAACTGTTTCGTGTCGTTGGTCGCTTCTACGTGCATCTGGGCTGAAAAATGAGTGCGGTTGCTTTTATCTACATCCGCAAAACCGATATGCAAACTGATCAGCTCGGTAACGACGTGGTTATTTCGTAACCGCGTCGCCACTTGGTCAGTGACCTCTTCTAGTACGACTTGCAAATCAACAGGCTTAATATAGTCCCGCATCAGAATTTGTGAATTGCCGTAACCCTTGCTGGCAGCTCGCGGTACATAGCGTTTAGTTAAAGTTGAATAATCGATGCCCCACGCGTCGTAATACAGCTGTTCACCCAGCACACCAAAGCGTTTTTTAAGCAGATTTAAATCCGCATGAGCTAAATCAGCCACTGAGTAAATCCCCATCAAAGCCAAACTTTTAGCCGATCGGTGGCCGATACCCCACATAGCCGTTATTTTGGGAATCTGCCAAATAGTCTGCGGTACCTGATCATACGTCCATTCGGCAATCCAGGGTGTCTGCTCCTTAGCGGCATTATCTAAAGCTAATTTTGCCAGTAACGGATTTTGACCGATCCCAACCGTGGTGATAATGCCAGTCTGATCAAACACCCGTCTTTGAATCTGCCGGGCAATTTGCTGATTATTGCCAAACAGCTGGTGACTGCCGCTGACGTCGATAAAGGACTCATCAATCGAATATGGGAACCAGTGCGCGTCGTCCGTAAACTGGCGGTAGATCTGGTTGATCCGGTAATTGAGCTTGATGTAATCTTTCATGTGCGGCTCTACCAGCTTCAGGTCCATATCATCCCGCAGTTCAAACCGCCGTGTTCCCAGCTTCACACCGTAGTTCTGCTTACTGTAAGGACTCGCTGCCAAAATCAGCCCGCCACTGGATTCTTCTCGAGACAGAACCGCAATTTTTGCCGAAGTCGGGTATTCCGCCCGCTTAATGGCCTCCGTCGACGCGTAGAATGACTTGCAATCAATGCACATAATATCATGTATTGGTAACCGGCTGGGATCGGATAGTGGATCGCTCATGCCGACCACCACTTCTCTGCTTTCTTTAACGTGACATGGCGAATATGCGCAAATTGAATCGTCATCAGGCCACTGTCGCCCTGTAAATACACCAAATCCTGTTCGTAGCCGATCACAATGCCCTCGACAGTCTGATAATGATCACCGCGGTCTACCTGCAAACTCAGCGGCGTCGTTTTTTGCCAACTCTGCTGCAGCAACCGATCAATGCTCGCGCTAGCCATCTGGGGTAACGGTCGCTCAGCCGCCTCTTTGTCCTTTTGCTGATCCATATAAACGGTGTGGTCCGACATGAAAAAGCCCATCCATTTCATCATGCCGCGGTCGTGGTATAACCAGTTTTCTTTTGCAACCTCTCTAATCATATTTACCACCCTTTCTCGCTTAACCGTGTCCGTGAACACGGTCGTTTTTAATGTCTTTAGTTGGGTGCACCAGCTGATGCGTGTTGCGATACTGAATCCGTAACTTTGAGAACTGTTTTAACTCTGCCAAAACCCGCTGGTACTTTTCCGGATCATGTTCCAGCGCCAATAACTCGTGTGAGTGCAGGAGCTGAGTACCCTGCTTTTGTTTTTCAAGGAAGAAATAGTAGCGATCGAAGAAATGGTTATCGACAACCAGCAGCCAGTACCGAAAACGGTATTCACGCAAGAAGTAATGGTCGTACTGGGCCTTTAATGCCTTAGTTTCTGCTAACATTTTCTCATCCCAAATCTCATATAGAACGTATGTTCGCACTTCATTGACTAAATCCTACCAGAAATTTACCTCGGATTCAAGCCCTTTCCGCAAACTAAATCAACACTTGCTAATTTTGTTTGCACGACAAAAAAGCCGCCCATAACTTTGACCAGTTCGGCGACTTTTTAGGTCCTTTAAATTGTTATAGCAACTTGGAGAAGTCACTATTCTGGCTTCTACCACGTCCTGATCATATCATGAGGCGTGGTATTTTTACTGATTAAAATTTGGTAGATGAATTGCCGCAGTTTAGGACACTTTTCGACAATGTCCCACTTTCGCAAAATCCCCGTAAATTGTAGGTAAACTTAGCCTCGCATGATACAATTTTAAATGTTGCCTACCCTACACCGTAACGGTTAGGAGGTGAACACAGTGTTCAATTTTTTTGTAGCACCTCTTGTGGTTTCAATCATTTCTATTTGGTTTACGGATTGGTTAGATCGTAGACACCACAAGTAAAGTTTTAGGCAACAAACTAACCCACCCGCTTTTAGCGTAAAAAATAGCCTTAGCAGTCGCATCTGCTAAGGCTATTGGTGTTCACAGTGTTCAACTTTTTACAATATTAATTATATCATCT
>NZ_JAAXLJ010000032.1 GCF_012641075.1 Secundilactobacillus angelensis | reverse complement strand
CAAAGGACTCCAGGACACCTTGGAAGCATCATTTATTTAAGTTAGATACATATTATATGTACGAAGGCATTTCGTTTACACAAGATTCTTGACGCTACCGCCAAGCCCACTAACAGTGTTACCTGGCTTGAACAAGTCTTTATAGTTCTTGCTGTCTACAACATCACCTTTTGAATTGGTATACTTAATAGTTGTATTATTTGGTGCAATAGCACTGTAAATGCCTTGAACACCATCTAATGTGGCACCACCAAAGCCTAAAATTCCGCCGCCATCAGTAGTGACAGTTGAATCTTTACCTAGGTCAGCATTAGTGATCTGGAAGCGTTCACCAGTTTGTGTTTGTAAGACAACACCAACATCACTTTGGGCAATAACTTTAAAGTTTCCGACTTGTAAGTTTACATTTTGACCTTGCAAGTTACTTGGAATACCAAAGTTGACACCTTGTTGGCTGCTTCCGGCGATAGTAACATCGCCTAAACCTGATGAATTCCCTTGTGCGTACAAAGTACCATAGCGAGTAACTAACCCAGTCTGGTTGGTTGTTTTATCAGCCACGCCTGAATCCGAACTGATGGCACCTTGATCATTTGCCTGATCCAAAATGGCATCGGGGTTATAATCAGAACTATCTGCTCTAGCAGCAGTGTCGCTTTGGTCAACAACGTTTGATTGAATTGTTTGATCCAAGTCATCATTATTTTTTGCAGTAGGATTTTGTGCGTCAGTTTCAGTTTGACCACCAGACCCTTTGGTCATCGTTAACCCACCAGCGAGAACTTGATCTGGTGTGGCACCAGAATTAATGGCACCCTTAGTAGTTGCTGGAATGGAACTTGTCTTGTTAGGATCTTGGGCGTCAGTATATTTGTTTGCAGCACGATTCTGATTGGTATTAGCTGTATCAACATTCGCCACAGCTTTATCCTTAGTACCTAATTTTGCTGTTGTACTGTTATCAGCAGCTGTTGAGATACCATTCCCAAAAATCCCGGTCTTAATAAGGGCTCCGGCTGTTTCGGCTGTGTCTGTATTACCAGCCGGTGCAGAAGCTTTACCTTCGAAATCATTCGAATCAGTATTTAGCTTTGGCGCCGTTGTGGTTGTTGACGGAGTCGTTACAGTCTTTGTAATATCTCCTGGTTGGGTCGTTGACGTTGGATCAACCGCCGTCTTAGTTTGAACTGCAGCAGGTTGATCCTGTGTAGCAGCTTGTGCAGCACCTGTATCAGTAGTCGCAGCAGGTTGCTGTTGTTGCTGTGCAGTTGGTGTTGTGTCTGTTGTTGCAGCAGATGCGGAAACCCGTGCCCCAAACAGGACAGCACCTAATGAAAAGCTGGCGATACCTGCAAATAGCCAGGTACGACCTGCCTTATACATCCGGTAGTGTAATGACTCTGAATTGTGCATCAGAGCTAACTTCCGGTTCCCCTTAGATAAATTTTTTGAACCTCTTCCCATGTTCGATTCCTCCTCATATTTTTAATGCCTAAAAAAATGAAGCAAGTACAACGTTGTGCTATGCACACCCTTACATTAGCAAATCTAGAGTAGAAAAAAGACCCGTTTTATTAGAATTTTTCCAGGATATTTAAAATAAGATTCAAATTTTTTGGAACGAATTGGGACAATTATTGTCATATCAGAAAGTTAGGGGTGTTTACAATTTCTAGATTTCTGTACAAAAAAGACCACTTCTCATCGAAAAGTGGTCTTTTAGCTTTAATTAGTTGTGTTTTGAATTATTTTTGAATCTGAGTAATGAGTTTCTGAACTGCTTGTGCCTGGAACTGACCTTGCAACTGCTTTTGCAGCTTAGCTTGGTCGGCTTTAGACATCGTTGGGTTCTTCTGCATTGCAGCTTGCATCCCCTTCATCACGAAGGCTTTACCCTGTTGCTGCAATTGTGCTTGATAGGTCTTAGACTTCATTTGTTTTTGAAGTGCCTTAGACTGAGCAACTGACAGAACCAACCAGTTCTTATTAACTTCGATTTTGTTGGTCCGCTTGACGAACTTGTGGTTTTCACCGGTAAAGGCGAACCAGAATTTCGCAGCGCCACTCTTATAACGCCAGCGGGTAACCGTCGTCGTCATTTGAGTTGTACCATTAATTCTTGAGAGTTTGTTTGTTGTACTGCTATTCGCCTGTGTATGAACTGGCTTCTTAGCATTCTCACTATTCTTGTAAATGTAAACCTGATGATCATTCTTTGAACCAATTGGCTGGTAAAGAATCATCGACATTTGTTTGTTAGGACTAACAGAATAAATATTCTTCGTTGTAGTCGTGGTGTATTGTTCCAAACCGTAATGATTTTGCCAGTTTTGAACAGCGTAAACACTGGAAACGACCAGTCCAAGTAGAGATAAAACCGTTAATGTAATACTGACAGCATTGTTTTCAATATAGATGAAGAAAACGAAAGCTAAAACGGCAAAGACTCCAAGTAGAATTAAGATCATTTGCTTTCACCCCCATCTTTTTCGATGTAATCACTCGCATTCCCACGGTTCTTCATGAAGAAGGCAGTAATCACAGCCAAGAGACAGAAGATTGCGGCAACAATGAACGCAGCGTGGTAACCATTTAAAGTTGCGTTGATGGCTTGATCCTTATATGACAACGGATTAGTCTTCAATAAGTGTTTACCAGGCATATCATCATTAGTTACGTTCGTTAAAATACTAATCAAAACAGCAGTACCAATTGAACTGGCAATTTGTCGTTGGGTGTTGTTCACAGCGGTCCCATGACCAATCAAGTGAACTGGTAAAGCATTCATACCAACAGTGGTCGCAGGCATCATCGCCATTGAAATACCAAACATCCGAACGGCGTAAAGCACGACGATGTAGGCCGTTGGCGTGTCTTTAGTAATGAAGATAAATGGAATTGAACCCAATGTTAGCAGAATCATTCCCATTAATGACAACCGCTTTGCACCATAACGGTCAACGGCACGACCAGTGATTGGACTCATAACGGCCATCATAACTGCACCAAACAGTAAGGTTAAACCTGAATGGAAAGCTGACATGCCTTTAACAATTTGTAAATACAAAGGAATCACCATTTCAACACCAACCATGGCCATCATTGAGATTGAACTCAAAATTGCCGAAATCATAAATGGCTTTGAACGGTAAACCCGCATTTCCAAGAAAGGATCATCCATTTTCAGTTGACGCCAAATGAATAGTGCCACAAAAATAACACCAATAATCAGTGATGTGATAACGGTTGTACTACCCCAGCCATCGTTACCAACTGATGAGAAACCGTAGAGAACACTACCGAACCCAATCGTAGATAGGATAACTGAAAGCACATCGATGCCTTCCTTTTTCGTCTCCAAAACTGGATGCATCCAGAAAAGACTACCAATAATAACTAAAGCTAAGAAAGGTAATGTCATTCCAAATAAATCACGCCAGGTGAAACTATCAATGACCCACCCAGAAAGTGTTGGGCCAATGGCAGGTGCTACACCGATAACGATACCGGCAAGCCCCATGGCGGTCCCACGACGTTCTGGCGGAAAGACTGACAACATAATAGTTTGCAACAGTGGCATGGTGACACCAACACCAATACCTTGGAGTAGCCGTCCTGTTAATAGGATTCCAAAGTTGGAGGTTGGTGCCGTATATGCCACCAATGTACCAATAAAGAATATTGTCATTGCAGTGATGTAGAGCCACTTGGTATTAAAACGAGAACTTAACCAAGCACTAATTGGGATCATGATCCCGTTAACCAGCATAAATCCGGTAGTTAACCACTGAACGGTCGCGGTTGAAACGTTGAACGCGTTCATTAAGGTCGGAAATGCTGTAGATAAAATCGTTTGATTGAGGACCGTGAAGAAAGTACCGATCAGCAAAACAATGATCAGTAACCCTCTATTATAGGTTTTCCCCTTTGTGTCTACTGCGTTACCCACTAATTAAAACCTTCTTTTCATTTGTTTTCTTTTTTACGACTGAGAACTACTATAATAACTTGAAAGGTATTTGTCAACTATCTTGACAAATTTATTCGATTGTATATACTATTCCTTATGAAATCGGATATGATTATCAACTAATCTAATAAATAAAAGCCTATTCTAATAGGAAAGAAAACCGTTTCAATAAGTATTTCATGAGAAGAGGGATGAATTTGGACACAGAGGAACACGATGCGTTTAAAACTTTCTCCAAGAAAGTTAACTGGCACCTTGGTATCGGTGATGTTGCTGCCGCTACTGGTGTTTCACAGAGTCAATTACGGTATTGGGAGCAAAAAGGTTACATTACTAGTGAAAAAGTTAAAGGTCAAAATCGGAAATATTCGTATGACACACTAATTCGCGTTTTCATGATCAATAACTACATTAAACAAGGATTCACCTTAACTGCCGCCGAAAAAAAAGCATCTGCCCACCGAGAAACGATGGAACTATTGAAGCGTTCGATGGTTGATCGCTTTCAAGGAATCAGCAAGATCGACGGTTACCCCGCCATTAATTTAGGCTTCGTGGATGAACAGCAAACCAAGATTCTCTACCTGGTCGTGAAAGAAGACCGTACTGACGTTAAAATTGTTGAACAGAATTAATATTTTCTGACTAAAAACGAGGGTGTGCCATAAGTCGATATTGGTAAGTATTTCGGTTAGTATCGTTACTGACCGGCGACTTATAATTGACCTTAGTTTGCTCCTTAAATGTAGTCTTAACCTGCTCCACAGCTCAGATTCCGGCCATATAACACAAAGGAGCACCATCCCGATAAAGACCATCGGAATGGCGCTCCTTTGTGTTATATTCTGGAATCTACCGAGTTGTGTCACACCTTCGTTTTGTCATTAACGAGTGACTGTCACATCTCCATCTGAAGAAGTGAGCTCAAACGACTGCCCATTCGTTTTAACTTCACCGTATTGATGACGACTCTTACCATAGATACTGGTATCGCCATCGGAACTATTCGCGTGAATCACAATACCGGCTCGGGGAATAATCCGAGCGATAATATCGCCGTCAGTAGTATTCGCGGTCAACGTATCCTTGACTAATTGATCCTCCAAATTTAAATCGCCATCAGAACTCGTCACACTGAGGTTCTGCCAACGATTGTTCACAAGATCCACATCACCATCGCCTGAATGAATACGACTGTCACCCCCGTTGAAATGACTGTTGCGAATCGCAATGTCGCCTGAAGAGTCAATGTTCAGTCCCTGGTCAAAAGTCACACCGTTCATTGTGATATCGCCATAATTTTGATGAGGTATTTCCAGCTCCTTGACGACTCTCATGTTCTCGAGATTCAAGTCACCATAACCGGTACTCTTCAGGCTTTCCACGGTTAAATCAGTCACGTGTAAACTCATTTCGCCACGATTATCAATCGTTTTGATTTGGGTTTTCTTCGGCACTGTCACGTCAATTGTTTGCGAGCCGTTATCAATACTAAAATCGTCAAACATGAAATGGGTTCTAGAATGGCCGGAAATAGAAAGCGTATGACCCGAAATGCTTGTCTTAATTTGATTACTCTTTTGCGCATGTACGGTTACCTTGGCAACGTTCCCCTGATGGATGGCAATTGGGCCGTAGTTCGAGCCCTCAATATTAATGGTATCAACATTTTTGATGTCTCGGGAATACGAAGTGCTTCGATCGGTTTTGAGACCGTTATCCCAGTAAATGGACTTAATACCGCCCTGTCCAATTCCGATAGCAAGCATAATGCCACCAATGATCAAGATGATAATGCCCGTAATAAATGTCTTTTTCATTTGTGGTCACGCTCCTTTTCCGCCTGATTCTTAGACTTCAATTTACCGTATAACCAGCGACTGGCCGATAACGTCACGTGGATGGCACCACTAATCAACCACTTAAACACTGGGATAAGGGCAACGAAAAGTCCAATCACGCATAAACCGGCACCAACGTATACTAAACCGGTAGGCATCGATTGTGCCATAATGCCGACACCAACACCCAACACAAAGATACCAGCGACTGCAAGGGAGAAGATCGTGACTACAAGCGCAAAAATGATTGCTGCCGCGCCGACTAATAAACCGAACAAGGTCGCCAGCACGCCAATGGCTAATGGAATCGTCAATGGTGTGGATAGAATGGCTAAGGCAATCAGCCAAATCGTTCGAACTTGCGTTTTCGATTGAGCTGCCCGGCTACGCATGGTCTGTCCTTCCTTTTCTGGTGCGTCCAATAACCGAATTGAGTAATCAGCTAATACTTTCCGCGCTAGCTGTCGCGGCGAGCCTAATTCTTCTACACTGGCCTCATAATTCTCAAAACCACCGTCCGCCAAATATTCAGAGTAAAAGCTCACAACTTCGTCTAATTCAGCATCACTTAGCTGATTCAGATAACTTTTAAACTCCGCGATATATTTATCCATGATTGATTTCATCCCCTAACATTGAATCGATGCCTAACTTGAAGTCCTTCCACTCGCCCTGAATAGTTGCCAATCGTTCTTTACCGTCTGTTGTAATCTGATAGTAACGGCGATTACGACCCTGATATGGTTCATCATAAGTTGTTAACCAGCCGTTTTTCTTAAGCCGGCGCAAAACTGGATACATCGTCGACTCGGAAACTTTAATGGCTTGCTGAACCCGCTGCGTTAGCGCATAACCGTAATAGTCCTGTTGCGCCAAGATAGCCAGTACGCTGCCATCTAATAGTTCGGAACTCACTTGAATGGCCACATCATTTACCTCCTACAATATTATATGTCATATAATATGATTCCAAACACAGTGTAACTGAGCAGCAATAGATTGTCAATGAAAACTGATTGATGTCAGTGAAAACGCTATAATAGAAATAGCAAATGTCTAGGAGGTACTATCATGACAACAAAAGAAACTTATATCAACGTTCTAGAGAACGCGACTAACCTGGCTGTAGCAACCGAATCCATGGCTGGTCATACACCAAACGTCCGAACCGTGAACTTTCTTTATTTTCCAAATGAATCAGAAAACACCGTGTACTTTGCAACGTCTAAAAATACAGACAAGGTTAAGGAGCTAGCTGCCAATAGCCAGATTTCCTTTACAACTACCCCAATGTCACCAGAAGACGCCAGTACTGTACGTGTTACTGGCGCTGATACCAAGATGGTCAACGACCGTCGCAGCGAACTCTTTGAGGCAATGGATAAGAAATACGCCAGCTTCAAAATGTTTGATCAGAAGGCTCGCGACAACATGAACGTTTACGCTGTCACGTTTAAAGAGGCAGAAGTCTTTGGTCATGGAACTGACAAACTGACCTTTAACTAAATTTCAAGTCAAAAAAATCCGCCTACCTTCGTTTGGAAAGTAGGCGTATTTTTTTGACTTTAATTTTCAGCTAAGACCTGATAAATGGTCTGAAGGCCACTCAGCAAATCTGTCTTACTCATTACTAATGGCGGCAACAGTCGCAAGGTATTACCCACAGCAGACAGGGTCAATAATCCCTTTTGATGTAGGGCTTTAATGACGTCGTTGACGGGCAGATCATCCGTCAGATGAATTCCAATCATCAGACCACGGCCGCTAATCGACTTAACTACTTTTAAGTCTTCAAAATGATCCAGTTTTTCCCAAACAGCCGCTGACTTATCCCGCACTTCTTCAAGGAAAGCCGGTGTTAACTGTGTCAAAACCGCTTGAGCAGCCGACATCGTCAACGGATTCCCAGCAAAGGTTGACCCATGGGTACCAGGACCAAACGCCGGTCCCAGATTAGCTTTACCAATCATGGCGCCAACAGGTAACCCGTTAGCCAGTGCTTTAGCGGAGGTCACAATGTCTGGATCCAGGCCAACACCCTGGTAAGCAAACTTGTACCCCGTCCGGCCGATCCCCGTTTGAACTTCATCAACGATCAATAAGGTGTTTGTGGCTTTACACTTATCTTGAACAGCATGGAGCCAGTCTTTATCACCAACGATGACGCCGCCCTCGCCCTGAATAACTTCAAGGATCACTGCGGCAAGGTCATTCGTAATGGCATCTAAAGAAGCTTCATCATTGTAGTCTACAAAACTAATATCTGGGACTAACGGTGCAAACCCTTCTTTAATATGGTCATTGCCAGTCATGGACATTGAACCATAAGTCCGGCCGTGAAATGAGTGGTTGAATGACAACACCTTTGTTTTGCCAGTAGCTTTACGTGCCAACTTCAATGCAGCTTCGTTAGCTTCAGTCCCAGAATTAGCAAAAAAGACTAACTTGTCCTCCTCACCGACTAACAACTCTGCAACCGCCTCTTGCAAATGATTTTGATAGAGGTTAGAAATGTGCCACATCTTGGTCAACTGAATATTAACAGCATTTTGAATCTTCGTGTTTTGGTAGCCGAAGTTGCAAACCCCGATACCTGAGGTGAAATCTAAGTAATCCTGTCCCTGGTCATCGGTCACAATAACCCCGTTGCCAGAAATTAGTTCAAAATCGAACCGGTTATAAGTTGGAAATACGTGTGTCATACTCATTTCAATCATTTGCCTCCATTTTTAAAGTTGTCCCTGGATGGGTCAATTGATCCGTAATGCGAACCGCTTGAACGCCAGCGTGTACCGCTCTTACCGCAGCTGAAAGTTTCGGCTGCATACCGTCAGTAATGACTTTATCTTCTATCAATTGTGGCAGATCTTGTGGAATCATTGCTGATATCACCTTGCCATCTTTTAAAACGCCAGGCACGTCCGTCAGCAAATAAAGTTGACTCGCTTTCAAAAGCCGTGCGACGTCAGCCGCCGCTGTATCAGCATTTACATTCAGCCACTTGCCATCCCGAGTCAGTGCAAGTGGTGCCAAAACACCAACTTGACCGTTTAAAATCTTGGAAAGCGCTAATTCGTTTACGCCAGTAATGCTGCCAACTGCACCATAAGCTGCTTGATCCACGTAGGTCCCCGTCAATAACTGTTGATCGGACGCGTTCAGACCAATAGCAGCTAAACCTTCCTGTGCCAAGCGCAACAGCAGTGCCGGCTGGGTGTTGCCTAACAGAACCATTTTAGTCAGCGCCAAGGTTTCCTGATCGGTTACTCGAATGCCATTCTCTTTATGGGTGGGCACATTCAGTTGGGCAGACAGCTTAGAAATTTGCGGACCGCCACCGTGAATCAGTAACACTTTCTTACCTGCTTGACGCCATTGACGCAACTGTTCGAAGAAATCGCTGTTCAGTTTTGAAATGGCGTTGCCGCCGATTTTGACAATGATCAGATTCACGATGCTCACTCCCTTTAAGTATGATAACTGGCATTGATCTTGACGTAATTATAGGTTAAATCGCAGCCCCAAGCCTGACCTGTGGCTGACCCAACGTGCAGGTTAACATCTATGACGACTTTGTTGGCACCCATACTATCACTTGCCATCTGCTCGTCAAACGGTAAGGCTAAGCTATCTTGCACCATCTTGATGCCATTGATTTCAATATCAACATGCGCAATATCCACATGTGCATTGGTCATTCCAACGGTTGAAATAATCCGGCCCCAGTTTGGATCTTGTCCAAAGATGGCGGACTTAACAAGGTTGGAACCAACAATTGCTTTAGCGACTTCTTGACCCTCCAAATCACTAAAGGCGCCGTTGACATTGCATTCAACTAACTTAGTTGCCCCTTCACCGTCAGCAGCAATTTGCTTGGCCAATTCCTGAAGGACGAGGTGTAGACCTGCTTGGAAGCTTGAAAAATCAGCATCTTCTTTGCTAGTTAGCTTTGGTGCACCTGCCATACCATTTGCCATAACGACGACCATATCGTTAGTGGAAGTGTCACCATCAACCGTAATTTGGTTAAAGGTGGTATCAACATTCTCACTTAACGTTGCCTGCAGCAACTTGCCATCAATAGCCGCATCTGTTGTCACAAAGCCCAACATTGTTGCCATCTTGGGATGAATCATGCCTGATCCCTTCGCAAAACCCGTAATGGTAACCGTTTTGCCACTCATTTCAAGCTGAACACAGGCTTGTTTTGAATGCTTATCAGTGGTTAAAACTGCTTTGGTCACGTTATCTTCATGATGGGGACTTAGTTGCTTAATTCCCGCGATCACTTTATCCATTGGCAGTTGGGCACCGATCAAACCAGTGGAAGCAACTCCGACTAGATGAGCATCAATTCCCAATTTCTCACTCAGCAGTTGCTGTTCAGTGAGTGCATTGTCTTCGCCCTGCTCGCCGGTGCATGAATTAGCGATTGCGCTGTTCACCACCATGGCTTGAAGTTGATGATCCTGGTTGATCATGTTTTTAGTCAGTTTCGTGGGTGCCGCTTGAAACTTGTTAGTGGTATATGTACCAGCAGCGCTAGCTGGGACTTCTGAAACCAGGTAACCAAAATCTAATTTATCACTTTGCCCAATCCCCATTTCAATGCCATCGTTGTAATACCCTGCCGGCCACTGGAAGCTTGTTAATGTGATGTCCTTAGTTTCTATCATCTATATTTCTCCTTTTTTAATACGCGCTTATACGAAGGCCGGCAAAGTCGGTAAACCAGTCGTTTCAGCTAAATTGAATAAATGATTAAAGTTCTGAACCGCTTGACCAGCGGCACCCTTGATTAAATTATCGATGACACTAATCACCATCACCGTGTGGGTAACGGGATTATACACAACCCCGATGTCACAATTATTAGTGCCCACCACTTCTTTCAATTCCGGTGTGGTGCCATCTAAAACGTGAACGAAATTAGAATCACCGTAATCTTGATTAAAGGCTGCCATCAATTGTGCCTGATCAACTCCGGGTTTTACTTTGGCATAGATACTTGCCATCAAACCGGTTGTTATAGGAAGCAACGTGGTGCTGAACTGAATTGCGTTCACTGAACCATTCCACTTTTTAAGTTGGGCCACGATCTCTGGAATATGCTTGTGCGTGTTCAAACCATAGAGCTGCAAGTTATCATTAGTTTCAGTGAAGTGAGTACTCTCCGTCAGCTTTTTGCCAGCTCCGGAAGTGCCTGATTTAGCATCCACCACGATAGTATCCGGATCAATCAAGTCATTTTGAACCATTGGTGCTAAGCCAAGTAGCGTCGCTGTGGCATAACAACCTGGATTAGCGATGTAAGTAGTGGCCGGTGTGTAAAAGTCAGCCAGGCTATACGATGCTTTTTGTAAATGATCAGCTGGTGCAGCCGGCTTGTGATACCACTTTTCGTATTCTGCTGGATCTGGCAACCGGTAATCACCGGATAGATCAATCACTGGAAAGTCGGCGTCGATGAACTCACCTGCGAGCTGACTAGAAACACCAGAGGAAGTTGCAAAGAATACCGCTTCGTTATCTGCCATGATCTGTTTGACATCAAATCGATTGATCTTAATGTGTTGACCGTGAAAACCTGGAATCAATTCATCGAGATAGCGGACCCCACCATCTTTCCCTTCATCTTGATGTCCATATAAATTAATCTGGTCAATTGCCGGGTGCTGAGCGAGTAACGTGTATAAAACTGTCCCACTGTAGCCGGTAACGCCTACTATCGCAACGTCCATAGGTTTCACCTCACAAATTTTTTTGTTGTTATTTCGTATGCGTCTTACTATAGGCTCATCATCCGAAAAATGCAATAATTTTTATTGAATTTATCAAAATTACGCTAATTTATGTATATTATCAACATTTTAATAGCTTATATACATTTATTTTTGAATAATTTTCTCATACTTATTTATCTGTAATTTTCCCCATTTAAATTGTCAGTCATACATCTCATTTTCAAATCAGTACTTAAGTTGGATTACGGTAATATAGAATATCTGTTATAATGTATTTCAAATACTAGATACGGGATGATCGATCATGAATATTGAACGTTTTATCAAAGCCCGTAAGGCAATGGGGCTATCACAAGCAGAACTCTGCGATGGCATCTGTACGCAAGCGACGCTAAGTAAATTTGAAAATTCCGGCAAAGCTCCTGCAATTCGCATTTTAACGCAGCTGTGTGCCCGATTAAGTTTAACCTTAGACGATGTCTTTCCAGTTAATCCACCCGCCCAATCTAAAGCGAACCAGTTGTTGGATCGAGCTGAATTTAAACTGATTACTAGTGAGTACGATAGCGCCAACGACGATCTTGATAACGTTGATTTCGATAATCTCTCAGTTCAGGGGCAGATGCAATATTACTTTGTGAAGGGGTACCTATCAGCACTATTAGAAAAACCAATTGCCGACACGTTGTACTACTTTAATTTAATCCTTAATGATTTGGACGATACTCACAGCACGATTTTTACCCAGTTAGCTTATACCGGTAGTGGCATCGCATATGGGAATAACAATGAAAATCAAAAGAGTGAATTTTTCTTCCAGAAAGTTTTCGATGAGTTACACACGTTGCCATTAACGGATAATAAAGCGATTTGGCGTGCGCTCAATATGGTCTTTTATACCGCACAGTACTTTGCACACGTTAAAGACTATAAAACTAGTGATTCACTGTTACAGTACGGCTACGAAATTTGTGCCAACAACCACGTCACTTATTATTCCGCGCGAATCTGTTTCCGGCGGGCACAAAACGCAATTGCCGAAGATCAAGATTGCACTACCATAAATGCTTATCTGAGCGATGCCAAAGCTTTCGCACGAATCAATAACAATCAGAAACTATTGAGACGAATTGAAAGTACTAAGATTGATAAGAGTGTGTGACAAAACTCGGTAGATTCCAGAATTTAACGTGCTCAACAACGCAGAGACCTGCATGCAAAGAAGCCCCACCCTAAATCCAAGTTCGGGATGGTTCCTTTCACATTGCCTTAACGTGTTCAACAACGCAGAGACCTGCATGCAAAGAAGCCCCACCCTAAATCCAAGTTCGGGATTTAGGGTGGGACTTCTTTGCATTACGGTCTCTTAACGCGTTGTTTCGCACTCACTCATTTTACAATAATCGTTGATACCTTTGCTTCTCGCATGATTGCGCCCGCTACGTGGCCAATTCTGACATTACCACGACTTCTGTGCGAGCCCAACAAAATCAAATCCGGCTTGAACTCTGGAATGATTTCCTCCAGGATGACCCGTTCTGGCTTGCCTTCGCCAATTAATGGGGTCACTTCTTTGACACCGAACGCTCTAGCTTTACTAACGTAGGTATTCAAATCATGATAAATATCATCCCGACGTGACTTAATGATGTCTGGTGACAATGACTGATAGATGTTCATATCACCCGTCTCCATTACGGACACAATTCCTAATGGCAAATTAAACGTGCGGGCTAACGTACAAGCATAATTGAACGCCTTTCGTGACGATTCGTCATCGTCATCATCAACCGCCAGTAATAACCGCTTATAACTCATTTCTTCTGCTTCAAAATCATCTTCGGTAAGCATAAAAAACCTCCTAGTCTGTTCTTTGAATGTCATCGTTCTCTGAATTAACTATAACATTCATGATTTAGAAAACAAGGATTTTTTAGGCTAACCAAACAATTTATATTAAAAATATGACTTATTTCTTTTCCACTATAATGTAATCCGCCCCATTATCATCAATGCCACAGTAATAGCCGCACCACTAACAATCACAGCGCTAGCAGACCATTCTAAGCGATTGAGATACTGGCCAGTATTCCGCTTTAGCGTCAATGCATACATCGCAATTCCCGGAACATACACAACTAGACAAATAAACAGATATTGCAACCCGGATAGAGTGATCCCCACTAACTCGAATGACAGAGCGGCAACTCCAATCCAAATCTGCAACCAGTTCCCCTTGGCACTCCGATTCTGCCACGAATATTTGATTTGGTACGCAGCAACAATGATGTAACAAACCACGATTGAAGCCGTACATAAACTATACGCAAACTCATAGGCTTTCTCTGCAAAAATCAAAACGATCATAAAGCCCTGAACCATGCAAGCAGTGGTCATCAATGCGAGTGTTGGTACACCATGCTTGTTCTTTTTAGCAAGCCGTTTAGGTAACAAACCTTGTTCAGCCATCATCCCTAGGGTTTCAGCGGGCAGCATAGTCCATGATAGCCATGCACCTAAAATCGAAATTAGGAGGCCAATACTAATGAAACCGCCACCCCATTGACCCACCATCTCTTCAAAAATGTAGACCATTGCGGGCTGTTTCATGGTCACTAATTCCGCTCGAGAAAGATAACCGTATGGCAAAATGGATGCCAAAACATAAATCAGTAACAAACAGGACACGCCAATTAAAGTTGACCGCCCCGCAATTTTACGGCTCTTGGCCCGAGACGCCAGCACCGTTGCACCCTCAATCCCAACGAAGACCCACATCATAATCATCAGACTGCTTCGAATTTGTGGCGCAATGGCACCCAAGGTTAAGGAGCCTCTGAAATTTCCCCAGAATTGAGTTGTGAAGATGTGCCCATTAAATAGAATGACCGCCACAATGATAAACGTAAAAATGGGGATTAATTTGCAGACTGTAATGATGGTATTCATTAACGCCGCACTTTCAATCCCGTGATTAACCAGCAAAGTCAGCGCCCAGGCGAGAATGCTCGCAACAAAGATCGACTGAGGACTATTCCCGCGCTGGAAAATCGAGAAAAAATACCCCAAAGTACTCATAAAGACGGTAGCAAACGCCACGTTACCTAACCAAGCCGACATCCAATATCCCCAGCCGCTAATAAAACCGACGAATGAACCGAACCCCGCCTTACCATACGAAAAAATGCCTTCTAAGTCAGATCGTTTATTCAATAAATTATTTAAACAAGCAGCCAACATCAGCACCCCGAAGCCAACAATCGCCCAGGATATCAGTGCAGCCCCAGGAGACGCAGCGGTAGCCAGATCACTGCTCAAGGCAAAAATGCCGGAGCCAATCGCTGTCGTTACAACTAAGGCAGTAAGTGAAACACCGTTGATTTTGTGAGCCTGTGATGCCATAGGACTTCCCTCATTTCTTGGAGCAGAAATTTGTATATGATATACATCCACTCTTTTTTGTATAATCTCAGTTTAACCTAGTAAGGTTAACAAATTATGGGGAAAGTATGAAAATTCATCGACAATAACTATTTATATTTATGAATACCTTTAAAACCGATTTACCTACCAATACAACGGCTCATATACTGTATATAGTGATATTATACTTGTATATAGTATGCATGTAACCCCTTCCATCATCTGATTTGGGCTATTTGGTTTTTGTATAATTTCACGTTATCTGCTGACTACCAAAAAACTCTCCGTTCTGACAAATACGTCGGAGCGGAGAGTCGTTAGTTTAATTCCAATATCGTTTATACTGTCTATTTTTCCAAGTAAGCTCGGGTATAATCATTTTCACCAACTGGGTGATATTCAACACCCTTCAATTTAGGGTTGACCAAGTGGCTTTCAACCATTGAATAAAGAGGAACCACTGGCATATTTTCGTTCAAACGACTCTGTGCCGTTCTCATATCCTTCCAATAAGCACCTTCGTTTGCGGCATTAGAAGTCGTTGCATCCTTCATGGCTGTGTTAAATTGTGAAT
>NZ_JAAXLJ010000031.1 GCF_012641075.1 Secundilactobacillus angelensis | reverse complement strand
CTACCAACTGAGCTAACGGCTCAATGGAGGATACAGGGCTCGAACCTGTGACCCTCTGCTTGTAAGGCAGACGCTCTCCCAACTGAGCTAATCCTCCATCTTGATGCTCAAAAGGTGAACAATTACGATCGACCTCTTTGAAACAACTATTATAGTTTATCATTCAGCAATTTTGCTGTCAACAACTTTTTTCAAGTTGATGAATAGTTATTCAGAGCAATAAGTTCTGCGTTTCAACTGCAAGAACTATA
The DNA here is from genome assembly GCF_012641075.1 of Secundilactobacillus angelensis. GTDB lineage: Bacteria > Bacillota > Bacilli > Lactobacillales > Lactobacillaceae > Secundilactobacillus > Secundilactobacillus angelensis. Next base: position 16,176 of record NZ_JAAXLJ010000031.1, on the reverse strand, counting down.
TTACACGTAATCTCAAAAAAAAGCTACCCCCTTTTTATAATTTCTTTGAACTATTTTGGCACAAGGATTAGTTGCTCTGAATTGTTTGGATTCAATTCCTAAATTCAGAGCGATTAATTTATTTTTCTTATCTAAATAAGACTAACTTGATTCAGTTAGTTGATGAATAAGTTCTCTATTTGGCTTTATAAAAATGTATTTATGTGCCGTTAAATTAAAAGAACCGCTAACCAGTTTGATATCCACTGGTTAGCGGTTCTCCATTGTATGCGTTATTCCTTAACGATCTTAGTCTGTCCGCCCATATATGGTTGGATTGCTTCAGGAATATTGACTGTTCCATCGGCATTTTGGTAGTTCTCTAAAATAGCAGCTACCGTCCGGCCAACTGCCAAGCCAGACCCGTTCAACGTGTGAACGTATTGCAATTTGCCGTTTTCGTCACGGTACTGAATGTGCGCACGACGAGCTTGGAAGTCAGTACAGTTTGAGCAACTTGAAATTTCACGGTACTTGTCTTGGAATGGTAACCAAACTTCAAGATCGTGCGTCATGGCAGCAGTGAAGCTCATGTCGCTGGTCGTCAGTGTGATCACGTGATGAGCTAAGCCCAACTTCTTAAGCAAATCTTCCGCGTGATTGGTCATCTTCTCCAACGCGTCCCATGATTGTTCTGGCTTAGTAAACTGAACCATTTCAACCTTGTTAAATTGGTGAAGCCGAATCAATCCGCGGGTGTCACGGCCGGCGCTACCTGCCTCAGAACGGAATGCCGGGGTCAGTGCAGTGAACTTGACTGGTAATTTTTCATCGTCGATCACGTCATCACGATAATAGTTGACCAATGGCACTTCGGCTGTTGGGATCAACGTTTCGTCAGCTTCCTTCAATGAATAAACATCTTCAGTAAACTTTGGAAATTGACCAGTCCCAAACATTGAAGCACTGTTGACCATGTATGGTGGCAGTACTTCAGTGAAGCCAGCTTTTTCGTTTTCATCCAGGAAAAAGTTATAGATTGCTCGTTCCAAGCGAGCACCTTGGCCAACGTAGTACAGGAAACGACTGCCAGAAACTTTCGCACCACGTTCAAAATCCAAGATACCCAGTGCTTCACCAATTTCCCAGTGAGACTTTGGCTTGAAATCAAAGCTTGGAATGTCACCCCACTTGCGCAATTCAACTGAACCGTCCTCGGTTAAGCCAACCGGTACGTTGTCATCAGGAATGTTTGGCAGGCGAGAAGCTTTGTCGTGAACCTCGTCAGCAATCTGTGTGAGCTGTTCATCCATTGCCTTAATGTCAGCACTAACTTGCTTCATTTGGGTAATTTTATCGCTGGCATCCTCTTTGTTACGCTTTAATTGCGAAATTTCGTCAGAGACTTGGTTCCGAGTTGCCTTCATTGTTTCAGATTTAACGATCAAATCACGCCGTTTTTGGTCGACAGCCAGTAACTCATCGATCTCAGCAGCATCCACACCTCTTGTCGCTAACTTTTCTTTAACAAAATCAGTTTCGTTTCGGACTAACTTTAAATCAATCATCAGTATTGCTCCTCTCATTTTTTGGCCCGCAAAAAAAGCTTCCGCCCCAAATATTGGGACGAAAGCTCGCGGTACCACCCAAGTTTGCGGACTAACACCGCACACTCAACATCGGTAACGGCGACCAACCGTACAGGATTAACTGTCCGCTTAAATGTACTGGAGTTTCGATGAACGGTTCTCAGCACCCCGTCTCTCTGAGCATCTACTTAAAGGTACATCGCGTTTTGTAATTGCATTCATTGTAAATTATTTACGCTTCAAAAGCAACTCACTGTTACAGATTCAGCTCAGCAATCTTGTTGTCAACAATTGACAGCACCTTTTCCTGGGCAGTTGGATCTTCGACAAAATCCAACTTATCGCCATTAATCGTCATCTTAGGTGACTTGTCATAATGCTTATACCAGTCGACATAACGGGCATCTAATTCCTTGTAGTAGTCGTACAAGCTCGGATCCTTATCAACTTGTTCGTATGAACGACCACGCTTCTTAATGCGTGTCAGCATGGTATCAAAGGAAATATTGATGTGAATCAATAAATCAGGATTCTTCTTTTCCCGGGTATCTGGTAACTCTTCCATCATGTTTTGAAGCAGAGAATTATAAATGTCGGACTCTGTTTGGGTAGCACGACCTAGATCAGCATTCAGCTTGAATAACAGTGAATCCTCAAAAATTGAACGGTCTAAAACCGCCTTATCGTCCTTTTCCGCAGCCTTGATTGCGTCTAAACGCTTATTCAAGAAATAAATCTGCAGTAAAAAGCCGTACTTTTTAGGGTTTTGATAAAACAACGGTAAAATTTCGTTGTCCTCTACTGATTCATAAAAAGCTGGTTTATTTAAGTGACGTGCAAGTAACTGGGTTAAACTGGTCTTCCCAGCCCCAATGGTTCCTGAAAGTACGATCATTGCTATTTCTCCTTTAACTTCAAAAGTCAGTACTTTATATTGTATCATTGCAAATCTTAAATGCAATATATTGTGGGTAATTCACAGAAAAAGTGTGACACAACTCGGTAGATTCCAAAATATAACACCCAACGACGTCATTCCGATAGGCTTTATCGGGATGGCATTGTTGGGTGTTATTTGGCCGGAATCTGAGTTGTAGAACCGGTCAAGACTACTTTCAAGTAATGAACTATGGTAATGCTTAGCTCCTATTTTGCTGACTCATCTTCCTGATGCTTATGAGGGGCAACATCCACGTCCTCTAACGGAATAACGTGGGTCCGATACCGAACCTTATAGTAGATAAACAAAACTAGGAATAGTGGCACACTCAAGTAAGTCACCCCGATCTGTTCCCAATCAAAGTTTGCAAAGGCGGTCGTATTTTGGCCGACAATCACTAGTATACAAAGAATCAACGCCAAAATTGGACCAAATGGGAACCACTTAGCATGGTACTTTAACTCTGAAAGTTCATGACCCTGCTTGATGAAGGCGCGCCGGAACCGGAAATGAGAGATAGCAATTCCCAGCCAGGCAATAAACCCGGTCAAGCCAGAGGCAGCGACCAACCACGTATATACTTCCGGACCCGCAATACTGGTGACAAAAGCAATGGCACCCACGACGGTCGTTGCTGCCTGTGCACGCAATGGAACGCCGTTTTTAGTCGTATGTTCAAAGTACTTTGGTGCAAAATTATCTAATGACAGTGAATATAACATCCGTGACGAAGCATACATCCCAGAATTGGCTGCGGAAATGACGGAAGTCAAAATAACGGCATTCATCACACTAGCAGCGGCCGCTAAACCAGCACGCTGAAAGACCAGAGTAAAGGGACTAATTGCAATATCACTGGCCGATGACCCCAGTAATTTAGGACTCGTATATGGAATCAAACAAGCAATAACGAAGATTGCCAAGATATAAAATAATAGAATCCGCCAAAAGACCTGATTAATCGCCTTTGGCACACTCTTTTCGGGAGTAGCTGATTCACCGGCTGTAATCCCCACCAATTCAGTTCCTTGGAAGGAGAACCCAGCAACCACGAACACACTCAAGATTGCAGGTACACCACCAACAAACGGTGCTTGTTTATAGGTAAAATTACTCAAGCCAACCGCGTGACCGCCCATGATGCCAAAAATCGTCAGGAAACCGACTATTAGAAAGACGACAACGGTGACCACCTTAATCATGGCCATCCAGTATTCTGTTTCACCGAAAGCTTTCACTGTTAGCGCGTTAATCAAGAAAATCATGACTAGAATTAGGACGCTCCAGATCCAGCCTGGTACATCCGGTAGCCAAAATTTCATAACCAACGCCGCCGTACTGATATCCACGGCTAAGGTAATTGCCCAGTTGAACCAGTAGTTCCAACCCATAGCAAATCCCAAGGCCGGGTCAACGTACTTAGTTGAATAAGTAGCAAATGAACCTGATACCGGCATATTAGTCGCCATTTCACCCAGTGACGTCATTAAAAAGTAAACCATGGCACCCAGGGCAACGTAAGCGAGTAGACCACCACCTGGACCGGCTTTAGAAATTGCTGACCCACTGGCAACGAATAACCCAGTACCGATACTACCGCCCAACGCAATCATGGAGATATGGCGGGTTTTCAGTTCTCGTTTAACCTCATTGTCACTATTATTGTTTGTTTGATTCGCCATTTATTTACACTCGCTTTCAGACTTATTTTGCCAATAAAAAAGGCCGCCTGCAGCTACCTGCGAGACGACCTGAAAGTCATTCTACCGTAGGAAGCTCTCCGCAGCACATCACTGCGACAGTCCCAGCCCTCTTAGGACTGGTCCCAGCTCCCCGTGTTATCAGTCACGTTAAGCTTCGGCGAATTACCCTTTTACTTCCAATCACAGAACCTGATCGTTCTCCTGAAAGTGACTCTTTCAATTCGCGCCTCTTCTTTTGATGAATACAATATTAAACCGTTGAAGATTAAATTGCAAGCATGGCTCAGTTCTCACGATCCCGACGATAAATAACCTCCGTTTTACCTGGCTCGTATAGGGCATGGGGCGAGTGGGTAAATCGATCGACATAATAGAAACCCAATTTCTCTAAAACCCCTTTAGAGCGTAAATTGTCTTCTAGAAAGCTTGCCCAAATAGTCTTCAAGAGTCGCTGGTCAAAAACCGTTCTGATCAAAGACTCAGCTGCTTCGGTCATATACCCCTGTCCCCAGTATGATTGGTTCAAGACGTAACCAATCTCGGCTGAGTCTTCTTCCTGTTCGCCACTGGAGGCAATCCGTGGGTATAGGCCGATACTACCAATGACCCTCTGCGTCACAGTTTCAACGATTGCAAACACCATTCCTTGTGAAATCGCTGAACGTAACATGTAGGCAGCATCCGCTTTTCGATGAGCATACTGAAAGCCGGCTGCCCTAGCACTATCCACATCACCCACAATGGCATAATAATCATCTAAATCGGACTCCACAAATTGGCGAATCGTTAAGCGTTCTGTTTTTATCATGAGCATGAGCAATCGTTCCCTTTTTATCAAAGTCCAAAATGCGTTAAACTATGGGTATTAAGTTCAAATCACGCTTCGTTTGTTTCATTTTATTATAGATTACAATTAGGATGATGACTATGCAAATTGTTAAAGAATCATTGGGCGGTAATACTGCCGCTTACTTACAGGGATATCTACGGGAAAAAGACCCCGAAAATCCAGATCAAGTGTACCCCGCAATTATTGTTGTTCCCGGTGGCTCCTACACCCATATTCCAGAACAGCAGTCAGAAACACTGGCGATGGCCTTCGCAAATCTCGGTTATCAGGCGTTTTACCTCCGTTACAGCTTCGTAGACGAAAAACAACCGTTACATCCGGCACCATTAATTGAACTTGCTCAATCCGTGTCACTGGTGAAAAAGAATGCGTCAGATTGGCTGATTGACCCTGAAAGAGTGGCCGTTGCCGGCTTTTCGGTTGGTGGTCACATTACGGCACTTTACAACGATTATTGGCACTCTCAGTGGCTCACTGAACAAGCTGGCGTCACTGCCGAGGAATTACAGCCGCAAGCCGTTATACTTGGTTACCCGGTGATCAGCCCCAAACTTGGCTTCCCCGTTAAGGAAGGTATGTTGGCACAATGGACGGATGACCCTGATGCGATTGCTGCTGACGAACACGTTAGCCAACAAAATGCGCCCACTTTTATTTGGGCAACAGCTGATGATCCACTGGTGCCATCCGTGAATAGTTTGGCCTACGCCAATGCTTTGAGCCAGGCACAGGTGCCATATGAACTGCACATTTTCCATCACGGTCCTCACGGCTTGGCGCTTGCCAATCATTTAACCGCTTGGAAGCGAGACGCTAATCAACCCCACGTGGCACACTGGTTGAAGCTGGCTGAGGAATGGCTGAATGCAACTCTCTAATTGATCAGATTCAATTAAAGTCTGAGCGGTCTCTCAGGCTTTTTTAATCCGTAAATGAGAAGCAACCAGTAAATTACCCCTTGACAGCGGCGTCATTCATCTCTAGAATGAGATTCAAATTACAAATGCAGTAAGTGGTCAAATTAGATTCTAATTTTAGAGATCATTCATAAGGCTGAAAGAATGAACCGAATCGAAACACAGCTACTAGCAGTTAACCTGAAAGATATTATTTATTAGGGCTAGCCGGTCACCCACCGTTAAACGGGGCAAGTTATTTAACTTGCTGAGGTAGCTATTGTGAGATAACTACGAACAGAGGTGGCACCACGAGCTAATCGTCCTCTCAAAGATTAATTTCTTTGAGGGGATTTTTTATTTGGATTTGGAAAGGAAGCTGACGACCATGTTTCAATTGATGATGTTTCACGATAATACGAACACTGCAGGAATCAAGGAACATCACCTGCATTTGCGTCGACATAGTCTGCACCAGAATTTGTCGGAATAGGGAAGTTCAATTTGGGAGGAAACGCATATGCAAAAATCAATTAAAGGTTTTATTGGAACAGCACTTATTTTAGTTAGCGGCATCGTCTTAGCTGGCTGCGGTAAATCAACTTCATCAGTCAAAACCACGGCTACCATCATGGAGCAAGCAGACATCTCGTCATTGGATTCATCACAAATTACGGATGTGGGCGCGCTAGAGACCGTTAACAACTCACAAGAAGGCTTGTACCGGTTAAAGAATAGCAATACGGTGGAACCTGGAATTGCTAAGGCAATCGTGAAACCTACTGATGGTCAAACCGTCTACACCTTTAAATTACGACCGAACTTAAAGTGGAGCAATGGTGATCCACTGACCGCCGCCGATTTCGCCTACGCTTGGCAACGAGCAGTTAACCCTGCCACTAAGGCCGCTGATGCCTACATGTTCCTGCCAATTAAAAATGCTAAGCAGATTGAAAATGGCAAAATGTCTGTTTCACAGTTGGGCGTTAAAGCCGTCAACAAAACAACTTTAAAAGTTACTCTCGCTCAGGCCACCCCCTACTTTAAGTACTTAGTGGCAGCAGTTCCGTTCCTGCCACTGAACCAAAAGGTAGTGGAAAAATATGGTAGTGCCTATGGAACTTCTGCCGCCAAGACGGTGTTTGACGGTCCATTCATGGTTCAAAACTGGAGTACGTCATCCGTAAAATGGACGCTGAAAAAGAACCCTAAATACTGGGATAAGAAAGTCGTTAAATTAAGTAGTGTGAAGTTTGCGGTCGCAAAATCACCAGAAACTGCCCTTTCGCAGTATCAATCAGGTGACCTAGACAACATTGTGCTTGCAGGTCAACAAGCAGCTCAAGAAAAAACTAATAAGGGCTACCTCAGCTACCCAAGTGGCGAAACCGACTACCTCGCCTACAACTTCCGCAGTAAGACCATGAGAAACGCAAATATTCGAAAGGCCATTTCATTGATCATCAACCGAAAGAGTTTAACGCAAAACGTGCTTAAAAATGGTGCCAAATCCCCTTACGGACTCGCACCAGAAGAAATTTCAAAGAACCCTAGTAACGGTGCCGACTTTGCCAAGGATTCCAGCGTCAAAGAATCGGTCGCATTTAACCCAACGCTGGCGAAAAAGTATTGGGCTAAGGGATTAAAACAACTGGGCGTGAAGAAGTTGAATATGAAACTCGTCTGCTACGACGTCGATTCATTCAAAAATTCCGCTGAGTACGTGCAAGCTAACGCCAAGAAATACCTTAAAGGCGCGAACATCGAAATCAACGCACAGCCTAAAGTGCAGGCCATCACCACCATGCAGAAAAAGCGTGGCTATGATATCGGCTTCACCAACTGGATTGCCTCTTACCCAGACCTAAATGAATTTTTCCAACTACTCAATACCAACAACGTGAATAACGCGGGTAACTATTCTAATAAGACGTACGATAAGCTGTACTCAAACGCCAACGTTAAAGACGTGACAAACCCTCAAAAACGTTATGATGACTTCAAACAGGCGAATCAAGTTGCCATGAAGGATCAAGCCATCACTGCCTTGAACCAAGGCCAGATTGCCCGGTTGAACAAGCCCGGCTTAAAGGGGATCACTTACGCAGCCGCACAAGGGATCTCATTGAAGAATGCCTATTGGGCAAAGTAAAGGAGTGTATGCAATGACCACAATGATTAATGAAAAACAAATTTTAGCAGACTTCAACTACCTCCACCCTCGTGGTGAGACCGCTTTTAACGAAGTCAACACAACAAATTATTTAGCAAAACGGCTGGATGAAATGGGTGTCAGCTATGAACGCTTCGATGATTTTACTGGCTTGATTGCGACAATTGGCAGCGGTCACCCAATCATCGGCTTACGCTCAGATATTGATGCCTTAAAGCAGGAATACCAAGGCAAGACCCAGGTCTTACACTCCTGCGGCCACGATTCTCACATGTCGATGGTACTAGCAGTAGCTGGTTATTATGTCGCTAACCCAGACGAAATTCCCGGCACCCTGAAAATTATTTTCCAGCCCGCTGAAGAGACGGTCACGGGCGCTGAACGGGTGATCAAGAGTGGTAAATTAGGCAAACTGGATTATCTCTATGGCTTGCACGTCTGCGCCAAAGCTGAAGTGACTGGTAAGCATGCGGAACCAATCATTCCAGATATTGCCACACGGACGTATTGGGTGACCATTACTGGCAAAACTGCCCACGCCGGTCGACCAGAATTAGGTGCCAACGTGATTGATGGCTTCAGCACCCTCAATGAGAAGTTTAAGCAAATTAAACTGGACACCAAGCTACCCTATTCGGTGACCACCACCATGGTTCAAGCTGGCGAGTCTTCCAACATTGTCCCAGATAAAGGCACCTTTGCGGTTGATTTGAGGGCTCGGACTAATGACATGATGGATGAACTCCAAGCCCAAGCCTTCCAAGCAATGAAGGACGTCTCCGTGAACGGTATCAACGTCACTTTAAACGGCAACGACCTTTCTCCGGCAGCTATTCCAAGCGAACCTGCCATTAACAACATGAAACGCGCAATCACCCAGGTACTTGGGAAAGAAGGCCTGGTTGAACCCGCACCAACTCAGGGTGGCGATGACTTCCACTTCTACGCCTATGATGGTGTCGCAAAAGAATCAACCATGTTGGGACTGGGCTGCGATTTAACACCAGGTTTACACGTACCAGGTATGACTTTCGACCGCACAGCAATGTTTGATGGCGCAAAAATCTTAATTAACGTAATTAAAATGACGGGTCAGCAATAGTCCCATGAACCACGAAAAAAGCATCGGCAAAAGCCAATGCTTTTTTTAGATAGAAACTTAATATATTGAACGATTTAACAATCTAACGTGTGATAGCTTTGGTGCCAACCAGAGGTAAAGCCATTCGCTGATCTGCAACCAAGCATATGCCAGAAGCATCGCACCAATGGTATCAGTTGGATAATGGGCGCCTAGATAGACCCGCGAAACTGCTAATAGGATCAACCAAATAATCATGATGGTTCTAACTAGAATGGCTTGCCAATCCTTTTCAATCATCGGAACGACAACGATCCATAAAATAGCAATGACTAAGGTCATCCCAAACACGTGACCGCTAGGAAAGCTGAAACCATTGTCACTTGCTAAATGACCAAAAGGCCGTTGTCGCTGAACCACGTGCTTCACCAGCGTGGCAATTACATCGCCACCGAGTAACGTGCAGAGTGCCCATAACGCCGGAATTCTGAATTTGAATCCCCATAGCAGAAAGGCGATAATCAAGACCCATATGATATCAAATGTGGGACTACTTAATAACGAAATTAAATTCATAATTGCTTCTTTAAAACTTGTTTGATGTTTCTGAATAACTTGAATGATAACACTGTCAATAAATTCCAATAACCCAGACTGCGCCATGACGACGGCAGCTAAAAAAGCGAACAAACCACCGCTAACAAGTAAGCGGTACGGTCGGTCACGCTCTTGTTGAATAATCATTGTTGCTTCCTCCCATTAAAAAAACGATTTATCACTGCGAATTTGAGTATAGCATAAATTATCACATGCCTGATATTGGATTTTGATTGTTATTGGAATATTTAGAATTTTACCTTTGCTAAATAAGAGCTGGAAAAGGTTTAAATTGTATCCGGATACACGAACTATTCGATTACCAAGAAATTAAAAAGTATGCTAAAGTTGTTGAGGAATATTTTACTGACGGTTAAAGAGAGGACATTATAATGATTCAATCGATGCTAATCATGATGGCTGTCGGCCTGTTTGCCGGAATTGCAGGAGCAATCCTTGGCCTTGGCGGCGGAATTATCATCACACCTGTTCTGACATTAATGATGGGCTTAGATATTAAGTATGCCATTGGCGCAAGTATTATTGCGGTGATTGCCACCAGTTCAGGGGCTACCATTGCTTATCTCAGAGATGATGTGTTAAACCTGCGAGTAGCCATGTTTCTTGAAATTGCCACGACGATTGGTGGAATTTCGGGTGCTCTGCTGACTGGAATACTCGATCCCAAATATCTCTACTTATTTTTCGGTGCCCTGCTGGTCTTCTCTGGCTGGAATATGTGGCGCAAGCTCCGGCGCGGTCAAGAAGTCATGACTAACGTTCAGGCTGACCGAATTGCGACTAAGCTCAAGTTGAACGGGACCTACTTTGATAAATCGGAAATGAAACAAGTCGATTATCAAGTTGAAGCAGTTCCCCAAGGCTTTCTGGTCATGTTAGGTGCTGGTCTAGCCAGCGGAATGCTGGGAATCGGCTCCGGCGCCTTCAAGGTCACCGCTATGGACACCTTTATGAAGATGCCATTAAAGCCCTCATCGGCCACCAGCAATCTGATGATGGGAGTTACTGCCGCAGCCAGTGCCACCGTTTACTTCTTCAACGGTTCAATTTTACCCAACATTGCGGTGCCACTTGCGCTAGGCATTTTAGTCGGTGCTGTTATCGGTTCTCGGGTGATGCAGGTGTTACCTGCGCGCATCATTCGAATGATTTTCATCCCGGTGATTTTATTTATTGGCCTGCAAATGCTGTATAAAGGAATAATTGGAGGTTAATCACATGGAAGAACAATCGCATGAAAGTAAAGCAACTAAAAACGAAATGGCCCATATCGAAACAATCATCGGTCGAATCCTGCAGATTGGTGTGATCGTCGCCGCAATCGTCATGCTGTTTGGATTGATCCTGTTGCTCATTAATGGTGGCAACGGTGGCTATCCAACTGGGCATCAACCGACTACCATCAGCGGCATTATTGCTGGAACAGTCGCACTGAAGCCTTACGCTGTGATGATGGTCGGCATGTTCTGCCTCATCATGACACCAGTTTTACGTGTCGTTGTGTCAATCTATGCCTTTTACAAAGAACACGATATCCTTTATGTTTGGATCACTACTATTGTTTTGATTATTTTGTGCATTAGTTTTGTTGTTGGGCATACGGTTTAGGTTTGCTGATTGATTTTATATAGTAGAAACGTGTTCAATGACTCGGAGTCCGGCCACGTAACGAAAAACGGGTACGTCCTTAAAGTTCGAAGGACCTACCCGTTTTATTTTGCGCTTAAATTTTATTCGGCAGAAACGTGTTCAACAACTCTGATTCCTGCCATGTAACGTCAAGGGGCAAGGTTCCCAAGTTCAGGAACCCCGCCCCTTGACGATTGCTGATTGATTTTATTTGGTGGAAACGTGTTCAAAGGCTCAGAGTCCGGCCACGTAACGAAAAACGGGTACGTCCTTAAAGTTCGAAGGACCTACCCGTTTTCCGTTACGCTCTGGACTCTACCCGAGCCTTTTCACACTCTACAATCTCGGATTATTCCTATTCTCATGACTCCACCGACTAGAAAACATCACCATCAGTTTTGCCTGCATCCTGTTTATCATTTCAGCTAATAAGAAGCCAAAGGCAATCGAGCCCGCTATGATTGCGACTTGCAACAAGAAACTAATTGCTTCTGAAACGTTACCCAGCGCGAAGTTTTTGATCATTTGATACGCTTGACCACCGGGAACAAATGGCACCAAGGCCGGAATATTAAAGTTAATTACTGGCATTCGCTTATACCTAGCCGCCTGCATGCTAAGGATACCAATTATCAGCGCCCCCAGCAAATTGGCCACCGCGATACCCATGTTGGCCATCATACATAACCGGTAAGCGAGAAAACTCAGCGTGCCGATCCAACCACCGAGGTTCAGCGCTCGTCGCGGCACGTTCAGTAAAATGCCAAATGTTACCGTCCCGATATAAGTTAAAACTAAATCCGCAAATAATTTCAGCATTTGTCCACCTCACACTGCCTGCAAGATCATGGCAATCCCACTCCCGATAGCAATCGCACTCATTAAAGCTTCCATCCCCCTGGCGATACCACTAACGAGGTCGCCCGCTAAAATGTCCCTTACCGCGTTAGTCAACGGCACCCCAGGAACCAGTGGCATAACGCAACCAATAATAATATCATCGGCGTTAGTCCCTAAATGATATTTAACAGCTAAAAGCGCCAGAACACCGATTACAGCAGAAGCTAAAAACTCACTCAAAAACCGAATCTTGGCTAATCGGTTTAACACGTAAAAGATCCACCAACCAATTAAGCCGATGATACAGGTGACTAAGAAATCGGGATAGTTATGTCTAAAGACCACTTCCAGTGTCCCGCTGACCAAACCGGCAGAAACCAACTGTAACCAAAACGGGAAGTAGCGGGAATGCTGGTCCAAATCCGTTAAGCGTTCCTCAAACTGTGCCAGGGTAATTTTGTGCTCAGCAAAGTGTCGTGATAGGTCATTGACCAACGTGATTTTCTCTAAATCAATGGATCGTGATACTACGGGTTCAATCTGCGCATTTTCTTCACCTGAGACTGACATCATGATGCCGGTGATCGTCACGTAAACTTTGCTATCCGGATACCCTGCATTAGCTGCTATTCGGCTAATCGTATCACTCACTCGTGCGACTTCTGAACCATTCTCAATCATGATTCGACCCGCATGAAGTGCCGTTTTGATCATCAAATGACCCTGATCATTTGTCATCGCAGTTACCCCCGTTCAATTCGTTCTCTACTCGATTATACGTGCATCGAATTCGTTACGCTATCCTAAATTACGCAATTTGATGACTTTTTGCTTCTAGGGATTAGGTTGACAAATAATGAGGGCTGGTCGATACTCAGCATATTGTTTTAAAAGAGGAGAATTTACTTTGAGTTATTATTGGTGTGCCATCTTTACGCTAATCAGTGCTGTTGTCAGTGCTGGTTTTTCAACCGAAGCCTATTTCAATGCTAGAGCACTGTCGAAAGATGCACTCACGACAGCTAAGTATGCCGCTTCCCGGAGTGCAGCTCTCGTGATTGTTGCTGTTGGATTAATCATTTGGCCATTAAAGCCCTATTTAGTCGCCCTAGCAACAGTGATGATCTTTGTTCAGCTATTCGATGGCCTGATTGGCATCAAAGTTAGCTTGTTTAAAACCCTCGGACCGCTACTGACTGCTTTAGTTAACGTAATTTTGTTATTGCTGTATCTAAAAAGCTAGCCCCCACTTGGAAGCTAGCTGTTGTTTTATTCCACAAAAATATAATGAGCGGCTTTATAGCCAATGGTTAAATCCTGCTTGTCAGTCAAATTAGTGACCAGAACTGGTCCTTCGAATGGGTCATGCTTGTTGACCTGCAGCTTGTCGCCAATATCCAACTTGATATCACCTAAGTACGTCAGTAGATCGTGATTATCAATAAACCGAGTCACTGTAACAGTTTGACCGTCTTTAACATCGTTTAAAATTAAATGCGACTCACTGTCATAATGGCCATTACGATCAGGAATAGTCCCACCATGAGGACACTTTTTGGGGTGGTCCAACGCGTCATCCATTGCGTTTGCCAATTTCTCACTGGTAACGTGTTCTAGCCGTTCAGCCTCGACGTCCAAATCTGGTAGCGCAAAGCCTAATTTTTTAACTAAAAAGGTTTCCCACAAGCGGTGCTTTCGTACTAAAGTGACCGCTTTTTTACGGCCGGCATCCGTGAGTGAAATACCTGCATAAGGTTCGTGGTTAACGAGGCCTTCCTCGACCATTTTGTTGATCATTTCAGTCACCGAACCCGCTGCAATATTCAAACTGATGGCGATTTGCTTGTTCGAAACTTTCTCACTCGCGCCACCAAGCTCAAAGATAATTTTTAAATAATCCTCTTTCATGGGTGTCATGCTGCATTACTCCTTGTTAGTCTTCATTTTGCCTTTTAATCAATTGTTTGTCTAAATCTTCGTTCAAAATCATTTCTTCACCACGACCGCGAACATCCTCGGCTTGTAGTGTAACGTGGCAAATACCGTACTTTTTCGCCAGCACTTCTTCTACCTGATGGTAAATGGGTTCAGCTTCACTCAGTAGCATGTCGCGCATGTTGATGTGAGCCGAGAACATGATTCGATTTTCGTCGATCATCCAAATATGGATGTGATGAACGCTGGTAACGCCATCAATTTTCATTAAATCCTGTTTAATGGCATCGTAATCCATTTTCGGTGCACCTTGCATTAAAATCGTAATCGTATGCCGCACGATTGGCCACGATTCAAACGTAATATAAGCCGCTACAATAATCGTGATAATCGGGTCAATCATAGTGATATTGTACCACTGAATCATAACCGCTCCGAAAATCACACCTACTGAAGATAAAGTATCGCTCAGTAAATGAAGGTAAGTTGCCTTCATATTCAAATTATGTTTTGAGCCACGGTGCATTAAGATTGCCGAAACTAGATTAGCGAGTAATCCAATCGTAGCAACACCCATCATCAATTCACCGTTGATTTGTTCTGGGTGGCTCAGACGTTTGGCCGCTTCCACCACCAGAAAAATCGAAAGTACGATCAATAATAGCGCGTTCAGCATGGCCGCTAAAATCTGTGCCCTACCATAGCCAAACGTGTTCCGTTCATCCTCATCACGCAAACTGATTCGATGTGCGATGTAGCTGATCACAATGGAAAAGGTATCACCAAGATTATGAAAGGCATCAGAAAGCAGCGACAGACTGCCAGATAATAAGCCGCCAATTGCCTCAACGACTGTAATAGCCCCATTTAAAATGGTAACGGTTAAAAATCTTCTTCCTGACATGCGTTTGTCTTCAGACATACCAATTCCCCCTAGAAGTTAATACTAGCACATTTTTAGGCAAAATCATCTAAAAAGTTAGGTACTCCAGCAAAAAAAGCGTCCACCAAATTGGTGAACGCTCTAATTTTGATTAACGAGTCTTAACAAGTGACCCAATTTTAGTTAATTTTTCGTAGGCGTAATCGCGAATGGTTGTCTGTTCGTCCGCTAACACTTCAACGGTGCCTGTTTCAGTAAAGCCAGCCTTCTTGATAACATGCTGCATCCCCTTGTTATCGGGATGCGTATCGATGCGAATCCCTTTAATAGAAGAGTTAGCTTCAATTTCGCCAAAGATTGCTGCAAAAAGCTTGCCGGATAAGCCTTGACCGCGATGGTTAGCGGACACTGCAACCCGGTGGATGGCAACGTACGTATCGTCGTGCGTCAGCCATTGTCCATCGATTTCTTCATAACTTTCGTCTGGTGCTGGAATAACACTAGCCGTACCTAACACTTCGTAGCCTTCAACAAGCACTACCGCGTGGCCGTTTTGAATGTCATTAACCAACACATTGGTATTGGGATATCCCCCCTGCCATTGATCAATGTTTTGAGCCGCCAGGTGAGTTTTTCCATCCTGGATGATTGATTCGATTTGTGGTAAATCCTTCATTTCTGCGCGACGTAAATACATTTGTTCCACCCCTTTATTTTTTACAAGATTTTGATATCTTAAACTATATATCCAGTGATGTCTAGCGAAATCATTCGGATTTTCCCTAATAATTTCATTAAGGATTTTCTAATTTTAAGGACCTGATTTGACGGGGATGGAAGCGGGTTAAAAACAGGGTTTCACAGAAGTTTGTGAAGTGGGTTTAAGCGATGGTGGGCGTGTTGAGGTTGGTTTGCACTAAGGCTTTGCAAATTCAAAATTGGATTTTTCGAGCAAATTGTCGAAACGTGCTCAAACAAGCAGAGAGTTGCAAATAAGGCACAGCCAACAGAAATCCAAAACCGGGATTTCCGTCGCTTTGGCGACATTGCTGAAACGTGT
>NZ_JAAXLJ010000030.1 GCF_012641075.1 Secundilactobacillus angelensis | reverse complement strand
ATTACTGGTAAATCGTATCGTTTGAAAAATGTAGACTGACCGCTAAAAACCTACATTTTTAACCGCCCTAAACCGACATTTTATGACCGCCCTTGACACACGTCAAAAAACCACTATCCATCATGTCGTTTCTTTTTACTAAACACTGACACAAAGTAGCCGAGGATAGTCAGCAAACTTAGGCCGATTAATGTCAGTAAGGAATGACTTGTCTCGTTAGTTTGTGGTAACTTTTGAGTATTCTGCGTGTGAGTCATATTTTGACGATTATTCGACTGTAAAGTTGCGGTAACTCCCTGAGCCTTTGAATGATCCACATCTGTCTTAGCACTCATCTGATTCCCCGATTGTTTCACCAGTGTTGATTCATGCTGACTAGTCGCTGGTTCATTCGGCACCACATCATGTTCAGTCTCCGTGGATTGAGCTGGTGGCGTTGGAACGCTGGTTTTACCTGTAGTCGGAGTGGTGCCTGGTGGTGTCGGGACGCTCGTTCGAATTTTTTGCGTCGTATACACTGGTGTTGGGACGGCTGTTTTAAATATCGGTGGCATAGAAATGGCTGGTGGAACCGCTTCTTTAAATATTGGTGGCATGGAGATTGCTGCCGGAACGGCTGATTTAAATGCCATTGGATCTGCCGGAATCGCTTCAATGACGTAAATGTTAAAGGATTGATCAGATTTTCCAAAAATCGAAGTGGCTGGTTGCTTTTGATCAGCAATTAATTGCTGTGTTGACGCGTAGTAGAAATTAGAGGGGAAATTAATTGTGGTGTTATTAATATTAATCATATTATCCGTATGACTAATGTTAATTGCATCACCATTTTTACCTTGAATGATAGCGATTTGTTTCGGTGAAATGGGTTGGTTTGTCAGTGCATTAACAACTGTATAAGTGTTACTGACTTCTTGCTCAGGTACTTGTTGTGCCCAAACATAGGTCTGCTGAGTCGTTTCTCCCTGATTAACTTTGTCTGCAGAATAGTCGCCCATCAATGTGGCAGCACTTTTTTCAGCTCCAGCTGGCGCGTAATCACTGCCGTTACCAACGATTTGCCAGTTACGATTGTAATTAACAGCTGTTGAACTGCCTGGTAGCGGTGTATTATTTCCTGGGGCACTACCTAATAATGCATTTGTCAAAATAACGTTTGGTCCGACTGTCAGTTTCCACAAATGATTCGTACCGCCAAGCATTTCGCCAGCATTAGGTTCCTGACCGTGCTGACTGGCTTCAGTGATGACATTCTTCATATTGAAGTTTGAAATATCCAGGGTTGGCAGATTGAAATCATCATTAAACATTTGGGTAAAATCGATGACTTGACTGGTGTCAAAGCTACTGACGTCAATCGATGTCAACTTTTCATCGTCACGGAACATGTACGCCATCGTCGTCACTTTGCTAGTATTGTAATGGCTAAGATCCAAAGAAGTGACCCCAGTTTTTTCGAACATACCATACATAGTAGTCACTTTCGAGGTATCAAATTTTTCAGCACCTTCAAGATTCGTTAAATTAGGACATTCGGCGAGCATCCATTTCATATCAGTGACATTACTCGTAACAAATTTATCCCCGAATATGATTGAAGTTAGGTTCTCATCATTGTCAAACATCGCCTTCATACTTGTAGCAGCGCTAGTATCCAAGCCAGTTAGGTCAATCGTTTTTACATTTGGCAGCTGACTGAATAAAGAGGCTGCACCCTTTCCACTCACTGTAACCGTTGCATTTGGGGCTATCTTAACCGAGGTAATCGCCGAGGAAGTTGCAGTGGGCTCGTTGATGTCTGAACTCCAACGTGTCCCCGAACCATCAATATCGCCACTTGAAATAATTAGTACACCATTATCAATTGTCCAAGGCGCAGTGCCACTGACACCTGAGATGGGCGCCTCGGTGGGTTCAGTTTGCGTAATGACCTGCGCCTGTCCGGTGGACTCATAAGCCTGTTCAGCTTGCGTCTTTGCTGCATTCACCTTAGCACCACTGGCGGTCCCTAAATTAGTCGTTTTAACATCATCTGTTACCGTACTAGCCATATCCGCAGTAGAAGTTGCTTGTTCCCCCTCTGCTTTCGTGGAGACCTTATTTTCAGTATTCACTTCAGCATGTGAGATTTCAACGGATGTGGGAATCGCTTTTATATCCGTTTTCATTTCATCCCCTGAACTTGCCGGATTTGTATCGTCGGTAGTAGGCGTAGCCAACGTGGCTTGCTGCTGATTCAGTGTGCTCCCGACAGTTGTTATTTGGCCAGTTTGATTCCTCGTCGAATCCGAATCGCCCGTGGAGGCATTTGCTTGAACTGATCCAGCTCCCAATAAAGCTACTCCTAAAGCTAAACTGGATACGCCAACAATTAGCCATTGTTTCCCATCTTTATACGAACGATAATGCACTGTACTCCCCATCTTTGCGACTTGTTGCCGTGTCCGTTCATTCATTTTTATTCCCCCAAAAAAGTTGTGTGCTTATCCGTCAAATCCTCCTGATAAACAGTTATCGTCCATTTTCTGTTGACTGATGGACCATTGCAACATGGCATTAACTATTTACCTTCACTGAAATGATATCATATTTGTAATTATATTACTATAAAGTATTAGCGCTCAAAGTCTCATTTCCTTGTTTGGTTGTTAGGACTGGCCATTAACAGCCTAAGTTACTGACGAGTTATTTAGATCAAAAATTGAATAATCCTCGCTCTACACAGCCGCCCCTCAAGTGACTGTGTCTTTTTCAATCAAACAGTGTGCACATAAAATGTAAACTACATCATAAAAAAAGAGTACCATCTAAAAAATAGACAGCACTCTCCGACCACATAATATCATTATTTTAACCCTAAATTCTATTCCCCTGCACGACTATTCAACTCATCAACTTCATGTGTGGTGATGAGAACATAATCGTGCTGCAGCTTGTCTGACAATTTACTCAATTTTGCTTGGGCTTTTTGAACTGCCTGTTGCGTATTTTCGCTGGAAACAAGGTTGTTGTTAACTCGAACTAGCCCTTGCGACAATGCAACGTAATCTGGCAAATCATTATACATGAAATCGGAAATATTCAATAACTGCCGTGGTGCACTCAGCAATTCCTGAAATGTCTGTTCAATAAAGCGCAGGTCACTATCGTAAGTAGGAATATATTTAATGACTTCTCGTCTAATTTCTCGAAGATACTCTAACTGGTGATAGGCATTGCGAACTTCGCGTTTAAAAAAGGTCCGCTCTGAATTATCCAAACCGCTCTTGGTTAATTCGTTATCACTAATGTAGAGTGTCTCCGTCATACCACTTTCATTGACTTGTTTGGCAAATTGGCGAAGCTTTACCCGATGCCAGCTATTAACACCCACATTAATCAGTACTGTGATGAATAACAACACAGGCATCAGCCCATAAGCCGCCACGTATAAGTCGGTGAAGCCTGTCGCCAGTTGAAACGTCACGATCATAAGCATCAAAGCCAGTATAATGGCAGGTATAATAGCACCCCACAACCAACGAGCACTAAAACAAAATTGCAGTGGCACTGCCAGCAACAGATATAGCCCGAACACACTATTACCACTCCGATGAAAAATCAGGAGGATTGCAAATGTCGCAAGCGTGAGCAAGACGCCCATCCAACGGGTTCGATACTGTAATAATAACTCCATTTGCCCCTCCTATTCGGCTGTGACGCCATTGCTTGATTTAATTTGATTTAAATGAACGTAATTGTGATGGCCAGTAAATCCAATGTTGGTATCTAGAATATACTCATCATCCGGATAAACGGTAAAGCCAAGATCAATCTTTATCGAATGACCATTTTTAACTTTCCTGTCATCGCCATCCATCGTGAGTAGATAATGATCCGACTTTAATAATTTGCTAATGTGATCACTTTTACTCAAGATATCTTTACTGTTTGGTCCGCTGAATAACTCATACTCATCCGAGTCAACCGAATGTTCATCTTCAATGGAAGACATTAAAGAAACCGTGACATGAACGATCAAATACCGTTCCAGTTCGTTTGTATCAGCCGTATCAAATGCCGGTAATGGGCTTTTCAACAGTTCATAGCTAGTGATTGTTAAATGAGTCCCAGAAGCTTTCAATGTTAGTGGCTGCCCTGTGAACTGGTATGAACGATCAGCGTGAGCCGTTATCGAGGAGGCCATGAAAGTACCTATCAGACTTAGTACGATGATTAATCGTCTCATTTCAATACCTCCAAGTTCTTAGTCTTGACGTGAAAAACGATAGAAGTATCCTCGTCTTTATCCGGAACATTGTATTGATAATAGAAACCCCGATAGAGAAAATCAAAACTACCAGATTTGGGCCGCTTAACTACAATATTAAACGGCCTACAAACGCCCTTTGAATACTCATAGCCATACCAGCCACTGCCATCAAGAATATTCATCACTGGTTTATATTCCCCACCAACTTTAATTTTAGTTCCAATAAAATTTCGTGCTTCTGAGTAGTCGTCATCGTTAGCTTCGGCTTTATCACTCCACTTTCGGTAAACTTTAAATGCATCAGCAGATAAACTAGCACCCTTATTCCGGGGCTGGACACTCATATTCACAATCAAAACCGGGTCACCCTCGTCGGTCTCTGCAGCATAACTATGATGAACAGTAAGCTGAAGCTGTCGTGTACGATAAGTTGTATTATCCTTTAACTGCACTTTTTGATGAGAATCATTACCCGCAACGTGCTGTACTTTCTTACCAGTAGTACCAAACGCTATAGCGTTGCCGATAATCAGTACAATACTCATTGCAATTATTTGTGACCGAAACTTCGCTTTCCGTTCAGTTTTCTTTGGCTGGCCACTCTCTTGTATCTGTGGTTGAGCACCCACAGCGCCATTCTGCAAATATTCAATCGTTTTTAAAAAATTAGTGAGTTGGGTTGCGTCAAGCCACAGACTATTTATCGAAATCCTACTATGCGATCGTAACTTCGGCCGATTTTTTCGATCAAATTGCAGTGCATGTTGCCAATCAAACCGGACGTTATCGCTATTTCTTGTAATTTTAAGCCAGTCAAATGGCACGTATAACCGTTCTGACCGAAAAGAGTAGCGCGTAACCCAGATTCCAGTTTGATTCTGGTTGATTTCAATCAGCTGATAATCCTGACCTTTCAAATGGTGGTAACTAATTGCGATGTTTGCTAATAGTACAGAAGTGGCAAACCAAAAGATTTCCACCATGAGAATGGGTTGGACGCTACTATAAGTATTTTTAACTGCCAGTTTAATCACAATCGTCCCAACGATCATGACAATAATAATGACCCAGCAAATCCTGATTAATGCATTAGTGACCGATCGTGGCTTGAATCTTAACGTGGTCTGCATTGCTATTCCGCCTTTGGATGCTGTTTAACGGTTTCAACTAACTTCGTTTTTAAATCCGACTCCATTGTTTGCAGCTGATCTTCAACTTGTTTGCGCTTAACGCTACCCTCTTGCTGGATTTTCAAGGTTTCAGTTATCGTGTTGATCAAATCATCTTGAGTCTGCTTAAGCGTATCAATGTCCACAACGCCTCGTTGACTAGCTTTGGCAACTTCTACTGCTGATTGGGATAACATCTTACTATTCTTCTTCAGTAAATCATTCGTGGTTTCTGCCACCGCATTTTGAGCAGCCAAGGCATCTTTTTGATTGAGTAACGCCAGTGCAATCACGACTTGATTTTTCCACAATGGAATGGCGGTTGTAATAGACGACTGAATCTTTTCAGCCAGTACCGTGTTACTGTTTTGAATCAACCGAATTTGTGGCGCTTGCTGAATCGTAATCGCGCGAGTTAGCATCAAATCCATCATCCGTTTTTCAAGTCGATCCTGAGTAGCAGCCAAATCTTGCACTTGTTGGGCCGCCATTTGATCCGTTGCCGTATTTTGAAGTTGCTGAATTTGCTTCGTAATTTCATCACGTTTCATCGATGCCCCTACAATAAGTAGATTTAACGATTGATAAAATTTGAGGTTTTGTTGATACATATCATCTAGTAAATCATTATCTTTTAAAAGTTTTGCCTCTTGCTTACTCAACTGCTGGGCTGACCGATCAATCTGAACGCCAACTTCTTGGTATTTAGCGGTCATTTCAAAAATCGATGCCTTGACCCTTGAAAACAATTTGGCAAACAGTGACGCATCTGATTGACTTAGCTTGTCCGGATTAGTTTCGTTTAAACTCGTCACTAATTTTCGCAGACTATCCCCAATTTCGCCTAACTCGTTATTCTGAACCTTGACAAGCACTGTATTCGAAAAGGTCGATAGTCCTTCCTGCTGGGTTTTGCCATAGTCCAGGATAGAAGACTGTTTATCCTCGCTGATGGTTGCAGCCATGTTAGTCGCTTCTGTCAGCTCCTCGGGGCTCAACTTTTCCTTAATTGAAACAGCCAGTGCAACCGGTGTCTCCTCATCGGTCTTACCAACTGGCACAACGCTGCCATCAATATTCGTGACGTCTTTCATTTTGATTCCTCCAAAGTATGTTTGCTAATGTTGCTATTCAAATCGTATTTTGACAGTATAACCTACTTTATAAAGCTGCGCAAAATTCTCTGGGTTATATGAGGACAAACGAGCAATAGTCATTACCGTGGATCAACTGTCTAGCAGGAACTTCGCCAGATGTTCTACAGATCCTAGAGCCATAAAAAAACGCGTGCTCCTAAGTTGACAACAACTTTTGGAGTACACGTCATTTTTTGTTTGGTTCTTTGTTTATTCACGTGTGATATTGAAGACTTCAAGACAAAGCAATCAGCAACCGGTTCTTCACCTGCGGATCCATCACCATTTCGTGCGCTGACGCCGCTTTACTCAATGGCAGCCGTTCGAATGCCGGCGCCTTCAGCACATTCGCATGTGCCAGCAACCATTTGCCAGCCTGCGTTAAGCTCTCTAAACTAGCATGACTAATGACAAATCCCCGCAGCTGCTGTTCTGCCATGTAAAATTTAGGCAAATTAAAAGTGGCTTCCGGATTTTGGGAGGTTGCGATTAAGATAACCTGACCACCCACAGCCAGCTGCTCAAGATTAAGCTGAAGTGGCACCCGTCCCGAAGTGTCAATGATGGCATCAACTGGTTGAGACAGCTGCTGCTCCCAACCCGCAGCGTAATCGATCACTTCGGCGCCTAAAGCAGCCAGAGCCGGAAAGTCACGTGGGTTAGCCGTTGTAATTACGTGAAGACCGGCTATTTTCGCGCACTGAATTAACATACGTCCAACGTGACCTGCACCGCCTTCAATCAGTAACGTCTGATCAGGTTTAAGCTTCAAAAGCTGCGTCACGATAATCGCCGCGGTCGCACCTGGATGAACCAGTGCCAGCCAGCTGCTTGGATCACCTGCTGGCATTGAAAATACCCGGGATTCCGGAATAGCTGCAAACTGAGCCGTAATTCCTTGCCGGCCACCATAACCCATACTATTCGTCCATACGCGATCACCAACGTGAAAAGCGTGAACGTCTGGTCCCACCTTCACCACGGTGCCCCAAGCGTCACGACCAATAATTTGCTGCGGCATGATTGGTGTCTGAAAAGCACCAGAACGGACATAGGCATCAACGCGATCCACAGCCGCTTCCTGAATCTTCACTAGAACATCAGTTGGCCCGATTGCCGGCACGGGTAGCCGCCCCACTTGGATTTGTTCAGCATCGCCGGTGTGCGTGAAATAAGCTGCTTTCATCATCTGATTCTTGTTCATAATTTTTTCCTCTTCTTTCAATCACTTTATTGGGTACACTGGTCGTTGATGGATCAAGCCGTTCATGAAATACAGACAACCAACATAATTCAATGGTACTCGTTCTCTACTATTGTAATGGCTTAATTGTGGAAAATTAAGTATAATTTCCCCGCGTAAACGGCTAATAGATAGTCATCGAGAGAGCCAAATTTGCCGTTTCCTTCAACTCTAGCAAGAAATGTTAATATTTAGACAGTTTTTCGCATTATGCAACAAAAAAGCCGACCCTCTCAGGTCAGCTCTGCACCGCGTTGTTCTCTTAAGCGGGTAACGGGAATCGGACCCGCGACGCAAGCTTGGGAAGCTTGAATTTTACCACTAAACTATACCCGCATAACAGTAACTATATTATCATATTCCGCGTATTCTGTCAGCACGAAATTGCATAAAAATAAGCTTTTCTGAAATAGTTAACTGTTATTTTCATTATTCTGCTTTTGCTTTTAATGGTTCTGCATCTGCTTTACGTACGATGGCGCGGTTGTTCAGTTCACCAACCAAAATTCGATCTTCGTCGTTATAACTTAAAATGTGAATTAATACCGAGTTTTCATAGATCTTCTCGATTTCCCCTTCAAAGTCATGTTCAAAAGAGCCAAACTTTTTGCCCTTTACATAGTCGCCAACTTGATGTTCTGCCATTGGGTTGTCCCCTCCACTTCGCATGATGAAAGATAGGATAACAAATTTATACTGGGAATACAAGCTTTATTTTCATTATCCACAAACTTTTCGTAAACTTAATGTCGCGTTAAGAATTTTAATTGAAAATGAGTTTCATGACATCATCGTGGTAGACTTAAGATATCAATTAATTCCGGGAATAACTATTAATATGCAACTTATTTTACTCAAGGATGTGAACTGAATGTGGTTAACTATTTACTTCGTTAGTTTGATTTTGCTCATCCCAGTCACCATCATTGGTTTGAGTCGAGCATCTGAAAAGCGAATCGCCCAGTGGCTTATTTTTGACCGCTTATTCTACCTGATCATGGCCTGTGCTACGGTTGTGTTGATGATTCGAACTTTCAATCACGCACCTTTATTAGTCTCTCTAAAGGGTATACTAGCAGTCATTATCATTTTGATTATTGAAATCGCGTTTGGCCGAAAACAAGAACATAGCCTGTCAATTGCGTGGAGTATTGTCATCACGCTGATTATTTTATTTACGGCAGCAGTGGTTATTATCTTAACGTTGCATTCTATCTAAAAACATAAAAAGATTAGCCATCTCCGGCTAATCTTTTTATTTACCCTTTTTGTGCTTTCAACGCTAATTCCAATGACCGATCAACCAAAATAGACTGACTGTCAATGATTGGCTTATCTGTCACTGGTTCGCGATCCTGCGCTAGCGATAACTCGGTACAGCCGAGTACTAACGCGTCACAGTTAGTTTCATCAAACATCTGCTGAACTAGGCCATGGAATAACTTGCGGTCAACGACGTTATTATCCTTGATGCAGTCGTAGATCAAACGGTTGGTTTGCTCCTGAACTGATTGACTCGGTGCCAGGAATTCGTATCCAGCTGCCATGATTTCATGATCATAAATATGGTCGTAAATCGTCCCTTCAGTAGCAATCAACCCAATTCGATGTGCATCCGGATACTTCTTCCCAATCTCCTTCACTGCCTCACGTGGCATGTGAAGAATTGGAATATCGGTAACTGCCTGCATCTCATCGTAGAAGTAATGTGCCGTATTGCACGGTAAGGCAAAGAAATCGGGCTTTAACTGACTCTGAACCTTAATATCATGTACTAGAGGTGTCAGCGGATTCGGCTGGCTATGATCCTTAATATAGCTCGTACGGTCAGGCACGGTAGCATGATTGACCAGGATATAGTTTAAATAATCCTGGTCCTTGCTGGCCGGCGTCCGTTCGTTTAATTGATGAATATAAGTTTCGGTGGCTTCGGTGCCCATGCCACCAATGATTGTAAAGAAGTGTTCCATAAAATCACCCTTTGTTTTCAGCAAAATAACGATCAAAATTCTTGGTGTAGTTATGATTCATCCATTTGATCAATGCCCAGCGCTTCACGTTCATATCGTGTGAGTACTGATACGTGGTCCCGTAACGACCGGCGTTAATTAAATCCAATGCACGGTCCTTATCGGCGTTTTCACGAGCGTATTTCTTGAAGACTCTGGCTGGAACCCCAAGCCAAAGCGCGTGCTTGCTTTCGTCTTGATTACCATAAACGGTTGGCTGGTCAACCAGATCCTGCTTGACGTAATCCTTGACCACCCAATCGGCTAAATTATAACCGTTGAGTGTCACAAAGAAGCTGCTGCGTCCCTGTCGAAGATTGATTTCAAATAATTTGAACGTATCGTCACGTACATCATACTTCATATCAAAGTTGGCGTAACCGGTAAATTCAATTTTTTCCAAGAAGTCCTTGATCTGTTTATAAATGGCTTCGTTGTACTCTGGCAAAATTGCGACGTAGTTACCAATTGCGGAAGGTGCGGGATCTTCCAGCAACGGGTGACCAAGACACATCATCTTCACATGATGATGCTGGTCAACGTAGGCATTCAGTACCCGCATGTTGCTGTCGTCGCCGGGAATGAAGTCCTGGAGAATGAAATCTGACTTATACCCATTAGAATAAGCGGCATCCAATACCTGATCAAATTCTTCGCGGGACTGAATCCGGAAAGCTTTCTTCCGGCCTTCAAAATGGACGTCCAACCATTCTACACTGTTAGTTGGTTTCAAGGCAACCGGATAATCGAAAGGCTGTTCCACAACGGTCTGACTGTCGTGTTCTGCCTTTGAAATTGTTCGAGTCTTCGGATATGGCAAATTGTACTTGTCGCAAATCTTATAAAAACGTTCCTTATTATTCAATTGGGTCAGCATATCGTAATCAATATACGGGCAAATGAAGACGTCGGATAACTCATCCTTATGCTTGGCAATCAGCTCAGCGTAACCGTCACCACAGCCAATCAGAATCACTGGCTCTTTGTGGTCACGATAACGCTCTTTGATTTTTCGCATTGAATCAATCCAAACGGGGTCTTCAGAGAAACCTGGAATCAGTTCCAAGTCGACAATCTTAGTAAAGCGAGTTGGGGCTAATTGAATCGAGGCAATGGCCTTTACGGGTTGATGGTAGAGTTCATAAAAGGAACGTGCCATACCATAAACGTTAAAATCACTCCCCAATAATACTGGGGTAAATTCTGGTGTTTCTTGCATATTCTACAGTTCCTCCACAGCGTTTTTAGCAATCGTGACATCGGTTGGGTATGGTGTGTTAACACCATTGACCTTCTGGAAGGCGTCTTCACCCTTACCAGCAAGCACGACGATATCGTCTTTTGTACTCATCTTAATCGCCGTTTCAATGGCCGTTTTGCGATCCATAACGTATTGAACTTTAACGTTTTGATGATCGATATGCGCGTCAATTTCTTCGGCGATCTTCTTCGGGTCTTCATAAGCGGGATCATCTGTCGTTAAAATGGCCACGTCGGCTTCCTCACTGAGTGCTTTACCAAAGCCTTCACGTCGAGAAACGCCCTTGTTGCCAGTACTACCGATAACTACGATTACCCGACCAGCACCCGTTTGCAGCCGTAAGAAGCTCAGCAAAGCCTTCAAACTGCCGTAGTTATGGGCATAGTCAATATAGATCGTTCCGTGATCCTTACTAGTGACCATTTCCATGCGTCCAGGCACGTCCACATCCGTCAAAGCCGTTTTAGCATCCTCATAACTAGCACCAGAGAGCGCACTGGCAATGATTGAACTGGCTGCATTACTCTCGTTGAAATCACCTGGAACGTGTAACTCATAGCTGCCATCAATCGCCAGTTGCTTTGCTTTTTCAGAAACAGCATTTACCTGGAATTCGGATTGATGCAACGTTTCGTTAGTGTTCTTAAACGTCACGTCCAAGTCTAAAGGCAGTTGCACCTTAGCGCCTTCTCGCGCGTACAGGTAGACATTCTCTGGCTGGGTCGTCGTCTTAGCCGCGTAGTACACGTCTGCCAAATGATCCGTTTCGGCATTAATAATGCAAGTTTTGGCATTAACCAGCAGCTGTTCTTTGCAATGCAGATAGTCCGCGAAAGTTGGATGTTCATTTTCACCAATGTGATCCGGCGAAATATTGAGAAAAATGCCGACGTCATACTTCAGACCATAAACCCGGTTCTTCTTATAGGCTTGCGAAGACACCTCCATCACCAAGTGCGTCATCCCGTTATCCACAGCGTGTCGCATATCGTGAAAGAGATCCAGCGACTCAGGCGTCGTTAAGTCTGACTTGAAGCGGTCTTCAGGTGCATTGCCTACGATTCGATCAATGGTTGAGAATAGTGCTACGCGATCATGAGTATGGGTTTGTTCAATGCCATACGTAAAGTACGCAGAAGTTGTCTTCCCCTTAGTCCCAGTGAAGGCAATAATAAACAAGTCATTTTGAGGGAAACCGTAAAAAGCAGCTCCGAGCAACGACATCGCTTTTTGGATATTGGTCACTAGAATACTAGTCATTCCCTGACCCTCTTCATAGCGATTTTCTGACACATAGGCCGTAGCGCCAGCTTTTTTGGCAGCCGTTAAATAAGCCGGTTTAAAGTTACCCTTACAAAAAAATAAAGTGTCTGGTTGAACCGTTTGCGAATTGTAGTCCACATGCTGAAATTGCTGATGCGCATCAGTCAATGTGACCGTTTTTAATAAATCATGTTCATCTAATAAAGTCACCGCTTGGGTGATATCAAGTGACACGGTCTTCATCTCCAATTAAGTGAGGCTTAAACTCTATTATTTCACCATTTTATCCAAAAAGAAACCGACATTTCAGCCGGTTTCGTATGGAAAATTGCAGTTTAGTTAGCAACTGGAATCTTATCGATATCTGTACGACGAACTTTGCTGATGGTATCTGCAGATGTCTCTTCAGGGAAGTAAACTTCGTACCAAAGAATAAACGTGTAGATAGTGAAGATCTTTTGCATCGAAGACTTACCGTTAATGTGTTCTTGCAAAATGTTCAGTAAGGCATCGGTGTTGAAAAACTTCTTGGCAACATCGGAGGTAAAGGCTTCTTCGATTCGCTTACGATACTTATCCTGCTTGATCCAGGTTGCAATTGGAGATGGGAAGCCCATCTTTTCCTTCTTAGCAACTCGTTCCGGCAGTTCAGCCAGCGCAGCGGTTCGAAGAGATACCTTAGTTTCAGTACCACGAATTCGGGTCTTGATTGGCATGGTTGCTGCAAATTTTGCGACTTCTTTGTCAACCAATGGTGTCCGCACTTCAAGCGAATTACACATGCTCATCCGATCAGCCTTGTGTAGAATGTCGTATGGTAGCCAAGTATTGATGTCAAAATACTGCATTTGAGTCATTTCATCTTTGTCTTTAACATCATCGAAGATATGCTTCGTGTATTCACCAGCATCTCGGTTTAAATCAGGATTCTTCAGAATTTGTTCCCGATCATGGTAATCAAAGACGTAGTTCACCCGGTAATACCGCTCACTAAGCGGTTCAGCCCCACGAACTAAGAAGCGACGACCGTGGAATCTAGGCAGATTGACAACCGCTTTGGCCAAGCCCTTACGAACGAAGCGTGGCACAGACTTTTGATACCGTTCAAATGGCTTAGCTTCCAAGTAAGTGTTGTAACCACCGAAGAATTCATCGGCACCCTCACCTGATAAAGCAACCTTCACGTGCTGACGAGTACCCTTTGACAGGTAGTACAGCTGCATCGCTGAAGGGTTGGATAACGGCTCGTCCATGTAGTACATGATAGTTGGGAGAATATCGAAATAATCGTCACCAGTCATCGTTAACGGCGTGTTTTCCTGATGAATTTCTTTAGCAAATTCAGTTGACCAGCTCAACTCACTATACTTAGAGTTATTAAACCCGAGTGAGAAGGATTGAATTGGTTTCAACTTAGCGGCTTCATTAAGCACATAACTAGAATCAATCCCACTAGATAGGAAACTACCAACTTCAACGTCCGCAATCATATGAGCATCAACGGAGTCATCCACGATCTTACGGATCTTCTTGGCATCTTCCTCAATCGTTTGATTCTCGTCGATGTTATCGTAACTAAACTTGTAGTATTCGTGGGTTTCAGTGTGACCATCCGCCTTATGAATAAAGTAGTGGCCAGGCATCAACTTGAAGACGTTCTTGAACATCGTATCTTTAGAAGGAATAAATTCAAAACTCAAGTGAATGGCTAAGAGGTCTTCGTTAAATTCTTTTTTAAAGTTAGGATGTTCCAAGAAAGCTTTAATCTCAGAACCCCACAGGAACGTGCTGCCATCGTCATAGTAATACAATGGCTTGATACCAAAGTGATCACGGGCACCAAAAACGTCACCAGTTTTGGAATCGTAGATAGCAAAGGCAAACATGCCCCGTAAATGTTGAAGTAAATCTGGACCCCACGCATCATAACCATGAATCAAAACTTCAGAATCCACGTCAGTCCGGAATTCATAGCCGAGTTTTTGTAAGTCCTTACGAATATCTTGATAGTTATAAATCTCACCGTTAAAAGTTAATACTTTAGTTTGATCCTGGTTATACATGGGTTGCTTACCATGCGCAAGGTCAATAATTGATAATCGACGAAAGCCCATTGAGACCTTGTCATCATTAAAGTAAGCTTCATCATCAGGTCCACGATGACGAATACGGTTGGCCATCTTCACGATCGTATCGCTAGGCACATCTGTCTGGTTAACATAACCAACAAATCCACACATGTTGTAATCCCCTTTTTAGCATTTATTTACCGTTTCATGTGGCGACTTGAACCATCAGTAATCATTGTTCAAGACGTAATTCAAAACAATGTACATTTTATCAAAAAAATCGTTGTAATACTAGGAAACATCGTGGCTTATAAGGTTTTCTTTAAACTCGCCTCGTGTAAGCGTTTGCGGTATAATATACCTGAACCATGAATGGAGTGATTTTTATGGACAATCTTATATTTTTTAACCCTGGTGATTCAATTGCCAACTTCCACGACTACGATGAAGCAGTAAGGAGTGCCCAGATCTATCGTCAGAATCACGTTCAAGATGGTCACGTCCTGGTTGTCAAAGGTATGGAAAGTCAAAGACAGTTTGATATTTTTTTGGCCGACAATGAAATTAGCCATGACAACGAACTGGGTAATTCAAAACCGTATAAGGTGTCAAAAAAATTCTAGGTGCGAAAGTGAGCGTTTAGAGAGCGAAGTGTAACTATGAAACGGCGGAAGCCCCCGGTCTTGGGGGATTCTGCCGTTTTATGGTTACATGCAGCACTCTGCTCACTGAAACGTCATAACACCTAACGCTCTTTAGTCTCAGGTTTGTTCGCATATGGTAGCGTCATACTCTTCCCGTTTGACTGAATACTTAAAAAATGATCCCGATCATAGCGGACAAAAGTCACGGGTGGCTGGACGCTCAGCTGCGCGTATTCACTTGTCAGTGATACAAGGTCTTCACCACTAGCCGAGAGCTGATAGCCAATGCTATCGAAAAACAGTTTAATTTCCGCTTTTCGGGTCGGCATCCGTAATTCAGCAACGTCACTGATCAGCAATTGCATCTCAATTCCCCTCTTCCGGTGACTTGTCTTCAATGTAGTCAATTGCCCGTAGCAAGTGGTCCTTAAACCCAATCAGGTCGTAGTAGGCCATGGACTTGGACGGAATGGAAACAATCTGACTTGATAAATCTAACAGGACTCGTAAATAACGTCGGTGGAGCCGCTGAGCCGCCATTGGCTCTCTGCGGGATAACGTTTGGTTAGCCTGATAACTGTCTCGAATAGCCGACCGCAAGCGCTGATTTTCTTGGATAATCGCTTCAAAATCACGCTGCGTCCGCACCGCTTCCTCCACGTAAGCTATCTGCCAATGCCACTGTTGAAGCTGGATCAAGATAGCTCGTTTAGCAACCTGATAGTTGCTAAAGTCAATTTGATTTTTTACGATTGGCAAGTGCCTGCTTTCCCTTTTCAGTTAATCCATTGATGTAGGGATCTGCATCAATGTAGCCTTCATCAATCAGCGGTTGAGGATTACCACCAATCACATTATCACAATAATCCACAAAGTGACGTGGACTAGTTCCCGGTTCAACTTTGCCCGAAGCGATAGCATCCAAAATATTATAATCTGTTGGTGTTAATTCCATCAATTTTCCCTCCAAATTTTATTTAACCCGAGAATAGCCTAGTTCTGGTGGATTCGCAAGTATTTAAACGCAAAACGCATGTTGCAGCAACCACTGCAACATGCGTTTATTGAATTACGGCGTTAAGTCTGCCAACGACTCACCCTTTTCATAGCGAGTGTTCAAGGCTGCAACTTTAACCTCGATGACTTGATTTTCATTAATCCGTGCAAATGCCAGTACCTCGTTGATCAGCCGGTCAACTACTTCTTTGTCCTGCTTTTCTTCAATCGCATTCTTGGCGGCTAAGAACTTGAGTCTTGGCAAGAAATACGTCACGTGATGCTCAGAGCACATTTCCACACCCTGATTAACCAGATTTTCGCTAGCTTTCAACTGCCCCACTGAATTATAGTAACTAGCAGTGAAGAAAATCATGGTCAACAACCTTAAGTAGTTGTCGCCGACCCGGTTAAAGTACATCTTTTCATCTTTTAACACGTTGCGGATGAACGAATGCACTTTTTTAAAATAAAAGTTGGCGCGATCGGTCTGCCGCAATCGATTATACATCACACCAGAACCAACGTAGACGAGTTGGGTGAAAATTGTTTCGTGGGACTCATCCAAATCGTTGAGGATCTGTGAAAAATCATACAGGACTTCTTCTGGTGGCTGATTGATCAAAGCACCCATCAGACCACGCAAATAATAAAACTGCATTTCTAACAGCATGGAATCTAACTGCTGTTCATCAATGCCTGAGAGTCCCTTTAACACTTTTTGATAATTTTCCATCACAAGTTCCCGCTCAAGTGAATCTAAATCCATCTTAAGCTGGTTAGCACTGACTTTATTTGTTTCGTTTAAATCATCAATGGTAAGACCAATCCGTGCGCAGAGCTTTGAGAGAATTTTGAGTGATGGCACATGGCCGCCACTTTCAAACTTACTCAGCGTTGATTGCGTGCAGATGCCATCGCACATTCTGACCTGCGAAATATGCAGCGATTTGCGTCGCTCAACAAATTTTGCGATATCCATTCAAATCAACCCTATCCTTATTGACTACTCGTGAATTCCTAAAGCAACTTTAGCAAACCGACTCATCCGATCAATACTCCAAGCGGGTTCCCAGACCAGATTAATATCGCAAGTTTCCACGCCTTCAACCGAGGTAACCGCATCAGTGATTGAATCAGCTAATAAATTCCCCAGTGGACAGCCCATGGTAGTCAAGGTCATTGTGATCACACAGTTACCCTTGTCATCAACTTTAACGTCGTATATTAACCCCAGATTGACCATATCAATACCCAGTTCTGGATCAATAACATCTTCTAATGAAGCTAAAACTTTATTTTCGATTGGTGAAAAGGCTTTTCCAACTTCTTCTGACATCTGCGCTACCTCCTCAAAACCGCGTGCATAGCTGAAATTACACACACTGGCATCAAATATTCTTCTGCCTTAAATCATACCATATTTATGACAAAATAATGATCATTCTAAGCGAAAATTAGTGATAACCCTAAAACTGCGTCATAAACAACAAACCAGCTCATCAACGGTATTACCGTCAACAGCTGGTCGTGTAAGTCTTATTCATCTCGTTGCAGTAATAGTGTGGTCAAAGTCTTTAAATCAGCTTTGGCTGAGCACTCTGGTAATTGATCAATCAGGTCAAGTGCCTGCCTTGTCAATATTCTTGCCTCAGACTGGGCTTTTTCAACCCCACGATAGTGAAGCACCAATTCTGAGACCGCCTGCAAATCAGCAGCCGTCATCCGCTCTTTTTTAGCAAGGTATGCTTTAAAGGCGGTTTTATCTTCTTTCATCGCTAAGATTAGAGGTAACGAATAAACGCCGGATTTAAGATCTTCCAGGACGGGCTTCTTGGTCTTTTTAGATTGACCGCCATAATCCAAGATATCATCCAGGATCTGATAGGCCTTCCCAATTGTCATGCCGATTTCGCCAGCCAACCGGGCCACTTCATCATTACTGTGACTCAGTACTGCGCCTTGACGGCAGCTCAACCAAAACAGTTCAGCGGTTTTACCACTAATTTCACGGAAATAGTCCTCCTCCGTTACATTGCGTTTGTAATTGAGCTTCATCTGTTCCAGTTCGCCAACCAAAATGTCTCGCATAGATTGAATATTTAGTCGCAATTCTGCCATATCCTGGGTAGTCTTTAAAACTTCTTTAAAGTAAATTGTGAAAAGAAAATCCCCGGCGTAAATTGCGTTTCGGGAGCCATACAAGGTGTGAATCGTGGTTATCCCACGGCGCAGAGGTGACTGATCAATGACATCATCGTGGATCAGGGTGGCTACGTGTAGCAATTCTAACGCAGCTGCACCAGCTCTTAACACTGATTCATCATGCTGATCACCAAATTCGCTGAATAAATAAAAAAATCCGGGCCTTAATAATTTCCCGCCAGATTGCAGCAAGGCCAACACTTGGTGATGAATTGGTTGATTTGGCAGCTTTACTGCTTCCACTAAATAGGGTTGAAGCGCTTTTAATTGTGTTTCAACCTGTGGAAACTGATGCCAAAGTTTATGAACCATGCGTTGCCACTCCCCTGCCTATATTTGCTCACCGCCATGAGCGCGTTGCTTTTCGATAATTCCGCTCTAACCATGTTACCACATGATTGGACACTAATGAATAATTAGTGCCTAACTTGCAAACAAAAGAAGTTCGCCTAATCATCTGCTTAAGCGAACTTCTATTATCAATTAGTCTGTCAAGGCTTTAATTTGATTCAAAACCGTCAACAACCGTTTTTCTGCCCGTTCATAATCACCTATTTGATCACCAAACTGCTGATTAAAGCCGTCAAGTCCACCGGCAACAAACGCGTATTCATATTGATACACCTGTTGATAGGCCTCATTGAGTTCCGACAGTAGTTCTGGCTGAGCTGGGGTTGCTAGCTGCAACGCAATTTGGATCACCCGCAGGTCAGTATAGCCGAGTTCGAACTGGATTGCCCAAGCCCGCATGAAATCGTGTTGAGCCTGAATGTGCAGAAAATGATGTTCCGTATTCCAAGCCAACCGTGCGATTGAGTCTTCGATTTTTAGCATTTTGCACCTCCAAAGAGTGGCACTTCAATTTAACAACGCCTATAAAATACTCAATCCGTAATAGAGAAGCAACTAACTGCACTCGTTATTTTTCAGGCCCTAAATGGCGTAAGGCATGAGCTCGATTCAGGAGTGCAAAAACACTGTGCACGACAACCGTTCCAAAGAAAATCACAGAAATCAGTCGAACGGTAAACAAGGCAATAATCATGCCAATTGAATAGTGCGTGTACCCCAATTTGAAGACTTCATAAGTAAAGGCCACGACGGTAGTGGTTACGGATGAGGTTAGCAAACTGGACCAACCCCAGTTTTTGTACCGCCACACAGCAAAACCAAGTTCACTACCAACACCTTGAACGATTCCTGAAAGCAAGGCAGCAATCCCAAAAGTACCGCCAAAGATGACCTCAGCAGCGGCCCCAAGTACTTCACCAACTACCGCAGCACCGGGGATACGAGTCAGATAAATAGCCAGGGGACCAGCCATAATCCAGAGGCCAAAAAGAATTTCGTTAGCAAATGGACCCACAGCAATTGATAAAATGTTATATAAGTAATCAGTTCCAACAAAAATCGCACCAAAAATTAAGGCAATCATGGTAATGAGAATAATATCTTGCAGGTGAAATTGTTTTTTCATTATTTTATTCCTTTCGTCACTTCGACTGTGAGCACCATTTCAATACAAAATCCGCCAATATTTTCGTGTAGTCAAGCAACTGTGATAATTGCGCCGTTTCATTATCACTGTGGGCCTGCTCCATTCTGCCAGGACCGTACGTCACCGCTGGAATGTGATAAAAATCAAACCAGCCCCCATCCGTGACCGAAGTCGACATGTTGATTAAGGGTTGTTCACCTAACTGCTGTTGATGGCTTTTACTCAGCAAGTGAATTGCCGGAGAAGACTGATCAATTGCCAGCGCTGGGAAAACTTCACCCTTGTCCACTAGCATCGATTCACCACCCCAATTAAAGATTGGCAAAATGTCTTTTAGCCAAGGATCTGCTTTGGTCGCTGCGACAACAGCAGTTTCAATTTCATGTGTTACCTGGTCAATGGTCTCATCCGGGTAGAAATGAACGGTAATCCACAATTTACATTCATTAGCCACAAAAGCTGGGTGGATGCCTCCTTCAATGTAAGCCGGGTTAATCGTGTTCGTTCCTGCGGGGAAGCCGGGGTACTGTTTTGTGACTGCCCAAAAATGTTCCAATTTTTGAAGGGCTTCGATCACCACCGGCATCTTTTCGACCATGCTGGCGGCCTTCAATCCACCGCCAGCACTCACCATATTCACCCGATTACCATCATGATAGGTGTGGGGGCTTTTTAGGGTGATCCAGCCCGTGACAACGCCGCCCTGACCCTGAAACGCCATGTTGCTGGTGTCACCAACGACTGCAAAATCAGCAGTCTCTCCTTGTTCCAATAAGGTTTTCGTGCCAGCCTCACCTGCTTCTTCACCCACAACTGACTGAAAAAGTAAGTCTCCTGGCAGCTGAATGTTTAACTGGCGCAACAACTTAAAGAGGTATAGAAAACAAGCTACCGCCCCTTTCATGTCGCTAACACCACGTCCAAACAAGTCATCGCCATGACGAATCAACTCAAACGGATCAGTCTGCCACTTGTCCAAATCAGTCAACGCCGCAACGTCAACATGCCCATTCAACAATAGACTGTGATATTGATCAGGAGCCGAACCCGGTAAACGCCCGGAAACCAGTGCGTCATCGTTGTAGAATGCCTGCTTTTTAACTGCAAAGCCGTCCTGCTCGAGCTGTTGCCCAACAAACGCTTGGATGTCATTGGTATTTCTGGCGGGTGGTGAAACTGTCTTGAAAGCCACCAGCTTTCGTAAAATATCCAGCAGACTAGACTGCTGTTCATCAATTGCCTGTAGTAATTGTTGTGTCTCTGACATTTTTCCATGTCCCTTCATGGTTTACTCAGCCATGAACCCGGGAAACTAAAAAACTCTCGAAGCCAGACTTCGAGAGTTTTCTTGTGCACACGTTCAATCAGCTTTCCTACGTGAGTCCTAACTCTCAGGTTCAAAGGGTCTGGCTACTGCCATCTCAGCTCATAAGAGCACCCCTAGCTTGTGTGCTTATCATGTCATAATTGATTGATTAATGCAAGTATTTATATGGATTTAAACCCAAAATTATCTCTCCAACCAGTTGGCAATACTTGGCCAGCTATTTTTAGTGACGATCATTCGCGGTGCTAACTTAAGTTCATTTTCGTCAGTAACAATGCCGTTATTCAAGGTATAAATCACCTGCAATTTGGGTTGATGAACTAAGAAATTTTGAACCAGCGGCGTACCACTACCATACGGATAAGTGAAAATTGGCGTGGTTCGTCCCGTTTTTTGTTTCATCACTTTTTGGCTGGTCGCGTAATCACGAGTAAACTGACCGTAATTCTTTTTTAAGTTAAAGGCCGGTGTCCCTTTAACCAAATAATGCATATTGTTGGTATGCACGCCCAGCTCCATCTTTGAGTTTTCTGACCGATCCAGCTTCATAATTTGAGGCCAGGTTGCCAGCTGTTCGCCGCCGATATATTGGCCGGTAGAGCCAGTAATGATTGAAGCGGTAAACGGATAGCCATAATGCTTCATAATTGGAGCCGCATTCTCGGCCATGGTGCGATCAATATCGTCAAAGGTCAGCACTACGTATTTGCCGTGGATGGGTTGATTATTCTTTAACATGTGAATCATTTGAGAAGTCGAAATCACCTTGACGTGGTGTCGGTGTAAAAACTGCATTTGTTGTTTAAATGCCGAAACATTCACGTTATAGACGTGTAGTTGGTTATTAGGTGTCAAAGATTCAATCCCTTTCACCATTGGATCGTGATCGTTCAAAATACGGTGATAGCAAAACACCATAATACCGTTCTTAATGTGGGTATCGCTACTAGCTAAGGCGTAGTTTTCCCGGGTTCCTAATTCAAACTTGGTACTCTTCCGGACATTTACAGCTACTAACCCGACGAAAACGACAATCAAGAGACCTAGCACCCATTTACGCATTGTTTTTGTCATGAGCTGCCGCCTTTCGTTTAAGGTTGCGAATATGAATCACACTGTAAGCTGTCACCAGTCCACCAATCACAATAATCAGGTATCCCAGCATTTTATACAGGTGAAATGACAGGTTGAACAGCGAATAATTCACGACAAGCCCATCTGTGTAAATACCGAAAATAAAGCATACATTGATGGCCAGGACGTAAATGGCGACGACCCATAATAATATGAGCAGGATCATCCGACGTAACCGTGACCAAATGGAGGTCTTTTTACGAATAACTAATTTATCTTTATCCATTTTTATTAGACCCCCCGATCTGGACTAGCCCAAGTCCCCTTCCGTTTCGGATCAAGGAAGAAGGACCCCAACGCAGTGATACAGCTAACTAAGTTGACCACCCAGTAGAACACAAAGTACATTGGCAGTAACAGTAAATCCTGCCAATCAATGTAACCTTGGCGTTGCGAGCTGGTGAATCCAATAACGAACTGGACAATGCTGATCAAGGTCAGCACAAACAAGATGCCACCATCTAAAATGACTGCATGGGCAAACAACATGGTCAGCACATACAGTACGATCATGAAGAAACAACTTAAAGCCCATAAGTTACTAATCACCATATCAATCAAGAGCCACTGTTCAGCCAACTTACCAGTAAAAATCAGCTGTCGGTTACGAATCAAAACTTCAAGACCACCACGTGCCCAACGTCGACGCTGGCGAATCAGTGCTTTCATGTGCTCGGGAACCAATATCCATGACACAGCTTGTGGACAATAGGCCACGCGCCACTGATGTGAATAAAGTTTCCAGGTCATATCAATATCTTCGGTCAATGCCTCAACGGTCCAACGGTTCACCGCTTTGATTGCCTTTTTACGGTACACAACGATCACGCCAGAAACGGTGGTAATGTGCCCGGTAATAAAAGCTTGGCCACGTTTAATAATGTCAATAATCCCAATATATTCCAGTAATTGCAGACGCCCCAATAAGGTTGTCCGGTTACGTACAACTGGCCGACCCGCGACAGCTCCCACGTTAGGGTCATTATAAAATTCCAGCATCATGTGTTTGAGTGCGTCTTGATCAACGTATGAGTCGGAATCTAAACACAGTAAGTATTCACCGGCAGCACTGTCCAAGCCGACGTTCAGAGCGTTGGCTTTTCCGCCATTTTTAACAATTGGCACCACTTTAATTAGGAACTGTCCCTCATACTGTTTCTGCAAGTCATACATCACAGCTAACGTCTTGTCGACGCTGCCATCATCAATTAAAACTAACTCTATGTTTTGATAAGTCAAGTTTGCGACTGATTCAACAACCTCGTGTAAGGTTTTCTCCTCGTTATGCGCTGGTATTAGTACCGAAACCAGTCTCTCTGGCATCCCTTTACCAGGCTTTTTTAGAGGAATTTGACGCTGCTGAACACTAAAAAAGATTGCACCCATGATCCATACAAGTGACACGATCATTGGATACAAAACTACAAATCCACTAAGTATATTCATTCAAAAACTCCCTTGACGATACTCTCGTCGCTAACTAACATCCAATCCCTTGATATGCCAGTTCAGACAACAACTTTCACATTGTACTGATGTGTGCTAAGCCCGTCAAGACTTGAATCACCAGAGTGGTAAGAAGTATCTTGATAGAAAGTGGTTCACGACTGATATGTAACCGTGTCCAGTTCTCAAAAGTAAGAGGTTAAGAATTACTTAAGTTACCGGACATCGGTTTAACTATTCAACGTAACACGGCAGAAAATCAACTTGCATGGCTCGTATGACTATGGGAGAATTATTTTGAGGATATTCATACCTTCTAAATTTACTATTAGATTCCCTGGAGAAATAATCATGAAAAAGCTTTTCACTGTCATTATGATGTTATTAACTGGCATGA
Organism: Secundilactobacillus angelensis; assembly: GCF_012641075.1. Classification (GTDB taxonomy): domain Bacteria; phylum Bacillota; class Bacilli; order Lactobacillales; family Lactobacillaceae; genus Secundilactobacillus; species Secundilactobacillus angelensis. The sequence goes on along the minus strand of NZ_JAAXLJ010000030.1, from coordinate 877 downwards.
CGTTGTCAGCATGTAGCTTTGAAGCATTCCAAGCGGCCAAATCAAATGCCTCATCCGAAGCTGTTAGTGCCCACAACGTGCGCTCGACTAGAATCAATCACACCATGAAAATGAAATTTGACCAAATTAAGACTGATGGAGACAGCACCGATAATCATGGCAGCTCAAAGGCTCAAGTCATGGCTGTCATGGGAAAACCCGATAGAGAATCAAAATCCACCAGACAAGGTTCAGATCAAGGCTCCAAAGTCTATACGTGGACTTTCTCTCGTAAAAATGGTCACCAGTCTGCCAAAACAATCAGCATTGATGTGGTACACGGCAGAGCCGTTTCCAAAAATATTTTTCATAACGGGATAGCCTCTAAGATTCATCCCAATACCTATCAGCACATTAAAAAAGGTGATCAATTGGCCACTGTCAGAAAGAAACTGGGCACGCCAACACAAGAGATGATTATGGGAAATAAGGGGCCTTACAGCTCGCAGATTTTGGTTTATTTAGATCAAGAAAATGAGAAAACCTATACATTCAGCTTTGTTGACCAAAAACTGATCAGCAAGTCTTCTTCCAATCCAAAACATGGCTCAACACAAACTCAGAGCATGCCTTGCAACAATTAAAAGCGACCGAAAAATTTCTGAACCTGACCACAAAATTACTTTACAAAACTACTCACGATAGTGTATGATTATTCCTGTTGTGATGCCCCGGTGGCGGAACTGGCAGACGCGCAGCGTTCAGGTCGCTGTTTGGGCAACCAAGTACAGGTTCGAATCCTGCTCGGGGCATAATAAACGTGATTAAATCATGTTATAACGACTGAAAACGCCTAGAAATGGGCGTTTTTATTTTGCATAAAATGAATAGAAATGAT
>NZ_JAAXLJ010000003.1 GCF_012641075.1 Secundilactobacillus angelensis | reverse complement strand
TATACTGCTGATACACCGACGGTGGCTCAAAAAGCTTATGGCAGTGTGGCAGGTGCAGACTTGCCAAAGGCCAACGCTGATGATGTGACAGTTACGTATACACCAAATGCCCAAAGTGTCACATTTGAGTATGTGGATGATGATAATGGTGATGCTGTAGTTGGTACACCAACTGTTGTTGACGGTAAGACTTCCGGAAAATATGATTGGAATACTAACAGTAAACCAACTAGTTTTGAATTATCTGTTGGTCAAGCGGCCACTGGAACGTATCAATTTACCAACGATAGCAATCAACTTGTGAAGATTCATTTGAGTCACATCATTGATCACACCACAACCATCACAACTCGGACGATTCACTATGTTGTTGATGATCCAAACTTTACCGGTCAAGTGCCAGCCCCAACTATTCAAACGGTTACTTGGAACGTTTCAACCGATGAAGTCACTGGTGAGAGTGTAGCAACGCCACAGGGTGCATATTACGAACAAACAGCACCTAACTTGCCAGGTTACACGGCTAACCCAAGCAAAGTTGGTCAACAAGCCTTTGGCAGTATAGCTGCAAGGGATGTACCAATGTATAATGAAGATGTGGTTGTCATTTATACACCAGTACAGACAGGACAGCCGACAGGACCGGTACAACCAACTCAGCCAGTACAACCGACTCAACCGGTTCAGCCAACGGAACCAACCCAACCAACTACGCCAAGCAATCCAGCTCCAGGAAAAGTGGTTAACAAAACTAAAACTCCTGATAAAACGAGTGGAAAAACTACTACGAAGAACGATACTAATTCACAGTCAACACTTGGGTATGGTACCAATGCTGGTACTGCGGGAATATTAAGAACTTCTGCAGCAGGTCAAGCTGACTCGGTTTCGAACAGTAACTCGAATGCTTCAGCTACTAACCAGCAGAAATTACCACAAACTAATGAACAAAGTCAGTCAACTATTGGCTTAGGTCTGCTTGGTTTAATGGCAAGCATGTTAGGCTTAATTGGCTTGAAGCGTCGTAAACGCGATGACGAATAGACCACCCAGTGCAAACTGATGGTAACGAAAATCCCTTGATTAGGGTCGGAAACGACCGTGATCAAGGGATTTTTCTGTTTTTGAAAATGAGTAAATTCTTTTACCATGAACATTAGACGCTAAAATGTTTATGTGTCATTTTTTTGCAATTTTTTTTAAAAAAAGGGACACTCAAATATACTTAACGGCCTTTACTTGTGAAATGTATAATCTTACAATAAAGGAAAAGAAGGGAAGTTATGATAGAAAAAGGTATAGGTATCAAAAAAATAGGTTAGCCGATGCCTATATAAAAGGGTTTACAGTTATTTGGCATTATGAGATATTAAATTATAATCTAAACAATTTTCAATGAATAGATTGCAAGTTTAAGCAACTTTGTATGGGGGGATTAACATGGTTGGTAAAAATAATAACATTCGGACAATCAAGTCTAATTTGAAGGAACATTATAAGGCATATAAAGCTGGCAGTAGATGGGTTTATGCGAGTCTGGCCAGTTTAGCTTTAGGAGCAGGCTTACTGTTGGGGAGTAGCACAACGACTTATGCTGACACAACAGCCAACGATACTCAGGAGCCAAATGAAACTGTCTCTAATAATTCTGCAGCCACTGCCCAGACGACAAGCTCAGTGACTCTGAAGTCGGGTGATAATACACAAACGGCTGCGGATGCTACCGCAACAAGTGGAAGCGTTAACGGAACTTCTGATTCAAACGACAGTTCCAGTGCTGCTACAAATGCCACATATTCAGCATCTTCGACCGCTGAAAAGGCTGTTAAGCAGGCAACTCAAAATACACCTGCGACTACGAGTGAGTCAGAAGCAGCAACTTCAGATACAGCTGCTCAACAAGCAACTGCTACGCAGGCGAAAACTTCAAAAACACTGGTTAATCCTACTGAAGATCAGTTAAATGCAGCAAAGGCAACCGCTGATGCAGCCTACGCTGCAACTCAAGAACCACAGGAAATCGATGCGGTGGATCCAGCAAGTGTTGCACCTTTAACAATTTCATCAACTGCAGTAGGTTATGGTTCGAATGCGCAGAGCCCATTAACGTTGACTTTACAGATTAATGCTAAGGCGGGCGATGTGTATAAAATCAACATTCCGGCAGATGACGCAACGTATAAATTTGACACTGCTGTTCCACTGGCAAGTGCTGCGGGAACCACGACAACAGATAATAATAGTGATGGGTCACATACGATTACTGATATATTCACTACTAATTCAACTACTACTCAGCCGATTAAGATTGATTTAAATGACAACTACACGTACCAGCTCTCGCCAATGGCAGATGCCGGCAAGACGATAACAAAGACGATTACTTATTCAGTGAACGGTGTTGATCAAACGCCAATTACTTTCACTCAGACGATTCAGCCAACAGCTAATTTATCGACAGTTTCATTGCTATATCCGAATTCACACACAGTAACTGAAATTTTGCCTAACCAAAATTATGTTTTTGGTGTCAGTGTTAATGAAGCGGATGGTGTTAAAGACGATGGTGGGACCACTGCGCGTGTAAATAGCGCCGTTAACTATGGTGGTGCGGAAATCAACATTCCAGTACCAACTGGTTTTGTATTGGATGCTAATAGTACAAACGAAATTAATGGAATTGGTGATGGTACGACAATTACCCAACCTGGCGGCAAGGGAACCAATATCGTTATTAATGTTCCAGCAGGTAAGGGAAATCAAGCTAGAGACGCAGCACCGGAATACAAACTTGTAGGGGCTTTTGATGTCTCTCAAACTGCCACAGATCAGACGCTCACTGCTAATGGTAATGTTACTTTTTCACAGGTTATCAATGCAGATGGCACCAAGTTAACTGATTCGGCAGATCCATGGAGTGTCACTATTTTACCTGCTAATGCTGATGCTACACAAGGTACTAATGTTGTACTAACCAGCATGGGTAATTCTTCTTTGGCTTCTGACAAGCTTGAATTTGAACAAGATTCTAGTGATGATCCCCAATATCTTAATAGCTTTGGCTTCAAATTTGATTCAGCAGCAGAAGCTCAGAATGCTAAGTTGACTATGACCATTCCCAGTGGCCTGGACGTTACTAGCATTAAGACTCCGGTTCAGGGCATTAGTTCAACGAGTTACTTGCCTGATACTTCCAGTTGGACTTTCACTTTTACGTTGGCAGATGGTACCACTCAAACGGGTACTGTAAACGCTGGTGAAGAAGCCAAAGTAACTGGAAATTCAGCAATTAGAACCGCTGTCTTTACCCCTAATAAGTTAGCACCAGGTTCGTATGCAGATGACCTTGGCACGTCTAATAGTTTTCTTTTAGCTGGTCAATTATCTACTACTTATGATGATGGAACTGCCGTTAAGAATGGTGACCAATTGACCTCATCGGTTGACATGACCTATGATGCGAAGGGTACATCGCAGGAAGCTACGAAATCATCAGCAACTCAAACGATTGTTGATAATATTGCTATTGCTCAGGGTACCCTAGTGAAAAGAAGTAGTGCCCCTGGCAATCAAAGTGCAGGTACTCTTGAAACTAGGTATAACGATGGGAAGGGCCAAACCACAAATAAGATTTATGAGCCCACTTTTTACTTCGTAATCCCTAAAGTAACCACAGTCTCATCAATTAATAGCCTCTGGTGGACTAATGATCCTCTGGCAAATCCATCGACCACCGATCCAACTGGTAAATTATTAACTCAGGCAACGGGTGCAAAGGTATCCGAATTTACGGCGGATAACGGACAGACGGTTGTTAAAATTGATTATGCAGGTACCGGAACTACTGTGGATCTGAGTAACACAACTGGCTATTGGGGCGCAGTCACGTTTGCTAATGATGCTGATGCGCTGCCTGGAAAATATCCATATTATATGTACGTTGTGTCACCAACGACTAAATTGTTAAATAGCACAACACCTACTGACTTATCATTTGTTGAAAACAATACGAACGCCTATCTCCTTGATGGTGAAAACAACGAAACTGGTCAGGGTGATTGGACAATTGAAACTGCAAGTTCATTCTTTAATACCTCAGTTGCAAAGGGTAATCAGAATGTTGATGCCGTGCAGAAAGCAACTAGTGATAAAAATGGAGATAGTACACTCACTTTTTATGATAATGTGGTCTATACCTCTCTAGAAGATGTTGCCGCTGATCATAATGCTAGCGTTGCGATTAATTTGCCAACAGCAGGAACAGATAAATCTCAGTATACGTTTAAACTTACCGGTGCAATTGATATGCCAACAAATTATACGACACCAAGTGGTGATGGGACTGCAATCAATTCGACTGTTTTGTATTCTACCCAACCACAGACGGTTAATACGACCGCTACTGCTCCTGATACCACTGGTTATGTGACCAAGGATCAGGTAACTGACTGGTCTACGATTCGGTCAATCATTATTCAGATTAACGGCCTTAAAGCTAACACATCAACTGGTAGAATTGCCATCAGTGGAACGACTGATAATTTCAAAGATCAAGGTGGAAAAACGGCTTATTTGCAGACCATCTTCTATGGAGACGGTGCACCAGCAAGTGTTAGTCAGAACGATGAAAATATTCAGAACGAAGCTTCCATTACGATTACAGGGACTTCAACCATTAAGGCACGTTATCACTACGTTGATGCTGATGGTAATGATCAATATGTAAACCTTACTGATTTGAGTAAAACCCTCAATGATGGTGTGGATACATTTACGAATGATTATCCAACACAACTTTCTGACTTTTCGGCTGATGATCAGGCCTTGATTCCAGCAGGTTATAAACTTGAAACTGATGCATCAGGCAAAGTTACGCCAACTATTGTTGATGGTTCGACTGATGGGCAAGCTGTATTTGGACAAGTTTCTCAAAACAGCTTTGATGGCGATTTTGTTCAGTACGATTTAGTTGGTGATGCCAAAACACAAGTTGAATATATCGATGATGACGGTAATGGTGCAATTGTGGGTACGCCGCAAGTTATTTCTGGTACGCCAGGTGGCTCGACTGATTGGAGTATGGATCAAGTTCCAACCGGATATACCCTTGCAAAGAATCAAGTTACGAGCGGCACTTACACCTTTAAGGCAAGTGGTAACATGCCGGTTCAGATTCATTTGAAGCACATTATTGATGAGAGTACGGCTACAACTACTCGAACAATTACTTACTCAGGAGCTGGAGATAAGACTCCGGAAGCAAAGAGCGAGCCAGTAACATGGACAGTTGGTACCGATGAAGTGACTGGCATCACAACATATACGCCATCTGGTGACTATGATGCCGTTCCAACCCCATCAATCGCTGGTTACACAGCAGATAAGAGTAGTGTGGCGGCCGTGATCAATGCGGCGACAACGACGAAACCAGTAGACGTTACGGTAGAGGTAACTTATAGTGCTGACGATGCTGACCTGACAGTTAATTACGTGGATACAGATAATGATAATCAGGTCGTAGAAACTGACACAGTAACTGGTAAGACTGATGATACCGGTGATTACACTGTAACAGTACCAACTAATTATGTTTTGGCACCAGGTCAAGATAGTACGGTGTCATACCAGTTGGAGCCAGGCGATGGTGATAATCTGACGATCAAGTTGAAGCATGCGCACTCAACCACCCTGCCTGACGGCTTTACTGGAACTACAACACGGACGATCACTTATACCGGCGCCGGTACTAATACGCCAGCTGACAAGGCTGAACCAGTAACCTGGACCACGGATACGGATGAAGTGACTGGCGTCACAACATATACGCCATCTGGCAACTATGAAGCCGTTCCAACACCATCCATAGCTGGTTACACAGCAGATAAGGATAGTGTGCCAGCAGCGACTAATGCGGCGACAACGACGAAGCCAACTGATAGCACGGAAACCGTTACCTATACAGCAGACGCCGCCGGCCTGACCGTGACCTATGAAGATGTTGATAACGGTAATGCGGTGGTTGGGACTCCTGAAACAATCAATGGGACGACCGATGAAACCGGTACGTACACCGCAACCGCACCAGCGCACTATGAATTTGCGAATGCGGATCAGCCAACGTCGATTGCCTACACAATTACACCGGATGATACGGATAACATCGTTATCCCAGTCAAGCATGCGCACTCAACCACCTTGCCTGACGGCTTTACTGGAACTACAACGCGGACAATCACCTATACCGGCGCCGGTACTAATACGCCTGCTGATAAGACTGAACCGGTAACGTGGACGACGGATACGGATGAAGTGACCGGCATTACAATATATACGCCATCAGGCGATTATGATGCCGTTCCAACGCCATCAATAACCGGTTACACCGCAGATAAGGAAAGTGTACCGGCGGGGACGAATACGGCGACAACGACGAAACCAGTGGATGTTACGGTAGAGGTAACTTATACTGCTGACAATGCTGATCTGACAGTTAATTACGTGGATACGGATAATGATAATCAGGTCGTAGAAACTGATACAGTAACTGGTAAGACTGATGATACCGGTGATTACACTGTAACAGTACCAACGAATTATGTTTTGGCACCAGGTCAAGATAGTACGGTGTCATACCAGTTGGAGCCAGGCGATGGTGATAATCTGACGATCAAGTTGATGCATGCGCACAGTACAACATTACCAAAGGGCTTCGATGGCACCACAACACGGACGATCACTTATACTGGTGCTGGCAGTAAGACGCCTGCTGATAAGACTGAACCAGTAACGTGGACGACGGATACGGATGAAGTGACTGGTGTCACAACATATACGCCATCCGGCAATTATGATGCCGTTCCAACACCATCCATAGCTGGTTACACAGCAGATAGGGATAGTGTGCCAGCAGCGACTAACGCAGTAACGACAACGTTACCAACTGACAGCACAGAAACTGTAACTTACACACCACAAGCCCAAAGCACAACAGTGGAGTTCGTTGATGACGATGATAATGGTGCAATTGTTGGGACACCCACAACACTTAATGGTGTTACAGACGGTACCGCGAACTGGAACACGACCGGGAAACCAACCAGCTACGCTTTAGCACCAGATCAATCAGCTAGTGGTACTTACACCTTCAAAGCTGACAACAATACACCAGTAGTCATTCACTTGGTTCACAAGCTAGACTACAGTCAAACCACTTCAACCCGAACCATTCACTATGTTGTGGATGATCCAAGTTATACTGGTCAAGTACCAGCACCGATTGTTCAAACGATTACTTGGAACGTTACAACTGATGAAGTCACTGGTGAGAGCGTAGCAACGCCACAGGGTGCTTACTATGAGCAAACATCACCTAATTTACCAGGCTACATTGCTAATCCGGCTAAGGTTGGTCAACAGGCTGTTGGCAGCGTAGTTGCACGAGACGTACCAATGTATAATGAGGATGTGGTTGTGACCTATACACCACAACCAAGTCAGCCAACTGGTCCAATTGATGGTGGTGGGGGTGTTCCTGACAACCAACCAGAAGGAAATTCAGATGGCAACCCTACTGAAACACCTGAGAATGATAAAACACCAGGTCAAACTGTCACGAATACCACAACTCCTGGTCAAGCAACGTCTGGAACTGATTCCAACGGGGGTAACGGTTCGTCAACTGGTAGCAATACCGGATCTGCAGGATCTGTAAAGACTTCTGCAGCGTCCGCGACAAGTTCAACCACCACAGCAGGCAGTCAAAACGGTTCAATTTCAAACGGTAACTCGAATACCTCAGCTACCAACCAGCAGAAGTTGCCACAAACTAATGAACAAAGTCAATCAACCGTTGGCTTAGGTCTCCTTGGTTTGCTGACCAGCATGTTAGGTTTAGCAGGATTGAAACGTCGCAAACGTGATGATGAGTAATTGCATCATGATAGTGTGATTTGATTTGAGAATGTGTCACGGTCATTAACGACTGTGACGCATTCTTTTGGTCTACCCAGGTTTTCAAGATAAAAATCACCATCCTTCTGTTGTGCTGACTTCCCGCTCTAGCCTATAATGGAACTACGAGATTGAAGAGGAGTGAAGCAACGTATGAACGGGACACATTTATCCAACCGACTGCAAACCGTCGCTGATTTTGTGCAACCTGGCGCGCGTTTAGCCGATATTGGCTCAGACCATGCCTATTTGCCGGTGCATTTAGCGAAACAAGGCACCATTCGCGCGGCGATTGCTGGCGAAGTTGTGAAGGGACCCTATCACAATGCGTTAACGGAGATTGAAAATGAACAGCTGACGGCTGTCATCACGGCGCGATTGGCTGATGGGTTAGCAGCGATTCAACCTGAAGACAAGATTGATACGGTAACGATTGCCGGTATGGGCGGTACGCTGATCACTAAAATTTTAGAGGACGGTAAGGCCCATTTGACCCACAAGGAACGCCTGATTTTGCAACCCAACGTTGGTGAGGATAATGTTCGTCGTTGGTTGCAAGATAATCGGTATCAGATTGTGGCAGAACGGATCCTGGCTGAAGATGGTCATATTTATGAAATTATCGTGGCTGATCCAGTAGACAAACCAGTTGCTTATACGGCAGTTGAACTGAAATTTGGTCCGTTTTTACTTAAAGAAAAAAGTCCCGTCCTTCAACAAAAGTGGCGTCGGGAACAGACTCGACTTGATCAGGTAATTGCCACTATGCAACAGGCGAAAAATGCGCCGAAGCAGAAGATTGCTGCCTTTCAACAGGAACGTGATCAAATTCAGGAGGTTATTCTCAATGAAGGTTAAAACGTTAATTGAACGATTTGAACAGTTTGCACCTAAGACCATCGCTGAACCAAAAGATCCAGTGGGATTGCAACTTGGTTCGTTGGAAGCCGATTTTCATAAAGTGCTGGTCACTTTAGACGTTCGACCAGAAGTCGTGGATGAAGCTGTTGCGACGGGTGCCGACCTCATTTTTGCGCATCACCCAATGATGTTTCATCCCGCTCGTAACTTAGACCTAGAAGACCCACAAAATCAGATGTACGCCACGCTGTTGCAGCATCATATTACGGTCTATGCAGCTCACACAAACTTGGATAGTGCTGAAGGTGGTATGAACGATTGGTTAGCTGACGCATTAGGGCTAGTGAATACGGTTGGTATGGTTGACGGTGTTCGAGAAATTAACTACTTACTGACCGTTCACGTGCAGCCTGTTTATGCTGATGCCGTCCGGTTAGCGATGGTGGGTGCTGGAGCTGGTGACATGACGCGCTATTCTGGTGCCAGTTATGAATGGAACGGGACCACTTGGTTTACGCCCATGCAGGGAGCTGACCCAGAGTTAGGCCCGGTTGGTGAACGGAATAGCACCGACGAATTAGCGATTCAGATGCGGGTGCCGAATTCGAAGTTAACGGGTGTTGTGAATGCTGTGAATGAAGTTTACCCTGGAGGTCATCCGGCACTAGAATTGACTCGACTGGACCATGAAGGCCATCAATTCAGCATGGGCCGGATCGGTAATTTGCCAGCAGCCATGACGGTTAGAGAGTTTGCTGAACATTGCAAGCAAGTCTTTAACGTTAACGGTTTGCGGGTTGTTGCTGATGATTTGGATCAGTCCATACAACGGATTGCAGTGCTTGGTGGTGACGGGGGTAAATTCTTCAAAATTGCCCAGCAAAAGGGTGCTGATGCATACGTGACCGGTGATGTTTATTATCATACGGGTCATGATATGATTGCAGCGCATTTTCCAGTGATTGATCCTGGACACCATATCGAAAGTATCTGTAAGCTTCATTTAACGACTTTATTCAAGCAATGGGCACAACAGAACGATTGGCAGATTGAAATTGTACCATCTGAGTTGAATACGGATCCGTTTACGTTTATTTGAAAGGGTGACCGCTTATGAAATATGAAAACTTGATTCCCCGTTTTTTGAAATACGTTAAAGTTGAAACGCGTTCCGATGAGGAAAGTGATACCGTCCCTTCAACGCAAACCCAAGTCGACTTTTTGAAAACGTTGGCTGCCGAACTCACCAAACTCGGCTTGACTGATGTCCATGTTAGTCCCGCTAGCGGTTACGTCTTTGCCACATTAGCCAGTAACATTGAGCAGTCAGTTCCTACGATCGGCTTTATTTCCCACGTGGATACGGCGGACTTTAATGGCAAAAATGTTAAGCCGCAGATCGTTGAGAACTACGATGGCCATTCAGTGATCAAGTTGGATTCAGCGGGCAAATACACTCTGGACCCAAAAGTTTTTCCTAATTTATTAAATTACGCGGGTCAAACGTTGATCACCACTGATGGCTCAACCTTACTGGGTTCGGATGACAAGTCCGGGGTAGCGGAGATTATCACTGCTATGGAATATTTGATGCGTCATCCAGAGGTTAAACATGGCACGATTAAAGTGGGGCTTGGTCCGGATGAAGAAATCGGTACTGGTGCTGATCACTTTGATGTTAAAGATTTTGGCGCGGACTTTGCCTACACCGTTGACGGCGGACCTTTAGGACAATTGGAGTATGAAACCTTTAACGCTGCTGATGGTCGGGTGCACATCACTGGAACCAACGTTCACCCGGGTTCAGCTAAGGATACCATGGTGAATGCTAACCAATTGGCAATCGATTTTCATAATGCGTTACCAGAACACGATCGGCCAGAAAGAACGGCTGGGCGAGAAGGGTTCTTCCACCTCTACAAAATCAGTGGGGACGTGGATACAGCGGACCTTGGGTACATTATCCGTGATCACGATCGTCAGCAGTTTGAAGATCGCAAGCAATTGTTTACTGGCATTGCCAATCAAATGAATACGAAATATGGTGAAGGTACCGTTGAAGTCACCCTTAAAGATCAGTATTACAACATGCGTGAAATTATCGAAAAGGATATGAGCGTGGTGGAACTGGCTAAACGGGCGATGAGCGAATTAGGGATTAAACCCGACATCGCACCAGTGCGGGGCGGGACGGACGGTTCCAAGATTTCGTTTTTGGGACTGCCCACACCGAATATTTTTGCTGGTGGAGAAAACATGCACGGCCGGTTTGAATTCGTGTCTGAACAAACCATGGAAAAGGCCACGGATGTTATTTTAAAGATGATTAGCTTAAATGCTGAAGGATAGTCAAAAAGAGCTTTAACAGTTAAATCAGCTGCTAAAACTCTTTTAAATTATGGAGATAGGGAGAGTCAGGTCATGTTTGAGTACGCCATTTTATGTGAAAAAGCCAGTGCCGCTAAGAACTTTGCCAGCGCATTAGGGGGAACCAGCGGAGAGTTTGAGGGGCACACTTACCGCATCGTTCATTCCCACGGGCATCTCATGGAATTTGTTGACCCTAAGGATCAGGTTCCAGCCGATAAAGCGTCTCATTACCGTTCCTGGAAGTTAGAACATTTACCTTGGCAGATCAACGATTTCAGTTGGGAGAAACAGCCAATTATGGCGAAAAATCCGCGGACAGGTCGTAAGAAGTCCACTAAAAGCGATTTAGCTGAAATTAAAAAATCGGTGGCTGATTGTGACTCACTGGTGATTGCTACCGATGTGGATCCTTCTGGTGAAGGTGAACTACTAGCCTGGGAGATCATTAATGCGATCAAATGGCAGAAACCGGTCAAGCGGCTCTATTTTGCGGATGAAGAAGCTCGTTCGATTCAAAGTGGTTTCCGTGAAATCAAGTCGATTGGAAGCCAGCTGAAGGACGGCGACTACTTAAAGTCGGACGCTCGCAGCAAATGGGACTTTCTTTCGATGCAACTGACGAGAATTGCTACTACGGTTTCCAAACAAGCCGGCTATCCGGTGAGGGTGGTTCGTGAAGGGCGTTTGAAGTCCTTGATGGTGCGTCACGTGTACGAACAGTTGATGGCCATTAAGAATTATAAGCGCAAGCCCTTTTACGAAGTGAAGTTTCAAGATAACGCGGAACACGTTTTTGCGCGTCACTTTAAGGATGAAGAGGCCGCGGCTAAGTGGCGGTATGAAAAACAGGTTGATGCTAAACAAGAATTGGAACAATATCATGAAAGTGAAGTCACAAATGTTAAGACGGTGCGACGGCATTCTGCCCCGCCAAAGTTACTGGATCTGTCTAACTTGGCGTCCATCTTGGCGCCCAAGGGCTATAGCGCTAAAGAAGTATTGAGCACTTATCAGAAAATGTACGAAGCTAAAATTGTCAGTTATCCCCGAACGGATGATTCGAAGATTTCTATGGCACAATTTTATCAATTACTACCGCTAGTGCCCAAGATTGCGGCTGTGGTTGACGTCGACCAGAACTTGCTGACACACCGCAAACCGCGTTTTACTCACGTCACCAATGGCAGCGTGGATCATGGGGCTAACCGGCCCGGTGAAAAGGTTCCTAGCTCGTTGAGCAGTTTGGCTCGTTACGGTAAGTCCGGTCCAGCCATTTATGCCGTTGTGGCCAAAAACTACCTCGCCATGTTGGGTGAAGATTACGAGTTTGATCACACCACTGCGGAGCTGAAGGATTATCCCGATTTCAAGACGGCCTTTAACGTGCCGGTTGCCTTAAACTACAAGTTGATTTTCGATAGCTCTCGGCAAATCAGCGACACAGATGATTCGCAGGGAGACGCCAAACAACACCTTGGCGAAACTGCTTCACCGTTCATTTTTGAAGGGGCTAATAAGAAGCCGGTGAAGCCAACCATGAAATGGCTGATGAATTATCTGCAGCATCACAATATCGGTACCGGTGCCACGCGAGTATCCACTTTGTCACAAATTACTGCCGGGACTACAGCGTTAATGAAGGAACGACGGGGTACGTTATCCATGACCAATACTGGCACCATCTCTGCCATTTTGACTGAGGGAACCATTATCAGCAGTACCAATGCCACCAAACGCCTAATGGACTTGATGGATCAAGTCGGCTCGTTTAAGCTGGAGCCAACGGAACTGCTGAGTACTGCCACCCAGACCGTTAACCACGATTTACCCATCATGGTGGCTAACGCCGAGAAATTGAAGCCGAATTTGGGCGACCCGGAGAAGTTGGTGAAGCATTATCCCAAGAAGGCTAAAACGGGTGGGCAGACCGCCAGCGGCAAAGAAGTTAACTTTAATCAGGTTTGGGGCGGGCATCATTTTTCTGACCAGGAAGTCAGCGATTTGTTGGCAGGTAAGGAGATTCAATTTCAAATCAAAACGAAGCGCGGCACCGAAATGGCTGTTCATGGTAAACTCGCCCAGCAGACTTATCGTGGGCACAAATTTTGGGGGTTCAAGCCCGCGGATGATGTGTTTCAAAAGCGGACGAAAACTCGCCGAAAAGCCCGTTAAAATAGTTTGGTCAAAAAAGGTCAAATTATTTTTATTTTGGGTGATACCTATGATAGAATGAATCAAGTAAATGAATGACTCAGCATAATTAGTAAAGGATGATGATCATTTAATGAACCCAGACATTTTAACGCAATCCGTGACTGACGCGATTGCCGAGGCGCAGCAGATCGCCGTTACTCGTAAACAGCAGTCAATTGGCGTCTCACATCTATTTAAATTTTTGATCCAGCCTGGGCAACTAGACCGGCAAATTTTCAGTGAACTTGGTTTGAATATGGATGATCTAAACGCTGAGCTGGACCGCGAAATTGACTCGATCAGCGAAGTGGCAGGCAGCAACGTGACTTATGGTCAAAATTTGTCACCAGATTTGTATCGGCTGCTACAAAAAGCGGATGAGGTCCGTAAAGACTTAGGTGATGACTATATTGCTAGTGACACCTTGATTATTGCGGTCATTCAGATGAGTGGTAGTCGTTTCGCTGATTACCTCAATGAGCAGGGTCTGTCGTTACAGCAGGTTAAAAACAAAGTCACTGAAATTCGTGGAGGTGAAAAAATCACGTCAAAAAACCAAGAAGAGGGTTTTCAAGCCCTAGAAAAATACGGCACTGATTTAGTCAAAGCCATGCGTAGTGGCAAGCACGACCCGATTATTGGTCGGGATGAAGAAATCATGACGGTGACCCGGATTTTATCACGGAAAACCAAAAACAATCCCGTTTTGATTGGCGAGCCCGGGGTTGGTAAAACCGCCATTGTAGAGGGGCTTGCCCAACGGATCGCTCGTGGCGATGTGCCGGATAATTTGAAGAACAAGTCGATTTTTTCATTGGACATGGGCTCCCTAATTGCTGGTGCCAAGTACCGGGGTGAATTTGAGGAACGCTTAAAGGCCGTTTTAAACGAAGTCAAGAAGTCCAATGGTGACATCATCATGTTCATTGATGAAATTCACAATATTGTGGGCGCCGGTAAGACTGAAGGCAGCATGGACGCCGGTAATTTACTGAAGCCGATGCTGGCCCGTGGCGAACTGCATTTGATTGGTGCCACCACTACCGATGAATACCGTCAGTACATGGAAAAGGACCGGGCACTTGAACGCCGGTTCCAAAAAGTGCCGGTTGCAGAGCCTTCCGTTGCCGACACCATCACCATTTTACGGGGACTGCGCGAGCGCTATGAGATTCACCACGGTGTGCGGATCCATGATAACGCGCTGGTAGCCGCTGCCAAGTTATCCGACCGCTACATTACCGACCGCTATTTACCTGACAAGGCCCTGGACCTGGTTGACGAGGCATCCGCTTCCATTCGGGTGGAAATGAATTCTGCACCCACCGAACTTGATCAGGCACGTCGTCAGCAAATGCGTCTACAGGTGGAAGAAGCTGCGTTAAAGCAGGAAACCGACGAAGCTTCACAAGACCGTTTGAAAGCCGTCCAAAAGAATTTAGCGGACGTAAAAGAAACGGTGACAAATTTAAACGCCCGTTGGGAAGATGAAAAGCAGTCACTGGATGCTTTGAGTCAAAAAAAGACCGAACTGGATAAGGCTAACCATGATTTGAGCGAGGCCGAAGCCCAGTATGATTTGGATAAAGCTGCCGTGTTGCAACACGGGACCATCCCGCAACTGAAAAAAGAACTGGCAGCAATGGAAGATAAGGATCATTCTGGCGACTGGCTGGTTGAAGAATCCGTCACTGAAAAAGAAATTGCCGCCGTTGTTGCTAAAATGACGGGGATTCCTGTTAATCGGTTAGTGGCTACGGAACGGGAAAAGCTCTTGCATTTAGCTGACAATTTGCATAAGCGCGTGATTGGACAAGACGAAGCGGTTCAAGCAGTGTCAGATGCCGTTTTACGGTCACGTGCTGGCCTGCAAGATCCAAGTAAGCCATTGGGGTCATTTCTCTTCTTGGGGCCAACCGGTGTGGGTAAAACCGAACTGGCGAAGGCCTTGGCTGAAAACCTGTTTGATTCGGAAGAGGAAATGATCCGGATCGATATGTCGGAATACATGGAAAAGGAATCCGTTTCTCGACTAGTGGGGGCAGCTCCCGGCTACATTGGTTATGAAGAGGGCGGTCAACTGACCGAAGCGGTTCGTCGACACCCGTATTCCATCGTGCTGTTTGATGAAATCGAGAAGGCCCATCCTGATGTCTTTAATTTGTTGCTGCAAGTGTTAGACGACGGCCGGCTGACGGATAGTCAAGGACGCACGGTTAACTTCAAGAACACCTTGTTGATCATGACTTCTAACTTGGGTTCAAAGCTGTTGCTTGAAGGAACGGATGCTCAGGGGAACATCTCCGATGACGCCAAGAAACAAGTGGCTAGTCTGCTGCAGCGGTCATTTAAACCGGAGTTCTTGAACCGAATCGATGATACGATTATGTTCAAACCACTGACCATGGCGGATGTTGAGCAGATCGTCGGCAAGCTGATCAAGCGGCTTTCTAACCGTCTGGCTGAACAGCAGATCGTACTCACCATTACACCAGAAGCAACGAGTTGGTTGGCCAAACGTGGTTACTTACCAGCCTATGGTGCTCGGCCACTGGAACGGACCATTACTAGTGTCGTGGAGACGCCGTTAGCGAAGTTGATCATTGGTGGTAAAGCGAGTGCGCAAAGCACGGTTGAGCTGACAATGAATCAAGCCGGTGATGGGATCGACTTCAATGTGAGCCCTGCTGCCAAACAGAGTGAGGACTCGTTAACCAAATAGAAACTAAATTAAAAAAAGATGGCCTGCTTTCCACGGCAGGACCATCTTTTGTTGTTCATTAGCTATTTTTTGATGAAATGAGTGAGAACCCCAATAACTGAAAATGCACTAATTCTCCTGTAAAGCGTCAATGTGTTTAACCGAATAACTACCATATAGAATAAAGCCAATGACCAGCCAACCAAAGTAGATCAGCCAAGCGTTCAGTGCGATGTTAGCCAGTAAGAAGATGCAGACCAGTACCGAGAGGATCGGAATCGTATACCCAAACGGAATTTTAAACGGTCGGTTGAGTTCGGGTTGCTGGCGACGAAGAACGATGACGATCAGTGAAATTAAGGCGAAAACGGTCAGCGACCCCACGTTAGCAATGATGGCTAAGTTGCGGATATCCATTAGCCCGGCCAATATAGCCGCCATGAGACCATTTAACCACAACGCGGTGTTAGGACTGTGACTCTTTTTGCTCTTTTGCGCCCAGGACTTTGGCAGAAAACCGCCACGTCCCATGGCCATGGTAATGTTGGAACCGGCATAGACGAAGGCGTAAACCACAGCCATAATCCCCAGCACGGCACCAGCAGAGACAAATTGCGCTGCCAGCGTGTGTCCCTTTGCGAGTAGCACGAAGGACATGGATTCTGGTACGTTAAGTTCTTTATAGCTCACCACGCCCGTCATGATCAGACTAACCATGATGTAGAGGGTCGTGGAGACAATCAGTGAAATAATAATGGCCCGCGGTAAGTTCTTCTTCACGTTCTTAGCGTCTTCTGCGGAGGTGGCTAACGCATCAAAGCCGAGGTAGGTAAAGAACACGGTGGACGCACCTGTGAAGACGCCAGTTGGACCGTATGGCATGAACGGATGCCAATTAGCCGTTCGAACGTTAAAGACTGCCACTGAGATAAAGAGGATAATGATCGCCAGCTTGATCAGCACCAGGGTGTTATTGATCCACTTGCTTTCACTGGTTCCTTTAGTGAGGACGAAAGTAATGAGCACGATCATGATCACTGCTGGTAGGTTGATAATACCGCCAGCAAAGGGAGACGCGAGTAATTTAGCCGGCATATCAATCCCAATTTCTCTTAAAAATGAATTGAGGTAGCCAGTCCAGCCGTTCGCCACGGTGGCGGTGGTGGTGATGTAAACGCCAATCAAGGTCCAGCCAGCGAAGAAGGCGCCCACTTGACCGATTGAGACCCAGGCATAGACGTAAGCGCTTCCAGAGTTTGGCATGCTAGTCGTTAATTCTGAATAACAAAGGCCAATCAAGCCACTGGCAAGTGCCGCAATCAAAAATGAGAAAATTACTGCTGGGCCCGCGTCGGTGGACGCCACGATCCCGGTTAATACCAAGATCCCAGTCCCGATGATCGCACCAATCCCCAGAATGGAGAGATCAAAGAGACTTAGCGTTCGTTCCTCTTCACTCTTACTGGCATTTTTTAATACCAGATTGATGTCAATTTTATTTGCCATAAGGGCTCACACCCTTATCTACCGGTGGCTGCTGCGGGGTTGAATTCCGTGTAAGGCAGGCCAAGACTATCTGCTACGGCCTTTGATGCGATGGTACCATCAATGGTATTAATCCCGGTGTAGATGGTTGAATCGTCAGCTGCAGCTTGGGCGATACCTTTATTAGCAATTTCAACCGCGTAAGCAACCGTCGCGCTGGTTAAAGCATCTGTTGATGTCTTTGGAACAGCGCCGGGGATGTTAGCTACGGTGTAGTGAACAACGCCGTGTGAGATGTAGATTGGATCGTCGTGGGTTGTTGCATGGGTACTGGTTTCAAAGATCCCACCTTGGTCGATCGGCACATCAACGATCACAGAGCCGTCTTCCATGCTGTCCACCATTGCTTCAGTAACCAGTTTTGGTGCGGTGGCGCCAGGAATCAGTACGGCACCGATGACTAAATCGGATTCCTTAACTGATTGTGCGATGTTGTGAGCGTTTGAGATCAAGGTTTGAATCTTGCCTGAGAAGATATCATCTACTTGAGCTAATCGTTGAGCGTTGATATCGAGGATGGTAACGTCTGCGCCAACCCCCACAGCAATCTTAGCAGCATTGAAGCCAACAGTTCCGGCGCCAATAATCGTAATTTTGCCACGGTGAACACCGGTAACACCGCCCAATAGAACACCCTTACCAGAATGTGGTTCTTCAAGGAAGTGGGCACCAACTTGGACGGACATCCGACCAGCAATTTCACTCATTGGGAAGAGCAGTGGCAAGCCACCGCCACGGCCAACCATGGTTTCGTAAGCAACCCCAGTTACACCCGCTTTGAGCAGTGCATCTGTGAGTTCACGATCCGCGGCTAAGTGCAGGTAAGTGTAAATGATCATGCCTTTTTTAAAGTAGTGATATTCAGGTTCTAAGGGTTCTTTAACCTTGATGATCATTTCGCAATCCCAAGCTTCATCAGCCGTACCAAGTTTTGCACCCAGTTCAGTATAGGCACTGTCAGGGTAACCTGAACCAATACCAGCCCCGGTTTCGACGATCACTTCATGGCCTGCGTGAACTAAATTAGCAACAGTACTAGGAGTTGCACCAACACGTTCTTCTTGATCTTTAATTTCCTTAGGAACACCAATTTTCATGATAATTCATACTCCTTTCAAGCAAAGGTTCTCAACTCGTCGTTATAGTAGCATGAACTTTGCTCACTTATCAAACCATAAGAATTATCAATATGACGTTATGCAAATGATAATATCGTTCATCCCCTAAACAACTTACAACAAATGGACAACTGTCTTTTAAACAAAGATTGTCCGGATAAGGATTATGAATCATTCAATTGATGTGTATGAGCCTTAAATTGAATACGTTTTTCTTCACAAGTACTTTAGGTTGCAGGCCTTGATTGAAATAATCATGTTAAATTGGTCGCAGATTATTCTTCACAAGCGAGGGTTTCGCTACCTGAAATGCGATTAAATCAAGATTCTTTAATCCCGGTCAAGTTCACAAACTCGTAAAAAAATTTAACGGCGGCTTAAAGGGCTTTGTGATGAATATCTTTAATATCATCAAAGATATAAAATGAAAAGATAATTATAATATTCATACAAAACTCACACTCGCTTGGAATGGATAATCTTCTTATTACGGTGATTAAATGATACTGGTGACGACTTTCCAGGATGAGCCATCGTAAGGGTTCAAGATTAACTCATTTTATTTTAATGATTAGTCGAATTTAAATTTTTTACAAGCTTTTAATGTACAGGTTTTTAAATGGGATAAGGACGACAAATATTGAGTCAAAAAAAGTAGTGCCGCAATTCAAATGGAATTGTGGCACTACTGACGCTCTTATTGAGTCTTATTTATTTGCTTTTGTATCCGAGTTTGAAACTAATTTGACACCATTAGTGAAAATCAAAGCGGCAACGGTTGCTACGACACCGATCTGTGCGGGAACGTAGGCCATCACTTCTAGTTGACCACCAATGTAGCCAATGACTTCACCAAAGATGATTGCCCAAAAGATAACAACCAAGTTTGCTTCTAATGCTTTCATTGTAGACACCTCGCAATCAACAGAAATTTTAGCATATTGTCAGCAAAATTGAAAGCTTTAAAATGAGTGATTCTGTTATAATGGAGTCCGGAAGTTTCACGAGAAAGGAAGCCGATCGACTATGGCGTTTGTTCCACTACAAGTCATTAGCAGCTACAGTCTGCTGCAAAGTACCAACCAGCTGGATGAACTGGTTAAGACCGCTGCTCAACGGGGTTATCAGGCGTTGGCACTAACTGACCGTAACGTCATGTACGGCACGGTTGAGTTCTATCAAATTTGTGAAAAGTACCATGTTCAACCGGTCATTGGGTTAACCGCTGATTTGGCCGGTGTTTTTGCGACGGAACAGACTTTTCCAATGGTTTTATTGGCCAAAAACCAAGCTGGCTATCAACATTTAATGGCCATTTCCTCTTATCTGCAAACCCGTTCTGATCAAGAACCAGTGACTGTGGCACAAGTGGCGCAATGGTTCAGTGATCTGATGGTTATCCTATCCAGTGAAAGTGAGTTGCAGTTTTGGCTTGACCAGGGTGAACGGGATAACGTTAATCAGCTGTTGGCGCGCTTAAGCCAAGCGGTTGATGCTGATAGCCTGCTGATTGGCATTGCTCCCACGCAATCGGCAACGGTCCGCCAGCTACTCACCAAGCTTGCTGCGGATGCGCGCGTCAAGGTGGTCGCCTTACCAGAAGTCCGCTATTTGGACGCCGACGACCGGTTTGCCGTCGGTGTATTGAACGCCATTAAGGATGGTACCACGATCAGCAATTTGGCCGAAGCACAGAAAAAGACCGGCCAGTATTGGTTGCGGCCGGCTGCTGAATACGCCAGTTTATATGAAGAATTAGGGTTAAAAGCAGCAGCGCAACTCACTGAAACCGTCGCTAAAGCCTGCCAGGTGCAACTAAAATTTCAACATCCTCGGCTTCCTAAGTTTCAAACACCGGATCAGCAGACGGCGAAAGCTTACTTGCTCACGCAGTGTGAGGCTGGTTTAACGCGTCGTTTGGAAGAAAATCAGATTAGCGATGTCACTCCCTATAAGGCGCGGCTGGCACACGAACTTGACGTCATCGACCGGATGGGATTCAACGATTATTTCCTGATTGTTTGGGACGTCATGCAGTTTACCAAGCAAGCGGACATTACTACTGGTCCTGGGCGGGGTTCTGCAGCCGGTTCCCTGGTGGCATACGTGTTGGGAATAACGGATGTGGATCCGCTGCAATATCACTTATTATTCGAACGTTTCTTGAATGAGGAACGGGCACAAATGCCCGATATTGATCTAGATATCCCCGATAATCGTCGTGAGGAAGTCTTGGAATACGTTCATCAGAAGTACGGTCATGAACGGGTCGGTCAAATAATTACTTTTGGTACGTTAGCGACCAAACAGGCCATTCGCGATGTCGGGCGGGTGTTTGGTCTGCGTCCCTATGAGCTCAGTGAGTGGAGCAAAACAGTTCCCAGCGTGTTGCATATTTCTCTAAAGGAAGCTTTTCAACAATCACAGCCATTGCAAAATCTGGTCGCTGATTCTGCTACCAATAAGCTATTATTTGAAACCGCATCTAAGTTAGAGGGTCTGCCCCGTCATTATTCAACCCACGCGGCTGGGGTGGTCCTAAGTGATCAGCCACTGACCGATATCGTCCCTGTGCAGAACGGGGCGGAAACCATGTTGATGACGCAGTATACGAAAGATTACGTTGAACAAGTTGGTTTGCTGAAAATGGATTTCTTGGGCCTACGAAACTTGAGTTTGCTGGCAGCGGCATTGAAGTACGTGAAAGTTCAGACCGGGCAAGATTTAAAAATCAGTCAAATTGACTTGAACGACCCGGCAACGCTGGAGTTGTTTCAAATTGGCGATACCAACGGCGTATTTCAGTTTGAGTCCAGTGGTATCAAGAACGTATTAAGACGGCTGCACCCGGACAACTTTGAACTGGTTGCTGCGGTAAACGCGCTTTACCGTCCAGGGCCAATGGAAAATATTGATCACTTTATTAAACGGCGGTTTGGACAGGAGCCCGTTACGTATCCGGATGATTCCCTAAAGGAAATTCTAGCGCCAACGTATGGCATCATTGTCTACCAAGAACAAGTGATGCAGGCAGCTTCAGCAATGGCTGGTTTTACCTTAGGCCAAGCCGACTTATTGCGCAGAGCCATGAGTAAAAAGAAAAAGACAACGATGGAAGCGATGCGGAAGCGGTTCATTGACGGTGCCATTCAAGGGGGGCATCAAGCTGACGCTGCTCAAGCCACCTTTGACTATATTGATCGGTTTGCTAACTACGGGTTTAACCGGTCGCATGCCGTGGCCTACAGTAAAATGGCTTTTGAACTCGCCTACCTGAAGGCACATTACCCAGCAGCGTTCTTCACTGCGTTACTCAATTCAGTTTTGAATAATAACGCCAAGACCAAGTTATACTTAATGGAAGCTAAACGACATCAGGTCACTATTTTACCGCCGAACATCAACTACAGTGGCGCTTATTTCCGCTTAGAGAAGGGTCAGATCCGCTTCGGGCTGGCCTCAATCAAGGGGATGCGCCGTGACCTGCTGCAGAGTATCCTGACTGAACGGCAGACTAACGGCCGCTTCAAGTCATTACACCAATTTTTGCTACGGCTGGATCCCAAATGGCTGAAACAAGATTTAATTGAGGGCTTGATCTACGCCGGTGCGTTTGACGACTTCGGTTATAATCGCGCGGAAATGATTGCCAGTTTGCCGGAATTTTTAAGCAGCGTTGAACTGAGCGGCAGCAGCATGGATCTCTTCGAGGCGCTGGCACCCAAAATTGCTCGCCAACCTGATTTTCCGTTAAACGAGCGTCTAGAAATGGAAAATGAATATTTGGGGGCTTATTTGTCAGGTCACCCAGTAGAACAATACGCGGCATTAGCTCAACAGCGACACGCCGTTTCCGTTGGCGATTTGAGCGCCGACCAACACGTTACTGTCGTGGTGTATGTGACCAGAATTCGAACCATTCGAACTAAACGTGGTGACCAGATGGCTTTCTTAACTGCCAGTGATCTCACGGGTGAAGTCAGCATCACGGTCTTTCCGAACACTTACCGACAGATTGCGACTTGGCTGGAAAAGGAACAAGTGGTTTTGGTCACGGGTAAAACCGAAACGAATCGTGGTAGTTTGCAGGTCGTGGCCGATACCGTTGTTCAAGCTTCAACGCTAAAACCCTCGCAACCAGAAGTTTCTAAGACAAAAGAGTTACCAGGTACTCGCTGGTTTTTACGGTTAACGGCTGCGACGGATGATCCGGCACAGATGAATCAGTTAACCACATTCTTAAAAGCCCATGATGGTCAGACACCGGTGATTATTTATCGGGTAGCTGATGACAGTAAGCGGGTTTTGAATCAGGAATATTGGTTGCCAGCCAGTGAGCAATTGGTAGCACCATTAGAGCAAATTTTGGGTGACCATAACGTGGTGTTGCAGGTCAAAGATTAAAGTTTGAAGTTAATTTTAGGCTAAGAAAGGGTATGAAAACGCTTTTACGACGGAAATCGTCAGTTTTTGGAAAAACACCGCAGACATTAAATTTGAAAAGTGCTAAAATAACAGACGGATTCCAAATTGGACTGATGCAATTGTGATAGCCGTCACATGACGGCTGAACAAGCGAGTCAGTCTTAAACTCAAAGGAGAGATTTTTCTTATGAAGAAAACCAAGATCGTAAGTACACTTGGTCCCGCTAGTACCGATGTTGATACAATCGTAAAGTTGATTGAGGCTGGCGCTAACATTTTCCGGTTTAACTTTTCTCATGGTGACCATGAAGAACATTTAGACCGTTTAACTAAGGTTCACGAAGCTGAAAAGATTACTGGTAAGACTGTTGGTATCATGCTTGATACTAAGGGTGCCGAAATTCGGACTACTGTTCAAAAAGATGGTAAGATCCAATATCGTACCGGTGACAAGCTCCGTATTTCTATGGACGAATCCTTAGAAGGTGTTAAGGATAAGATCGCGGTCACATATCCTGGTTTATTCGACGACGTTAGTGTTGGTGGACACGTTTTATTCGATGACGGTCTGCTTGACATGGTTGTTGATGAAAAAGACGATGCTAACAAAGAATTAGTTGGTACCATGCAAAACGATGGTGTGCTTGGTTCACGTAAGGGTGTTAACGCACCTGGCGTTTCAATCAACTTACCAGGTATCACTGAAAAGGATGCTTCTGATATTCGTTTTGGTTTGGATCACGAAATCAACTTTATCGCCGCATCATTTGTTCGTAAGCCACAAGACGTTATGGACATTCGTGAATTATTGGAAGAAAAGCACATGGAACACGTCCAAATCTTCCCTAAGATCGAATCACAAGAAGGTATCAATAACTTTGATGATATCATCAAGGTTTCTGATGGTTTGATGGTTGCTCGTGGTGACATGGGTGTTGAAATTCCAACTGAAAACGTGCCTTTGGTACAAAAGCACTTGATCCGTAAGTGCAACATCTTGGGTAAGCCAGTTATTACTGCTACTCAAATGTTGGATTCAATGCAAGAAAACCCACGTCCTACTCGTGCCGAAGCATCTGACGTTGCTAACGCCGTCTTTGATGGTACCGATGCAACCATGCTTTCTGGTGAAAGTGCTAACGGTGAATACCCAGTAGAATCCGTTGCCACTATGAACCGGATCGACATCAAGGCTGAAAATGCTTTGAAGGACTTTGGTACTGATCACATGGACTTAGCAAACGCTGACGTTACTGAATCAATTGGTGCTTCAGTTGCTCGTGTTGCTAAGAGCTTGGGTGTTAAGACCATTGTTGCCGCTACTGAATCAGGCTACACTGCTCGGATGATCAGCAAGTACCGTCCAGATGCAAACATCTTGGCCGTTACTTTTGATGACCGTACCCGTCGTGGCTTGATGGTTAACTGGGGCGTTTACCCAATCGTTGCTGAAAAGCCAGCTAACACTGATGCTATGTTTGATTTAGCAGCTGCCAAAGCTGTTGAAACCGGCTTAGCTAAGGAAGGCGACTTGATCTTGATCACTGCCGGTGTTCCCGTTGGCGAACGCGGTACAACTAACCTGATGAAGGTTCAATTGATCGGTTCAAAGTTAGTTCGCGGCCAAGGTGTCGGCGATGACACGGTTATCGGTAAAGCCGTTTTAGCCTCAAACGCTGAAGAAGCTAACAGCAAGACGACTGAAGGCAGTGTTTTGGTTACTAAGAACACTGACAAAGACTACTTGCCAGCTATCGAAAAGGCTAGCGCCGTTATCGTTGAAAACGGTGGCTTAACTTCACACGCAGCTGTAGTTGGTATCTCAATGGGGATTCCAGTTATCGTTGGCGCTGAAGGTGCCTCAGAAAAGATTTCTGATGGTGAATTGATCACTGTTGACTCACGTCGCGGTGTCGTTTACCATGGTGCTTCAAACGCACTTTAATCAACTATTAAGCTGATATTAAAAAGTCTAGCCCCTGTGGCTAGGCTTTTTTCATTGGCCTGAGATTCTGGAGTGAGAATAAACTACCACCACCAGTGATTATGTGCGATAATATCAAAAGATGTGTAATAGACGAGAACGAACGGGGATACTAAAATGGATAATGAATTAACTCAGTTGCTCGGCCGAATAATTAGCGGCGAAGTCACTGATGAAAATGATAAACAGTATTTTGTCCAAACCAACGGACTTACTTTTCGACTGGATAAAGCCGAGATTGAGAAACCGTTGAAGCTGGGCAGTCATTTTAAGGGCTTTGCTTACGAGAACGAACAGCACCAATTGCAAATGACGCGAAACGCGCCTAAGGTTCAAGTGGATCACTACGGCTTCGGTGAAGTGGTCCGGGTTCAGCATGGATTGGGTGTATTCGTCAATATTGGCTTACCCAATAAAGACATTGTGGTGTCACTGGATAATTTGCCCGAAATTGCCGGGCTTTGGCCACAACGCGGTGATCGGTTAATGCTTTCGATTACCCTGGATAAGAAGGGGCGGATGTGGGGCGACTTAGGCGACGAAGCGCTGTATCGGGTCATTTCTCAACCGGTATCAACCAAGTTAATCAATAAGGATGTTGAAGCCACTGCCTACCGGTTGAAACTAACTGGGACCATGGTGATCACTGCTGATTACAATTTGGGCTTTATTCCACCTGAAGAACGGGACCAGGAACCACGGCTCGGGCAACAGTTAAACACCCGGGTAGTGAGTCAGTATCCTGATGGGACATTAAAGTTATCACTGCGCCCCCGGGCATACGAAGCGATTCCGGATGACGCCTTAATGCTGTTAGCAACGTTGCAACATGCGCCAGAAGGCAAGGTGGCCTTTACGGATAAGAGTGATCCCGCTGACATCAAAGATTACTTTGGCATCAGTAAGGGACAGTTCAAGCGGGCAGTCGGCCATTTAATGAAACAGCGGCTAGCTGAAGAGCATGATGGCTACCTGTGGTTAACTGAAGCAGGACGTGATCAAAATGGACGAACAGATTGAAGATTTTCTGCATGATTTAAGAATTGAACGGGGTTTAGCTGCCAATACGATTAGTTCTTACCGTTTGGATTTAAAAGAATTCCGGGAATTTCTGGAACGGCAAAAAATCACCGACATCACTAAAGTCGATCAGTTAACGATGCTTAATTTTTTGAAACAGCAGCAAACCAACGGGAAGTCTCGGAACAGTGTGACACGTATGGTCTCTACCCTGCGGCACTTTTTCCAGTACTTGGTTCAAAATGATCAGCTTACCGTGGACCCCATGGCAGAAGTGAAGGCACCTAAGAAGAGTCGACCGTTGCCACAGGTCTTAACGGTGACTGAAGTTGATGCGTTGCTGGCTGCGCCGGATACGACGAATAAGTATGGAATTCGGGATCGGGCGATTTTAGAAGTGATGTACGCTACCGGCTTGCGAGTTAGCGAACTGGTACACCTCAAAATGGGTGAACTCCACTTAGAAATGGGGTTGATTCAAACCATCGGTAAAGGAAACAAGGAACGTATCATCCCTATCGGTGACGTCGCAATTGATTGGATCAACCGCTATTTGAATGAAAGCCGACCCTTGCTATTGAAGCAGCGGACATCACCCTATTTATTTTTGAATGCCCATGGTAGTGGCCTGAGCCGGCAAAGCATCTGGCAGAAGATTCAGCAATACGTCAGTGTGGCTGGGATTCGTAAACACGTCACACCGCATACGTTACGGCACTCATTTGCCACTCATATTCTGGAAAATGGTGCTGACCTGCGAATCGTTCAGGAACTTTTAGGCCACTCAGATATTTCAACAACGCAAATTTATACGCATATTTCTAAAAAACACTTAACAGAAGTTTATCGTAAAGCTCACCCAAGAGCGTAAAGTTACGGAGGGATCAGTTTGTTACTTAAATATCGTAGTGATTATGAGAAAGTGGCAATGGGGTTGCTCTCCTTTGCGCCGGCATTGAAGAAAATTGACCGTTTGCGAGCAGAGTTGCAGTGGTATCAAGATAGTGATTCTAGACAGCTGTTGTTATGGAAGGACGTTAATCAGGACTTTTCAGGAATTGTTGGGGTTGAACTGCGCCCTCATTTCGTCGTGATTCGGCTCATTGCCTTGACACCGGCAGCTCGGGAAGAGGATCAGACGAATACCATTTTAACTGAACTGCAGGACATGTATCCGGAGCAACGCATCATGGGCACCCTGGAAACCACGCGAATCGTTGCTAAGTGGGAGGCTAGCCATGAGTGAGCAGCCAGTATTGATTCACGTCCAAAATTTTGAAGGCCCGCTTGATTTGCTGTTACACTTGATCAAGTCTTCGTCCATCGATATTTATGATATTCCCATTGTCAGCATCACTGATCAGTACATGATGGCTTTGCGGCAGATGCAGGATCATCAACTTGATGTGGCTGGCTACTATTTTGTGATGGCCGCTACCCTCATGAAAATGAAGGCCAAACTCTTATTACCTGTGGACGAAACGCCGGAGGAAGAGGAAGACGAGCCAAGTTTAGCAGAAATGCAGGATGATTTGGTCAATCAACTGGTGAAGTATCAACGTTATAAGCAGGTGGCGAGCTGGTTCAAACAACAGGCACTTGCCCGGCAGAAGTTTTATACCCGTCCGGAGATGGCGGTACCAGCTGGCGTCAAATTAGGCAAACTGGCGCCGGGGTTAACCTTGACCGACCTAAAGCGCGTCTTAACTGAGCTGACTGAGCGTCAGCGCCAACCGGAACTACCAATGCGTTTGATTCGTGACGAACAGTACACGGTGAAGGGGCAGATCCATACGTTACGGTTTAAACTAAGCAAAGTACGAGTAGCTGTTCCCTTTGGCCAGTTATTCGATAATAAGCCAAACAAGGAGGAGCTGGTGACGACCTTTTTAGCATTGTTAGAAATGACCAAGCAGCATGAAGTTGCCGTGGATCAGCCTAATCGAGTCATGCCAATCACTGTTAAACCGGCTAATTTGGGAGAAGAAGAATGAGTAAGATACAACAACTAGAAGCGCTGCTGTTTGTGAGTGGCGAATCAGGCTTGACGATTCAAGAACTGGCGAATTTAACTGATTCAATGGTGCCGGCAGTGAATCAGTCGTTAGCTAAGTTAAATCAAAAATATGCCAGTGACCCGGACTCCGCGTTAGTCATTTTAAAGAGCAGTGACACGGTTCGACTGGCGACTAAGGAAGGTCTGGCTAACGTTGTCAGTCAATACTTTGAAGCCCCTAGTTCCACTGGCTTGTCGCAGGCATCACTAGAAGTATTAGCCATTATTGCGTACAATCAGCCGATTACTCGAATTGAAATCGATGAAATTCGTGGCGTTCAAAGCTCCGGTACTTTGAATAAACTGATGTTGCGGCAACTGATCACGGAATCAGGGCGTAAGAAGGGACCCGGCCGGCCAAAGCTATACAAGACTACTGGCTACTTCATGGATTATTTTGGCATCAAGCAGCTAGCTGATTTGCCGCCATTGCCGGAAGCTCAAACGCTGCCGGATGATGAACAGAATGGCGATTTATTTTTAAAACGGTTCAACGAACAGATAAACTCGGAGGATAAATAATTATATGGAACGATTGCAAAAAGTTATGGCTCACGCCGGTGTTGCCTCACGGCGGAGTTCAGAAAAACTGATCACTTCTGGTCACGTGAAAGTGAATGGTAAAACAGTGACTGAATTGGGTGTCAAAGTGGGTAAACACGACCGCGTGACCGTAGATGAAATGCCAATTCAAACTGAAATGCCGATTTACATTTTAATGAACAAGCCACGGCAGGTTGTGTCGACGGTTTCTGATGATAAGCACCGTAAAACGGTCATTGATTTATTGGATGACGAAATCAAAGAGCGGGTCTATCCGGTGGGCCGCCTAGATTACGATACGACGGGGCTGTTGTTACTGACCAACGACGGTGAATTAGCTAATCAACTGACTCACCCGAAGTATGAAGTTGATAAAACCTATGTGGCTAAGGTTCAAGGCATTCCAACTAATGAAGAATTAAAGAACCTGCGTCAAGGGGTCAGCCTTGATGGTAAGAAGACTTCTCCAGCTAGATCTAAAGTGCTCTCCAGTGATGATAAGCGGAAGACGGCAATCGTTTCATTGACGATCCACGAAGGTAAGAACCATCAAGTTAAAAAGATGCTTCAAGCGGTCGGCCATCCCGTAATGAAATTGAAACGCGAGACGTACGCTTTTCTAACCCTTAAAGGGGTCCAGCCCGGTGAATTTCGGGAACTGAATCCAGAAGAAGTCAAAGAACTGAAGCGGGTTGCTCAACTGGACAAATAGCTTGCATTCTTGAAGTTTACCCAGTACAATAATCGTAAGAAATTAAATAGCATGGTTCATCTTCAGGGCAGGGTGCAATTCCCGACCGGCGGTAAAAGTCCGCGACCTATTCCTTTTTTGGAATAGCCGATTCGGTGTGATTCCGAAACCGACAGTAAAGTCTGGTATAAAGAAGATTGGGTTAACACAGATAATTGTGAAGCCGAATTGTTTTCCTCTGGAGAAAATGAATTCGGTTTTTTTGTTTGCGTTTTCATTTGAAGATGACCAGTTTTGGGAGGATATATCTAATGGAACATAGTCAACCATTTAGCATTCGCCAGGTCGTAATCATGTCACTGTTTGCAGGAATCTCATTTTTACTTTACTTCATTTCATTTCCAATTTTACCGTTCGTCTCCTATATGAAGGTGGACTTCTCGGACATTCCCATTTTATTAGGAATGATTATGTTTGGTCCAGTCGGCGGTATTTTGATTGCTGCCATTAAGGGATTATTGTATTGGCTGTTAACGGGTGTCGACATTGCTAATTTTATCGGTGTCGCAGCCGGGTTTGTGGCTTCGGTTAGTTTCATGCTGCCAATCTACTTCGTCTTAAAATACGTTAGAAAGTATAAAACTGTGACCCGGTTGATTCTCGGTGCAGTCGCCGGTACGGTGAGTTTGTCGGTCATCATGGCACTGTTGAACGTGACGGTTTTGATTCCAGTTTACATGGCTGTGCTACACATGAAAATCACGATTCCACTGTCTCAGATGGTATTGTTCGGCGTGATTCCCTTTAATTTGATCAAGGGTGTTCTCGTGGGCGCGGTATTCGTGGTGGTCACTGACCGAATGAAATCATTTTTAAGACAGCAATCTGATTTACTTTAAAACTAAACGTTAAGATTCACGTCAATAGATGATAACGGGATGACCTCAGTGTCATCCTTTTTTGATGTCACTAGACAGTGAATTTCCAGTGTGGGAGAATAGATTCAGACTATAAATGGGGGCAATTGACGATGGATGCGAAGCAACTGATCACTTTTTTATCACCAAAAGCCCCACGACGTTTACGCGTCATTGAGAATATTTTGGTAGGAAAACGGACAGTGTCCACCTTGTACTGGGGGATGCGTTATCATCAACTGCCTTGGTTAGGCTACGAAAAAAAGCTCAGTCGACAAGCGATGGACCAGGCCGTTCATGAATTGAAGACTCAGGGCCTAGTTAATGTGGCCGAGACCAACGCACAATTAACTGTTGAGGGAGCCAAAGCCCAGCAGCAAGTTATCCAAAATAGCTACCAACCAGAGAATTTAAATATTCGCTTAGTCATTGACATTGATACCTTTTGGGTACGGCTGTTATTGGCAACCCAGGTCGTTTCAGAACAGGCTTATCAAAATGGTCAGTACTATCCGCTTCAAGCCCCGTGGGCGGTCAAGCAGTGGATCAAACAATGGTTCAGACATTTTCATGACGCCGATTTGAAAACCACTTTTTACGATTTCTGGCAGTCTTTTTTCACCCAACTGCCCGATCAGCAAGCCATGTTCATGAGCCAATTATTAGTTGGTCATGAACGACCTGGTGAAACTTTGGGACAAGTGGCGCAAGGGTTGTCAATCAGTGAGACTGAAGCGCGAGTGATGGCAACTGATTTAACTTGCCAATTGGCTAAAACAATTTCCCAAACACAAACGGCGTGCTTAAATACCTTACTAGCGGGTTTAAAACGGCCACTGGTCAGTACCAGTGCTCAGTTAACCTTGAATAGTTTTATGGCTGGCGAGTCATTGGAAACGATCAGTCACAATCGGTCACTAAAATTGAGTACGGTCCGGGAGCACTTGCTAGAAGCCGCAATCTTGCTGCCAAAGGAACAGTTTGCCTTTCAGCGGATTTTAACACCAGAGCTTGTCGGGCAAATGAGCAGGCGTTTGGATGATACACCCATTGATGACTGGCAATTTAAACAAGTTGAAGATTTACCAGTGGAATTTTGGCAATTTCGACTTTTAGAAATCTTAAGGAGTAAACAGACGGATGATCAGCACGGAACAACTCTATGAAACACTTCAAAAGCGGTTTGGATTTAGCCAGTTTCGACCTGGTCAACTCGAGGCGTTACAAGCCTTGATGGCGGGCCAGAATACGCTAGCTGTTTTGCCCACAGGAGCGGGGAAGACCTTGATCTATGAACTGTACGGTGCGGTCACACAGCAGCTAGTGCTGATTGTTTCACCCCTGATCTCATTGATGCAGGATCAAGTCACAACGTTGAACGTTAAAGGTGAAAAGCGTGCCACGGCTTTGACCTCTATGATGTCTTATGATGAACGAACTTGGGTGTTGCGGCATTTGTCCGCCTACCGCTTCGTCTTTGTTTCACCGGAGATGCTGAGTCAAGATCAAGTCTTGAACGCCTTTCAACTGGCCCAGGTAGGGCTATTGGTTGTCGATGAGGCACACTGTATTTCTACCTGGGGTCCGGATTTTCGGCCTGAATACCTCTTGCTGGGGCAGATTCGTCATCAACTGAATGATCCCTTAACGCTAATGGCAACTGCCACTGCTACCAAGCATGTTCGTGGTGATATTAAGGAAAAGTTACAGTTGCCCCATGCGACAGAGATTGTCTTGCCAGTTGATCGACAAAATATTTTCTTGGACGTCGAACGCTTTGAGGCCCAAGTGGACAAGGATGAGCGATTAGTTGAACTGATAGCGACCCTTAAAAAACCGGGTGTTATTTATTTCTCCAGTAAGAAGAAGGCCAACGAAATGGCGGAACTGCTGGGGACCAAAACGACTTGCAGAGTGGCGGCTTATCATGCTGATTTAGATCCAGAAACCCGCTTCAAGGTTCAACAACAGTTTATGCAGGACCGATTGGATGTCATCTGTGCCACCAGCGCTTTTGGGATGGGAATTGATAAAAATAACGTTCGGTTTGTGATTCACTATCACGTTCCCAGCGACATAGAATCTTACTGGCAAGAAATTGGCCGGGCTGGCCGTGATGGACAGCAGAGCGTGGCAATTTTACTTTACCAATCCGGTGACGAACAAATTGCCCAATTTTTAAGTGAGGCAACCGTGCCGCAGGCCAATGAAATCAGTTATTATTTCCAACAGAATGAACCGCAAGTGGCCGGGGATGAAAAAGCCAATTTAATTTGGTTTTACAAACAACATCACTACCGTGAGGAGCAGGTGCAGACCAGTTTTGAAAAACGGCGAGAGCAGCGCATTATCGCCCTTCGTAAAATGATGGGTTACGTGCGAACACCGGAATGCAAGCGGCAGTACATTCAAACTTACTTTGACCAGACGCAAGATGAAGCCGTTTCAACGCATTGCTGTAGCAGTGACGAACCCGATTTTCAACTAGCCGAGCTCGGGCTATTGGCGCCAGCTGATGACGGTGATTTGCAGGAACGGCGCCAAGCCACGCAAATTAACTGGCAATCAATTTTGGCACAGTTGTTTAATGCTCAGAGTGAGCAATCAGACGTGATTTAAAAAAATTCCCACTAAAGCGCCAGCTATGGTACAATTCGTAATGAAAGTTTTTGAGGAGGTTACACGATGGATCCAAAAAAAGACGATCAATCATCTGAAACAAAACCTTGGGACCAGTCGTTTGGGGACGACCGGGATGCTCAGGGTAACTTGTCACGGACTAAGCGTCATCGACAAAGCCATAATAACCGATTGATCACAATTATTTTAGTCGCTATTATCATTTTGATTGCTGTTGGGTCGTTAATATACGGTCTGGCGCGTCAAAGCGCGATGAACAAACCTGATAATTCAATGAGTGTTTCCAGTGAGCAGACGAGTTCGGTGAGTTCGACTCCCCGGAAGAAAGCAGCCAAATCTGCTTCTGAGAAGGCAGCTTCGTCCGCTTCTGTTAAAAAAGCCTCTGCTGACTCAGTGTCAAAAGCACGTAGTAGCAGTAAGGCAGCGGATACTAATCGCACCTCAGCTGAAGAGACCAAGGCTACTAGTAAATCGACAACGCCTAAGCAGTCGGCTACAACCACAAAGTCGGCTAAGTCGACTGCTTCTTCGTCCGGTTCAACTGCTGATTCGAAGTATGCCGTTGTTGAGCAAGGTCAAGGCCTTTATCGGGTAGCGGTGAACAACGGGATTTCAGTTGCACGATTGAAGCAGCTAAACCCTGGTCTTAATTCGCTAAGGCCAAACCAGAGGGTACGCGTCAAATAAGTTGATACAGGTGGATAAAATGTCAAAAAAAGAGTTACAAGTTGCAATTGATGGGCCAGCTTCTGCTGGTAAAAGTACGGTGGCGAAGAAGATCGCTCATCGGTTTCAATATGTTTATTGTGATACCGGTGCCATGTATCGAACGGTCACTTTAAAAGCAATGCAAGAGCACGTTCCCTTGGACGACGCGGCTGCATTAGCTGAGATGTTAAAAACAACTCAAATTGAGTTTAAACCAGGAAATCCCGAACAATTAGTTTTTCTTGATGGTCAGGAAGTGACGATGGCGATTCGCCAACCCGACGTGACCAATAACGTTTCAACCGTAGCCGCCCAGGGAACGGTTCGCAAGGATCTGACTGAGCGTCAACGTAAAATTGCTGATGCTGGTGGCATCGTGATGGATGGTCGGGATATTGGGACTTCTGTTTTGCCAAAAGCCGAAGTTAAGATTTTCTTGGTGGCCAGCGTTGAAGAACGGGCTCAGCGACGGTTTAAAGATAACGCTGAGAAGGGCATTCATACACCGATGGACGTGTTACGTGATGAAATTCAAACGCGGGATCATAAGGATTCAACGCGAGCCATTTCACCCTTAACACAAGCGGCGGATGCCATTCGATTGGACACCACATCATTGTCAATTGATGAGGTCGTGGACAAGATCAGCGACATAATTAGCAAAAAACAAAAAGAATTCGCATAAAAGTGCGTCATGCTACTGGTATTATTGTTAATTTTCGGATAAAATATAAGTTAGAGTTGTCACAAGGAGGAAAAGTTCGTATGAGTGAAAACAATAACAATGAGAACAACGATTTATTAAATGCTTTAAATAGCATTGAAACGGTGAATGTTGGTGATGTCGTTAAGGGTGAAGTATTGGCCATTGACGATGACAAACAAGCTATCGTTGGTATCGAAGGCACCGGTATCGAAGGTGTGGTACCACAAAAGGAACTTTCAACAAAGCCTGTTTCAGATATCAATGATGTCATTAAAGTTGGTGACACCCTTGATTTAGTTGTTATCTCAAAAATCGGTAATGACAAGGAAGGCGGCAGTTACTTGCTTTCTGTCCGTCGCCTCGAAGCCCGTAAAGTTTGGGACGAAATCCAAAAGAAGTACGAAGCTGGCGAAACAATCGAAGCACCTGTTACCCAAGTGGTAAAGGGTGGCTTAGTTGTTGACGCGGGCGTTCGTGGTTTCGTGCCTGCTTCAATGATCAGTGATCACTTCGTTGAAGATTTGAACCAATTTAAGGGTGAGACATTGACCTTTAAGATTATTGAAATCGAACCAAGTGAAAACCGTTTGATCTTGTCACACCGTGCATTGGTTGAACAAGAAAAGGCTGCTAAGCGTGAGGAAATCATGTCAACACTTACTGCCGGTGAAACGGTTGAAGGAAAAGTTGCCCGTTTAACTAACTTTGGTGCTTTCGTAGACCTTGGCGGTGTTGATGGGTTGGTTCACGTTTCTGAAATTGCTTACGAACGTGTGGAAAAACCTTCTGACGTATTGAAGGTTGGTCAAGATGTTAAGGTTAAAGTCTTATCTGTTGATCCTGACCGTAACCGGATTTCACTTTCAATCAAGCAAACCTTACCAGAACCTTGGGATGGCATCGAAGAAAAGGCACCAGAAGGTTCTGTTCTTGAAGGAACCGTTAAGCGTTTGACTAGTTTCGGTGCGTTTGTTGAAGTCTTCCCTGGTGTTGAAGGGTTAGTTCATATTTCACAAATCGCCCATGAACACATCGCCACTCCTAATGATGTGCTTTCTACTGGTGAAAAGGTTCAAGTGAAGGTTCTGGAAGTACATCCAGAAGCTCACCGTTTAGCACTTTCAATCAAAGCATTGAAAGAAAAGCCAGCTGGCCTTGAAGAACAAGAACAACATGAACAACCAAAGCAACGCGCCCCAAGAAAACAAGCTGCTCCTACTCAGATGTCTACGGACGATGACGATGCAGGCTTTACTTTAGGTGATTTGATTGGTGATCAGTTGAAGAATGCTCAAACTGATTCAGATTCAGATAACAAGTAATCTAATCAATGTTTCAAAACAGAAATTTTCATTAAATTAATTAAAATGTCATTTTGGAACGGAATGCCAGTTTCAAGATGACATTTTTGTTGTGATTTGACCTTTTAACTTAGAGACAGAAAAGAGGGATGTTGTATGAGTATGCCAACAATTGCCATTGTCGGCCGACCAAACGTTGGAAAATCCACTATTTTTAACCGGATCGCCGGCGACCGGATTTCAATCGTTGAAGATACCCCGGGTGTGACCCGAGATCGTATTTACGCTCACGGCGAATGGCTGGGAACCACGTTCAGTATGATTGATACTGGTGGTATCGATATGGGTGATGAACCATTCTTAAAACAAATTACGCAACAAGCTGAGGTGGCCATTGATGAAGCTGACGTGATTGTTTTCGTGGTCAGTGTCAAAGAAGGGATTACCGATGCTGATGATAAAGTCGCCAAGATTCTTTATCGGGCGGATAAACCCGTGGTGCTAGCTGTTAATAAAGCTGATAACCCTGAATTACGTCAGGATATCTACGACTTTTATTCACTTGGATTTGGTGATCCGTATCCAATTTCTGGCGCCCATGGTTTAGGACTCGGTGATCTGCTGGATGCGGTCATTAAGGCTTTTCCGGATAAAACCGGTCAAGTTGATGACGACAGTATTCGCTTTAGCTTAATTGGCCGACCAAACGTTGGTAAATCATCACTGGTAAACGCTTTGCTGGGTGAGGATCGGGTAATTGTTTCTGAAATTGCTGGGACCACTCGTGACGCCATTGATACGAAGTTCGTTGCTGATAGTACCGAATTTACCATGGTTGATACTGCCGGGATTCGAAAACGTGGTAAGGTGTATGAAAACACTGAGCGTTATAGTGTGATGCGGGCGATGAAGGCCATCGATAATTCTGACGTTGTTTTGTTTGTGCTGAATGCTGAAGAGGGCATTCGGGAACAAGATAAGCGGGTTGCGGGATACGCCCATGAAGCTGGTCGGGGAATCATCATCGTGGTAAACAAGTGGGATACCTTGAAGAAAAATAATCAAACCTTGCACGACTTTGAAGTCCATGTGAGAGAAGAATTCCAGTATCTGGCCTATGCACCAATCGTATTTGTATCAGCTAAAACCCATCAACGGTTGGGTGAATTACCAGCTATGATCAAGACAGTTGCTGGTAACCATGCTAAACGCATCCAGTCATCGACCTTGAATGAAGTGGTTATGGACGCAATCGCCATGAACCCGACACCCAATGACAATGGGCGTCGATTACGGGTTTATTACGCTACTCAGGTTGCCATTCAGCCGCCAACTTTTGTGTTGTTCGTGAATGATCCGGATTTGATGCATTTTTCATACGAACGTTATCTGGAAAATCAGATTCGAGAACACTTCGATTTTTCTGGTACACCGATTCATTTGATCGAACGTCATCGAAAGTAGGCTGAATACTGATTGGGCCTGATTTCCGCTCATTTTTCAGTCTTGTACGTAAAAAATCGCCTTTTTGACATAATTATCGCCTAGAAACTGTAAAAAACCTTGCTATGATAGGCTTTGTGTGCTATCTTGGAAACAGAAATGATACGGAATGCCGTTATTATTTCAGTGGCCTGATTGACTTGTTGATCGGCTAGATGAGATGACTTTGTACTCATCATATATAATCCAAGGAGGCGAATCATTCATGGCAAATAAAGCACAACTTGTTAACGATGTCGCAGCTGCAACCGGCTTAACTAAGAAGGATGCAACTGCTGCAGTCGATGCAGTATTTGACTCAGTCCAAGCAACTTTGGCTAAAGGCGAAAAGGTACAATTAATCGGCTTTGGTAACTTCGAAGTTCGCGAACGTGCAGCTCGTAAGGGCCGTAACCCACAAACGGGTGCCGAAATTCAAATTCCTGCAAGCAAAGTACCAGCATTTAAGCCTGGTAAAGCTTTGAAGGACGCTGTTAAATAATTTATTATTGACGGTGGAGCCAATCCGATGAGGGTTGGCTTTTTTAATGGGCTAGATTTTAGCAATCGTCTGCAGGTCACTTGCTTGTTTGCCTGTTCTTAAAGTGATAATATTTAGTTTCATGAATGAACGAAACGGAGGGTCTAAATGAGTTATTCACAGCAAGCCCTTGACCAGCTAGAACACGGTCAATTGGATGAATTTAAAAAAACTTATGCCAGTGCATTGCGTCATGATGATGACGATACGCTTTATAGCCTGGCAGAGGAACTCTATTCACTGGGTTTTTTGAACCAGTCCAGACGAATTTACGAGAATTTACTGAAACGTTATCCCGAGGAAGATGATTTGCGGGTTAATTTGGCAGATGTCTTAATTGATGATGACAAAAACGACGAAGCTTTGACACTTTTGAATGAGGTTGCTTCGGATTCACCAGCTTACGTCCGTTCTTTGATGGTTGCGGCTGATTTATATCAAACCCAAGAACTGTTCGAGGTCAGTGAACAGAAGCTATTAGAGGCAATGAAACTGGCGCCTGATGAACCAGCGATTCAATTTGCACTAGCTGAGTTGTATTTTGTCATGCGTGAATTTAAAAAAGCCATCCCACTGTACCTGGGCTTGATTAAGCAAGGAATCCCTGATTTCAGCTCAGTTAATTTGGTCGAACGAATCGGCGTGGCTTATGCCAATGCGGGTCGCTTTGAGCAGGCAATCGGCTATTTAAAACAAATTCACTCCGGCGATATGACGCCAGATGTGAAGTTTGAAACGGCCTTTACTTATTTACAGTTGAAGGATTACAAACCAGCGATTACGCTGTTTGAAGAATTAAAGGATACCGATCCGCATTATACCAGTCTTTATCCGTACCTCGGTCAAGCGTTGGTGGCGGAAAATCGGTTAGATGAGGCTTTAAAGGTCCTCCAAGAGGGCTTGGGTGTTGACCAGTACAATGAAAAGCTATGGTCCTACGCTGCAGACATCGCGGCTAGAGTGGAAGATGAAGACCTGACTGAGACTTATCTGAAGAAGGGGCACGAACTGGATCCCGATGATCTGGATATTGTCATTAAGCTATCCAACCTCTACGTCAAACAGGGACGGTTCCAAGAGACGGTGACCTTTTTAGCGGACTACGTGGGTCAGGATAACGTGGATCCGCAGCTCTACTGGAACTTGGCAGTCTCCTATGTTCGATTGGAGAAGTATGATCAAGCTGACAGGTACTACCAGGCAGCAGCACCGTACTTTATGGATCAGGCTGACTTTTTAAAACCAGCTGTTTATTTCTTCCGTGAAATGGGGGAGCGTGATCAGATGATGACGCTGTTGAAAGCCTACGTTAAGGTGGTTCCCGACGATGCTGAAATGGCTGAGATGCTGGAAAGTGAAGAAGAAAACGACCTTTAGATTAAAAAGCTCACCAAGCAAATACTTGGTGAGTTTTTTGATGTTTTGAGGTGACGGCAATTGCACTCTTGTTTGATTAGCAGGACAAACCCTTTTATTTTTGAGCTATTATGGTAGTCTTATGGAGAGAAGAAAAAATAATTTGTTCTAGGAGTAGGACGATTTTCGAGGGAGCGTATTAAGATGAATGAAACAAAACAGCATTATAAAATGTATAAGAGTGGCCGGTCATGGATTTTTGCCGCTATTACAATGGTAACTATTGGGATTGGCGGTCTGATGGGGTCTCAAGTGAGTGCCGCTGCTGATGACACAGTACCGGTTGCTACTGCTGTGAAGTCAAATCTTGCTGACAACACTCAGGCAAGTAATTCCGTGACAGCTAACAATATTGATAACTCAGGAAACACTGATAACAGCAGTCAAGCAACTGATGTGGCCACAGATGGTTCAGAGCAGGCAGCTTCTGAGAGCAATCAAACTGAAAAACAAGCCGATGAACCCGTTGCTGCTACAGTAGTGACTTCTCAGCCAAAGGCAGCCGACCAGGGATCAGTTGCTGCTACAAGTGCCACTCAGTGGACTAGTACCGCGCAAGTTAGTTTGCCAGGTGCAGCTTGGAACAAAGGCGATAATACACTGGTTGCCGGTGCTAATTCTGATGCTGTCGTTACCAGTCAAGCTGGCTTAGATGTCAAGAATGCTAGCAATTTCAATATTGATTATAATGTTACTAACACCAGTAATGAACCTAGTCGCATTCAACCAGATTTCTTGTTTCCTAAGTTTTTTAATGAATCGACTTCGGCGTTAGTTAACGATAATTTTAACTTGCAAGATTTGATGGGCAGTCAACCGGGTTTGAATTACACCTTTTCTGTCAAACCGGGTGAATATCTTTCATATAATGATCTTCTAGTCAATTACCCTGATTTCAAACCAAGTCAGCTATTGGGAATCTACGTTCAGGGAAGTTCATTTGTGGGTAACGCCAGTTATACGCTGTCAGTTCCGTTGACGATTGCTAATGCAGGTAGTCTGGATACCGCATCACCCGAAAATGATTTTGAAGCCGATATTTATAATTTTAATTTACAGCAGGGTACTGCTGCTAACATTTCAACACTGGAATTTAAGCTTGTTAAAAATACGGCTACCACTATCCAATATTTGGATGAAGATGAAAATAACAAGTTAGTCCAAACGATTCCTTTGAGTGGTATGGAGGGGGAGTCAACAGATTATACAGTGTCCGCACCAGCAAACTATGATTTAAAGTCCGGGACGCCAACCCAGGGAACCTACAATTTTGTTGCTGGTGAAAATCCCAGTGTCATTGTTTATCTGACCCATCAAGTTAAGATGACTACTGAGACAACCAATCGAATCGTTAATTACTACATCGAAGGCACAACTACTGCGTTGAAACAGGCGACTACTCAAACGATTAATTGGGTCGTCAAAACGGATCGTGTGGCTGGCGATAGTTACGCCACCGCGCAAGGGGCTTATTCCTTTGTTTCTGCACCACAAATTGACGGTTATACGGCGACTAGTTCGGGTGCACCAGCAACTTACCCGGCGCCTATTGCAGCCAGCGAGTTAGCAGATTCCACAGCTACAATTTACTATCAGCCGAACGCAGTAGTTGGTCCTAATGGTGGTCAAGATAATGGTGGTACGGTTAGTGATACTGAGAACAGTAACACTGACACTGACACGACTGCCGATACTGGCGCAGGTCAAAATTCAGATCGCACTGACACTATTTCTATTACAAACGATAGTATCAGCACAAGTGGTAATGGGGATACAGTAAATCAGAGTCAGACCCCTGACAGTCAGCAATCAACTCAGAACGATGGGACAACTAACACTTCTCGTCAAGGAAGCGGTGTAGCCTCAACTAGAATTGAAGGGGCTACTACTGGAAACAGCAATTCAAAATCCGGTAAAGTCGTACTTGCAGATTCGACAAGCCGAACAGGTACTCAGAAATTGCCACAAACCAGTGAAGTAAACTCGAAAACTGGCGCATTGATGGGCGTTATTATGCTTAGTATTTTGAGTGTTTTAGGGTTGGCTAAACGACGCAAACCAGAATCAAAGTAAAATTAATAGATCATACAAGAAGTAGAAGAGCGTTATTCAGCGATGGATAATGCTTTTTAGTTAACTAAAATAAATAAAAAGTTACTTTAACTTATAAAACAACAATAAAAAACACGCCACTAACCAGCGTGTTTAAAGAGATGACGATTAGGTCGGGCATAAGTGAAACCCTCACCAATGGCCTCATTAACGTCAAAGATCGTCATAAAGGCATTTTCATCAAGCTCGCCAACTAACATCTGCAATTCGTGCAGTTCGCTTGGGCTAACAACGATATAGAGCATTGGTCGATCCTGGTGGGAGTAGCCGCCTTCACCGTGAAGAATACTGACTCCACGTTCCATGACGGTCATGACTTGGTCAACAATTTCTTGTGACTTTGAGCTGACGATGAGAACACCCTTGGCCGCGTAAGTACCGCTTAAGATGAAGTTTACCAAACGAGAAAATACGTAGGAATAAAGTAACGTATAAGCCATGTGGCGAATATCAATGTAAACCAAAGAAAAGAAGAGGACTAAAATATCTAGCCATAGCAGTGTTTGGCCCATTGGCACACCACGAAACCGCTCGAAAATTCGGGCGATAATATCCGTCCCACCAGTGGTCCCACCGTATCGGTAAACCAGCCCGCTGCCAGCACCACCCGTAATACCAGCACCGATAGCTGCTAAGAATAAATCGTGGTGTAAATCAATGCTGATGGGGACTTGCTGCCAGATCCATAGAAAAACGGACAGCATGAATGTCCCATATAAGGTATAAATGATCGCCCGTTTACCAAGAAAACGGTAACCAAATATGATCAGCGGAATGTTGATGATAACCGTAGAGTAGGCGGGATTAAAATTAAAGACGCCTTTTAAAATCAAAGTGACCCCGCTAATGCCACCATCTGCAAGCTGGTTGGCAATGTTAAATTTAATTAGCGCAAACGCATACGCGGCAGCACCAATAGCAATCATCAGCAGATCAAATAGGCGTACCCGTTCTTCAACCTTATTAGTCAAACTCGTTCCCTCCAATTCAGGTTATCCGTACAGTAGTTTCCTCTAATTATCATAGCATATTCGACTGAAGTTCAGTTGGTTATACTAGTGATATCTGGTAAACTTGAATAGACTGAAAATTAGAAGTTGAAGCATAACTCAGATAAAGGGTCGATTAAAATGAAAATTGAAACACTACCTGAAGAATTTATTAAAGCACGGCCAATTATTGACACCATTGAGGCTGCGGGCTACGCGGCCTACTATGTTGGTGGCTCTGTTCGTGATACGTTATTAGGATTGCCAATTCACGATGTGGATATTGCGACCAGCGCGTACCCTGAAGAGGTTAAGGCGCTATTTAAGCGGACAGTAGATACTGGTATTGAGCATGGTACCGTTATGATTTTGGATCACGGTACCGGCTACGAAACCACTACTTTTCGAACGGAATCTGGGTATCAAGACTACCGTCGACCAGATTCAGTTAAATTTGTCAGGTCGTTAAAAGAAGACTTGAACAGGCGAGATTTCACCATCAACGCACTGGCGCTAAAAACCGATGGCACCATTATTGATTATTTTGATGGTCTGACTGATTTAGCTGAACACCGGATCAAGGCAGTTGGTGACCCCGAAAAACGGTTTAACGAGGACGCTTTGCGTATGATGCGTGCGGTTCGGTTTGCGAGTCAATTGAATTTTGAAATTGATCCTGAAACGATTGAAGGCATTAAGCACCATGGCCCATTATTAACTAAGATTGCGGTGGAACGAATTCATGTCGAATTTGTGAAAATGCTGTTAGGACAATGGCCAAGCAAGGGACTTGACGTCTTTATGGCGACGGGGTTATACCAATATTGTCCGGACTTTAAGGCCTACCAGGAACAGTTGAATCATCTGCGCGATCAGTTAAAGCGTGGACTAAGCAACGAGACCGCGGTCTGGACTTTGCTGGCGTCTGTATTTGATTTATCTTGGAAACAGGTGAATCAGTTATTAAAGGATTGGAAGTCAGCTAATCAATTAATTGAGGACGTTCAGGTTGCAACCCAAGCCGTTTCGGCAATTTCAAACCATTCGGTTGACGACTGGTTACTTTACCAGACTGGCAGCGAACTGCTGACCATCGCAAATGAAGTGGCTCAACAGCTGGATGTATTTGCATATGAAACACCTGATTTACTCAACAGATATCAGGTTCTCCAGATTCATTCTAAGAAGGAACTGGCGGTTTCTGGCCAAGACTTGATGTCAGCGGGAATCAAGCCGGGTCCACAGTTGGGACAAGCGCTCAGTTTTCTGGAGCGTCAGGTCGTCGAAAACCATCTGAATAATCAGACTCAAGAGCTACTAAGTGCAGCAATTAAATTTCTAAACGAGAAAGCGTGACCAAATGCAAACATTAAGAGCAGAGGGATTGACCCGAACATATGGCGAAAAAACGTTGTTTGATCAGGTTGATTTCATTATTAACGAAAGTGACCGAATTGGTTTGATTGGGACTAATGGGAGTGGTAAGACCAGTCTGCTTAATACCTTGGCGGGTCTGGCACAGTATTCCGGTGACATTATCACGCCTAACGACTATTCCATTGCATATTTAACGCAAGACCCAGAATTTGATGATCAGCAAACAATTATGGATGCTGTCTTTTCTGGCTCACAAAAGGTTTTTAAAATCATTCGC
Source organism: Secundilactobacillus angelensis (assembly GCF_012641075.1). GTDB lineage: Bacteria > Bacillota > Bacilli > Lactobacillales > Lactobacillaceae > Secundilactobacillus > Secundilactobacillus angelensis. The sequence continues at coordinate 152,831 of NZ_JAAXLJ010000003.1, read as the reverse complement.
CATTATGAAGATACGTTAGCCGCTTACAGCGATGATCCCGAAGATCAAAAGAAACAGCAGCGGTATATGGATGCTGAGGCTCAAATGAATGAAGCTGATGCCTGGAATGCTGAAAGTGACGTTAAAACCATTCTCACTCAGTTGCATATCACGGATTTAACCCAGCAAATGGGGACATTATCTGGTGGTCAGCGCAAGCGGGTTGGCTTGGCCCAAGTGTTAATTCAAGCACCTGACCTTTTATTGCTTGATGAACCCACCAACCACTTGGATTTTGATTCCATTGATTGGCTGGAAAATTACTTAGCTAATTATAAGGGTGCATTACTCGTCGTTACCCATGACCGGTATTTCTTGGACCAGGTTGCAAATCATATTTGGGAGCTGTCCTTTGGTCGACTGTTCCACTACGATGGTAATTACCAAGATTACGTTGGCCAAAAAGCAGAACGGGTAGAGCAGGAAGCTAACGCTGATCACAAGCAGCAACAGCTTTATAAGCAGGAGCTGGCATGGATGAAAGCTGGTGCCCATGCACGTTCGACCAAGCAACAAGCACGAATCAACCGATTCAATAAAATTAAGGATAATATGGGTACCACACCAACCGAGCAGGATGTGTCAATCGATTTAGGCCAAGCCAGGTTGGGCAAACAAGTGATTGAATTAAAGGACGCTAACCTTAAATTAGACGAGCATTTGATTTTGAAGGATTTCAGCCTTTTAATTCAGGCTGGTGACCGAATTGGAATTTCGGGTGAAAATGGCGCCGGAAAATCTTCACTGTTGAACGTTATGGCCCAACGGCTACCATTGGACTCGGGTACCGTCACAATTGGTGAAACGGTCAAAATGGCCTATTACACCCAACGAACTGAACCCATTCCAGATGACAAACGAATCATTAACTACCTCAGTGAGGTTGGTAATAATGTTACCGATAAAGACGGTCATTCTGTCTCAGTTTCAGAACTGCTGGAACAGTTCTTGTTTCCAAGGTTCATGCACGGCACCTTGATCCGCAAGTTATCTGGTGGTGAAAAACGGCGGTTGTACTTACTCAAGTTATTGATGGAACAACCGAATGTTTTGTTCTTAGATGAACCAACCAATGATTTAGATATCTCTACACTAACGGTGCTGGAAGACTATATTAATCATTTTAACGGCACCGTTATCACTGTGTCTCATGACCGTTACTTCTTGGATAAAGTTGCTGATAAGCTGCTGATTTTTGATGGCAACGGAAAAATTGATCGCTATAGCGGTTTATTTACCGACTATTTAGCCAGTCAAAAAAAGGGGCAGTCAGACAGCAAGAAGGCGGCCCCTAAGCCTAAGAGTGAACCAGCTGCCCCCGCTAAGCAGGAGAAAACTAAGCTTACCTACAAGGAACAACTCGAGTGGGATGGCATTGAGGACGAAATTGACGCTTTGGAAAATAAAAAAGCCGATTTGCAGTCAAAAATGAACCAAAATGGCGATAATTATGATAAATTAGCTACATTACAAGCTGATTTTGAAGCAGCCGACCATGAGTTGGATGAAAAAATGGCGCGGTGGGACTACTTAAGTCAGTACGTTGAATAAGGAATGGGAGTGTTTTTTCAATGCTTGAGGACGCGTATTTAAATTTGGAACGGTACGTTTTAGAAAATGGTCACCGCAAGTCTGATCGGACTGGCACTGGAACAATCAGTGTTTTTGGCTATCAGATGCGCTTTGATCTGAGTAAAGGATTTCCGTTATTGACTACCAAGAAAGTGCCTTTTGGGTTAATTAAAAGTGAACTCCTGTGGTTCTTGCATGGTGATACGAATATTCAGTTTTTGCTGAAGCATCATAATCATATTTGGGACGAATGGGCGTTCAAGAACTTTGTTGAGTCAGCCGACTATCATGGCCCAGACATGACCGATTTTGGCCGTCGTTCATTGGTTGATGAGGCCTTCAATGAAACTTACAAGAAAGAAAAGAAAGGCTTCTGTCAGCGAATCGTTGAAGATGACGCGTTTGCTGCTAAGTATGGCTCACTGGGTAACGTCTACGGGGCACAGTGGCGCGCCTGGAAGACCAGTAAGGGCGAAACGATCGACCAACTGGGACAAGTTATTGAAACACTTAAAACGCATCCTGATTCACGGCGTATGATTGTTTCAGCATGGAACCCTGAAGATGTGCCTGGCATGGCGATTCCACCCTGTCACACGATGTTCCAGTTCTACGTCAACGATGGCAAATTAAGCTGTCAATTATATCAACGTTCAGCTGATATTTTTCTTGGTGTGCCATTTAACATTGCTAGCTATGCTTTGTTGACAAATCTGATTGCCAAGGAAGTTGGCCTGGAACCCGGTGATTTTGTTCACACCTTTGGCGATGCTCATATTTACAGTAATCATCTTGAACAGGTGAAGACCCAGCTTTCAAGAACGCCAGTTGATGCGCCTAAGCTGGTTTTAAACCCTGAAAAATCCAGTATCTTTGATTATGATATGGATGATATCAGTGTGACTAATTACCACCCGGCACCTGCCATCAAGGCGCCAGTCGCGGTATAGGAGTGATGTCATGATATTTATCTGGGCAGAAGACCAGCAACATGCGATTGGGCATAAGGGACAGTTACCTTGGCATTTACCAGCTGATATGGCTTTTTTTAAGCAACACACAATTGGTAATACGCTGATTTCCGGTTCGCGGACGTTTGCTAGTTACAAGAAGCCGTTACCACACCGAAAAAACATCGTCTTGACCAGTCGCACTCACACTGATTTTCCCAGTGGTGTTGAAGTTCTACACAGCGCTGAGGAAGTCGTTGAATATGAGCAAGAACACCCCGATGAGACAGTGATCATCAGCGGGGGTGCGCGGGTGTTTAAGAGCCTGCTTCCGTACGTTGATACCTTGCTACGGACACGGGTGCTGCACACGTTTGAGGCGGATACCTACATGCCAGAAATTGATTATAATCAATTTAAATTAATTGAATCTACAACTCACCAACCAGACGAAAAAAATCAGTATGGGTTAATCTTTGAGCGTTGGCAACGACGCTGAAGATAGCGTTTATAAAAAATCACTTAGTGCCTTAATTGGACTAAGTGATTTTTAATATGGGTGGAAATTATTTATGTAATTCCCATAATATGAGACTCTCTGCAAGATACTACAACTCAAAATTTATTTCAGCCTCATTATTTATTTATTGAATCCTTTAGACATAGGCTTTAAACGATATGAGTTACGGTTATCATTTTAATTAATCATTAGAAAATAAAAAATAATTGTTGACGAATTATGAGTATCCGATTATAGTGGCATTATTCACCAAGGAAAATAAATTCAGACAGGAGGTTACATCTTATGAAAAATTCAATTATTCAAATCGTTAACGTAACCTCTGTTCGTCAGAATTTAGTCTTATTATTAAAAACCAAGGACGCAACTCTTAGCTAGTAGTTTATCTACTAATTAAACTAAGTTGAGCCCTTATTTCTGCGTTTTTAATGATGAGGGCTTGATGATCAAATTCTGATTGCAAAACCTCATTCATTAAATTGAATGAGGTTTTTTATTGTTCTGGTACGAGGAGGGAAGTCAGCCAGGCAAACGGCAACATACATACAACACATATTTTAAATTGGGAAAGTGGGAGAGACTTATGAAGAAAAAAATGATCAAACGCATTACAGGAATCGCAGCTATTGCCATGTCAGCAGCAATCTTTGCTGGCTGTTCAACCGCCAAAACAACTAGTCAAGGCAACGACCAAACAGGTAGTACCGTTAAAATTGGGGTCAACATGGAACTATCCGGTGCAGCTGCTGGTTACGGTAACCAAATGAAACAGGGGATCCAGATGGCAACTAAGGAGATTAACAGCAAGGGTGGCGTTAACGTTAACGGCAAAAAGAAGAAGATCAAACTGATTATCAAAGATAATAAGACGTCAACCAGTACTTCTGCATCCGTTGCCGCTCAACTCGCTAATAACGACAAGGTCAATGCCATCATTGGGACTGCGACCACCAACGCCGGTACTGCCGCAATTCCTAACGAAACTAAGGCTAAGGTACCAGCACTGAGTCCATCCGCAACGGATCCAAACTTCACACTGCAAAAGAACGGCAAGGCTCAGCCATATGTCTTCCGGGCATGTTACCAAAATAATTTCCAAGGTGGTACCGCTGCAAAGTTCATGACAAATAATTTGAAAGCTAAGCGCGTGGCAATTCTTGGTGATAATTCAACTGATTACGGTACTGGGTTGGCCAAATCATTCAAGAAACAATTCACGGGTAAAGTTGTTGATACCCAGTACTTCTCAGCTGGTGACAAAGACTTTAACGCCATCTTGACTTCATTCAAGAACAAGAAGGTTGATGCCATCTATGCACCAGGTTATTACTCAGAAATAGGTCTGATCATCAAACAGGCTCGTCAAATTGGTATGAACGTTCCAATCGTTGGTTCTGATGGTATGGCTGATGCCAAACTGGTTCAAATTGCTGGTGCCAAGAACGCTTCAAACATTTACTACACCACACCATTTTCAAAGACGGTCGCAGAAAAGAATCCAACTGCTGTTAAATTTATGAAGGCGTACAAAGCACGTTATCATGCTGATGCACCAACCTTCTCAGCATTGGCATACGATTCAACTTACATGATCAAACAAGCCATTGAAAGCCAAAAATCAGCTAACTCCGTTAAGATCACCAAGGGCTTGACTCAAATCAAGAATTTCGATGGTGTTACTGGTAAGATCACAATTGATAGCCACCATGATGCCAGCAAGCCAATTGCCGTTGAGCACTTGAACAATGGTAAAGTTGTTGGTTCAACACAGATTAAGTAATTAGAGATTGAGCTTCCCAACTAGGGGGCTCTCGTGAACAAACCACGCTGTTTGCTGACGAGAGTTCCTCAGCTGGAATGCTCCGTACATAAAGGAGGGTGACACCTTGACAACTGTCTTTCAACAACTGATAAACGGCCTGTCGCTGGGCAGTATCTACGCCCTGCTGGCACTGGGCTACACCATGGTTTACGGCATTATAAAATTGATTAACTTCGCTCACGGTGACATTTACATGTTAGGTGCCTTTTGGGGCTACTACACGATTAATTTCTGGCATTTTAATTTTATTTTTGCACTGTTATCCGCGATGGTCGTTTGTGCAGCAGCTGGCGTTGTGATTGAATACTTTGCTTATCGACCACTGCGACACGCACCACGAATTACAGCTCTCATTACAGCCATCGGGGTCTCGTACTTCTTGGAAAATGGGATGTCGTACCTGTATGGTGCTGACACCCGCAACTTTCCGCAAGTCATCAAGCAGGTCAATTACGATCTTTGGGGCGTTCGGGTCTCCAACATTCAAATTCTGATCCTAGTCACGGCTTGCTTATTGATGGTACTGCTGCAATTAATTATCAAGAAAACGAAAATGGGTCGGGCGATGCGAGCAGTTTCGGTGGATCCTGATGCTGCTGAATTGGTCGGGATTAACATCAACCGAACAATTTCGTTCACGTTTGCATTAGGGTCTTCGATGGCTGGTGCAGCTGGTGTTTTGATCGGGCTGTATTACAACTCGATCGATCCGCTTATGGGAATGACCCCAGGAATCAAAGCTTTCGTTGCCGCCGTGGTTGGTGGTATCGGATCAGTTCCAGGGGCATCACTTGGTGGTTTCTTGATCGGTTTGCTGGAAACTGCAGTTCAATCTTTGGGCTTTTCAGCTTACAAGGATGCTGCGGTTTACCTTGTTCTGATCATTATCCTTTTGGTGCTGCCAGCAGGTATTTTCGGCAAAAACGTCAAAGAAAAGGTTTAGGTGATTATTTTGAAAGCAAACTTAAAATACAATATTTGCTGGCTCATTTTGATGGTCGCTGGCTTTTACCTGATGAATGCCTTGATCTTAGTTGGCGTCATTGATTCATTTCTGGAGAACATGGTAGTGACCATTGGCATCAATATCATCCTGGCTGTCGGCTTGAACTTAGTCATTGGTTTCGCCGGTCAGTTTTCACTGGGTCACGCTGGTTTTATGGCTGTGGGCGCTTACGCAACGTCAATCATGATCAGTAAGACACCAACGGCTGGTGTATTTTATCTCTCCATTATTGTCGGTGTGATCATTGCGATTATTGCCGCACTGATCGTGGGTATCCCAACGTTGCGTCTCCGGGGAGATTATCTAGCCATCGCGACCATGGGTGCAGCTGAAATTATTCGGATCATTATCAACAATATGAAAATGACTAATGGGCCATCGGGGATGTTCAACATTCCGCAATTTGCAACTTGGCCTGTGGTATACATCATGGTCTGTGTGACGACGATCATCGTCGTGAACTTTATCCACAGTCGGGGTGGTCGCGCGGCATTGGCCGTTCGTGAAGACGAGATTGCTGCCGACTCAATGGGAATCAACGTTTTTAAGTGGAAACTGGCAGCTTTCGTTATTGGTGCTGCTACTGCGGCGGTTGCAGGCTCAATGCAGGCCTCTTATGTCCAGACAATTGCGCCGAATAATTTCAATATTATGGAATCCATTGCCATCCTGATTATCGTTGTGCTTGGTGGCGTTGGGAGTATCACTGGCAGTTTCGTAGCCGCCACCATCTTAGGTATCGTTGACGCGGCATTGCAAAGTTTTGGTGCATTACGCATGGTGATTTACGCGTTGGTGCTGATTTTAATTATGATTTTCAAACCATCCGGAATTATGGGTGCCAAGGAACTATCGTTTAAACGCTTGTTCAATCCAAAGAGTAGGAAGGCGGGTGCCAAGTCATGACAACATTGCTAAACGTTGAAGATTTGATCAAAAACTTTGGCGGGTTAACCGCTGTTTCTGATGTGAATATGCACCTGAATGATGACGAACTGGTTGCGCTGATTGGACCTAATGGGGCGGGCAAAACCACTCTGTTTAATTTACTGACGGGCGTGATTGTTCCTAGTTCTGGTTCAATTACTTTTCGTGGCAGTGACGGTTTGATTCCACTCAACGGAATGAAGGCATACAAAATTGCCAACTTGGGCATGGCTAGAACGTTTCAAAATATCCGGCTTTTTAAGGAACTAACCGTTTTGGATAATGTTCTAATCGCGATGACTGCTAACTACCGGGAGAATTTTGTTCAATCCGTTTTCCGCTTGCCGAAGTTTTACAAAACTGAAGCACGGATCCGCCAAGAAGCAATTGAGCTCCTAAAAATTTTTGATATGCAAGATGATTTAGACCAGTTAGCTAAAAATCTGCCATACGGTACTCAAAGGCGATTGGAAATTGTGCGTGGGTTGGCGACAAAACCTAAAATTCTGTTTCTAGATGAGCCTGCAGCGGGGATGAACCCAGAAGAAACCGCCGATTTGACGCGCTTAATTCAGCAAGTTCAGCATGATTTCCACATTACGGTTTTGTTGATTGAGCACGATATGTCATTGGTGATGAACCTCGCATCTCGAATTTACGTGCTGGATCACGGTTCACTGTTAGCAGAAGGCACACCTAAAGAAATTCAGAATAACGATGCCGTTATCAAAGCATACTTGGGTGAGGAGGCGTAAGCATGGTCATGCTTGAAGTGAAAGATCTCGCCGTCAACTATGGTGTGATCAATGCAGTGAAAGGTGTTAGTTTCAACATACACGAGGGCGAAATTGTTTCCTTGATTGGCGCTAACGGTGCTGGAAAAACAACAATTTTAAAGACGATTTCGGGGTTGCTTAAGCCCGTTGCTGGTGCCATTACCTATGAGGGTAACGAAATTCAGAAACAAAAAGCCCCCAAAATCGTGGCTGCCGGTATCTCTCAGGTACCCGAAGGACGCCATATTTTTCCAGGAATGTCGGTTCGAGAAAACTTACAAATGGGTGCTTTTCTGCAAAATAACCGCTCCGAGATTGAGAGCAGTTTTGAAACGGTGTATTCACGATTTCCCGTACTCAAAGAACGGATTAATCAGGATGCCGCCACACTTTCCGGTGGTGAACAGCAAATGCTGGCTATGGGACGAGCGCTCATGTCGAAGCCTAAGCTGTTACTGTTAGACGAGCCTTCCATGGGACTGGCACCCATTTTTATTAACGAAATATTTGATATTGTCAAAACAATCAAAGAACAAGGGACAACTGTCCTGTTGATCGAACAAAACGCCAAAAAAGCCCTTTCGATTGCCGATCGCGGTTATGTTCTGGCTAGTGGTCAGGTCAAAATGACGGGAACTGGTCAGGAATTACTGGCTAACAAAGACGTGCAAAAAGCATACCTAGGGGGTTAGATAATGAGTGTTGCGGATTATATGACGGATAAAGTGATCACTGTGTCACCAGATACCAAAATTAACGTGGCAATTAACGTCATGAAGGATAATCAAATTCATCGCTTACCAGTTATTGACGGTAGCCGGTTAGTTGGTTTAGTGACGGAAGGAACCATTAGAGAGGCGTCACCATCCAAAGCGACGAGCCTTTCAATCTATGAGGTGAATTACCTCTTTAATAAGATGACGGTCAGCGACATCATGGAAAAAGAGGTTAAAACGATTTCGAAAGATGCTCAGCTAGAAGATGCCATTTCCACGATGCGCCACCACGACATTGGCGTTTTACCAGTCATGGACGGGCAGCAAGTTGTCGGCATTATTACCACGAATGACATTCTTGATGGTTTCTTGGATATCACGGATTATTTTGTTGACGCGACGGTTGTTCAGGTCATGATTGAACACAATCGCACCGGTGTCATTTATGACATTGGTAAGATCATGGCGGATAATGGCTTTAACATCCAAACGCTGATTGTGACTCGAAATCTGGGGCCAATCATGATTGAAATGCACGTGGACAAAACAGATAGCACCGCTGTCAAACAAGCGTTAGAAGCGGCTGGTTATTCGGTTCGGTTAGTAACTAGTCAGAAAGTAAATTAACATAATAAAACGGCGATAAATTCTCGGTTGAGGATTTATCGCCGTTTGGTATTTATTAAGCGTATAGCAGGATTGAGAAATACATGAGGATGGTACCTAGTAGAACAAACAAGTGCCAAATGACGTGGCCAAATTTAATCCCCTTGAAGCTATAAATCAGAGCGCCAACGGTAAAGGCAACGCCACCTAAGACTAACAGGGTGAAGCCGCGAACGCCGAGGCCATAAAACAGTTGCTTGAATCCTAAAACGCAAAACCAGCCCATGATGACGTAGATTAACGTGGACAGTTTTTGAAATTTACCCAGCCAAAGGCATTTGTAGATGACGCCCAAAATCGCCATTGCCCAGATGACGCCGAAGATGACCCAGCCCAAGGCCCCCTTAATGACTACCAGACAATAGGGGGTATACGTTCCCGCAATCAGTAAGTAAATGGCGCAGTGATCGAAGATTTGAAACAAATGGCTGGCACGGGTGAAATATAGGCTATGAAAAAGGGTTGATGCTAGGTAAAAAATCACCAGAAGTGAACCATAGATGGTATAAGCCGTGATCCTCATCGCGCCACCCTTGTGAACACCACGAATGATCAGTAAGACCAAACCGGCGATGCTCAGGCCAACGCCGATACCATGGGTGACTGAGTTAAGAACTTCATTAACTATTTGATATTTTCGTGACTCTTTCGGCTTGGAATTGAGGTGTTTGGATTGAATCATGGAAAATCCTCCTTGACGAAAATTTTAAATGAACCAGCATGAATGGTTCGAAAACATTCTCCAAAATATGCTGTAAGCAAGCGCTTTAACGCCTTGTTACACTGTGGTGCTTCTGCTATACTATTATCGAATCGTTTTCATGCGCTGAAATTAATTGTAGCATGAAAACACCTACAATGGGGAAGAAAGCGTGGTTATAATCAATCATGGCAACTGTTAAAATCGTCACGGATTCATCTGCTGGATTAACAGATGAAGAAGTTGAAAAATATCATATTACTATCGTACCTTTAACGGTTATGATCGATGATGTGGTTTATGTTGAGCGCCACACCATTACTAACGAAGAATTTATTGATAAGATGGAACATTCTAAAACGTTCCCAAAGACGAGTCAGCCACCACTGGGTGATTTTATTAAAGTTTTTGATGAACTGGGTGCTGATGGCAGCCAGATCGTGTGTCTGAATATGCTGGAAGCAATTAGTGGTACTGTCCACACGGCTGAACAAGCCGCTAAAATTTCCAAATCTGACGTTACCGTTGTCGATAGCGGGACCACCGACCGGGCGTTGGCTTTTCAGTGTATTGAAGCTGCCAAATTGGCCGAAAAGGGTGCCTCTGCTGATGAAATCGTGGCTGCTACTAAAAAGGTTCAGTCTAATACCCGACTTTTCATGGGTGTTATGACGCTGAACAATCTGGTCAAGGGTGGCCGGATCAACCGTATGACTGGTGCCATCAGTTCATTGCTTAACATCAAGATTGTTTTGCAGGTTGGTGACGGTCAGTTGAATATCCGGACAAAGGGTCGTGGCATGAAGACCATTGAGAAGTTTTATGATAAGGTTTACGAACAGATGAAGAATACACCGAATATTAAGGCTATTGGGATTTCACACGTTCACGCTGAAGGCATGGTGGACGAAATTTTAAAGCACCTTCAGCCAATGTTCCCAAACATTGACATCTTAGTCCGGGAAACGGTGCCAATCATCGCGACGCATGGTGGTCCAGGTGCCTTTGCGTTAGTCTACTATTTTGATGACTAACTCAAACAAAAAAATTTAATCAAAATTTATTACCATAGTAGGATTAAGCTGTATAAAATAAATGAGATGGCCAATGACCATCTCATTTATTATTTGTTACCGAATTAAAGGGGTTTTGATATGCATCGCTTATTAAAATGGGTTTCAGCAATATTGATTTTGATCGTTATTATTGGTGGTGGCTGGTTTTGGTACCAATATCAGCAGGATCCTAAGAATACTCAACAGAATAAACCACTTGTAATGAAGACGGTTCGGGTAGTCGGGGTTGGCGATTCACTGACTCAAGGCATTGGTTACGATGATGATCATCAGGGCTATTTGCCGATATTGAAGCAGCAGTTAAGCCAAGATTATGACGTGAAGCCTAAAACCGCTAATTTTGGTATCGGTGGCGAACGCAGTGATCAGATTGACCGTAGAGTGCAAACAAACCAAAAATTGCGGCGTGCTTTGCGCCGTGCCAACGTCATCGCGATTACGGCTGGCGGTAATGATTTGTTGCAATCCTTAGAGAAAAACATTACGGTAAATAGTAACGCGCAGATGACCCAGAAAATGACACCGCTCAAAACTAAGTACCAACAGAAATTAACTCAGTTGATCGCTGATGTTCACGAGGTTAATCCCCGTGCTCAGATTTATTTATTTGGCATCTACAACCCGGTATACGTGTACTTTACCAATGCCACAATGATCAGCACTGCGGTCAATCAGTGGAATCAGGTTAATCAGCAAGTTGCAGCAAGCCAACCGAAGACGCATTTTGTGAACGTGAATCGCGCGCTTTCTCACGGTCAATATCAATCCGCAAATGCGCAGGCTAAACTTAAAGAAGAAAATCAGCAAAATAATCAGGACTTTGTGGATCCCGGTAAGGTCCAAACCTTACTGCAAACACAAGATAGTAAGGAAAAGAACGCTTACTTGTCCACCGAAGATCATTTTCACCCCAATAAAAAGGGTTATCATGTGATGGCATCCAAACTCGGTCAAGCCATTCAAAGCAGCGTTAACTGGCCGAAACGATAAAGATAGATTTTGAGGTGATGTTTTGAACACAGAAAGTCGGCAACAAAAAGGGACAGCCAAAAAGAGCATTAACCCGTGGAAGTGGGCGTTTATTGCCTTAGTGGCAATCCTATTGGTTGGTGCAGGGACCGTGGGGATTAAACTTTTCTCGGGTTCGAAAACTAATGTGACGCAAACTAGCACGCCGGTTTCAGCAGCGGACTTTAACGTCAGGTTGAACAAAAAGCAGCTTAACGCAATGGCTGCCTATTATTTGAATCAGTATCAGAACCAGTCTAAACAAAAGGTTAACTATCAGTTTGAAGTTCACGATGATGCTGTGCTAACGGGGCAAACGCAGTTGCTAGGACTGCCAGTGAACTTTGGCTTGTCGTTGACGCCGAAAGTATTAACGAATGGCAATGTTCAGTTAAAAGCCAAAAAGTTAGCTGTCGGACAATTAAATGTTCCCGTCAGTGCGGTTTTAAGTTATATTAAAGCGCAGTATAATTTACCGAAGTGGGTTGAACTCAACGTCCACCAAAAAACGATTACCATGAACTTACAGCGATTTAGAACTAATGGCGTGCAGTATCGTGCTGAAAAAATCGACATGAATGGCGCCGGTCAGTTCGAGTTTAAAGTGTTGATCCCCAAGCCGAAATCATAGAGGAGTGATCATCCGTGAGACAGAGTTTTTATCAATTTTTAATGACCCAGCGTAATCCAGAAGATTATGAACCGGTTGCTGAGTTCGCCAATAACGCGTTTTATGATCAGGCCTTCCCAAAACAGGAGACCCAATTTGATGTCCTATCCAAATATTTGGAGGAAAATGCCAGCTATTTACCGTCCATGACGGTTTTTGATCAGGCTTGGCAAATGTATTTGGAGCAGGATTAATTTCAGATTTACATCGTTACTATTTAGCTTGTAGTCAGAAATCATACTTGCTACAGGTGATGAGAACAGAGGCGCACGTATAAGCAATGGATAATGAAACAAACAAAGAACTTTATCAACACTTATTTGGTCGTGGCTGGGCGTGGGCGATGCTGAAAAAGGTTGCTCTTGATGAGTTAATCAAGCGGTCCGATTATGGCGACAGTGAAGCGACCAGCTACCTGCGACTATATACCAGTAAAATGAACGTGCCGAAACGGCCAAAGTTGGTTATTAAATATAAGTTCATCCATTAATTTTCATTCATTTATTCCAAAAGCAAGCATTCGCTTAATGAATGCTTGCTTTTTTTGATTTCAATTTACTTGAGAACAACAAGAAACTATTGAATTATTAATTATTGAAAAGGCTTTCATGAGAAATAACGAATATCTCACTTAAAATTATTTTAAATACGTTTAATCGGGGTTATACTTGATTTCGTAAGCAGTTCAATGATTTTTATTGGCGTCATACGGATATTTGGAGGGGTACGGCATGCAAAAAGACTATTGAAAAGTATCGAGAAATAATTATCATACTATTGGTAAATCAGGTTTACATTATAAGCTTTATAAGTCAGGTAAATTTTGGGTGACAGCCACTGCCTTCACTTTAATGGTGCTTGGTGGTACCGCAACTTCTGCTCAAGCAACTACGACAGAGGATTCTACCGCTGCTAACAGTGATGTAGCAGGGGCAACTAACAATCAGTCAAAGACGCTTAGTATCGTCAACGCGACAACTAATGATGCTTCGAGTCAAGATACCTCAGAGACATCAAGCGCTGTAACTTCGAACACCGCTGATGCTCAAGAATCAGATTCGACAACAGATCAATTAAATACTACTAGCTCGGATTTTTCACCAGTCAAGGATGATTCCGCTAAGGCTTTAGCTTCATCAGATCAAAATACCACTCAGGATTCGACTAGTGATAAAAGTAACACTGTGGATTCAAGTTCTGAAGCTGAAGCTAAGGTTGATGCGACATCCAACTCAGATAAATTAGCTAATTCTAACACTGCCACTGGTGAAATGAGCAACACCAATCAGACAAAAACAGCTGTTAATACTGCTTTAAAGACGCCTCAAGTAAAAAGTTTACCAGCAATCTTGGCCACTAAAGTCGTGATTGGTGATACAACCAAGTATTATGACGATAGCACCGCGACACCAACATCACTTGACGTTGCGTTAGGCGATGGCCTTACCGCTCCCACGGGTTGGTACGCACAAACTAATGCTGGTCAATATACAGTCTTACTGTCTTCTGGTGATTTCGACACTAGTGATGTTCAACAAGACGCTGGGACTTATTCAGTGACGTTATCCGCTGCTGGGTTGGCAAAGTTGAATAGTATTAACAAGAATGCCAATTTAACGGCGAATGATGTGACTGCTGGCCACATCACCATTACTAAAGCCCCAATTCCAGCTAATGCTATTACCGTGTCTGGTGGCAGTAAAGTGCAGGATAATGACGCCACAACCAATCCGACATCATATACGGTGACGCTCCCAAGTTATTTGACGGGTTCCACGGACTGGACACCGGTAACCGACGCAACAGGTGCAATCGTCGCAGGACAATATACCGTTTCCGTTGATTCCGGTGACATCGATGCAGCTATTACCAGCCAAAACGTTGGCAATTATGCGATTACGTTGTCTGCTCAGGGGCTGCAAAAGTTACAGGACCTCAACAAGAATTTTGATATTAAAGCAAACAGTGTCGCTCCAGGTTCGTATGTCATACAAAATAACGTTGCACTGGCAGTAGGTGGGACAACCATTAAAGTTAACCAAAGTTTGCCACAATCGTTATACGTGACTGTCGCAAATGGAACTAATGCCACCGTTCCTAGTGACTGGACGGTGTTCTATACTAACACTGAAGATGGGAGTGTTGTGTACACGGTTCCAATTGCTAACTTTGATACTTCGCAGGTTAACACAGCAACTGCTGGCTCATATGCAGTTAATCTGACCTCTGCCGAAATTAATCAGTTAAATTCCAGTAACCCAACCCTAAACTTGAATGATAGTAACATGGTCAAGGGGACAATCAATGTTTCCGATTCAACCTCCAATGCTTCGCTTTATCAAGCAAATTACTATGTTGACATTAGTACTCAAACCTCAGGGGTACCTCACGTTGGGCTGAACGCTGATGGTAATCCGAGTCAAACAACCAACTACAATAATTATATTATTGCACAAGGATCGTCCTTGCCGTTATCAATTCCGATTGTTCGGTTTAACGGAGGTCTGCAGACCATTACCAACCTAACTGAATTTTTGGTGATTCCTGCAGGATTTGTTGCTGGGGACGTTGATGAAAGTGGGAATGCCGTTGTTTCAACTGATCCTCAAAGCACAGTTACTCAGGATATTAACAACTGGATTTCCACAAACAACATCAATGCTTCAGGACTAACCGTTACACCCATCGCAGGGGGTTATGAAGGGCGGCAGAAGTTCAAGATTCATTTTGATTCTGTCACGCTACCTGCACCGTTTACTGATGCTAGTTCAGCCGCAACAGTTTCAATTGTCCCTGATCCAAATTCCAGCGTGACCTCTGGTTGGATTGGACCCTATATCGGGGCCAAAGACAGTGCGGTCATGTACTTGACAGATAATTATTCAGATACTCAAGGGGCATATACGATAGCTGGCTATGGTTTTGGTTATCAGAATATTCCCCAAGTTGCAACCGCGTTAGGCATTGATGATGCAGTGGTATTAAATTCAAGTTATCCTGGATTTATTTGGCACTATGATATTGTCAAAGCCACTGTCACCGATACGTACAATTTTGTTGATCCAAACGGCAATTCGATTGCCACACCTGTGACAACCACTGGGACCCCAGATAGTTCTTACGCAACGGCTGACTTAGTACCCGCAACCATTGTTCACAATGGTATTACCTATCAACTTGAGCAGGACAGCGTGAATGCAATTAACACATTTCCAAAAGTGACGACTACGTTTAAAGCCAGTCAGGCCAACGCTGATGGGACGTATTCCGCGAAGGGTAATACCTATACGGTTAAGTATCAACAGGTCGTGAACGCCAATTCGCTCTCATTCAATGATGGTGTTCAGAATCAGGCCGGCTCAAAAGTTTATGATGGCACAACCGTCGTGGATGCCACTCAATTTAAGTTGACTGGTATCAATGGATTAATCAATCCAACCTGGGATAATTCTGATTTTGACTTATCTGGGATTGATAGTGCTGAGGCTGGGATTTACCCAGTCAGTTTGAATGCCACCGGTTTATCAAAATTGGCTGCTGCAAATCCCGATTACTTGTTTGATGCCACTTCGGTTAAATCTGGCACGTTTACGATTACGCCAGCTGCCTATACTGGCAGCATTACTGTGGGCGATAGCAGTAAGACGTATGATGGCACAACTTCAAGCGATACATCGAAGTATACAGTTACGCTTGGGGATGATTTAACGGCGCCAACTTGGACCGCTGATGATTTCGACTTATCCGGTATTAACAGTCCAAACGTTGGCAACTATACGGTTACGTTGAGTGCGGCTGGTATCGCAGCAATTGAGGCTGTTAATCCCAATTACACGTTTACTTCGGACAATGTCACGGCTGGCACATTTACCATTAATCAGGCTGAAGTGACCATTAAGGCAAATGACCAAGCAAAAACTTACGATGGCTTAGGATACACTGGTGTGGAAGACGTCACGATGACTGGCAAACCGGCCAATGGTGCGGCAGTAAACTATACTTTATCGGATTTGTCAGATGATATTAACGCTGGAACTTACACCATTGCTGTGACTGCTAATACGGCAGATAATCCTAACTATGATATTAAGGTGGTCTCCGGTAAATTGACTATTACGCCAGCCCAACCAGCCGGACCGATTACGCTTGCCGGTAAGACGAAAACTTATGATGGTGATGCCTCTACCGATCCAACGACTTATACAGTCACTTTGCCGGCAGGATTAACCGCACCGACTTGGACCGCTGAAGATTTCGACTTATCTGGCATTACTAGTCAAGATGTTGGTTCATATCCCGTTAAATTGAGTGAGCAAGGAATTGCAGCATTAAAAGCGGCTAATCCGAACTACGATTTAAGTGCTGCAGTGTTCCAGACGGGATCATTAAACATCCTTCAGCGACAGATTTCATCCTCAGATATAACGATTCAAAACGTTAACAAGTTCTATGATGGTGATGCGACGACTGATCCTAAGACGTATGACGTTATTTTCGCCGACGTTCCGGGATCCGGCTTGACGGCCTCAGCATGGACAGCTGCTGACTTCGATTTGTCTGGGATTACGAGTCAAAACGTCGGCCAATATGCGGTTAAATTGAGTGCAAAAGGCCTTGCCGATCTTCAAGCGGCTAATCCCAACTATCAAATTACTGGTGTGACCGAGGGCTTCCTCACCATCTCGCCAGCACCGATCACGATTATTGAACCGACAATTAATCAGAAGTACACCGGTCAGTCATTTGATGCGAGCCAGATTACCCCTGAAATTGTTGGCAAGCCAGCACTTGGAGTTGCCATTAACTTTGAGTCAGTTCTGAGCGGCGATGGTGTTGCAATTGGCTCATATGCGATCAACGCAAACTTGGGTGACAATCCTAACTACGATATTAAAGTTATCCCAGGCACGGTAAACATCGTAAACGACAATTACACAGTCACAACGAACTACGTTGATCAAAATGGCAATCCAATCGCTGATTCAACGGTTCAAGACCAGCTCAACGTTAATGATAGTTACACAACCAGTGCTAAGATCATCCCTGGGTATCATTTGGTGAAGACTGAAGGTGATCCAACCGGTACAGTTGGAGATGGCGACGTTGTTGTAACCTATGTCTACGCTGCAGACTCGCCTACTGGCGGCGGTGGAAATGGCGGCAACAATAACGGCGGTAATGGTGGTTCTGATTCGAATCCTACTGGTGGCGGTTCAACCACTGACAACCCAACCGGAACGGTTACCGATGATAGCAATAATGATACCGTCAACAATGTTGCGCCTGATAACGGGTCAAACACTCATGGTCAAGGCGACGAGAGTAGTGATGTTCAAGGTGACAAGACTTCAGGTCATCAATCATCTGCTCAAAGTGGTCAAGCTGATCAACAGAGAGGGACCGCAGTGGTTACCATGCAGCATGGTGCCACTCGAAGTATGAATACCAACGCAAAAGGCAATTCACAAGCTGTTTTACCTCAAACAAATGATGCTCAAAATGACACCGTTAAACTGGGTGGTCTGCTTGGCATGTTGGTTTCACTACTCGGACTGTTTGGCTTAGCTGATCGTCGAAAAAAGAACTAATTTTCCACAGTGAATAACAGACTAAAAGTCTAGCATTGGCGCTTTGCCAAGCTAGGCTTTTTGCTGTTTGTGAGTATTAGGTTCCTTCCACGAATCATTCAACTATGAATCAATTTCCAGTATTTGGTAAGGCGAAAGATAGAGTTCTCGCATGATGACATGAGCCAGTTCATTACTAGTTAGCTTGTCATTGTCTGTCAGCCAGACCATGATGGTGCTCACAATCGTATTCGTGACGAGGTTGATGGCATACGTCTGGGGAACTTCTCGGCAAAAGGTGACGGTTCCCTTAATAGTTCGTAATTTGTGCAAAATCGCGATTTGCAGCTCGTTGACGATTGTTCTGTAGAATGGTGCGTCACCATTGGCGCCAAATAAGAAGGCAAGCAACGATCTATTTTTGGCGACTGGGGAGAGCACGTCAATCAAGACTGGGTAGGGGTCGCCGTTGGCAAGTTCCTGCAGATTCATGGTATTTCCCATTTCATTTGCGAGAGTTTTTTTAAACTTGGACATGAATTGATTCTTAAGTTGTTCAATCAGGTCTTCTTTGTCGAGATAGTGCAGGTAAAAGGTGCCGCGGCTGATTCCGGTTGTTTTGATGAGATCAGTGACCGTAATTTGGCTCAGCGGTTTATCGTGACCGATTTTAACCAAGGCGTCAACGATGGCCGACTCAGTTTGTGCGTTCCGTTGTTTATGAGTTGTCATGAGTGCCTCCAGATATTTGATGAACACTTTTTTAATTTTTGACCATAGAAAATGATGGATGAAATGGTTTAATAGTCCCGTAGTTTGATAAACACAGTGTTCATTATTTACTAATTGGAGGAGACATGCAATGACGAATTTTATTTCTGTCAAAAATGAGACCAAGAGATACGGCACTGGAAGTCATGCGGTGACCGCGAACAAGAACATCAGCTTTGAGATCGAACCTGGCGAGCTAACGATTATCTTAGGTGCATCGGGAGCTGGTAAATCGACCCTGCTTAACGTGCTTGGTGGCATGGATCATCTGACTTCAGGCTCAGTGAACGTTAACGGTGTAGAACTGGGCGAGTTAGATAAGCGCGGTCTCAACACATACCGCCGTAAACAAGTCGGGTTTGTTTTTCAGTTTTACAACCTGGTTCAGAACCTCACGACTGTTGAAAACGTTGAACTGGCGGCAGAGATAGCGCCAGATGCAATCGATGCCGTTCAGGCGTTGACGCAGGTGGGACTGAAGGATCGTATTGAGAATTTTCCGGCTCAGCTTTCTGGTGGTGAACAGCAACGTGTCGCCATTGCGCGCGCTATGGCGAAGAACCCAGATCTGTTGCTGGCTGACGAACCCACTGGTGCTCTTGATTACAAAACCGGTAAGAAAATCCTGCAACTGTTTCAGGACTTTGTTCGCGAGACCGGCAAAAATGTGATCATTGTGACGCATAATTTGATGATTCGACCAATGGCGGATCATGTGATTGAAATTGCTGATGGTCAAGTTAAGGCAGACAAACGTAATAAGAAGCCGACTCCTGTAGCCGAGATTGAATGGTAGGTGATGGCGATGAAGATGTTAAATAAAAATATTGCTCGTGAGTTTAAGCTATCGATTGCGCGTTCATTTCGGTGTCTGCTCTTTTGATGCTTGGCGTGTTTGTTTTGATTGGACTAAATGTTACCGGACCAAACATGCGCCGTACCGCGCAGAAGACTTATAATGCTGAGAGGCTTGCTGATGTGAAAGTGACGTCGACTGTTTCACTTAATGCTAAAGACCGTGAAACGGTGAGGCAGTTGTCTGGAATCAAGACTGCGGAGTTCGGTCATACAACTGATGTTGTGATTAAGGACAGCCAACATGCGATGAGAATTCAGAGTAACCCGAATAAGCTATCAAAGCTCACAATCACGAAAGGGCGCAAAGCTCATGCCACAAATGAAGTCGTCTTGAATGATAAGCTATCTGGAAAGTATAAACTTGGGCAGCAGGTCACTTTTGCTTCTGGAAAGACTGGAAGTACTACCGGCTTAAAGAGGCAGGCTTACAAGATCGTTGGGTTTGCGACCTCGACCGAATTTCTGAAGAAGGATAGCCTCGGTTCCACTAGCCTCGGCAGCGGGACGCTTTATGGTTTCGGCTATGTCACCAAGTCAGCGTTTTCCAGTAGCCAGCCGAACGTTGCCCGGCTGGCCTTTACTCATCCTAATGGACAGGCGTACTCAACCAGCTACGAGCACCATGCCAAGACGTTAACTGATAAGCTCCAGAAGAAGCTAAATGCACGCAACAAGACACGCGTGGCTGAACTACGCACGGAGCTGAATGACAAGATAAGTTCTGGGGAAAGCCAGATTCAAAATAGTAAAGCGGCAATCAAGACTGCTAGCACGCAATTAACCACAGCGCAACAGCAGCTCACGACGCAGCTGGCAGCGGCCAAGTCGGCGAACAACGCGACCGCCATTGCTCAAGTAGAAAATAAGCTACAGATGCTTAAAAAGCAGTCAAGCGCCCTGAATTTTAAGCGAGAGTCTTTGGATACTGCGAAGTCTGATCTCGCGAAAGCCAAGGCGACGCGCAATCAGCTTAGCGATATTACCTTTACTGTTGAGAGCCGAAACAATTATAATGACGGCTACAATAACTATGGCGAAGATGCACAACGGATTGACGTGTTAGGCCGCTCATTTCCAGCATTCTTCTTCCTGATTGCAATCATGGTCAGCTTTACGACAATGCAGCGTATGGTCGATGAAAAGCGGATTGAGATGGGAACGATGCGGGCACTCGGTTACACTAAGGGTGAGGTTATGCGCGAGTTTCTAGTTTATAGTATTACTACCGCTGTAACGGGGACGGTCCTTGGGAGTGCACTGGGATTAGTTGTCTTGCCTCGCATCATTTTTCGGGCGTATACAGCCAACTTCAACTTCAAGGTTCTACTATTAGCGCCACACATTGGCTACGTGGTGGTTGGCTTAATATTGGCATTAGCATCGACGGTACTGGCATCGTGGTTGGCGGCTCGATCTTCTTTGAAGATCATTCCAGCTGAGTTAATGCTACCGAAGCCACCGGTAAATGGGTCGCGGATCCTGTTGGAACGAATTAAACCGTTGTGGCGGAAAATGAGTTTTTCCTATAAAGTGACTGCCCGAAACTTGTTCCGTTATAAGGGTCGTATGTTTATGACAATCATCGGGGTCGCTGGTGCCACAGCATTGATGATTACCGGATTTGGAATTCGCGACTCGTTGAACACCATTGTTGCCCGGCAGTTTGGCGACATTAGCCAGTATGATCTTGTGACTGTGTATAACCCTAATGCTAGCACCACTGCAGTTCGTAAAGCACAAGGGGCAGTGAAGAATTCAAACCAGGTCAAGCGCACCACTGCAGCATATTTTGCGAATGTCTACGCAACGACCAACGGTTCTGACACGCGAGAAAACATTGCACTGATGGTGCCTAAGTCTCGTAATCAGCTTGATCAGTACATCAAGCTCCGTGATTATAAGTCTAGCAAGAAACTTTCGTTGACCGACAGTGGGGCAGTGGTTTCCCAGAAACTGGCTAAGCTGCAGGGTGCAAGCGTCGGCGATACTATCAACCTTAAAGATACTGATGGAACGGCACACAAGGCTCGGGTAGCGGCAATTACCACGATGTATGCCGGCCACTACGTTTACATGAACCGGGCATACTATCAGAAGGTTTACGGTAAGGCAGCGACGCCTAATGCTTACCTGGTTACCTTGAAGCACAGCACCAGTAAGTCGGTGAATGCCTTTGCTTCCCATTTCAATCGTCAGGAAGCGGCAGTGGAGACTGTGCAATCAAGAGAGACCAAGAAGACCATCACCAATATTTTGGGCAATTTGAACAACCTGATCCTTGTACTGGTGGTCAGTGCGTCGCTGCTCTCACTGGTTGTTCTTTACACACTGACGAATATCAACGTTTCCGAGCGTATGCGGGAACTATCCACTTTGAAGGTGCTGGGCTTTTATCCGCGAGAGGTGCTCATGTACATTTATCGCGAGACTAACATCTTAACTGGTGCTGGAATCTTGGTTGGCATTGGCGCCGGCTACTTGTTCCACGCCTATATTATGGATCTATTGCCACCAGCGACAGCGATGGTTGCACCGGGTCTCTCATGGATCAATGTCGTAATCTCGGTCGGGTTGACCATTATTTTCTCGTTAATGGTCATGTATACGATGAACCGCAAGATTCAAAGCGTGGATATGCTTGAAGCATTAAAGTCAGTAGATTAGGTATTTTTCTAAATTTACAAAAGCAATCTTCAGAAAGGAAGATTGCTTTTTGTCTGAGTGTAGCTGTTTTAGATTGGCTAAAGATGGTAAAATACAAGGACAGATACTCTTCTATCAACCAAATAAGGATGTCATTTTACAAAAGAATGACACGATATTATTCGTGACTGCATCAAAAGTCAGATTAATTTTTAAATAAAAAGGGAGCAATCAAAATATATGGCAACTATTCAATGGTTTCCTGGCCACATGGCGAAGGCCATCCGCCAGTTGGAAGAAAATTTACACGTGGTGGATATCGTGTTCGAACTAGTGGACGCCCGGATTCCCCAATCATCCCGCAATCCCGAAATTGAACGGATCATTAAGGATAAGCCG
This sequence comes from Secundilactobacillus angelensis, assembly GCF_012641075.1. Lineage (GTDB taxonomy): Bacteria > Bacillota > Bacilli > Lactobacillales > Lactobacillaceae > Secundilactobacillus > Secundilactobacillus angelensis. The sequence goes on along the minus strand of NZ_JAAXLJ010000003.1, from coordinate 130,145 downwards.
CACTTGGTCATTATGACGAAAAGTGACTTGGCGGATCCAGAACAGACTGCAAATTGGATCAAGCAATTTAAGAGGCAAGGTTTACCAGCAATCGCGGTGGATTCTAAGGCTAACATTACAACTAAAACTGTTACACGTATTTCACAGTCAATTCTGGCAGACAAACTCGATAACGAGCAGCAAAAGGGGTTGAAAGAACGGCCAATTCGTGCGATTACGGTTGGCATTCCAAACGTTGGTAAATCCACATTGTTAAACCGTTTGGTCAATAAACGGGCCGCTCAAGTTGGCGACCGTCCTGGTGTGACCAAGGGACAACAGTGGCTCCGTTCGTCTTCTAAGCTGCAATTATTGGACACTCCTGGGATTTTATGGCCTAAGTTTGATGATGAGGAAACCGGTCAGGCATTGGCATTAACTGGTGCAATTAAGGATCAACGTTTTGCCAGCGACGATGTGGCCCTTTACGCGTTGAAGTTTTTCCGGCAGTATTATCCCAAAGCATTACAAGAACGCTATAAGTTAACGGAAAATGATTTCGACCTTTCTGACGTTGATTTGCTGCTCAAATTAACCAAACAGTTTGGGATGAAAGATGATTATGAACGGGCTTCGGACCGCCTTATTCTAGATATCCGTAAAAGCAAATTAGGTCGCTACACGTTAAACCGAACGGACGGTGAGGTTCGTGGCTAAAACAGTCTCCATTCGTGATCTGACGCCGTTATTTGAGCAAGTGACCGATTCCCATGATCCGCTTTTTGCCCAATATGCAGATGATCCACGTTCTGGCGTTCAAAAACTGATGGTTTCGGCTCAGCATCGAATCACCAAGCTAGTAGAGGAAAAGCGTGCTTTCGAGCAGCGTTTTTTTTATGAACGCCAATTTCGTCAGCAGGGGCATCAACTGATTGCTGGCATCGATGAAGTGGGTCGTGGTCCGTTAGCAGGTCCGGTAGTCAGTTGTGCAATCATTTTACCTGACGATTTTGATGTGATTGAAGTCAATGATTCCAAACAACTGTCGGATCACCTGCGAGAGGAACTCTATCCGCAAATCTTGAATCAAGCAATCGCAGTGGGAATCGGTACGGCTTCAGCCCAGCAAATTGATCAGTTGAATATCTATCAAGCCACTCGTGTAGCCATGTTAGCTGCGGTCAATCACTTACAGCCACAGCCTGACCAATTACTCATCGATGCCATGCAAATTGATACTGACATTCCCCAATTAAAATTAATTCATGGCGATGCCAAAAGTGTTTCTATTGGGGCTGCCAGCATCGTCGCAAAAGTTTTTCGTGATCATCTCATGCAAAGCTATGACGTTTTGTATTCTGGTTATGAATTTGCTCACAACGCTGGTTATGGAACTAAAGCCCACTTGCAGGGACTAGCCGATTTAGGACCATCAAAGATCCATCGGCGCACTTTTGCACCAGTTTCAAACTATTTTAATTAAGTTACCGTAGTTTGCTGAAACTAAGTATGAGGTGAACTACCGTGAAGATGAATCAATTTTTACTCCGTTTACATTTGACTCCCGGAATCGGCATGAAGGGCGAATATCTGGTGGCGCAATGGCTGACTGAACATCCGGGACAGTTGAGAAATTTACTTCCCGTTCATATCAGCGAAATTGCTGGTATCTTGCCACAGCACCGGGAAAAGTTCGAACGAGGGTTTATGAGTGATAAAATTAGTCAGGCATTGGCACGACACGAAAAGGAGTCGCACTACCTGACTTTTTTTGACCCCCAATATCCGCTGATGCTCAAGGAAAGTTGGTTGCCGCCAATGATTCTGTTCTATCTGGGAAATCTCAATTTATTGAATGCCCAACATTTATTGAGCGTAGTGGGTAGTCGCAAGAGCACGGCCTATTCCGAAATTGTGTTGAGGCAGTTGTTGCCTGAATTGGTAGCCAGAGATATGGTGATCGTGTCGGGACTGGCAGCGGGCGTGGACAGTTTAAGTCACCAAATTACTTTGCAAAATCGTGGCCATACGATTGGTGTGATTGCCACTGGTTTGAATCTGAGTTATCCGGCAAGCAGTCAGAAATTGCAGCAGTACATGGCTCAACATGAATTGGTCTTGTCTGAATATCCCTTAGATGCAGTGGGCAAACGGTATCATTTTGTCGAGCGCAACCGGCTGATTGCTGGTGTGAGTCAGGCAACCTTAGTCGTGCAGGCACAGCAAAAAAGTGGCAGTTTAATTACGGCTAACATCGCGCTGCAGAATAACCGAGACGTGATGGCAGTTCCAGGCCGAATTGACGATCCGCTCTCCTGTGGGTGTAATCAATTGATTCAAGCTGGCGCCAAAGCAATTTTGACAGCCGAGGATATACTGGATGAATACCCGTCATTAGCGACTAAATAACCAGCATTCACCCGGGTATACTTTACAAAAACGACATCCATTTGCTCTATAATATAGTAGTTTTTGAACTCTTTATGAGTTGACAATCTAATTTTTATGAAATATGATGTGAAAGATTTAGTAATCTCATCGCATTAAATATTTAACACTCACTAGAAGGGGTAATTAGATGGCAACTGCAACTAAAAAGGCAAAAGCTACAAAAACTAAAACAACAAAATCTAAACGAAAAAAACCACAAAAAAAGCTTGTCATTGTTGAATCTCCAGCAAAGGCAAAAACCATTGAAAAATATCTTGGCCGCACCTACAAAGTGATGGCAAGTCTAGGACACGTCCGTGATCTGCCAAAGAGTAAGATGGGTGTGGACGTTGATCACGATTACGATCCGCACTACATCTCGATTCGTGGTAAGGGCGACGTGATCAAAGAATTGCGCTCTGAAGCCAAAAAAGCGAAACAAGTTTATCTCGCAGCTGACCCGGACCGTGAAGGGGAATCAATTGCTTGGCACTTATCTCACTTGTTGAACTTAGATCCAAAAGAAAAGAACCGCGTGGTCTTTAACGAAATCACCAAAGATGCCGTTAAGGATGCTTTCAAGACACCTCGGACCATTGATATGGACTTGGTTGATGCCCAGCAAGCTCGGCGGATTCTTGACCGGCTGGTGGGTTATTCGATTTCACCGCTACTTTGGAAAAAGGTTAAAAAAGGACTTTCAGCTGGTCGAGTACAATCCATTGCGCTGAAGCTGATCATTGACCGCGAAAACGAGATTAAAGCCTTTGTTCCAGAGGAGTATTGGACAATTGACTTTGAATTCAAGCTCAAGCGTTCCAAGTTTAATGCCAGCTTTTATGGGTTGGATGGCAAAAAGCACGATTTACCAGATAACGATGAAGTACAAAAGGTGTTAGCGCAATTAGACCGCGACAAGCCTTTTGATATCACCAAAGTTACCCGTAAAGAACGGAAGCGCACACCGCAACCACCGTTTACCACGTCGGCCATGCAACAGGAAGCCAACAAAAAGTTGAACTTCAGAACGCGTAAAACCATGATGGCTGCCCAACAGCTTTATGAAGGAATCAACATTGGTAAAGAGGGTTCCCAAGGGCTGATTACCTATATGCGGACCGATTCTACTCGGATTTCCGTCATTGCAAAGCACGAAGCTTCTTCCTTCATTCACGAGAAGTATGGTGCAGAATACGCTGCAACGAAGCCAATTAAGGGTAAGTTGCCAGAAGGCGCTCAGGATGCCCATGAAGCGATTCGACCATCATCCGTTTACCGGACACCTGCCGATTTGAAGCAGTATCTAACCAACGATCAGTACAAACTCTATTCCTTGATCTGGAACCGGTTCATGGCCAGTCAAATGACCAATGCGGTTATGGATACCATGGCTGTGACCATCGAGCAAAACGGCGTTACCTTCAGAGCTAACGGATCGAAATTAAAATTCGATGGTTTCTTGAAGATTTACAAGGATGGTAAGGAAAAGGATAATTTATTGCCTGATCTGAATGAAGGCGATCAATTAACCTTATCTAAAACTGATCCGGCACAACATTTCACTCAGCCACCAGCACGCTATTCTGAAGCTAACTTGATCAAAGCCTTGGAAGAAAATGGTGTGGGTCGGCCATCGACCTATGCACCAACCCTGGATACGATTCAGCGTCGGTACTACGTTAAATTAGTGGGTCGCCGGTTTGAACCAACTGAATTGGGTGAAATTGTTAATACAATTATTCAGGATTATTTCCCAGACGTGGTGGATATTAACTTTACCGCTGATTTGGAGAAACAACTGGACGGTATTGAAGAGGGCAGCCAAGATTGGGTGAAGGTTGTCGATAGTTTCTACAAACCGTTCTCAAACGAAGTCAGTCATGCTCAAGATACCATTGAGAAGATTCAAATTAAGGATGAACCCGCTGGCTTTGACTGCGATATCTGTGGCGCACCAATGGTGATCAAAATGGGGCGTTACGGTAAATTCTATGCTTGCTCACGGTTCCCAGATTGTCGCAATACCAAGCCAATCGTTAAAGAAATTGGCGTCATCTGTCCAAAGTGTCATGAAGGACAAGTTATCGAACGCAAGTCAAAGAAAAACCGCTTATTCTACGGCTGTTCACGCTACCCTGATTGTGATTTTGTCACCTGGGATAAACCAGTTGGCCGTGATTGTCCTAAAGACGGTCACTTCCTAGTAGAAAAGAAAATCAAAGGCGGCGTTCAAGTCGTTTGTCCAAACGGCGATTATGAAGAACCCGTTCAAAAATAGTTACGAGAAGTTTAAGTTTGACCAACCTTGACCAAATGTATTGCATCGGGGTTGGTTTTTTGATACATTACAATCATGGAGGCGATTTTCATGGCAACACCAGTTGAATTGTTTATCACCTACCTGGAAAGTGAACGGCAGTATTCGCCTGAGACTGTTAAGGCTTATCGTGAAGATCTGGCCGCTTTCCAAAAGTTTCTCGTCGATACTGGAGGCGACACTGACTTATTAGCGGTATCCAAGCTGGATGTTCAAGTGTACCTGAGTCAGTTATACGATGACCATAAGGCACGCACCACGATTGCTCGAAAGATTTCCAGCTTACGGTCATTTTACGATTTCTTGATTCGTGAGGATCAAGTCAAGGTTAATCCGTTTGCGTACGTGACCTTAAAGAAGCGACCCCAGCCATTACCCCGATTTTTCTACGAAAAGGAAATGACGGCGCTGTTCAAGGCCGCTAGCGAGAATCCTGATACCATGCTTGCAAAACGGGACTCGGCGATATTGGAAGTCCTTTATGCTACTGGTATTCGGGTCAGTGAATTATGCGGACTGACGTTAACTGACGTTGATTTTGACGGTCAGCTGATGTTGATTCATGGTAAGGGTAACAAGGAGCGCTACGTGCCATTTGGCCACTACGCGAAGGATGCTTTGCAAACGTATCTGAAAATAACCAGGGAACCATTGATGCAACAGTATCATAAGGACCATGAGGTTGTCTTTATTAACCATTACGGAGATCCCATCACGTCTACGGGAGTTGAATACGTTTTGAATCAGATGATTGCTCGTAGCACACTGACGGGTGACATTCACCCGCATATGTTGCGGCATACCTTTGCCACTCATTTGCTGAATCACGGTGCTGATTTACGAACCGTTCAGGAACTTTTGGGTCATAGCAGTCTATCGACGACACAAATCTATACGCACGTTACCAAGTCACAGCTGCAGCGTGATTATCGTCGTTACTTTCCACGCGCCACTCATGATTAAAGAAAGCAGGGGTTTAACACATGCCAGTAAAATTTGAGGCAACTACCATCGTTGCCGTGCGTCATAATGGGCACAATGCCATGGCCGGAGACGGTCAAGTTACGATGGGTGAAAAAGTGATTATGAAGGGGACGGCACATAAGGTCCGCCGTATTTACAACGATCAAGTGGTCGTCGGCTTTGCGGGCAGTGTGGCTGATGCCTTTAAACTTGAAGAAAAATTTGAAGCCCGACTGAATGAATTTTCCGGCAACCTGGAACGGGCAGCCGTTGAACTCGCCCAGGACTGGCGCTCAGACCAAAACTTACAGAAACTGGAAGCTTTGCTCATCGTCATGAATGATAAGGATATGCTGCTAGTTTCTGGTTCCGGTGAAGTGATTGCCCCAGACGATGACATCTTAGCCATCGGTTCTGGTGGCAACTTTGCCCAAGCTGCCGCAACTGCGCTACATCACCATGCTAAAGACATGAGTGCTAAAGAAATTGCCGAAACCGCCATTGGCATTGCCGGTGACATCGACATCTTTACAAACCACAACATCATTTCCGAAGAATTATAACCCAACAGAAAGCAGGGATTTGATTGGACCCAATTACAAAAACACCACGCGAAATCGTTTCTCTTCTCGATCAGTACATTATTGGTCAAGACGATGCTAAAAAGTCGATTGCGATTGCTTTACGGAATCGTTACCGGCGTATGCAGCTGTCAAAAGACATGCAAGATGAAATTACGCCTAAAAACATGCTCATGATTGGCCCCACTGGGGTTGGTAAAACAGAACTGGCACGTCGTTTAGCTAAAATTGTGAAAGCACCGTTCGTTAAGGTTGAAGCCACTAAATTTACCGAAGTCGGTTACGTTGGCGGTGACGTGGAATCAATGGTTCGTAACCTGGTTGACGTATCCGTCAAAATGGAAAAGGATAACCAGTTCGAAAACGTCCGTGCTGAAGCCACGAAGCGTGCTAATAACCGGTTAGTCAAATTATTGGTACCTGGCAAAAAGCCGAAGCAAAACCAACAGGCTGATTTTTCTAACCTGATGAACATGTTCTCCCAAATGCAAAAAGGCGATATGCCAACCGCTGACGAACCTAAGGAAGAAGTCACTGACGAAATTAAGAACCAGCGTATGTCAGTTTCCGACCAATTGGCTCACGGTTTGCTGGAAAACTCCGAAGTTGAAATTGAAATGGACGATCCGCAACAAGCTATGGCGGGTAATAACCCGATGATGAACCAAATGGGTATTGATTTAAGTTCGACGTTAGGCCAAATGATGCCTAAAAAGCGTATCAAGCGGACGGTGCCCGTTTCAGAAGCCCGTGAGATCTTGATTAAGGAAGAATCCGAAGAGCTGGTTAATAATGCTGATATTAACCACGATGCCATTCAACGGGCACAAGATACTGGTATTATCTTCATTGATGAAATCGATAAGATCACTTCAAAGTCTGATAAAAACAGCGGTGAAGTTTCCCGTGAGGGTGTTCAGCGTGATATTTTACCAATCGTTGAAGGTACCCAAGTACAGACGAAGTACGGTGCTATTAACACTGATCACATTCTGTTTATTGCCGCCGGTGCCTTTGCTGAAAGCAAACCAAGCGATTTGATTGCTGAATTACAAGGCCGGTTCCCAATCCGGGTTGAACTGGATGAATTAAGTCAGGAAGACTTCGTTAAGATCTTGACCGAACCGAATAACGCCTTAGTTAAGCAATACATTGCGTTGATCGGCACGGATAACATTAAGGTGACCTTCACCATTGAAGCGATTAACCGCATCGCGGAGCTGGCTTATCAGTTGAACCACGAGAACCAAAATATTGGTGCTCGTCGACTGCATACCGTGCTTGAAAAACTGCTGGAAGACCTGCTCTATGAAGGGCCGGATATGCAGATGGGTGATATTACCATTACCGAAAGCTACGTCAATGATAAAATCGGCAACATTGTAAAAAACAAGGATCTGTCACGTTATATTCTTTAATGACGACAAACTAAAAACGTCTAATTACCAAAAAATGGTAATTAGACGTTTTTGATTAACTAAGCGATTTGGCTTAATCTTCGCCGATCTTCAAGACACAAGCCCCGCGAATATCGCCTTTTTTAACGTAGCGCAAAGCTTCATCCGCCTTATCAAAGGCGTACGGCGTAGTTTCAGGATGAATGTCCAGCCGGTCTGCTAGTTTCAGGAACTGTTCGCCATCGTGGCGGGTGTTGGACTCAACACTGGTTAAATTCTTCTCGTGGAAAATGTGATCCTGGTAATTTAAGGACGGGATGTCCGTTAAGTGAATGCCAGCTAGTGCTAAAGTCCCACCAGGAGCTAAGCCTTCCAGTGCCTTGGGAACAATGTCGCCCACTGGCGCAAAGATGATCGAGGAATCCAGTTTAACGGGTGGCAGATCATAGGCGCCAGCAGCTGATTTGGCACCCAGAGAAAGCGCGAACTTACGGGCATCCTTACCGCGTGTTAACACATGAACCTCAATCCCTTGGTCGATGGCTAGCTGTGCCGTGATGTGTGCTGAGCCACCGAAACCATACAGCCCCAGTCGACCACCAGCTGGCACGTTGGCCCGGCGAAAGGCCCGGTAACCGATGATACCGGCGCAAAGCAACGGTGAAGCCGTTTGCGACTCAAATCGCTCTGGTATCCGGTAGGCAAAACCTTCAGGTACCGTTGTGTATTCCGCGTAACCACCATCGTGATCCCAGCCAGTATAGAGGGAATTAGGGCACAGGTTCTCGCGACCGGAACGGCAATATTGGCAAACGCCGCAGGTCCAGCGCAGCCAAGGCACACCAATCCGGTCGCCAAGTTCGAAGCGGTGGGCGTCAGGTCCAATTGCGACTACCTCACCGACGATTTCGTGACCGGGGGTAACGTGTTCTTGATGCACTGGCAAATCGCCCTCAGACACGTGTAAATCAGTGTGGCAGACACCACAGGTCAATACCCGGACTAACACTTCACCGCGCTGTGGTGTCGGCACCGGTTTGGTCGTAAATGCCAATGGACTTTTGTCGCCATCGATGGGACCTGGTTCAGTAACCGCCCAAGCGCGCATGGTGGTTGGTAAATTAGAAACTGCTTTCGTCATGATTATCGCCTCTTGTGAAAGACTAGCTTTCAAGTTAATTTAATTGTAGTCACCTTCACAAGACTTCGCAAGCTGATGGCTTTGCATTGTCATCCGGATTGGTTAAACTGAGTTCGTGATTGAAAGGAACTAGCCAATGGTCTATACTAATCTTGAAGACTGATGAGAAATGGGGTTTTAACAGTGATCGAACTTAAAAATGACGAGTTACAAGTTAAGATAAACGAACACGGTGCTGAGTTGGCTAGTGTTAAGAGCGTTGATGACCAGAACGAATACATGTGGCAGGCGGATCCTAAATTTTGGGGTCGCCACGCGCCGGTTTTGTTTCCGATCGTGGGGCGTTTAAAGGATGATCAGTACACCGTTAATGGGCAGACCTATCACATGACGCAGCACGGATTTGCGCGGGACATGGATTTCATGGTGATTGAGCACGAAAATGACCACGCTGTTTTTCAATTGGAAGCTGATGACGAAACTCGGGAGAAGTATCCCTTTGAGTTCACGTTACAGGTCACTTTCACCTTGGATGCGCACACGCTGTCGGTTCACTATACCGTTAGCAATCCTAGCAAAGATGTCACACTGCCATTTTCAATTGGTGGTCACCCCGCCTTTAACGTGCCGTTAGAACCAGGGAATGGTGATTTCTCTGATTATTTTGTAACCGTTGCACCTAAAAAGGCTTATCAGCAGATTCCGTTGGTGGGGCCCTATAATGACGTTCAACACGAGAAAACCTTGAACTTGAGCACCCCAATGGTTCTTGATCACGACTTATTTGACCAGGACGCACTCATTCTTGATTTAGATCACGTTGAGACGACCCTGATGTTAAGCACGCAATTAAACGATCATGGGGTTGCTTTGACGCTTCAGAATGCGCCTTACGTGGGCATCTGGTCGCCGTATCCGAAGCGAGCACCATTTGTTTGTCTGGAACCATGGTGGGGAATTGCGGATAACGTTGCCAGTGACGGCGAATTTACCCACAAGATGGACATTCATCAAACGGGCCCTAAAGAATCATTTAATGCTGGTTTCCAGATCCGCTTTTTCTAAATTTACGCGAAAATAGAGCTGTGTCAAAAAATTATTTTGACACAGCTCTATTTTTACTTATATGATAGTACTTGTGATGCGTGCAGCGATTAATCTTGATGTGGTTCCTGACGTTTTCGCCGTTTACTTCCTAGACCAAAAGACACCATGTTTTCCGTCCCATTCATGATCCGCTTGATGTTTGATCGGTGACGCCAGTAAACAAAAACGGTTAGGCAAATTGCTAGCGCAGACAAATACCAATCCTGAATCACCAAGCATAAAATTGATATGATCGTAAAACTAATCATTGACGCAAGGCTAACCATGCTGGTTAAATAGATAAGGCTAACAAAACACACTGACGCGATTACGAAGAGCAGCGGATTGTAAGCGAGTAACATGCCCGCACTGGTTGCAACGGCCTTACCGCCCTTAAAGTGATCAAAGATCGAGACGGTGTGACCAAGGATGGCCATAAAGCCAAAGAGCAAGAGGATGGGGGAGTGTTGGCTTAGATGAAAATTGAGGAACCATACTGGCAGCAACGTTGCCACCGTTCCCTTTGCTAAATCTAAGATTAAAACGGCGGTGCCGGCGACTGGGCCGAGTACGCGATACGTGTTAGTGGTTCCAATATTGCCGGAGCCAGCTTTTCTAATATCGGTATGAAAGAAGCCCTTACCAATCCAGACGCCGTTAGGAATCGCGCCTAAAAGGTAGGCAATTATTAATAAAAGTGCGAGTTTCAAGTCTCATTCCTCCATTGTCATGATGACGTGTCACGGCTAATATTTTAGCATGTTTCGGCCTACTTGACAGAATAATTTTATCGTTATCATGGATTTTGAATAAATACCGTAATTAACAGTGAAAGGGGTCTTTTTGGTGCCGAGTAAAAAAGCAACTTATGATGATTCATCAATCCAGGTTCTAGAAGGGCTTGAGGCTGTTCGAAAACGGCCTGGGATGTACATTGGTTCTACCGATGCCCGTGGATTGCATCATTTAGTATATGAAATAGTTGATAACGCTGTGGATGAAGCTTTAGCTGGTTATGGGGACGAGATCAGCGTTGTCATCGAAGCAGACAATAGCATCACTGTAACCGATCATGGTCGTGGGATGCCCGTGGGAATGCACGCTTCGGGGAAACCAACGCCTGAAGTGATTTTAACGGTGCTGCACGCTGGTGGTAAATTCGGTCAGGGGGGGTATAAAACCTCTGGTGGGTTACACGGTGTGGGCGCTAGTGTTGTTAACGCACTGTCTTCCGAACTGACGGTTAACATTGTTCGTGACGGCAAGATGTATGAGCAGCAGTTCAAAGATGGCGGTCATCCAATCACTACACTGGTTAAGAAGGGTAATACCCGCAAGCCAACTGGAACCAAGATTCATTTCAAACCGGATAGCAGTATTTTTACAACCACTGTGTTTAATTTCAACACACTTTCAGAACGACTACGTGAGTCCGCGTTCTTATTAAAGGGCGTTAAAATTACGCTAACTGATATGCGTAAGGACCAGGAACAAGAAGAAGTCTTCCACTATGAAGAAGGTATCAAGGAATTTGTTGCCTACTTGAACGAAGATAAGGAAACCCTCGGAGACATCATGTATTTCGATGGCAGCAAGCAAGGCGTCGAAGTTGAGGTGGCTGCTCAGTACAACGACGGTTATTCCGAAAACTTACTTTCCTTTGTTAACAACGTCCGCACGCCAGATGGTGGGACACATGAAGCTGGGATGCGCAGTGCTTGGACAAAAGCCTTCAATGAATATGCCCGTAAAGTGGGATTACTTAAGGAAAAGGATAAGAATTTAGATGGTTCCGACGTTCGAGAAGGACTGTCCGCTGTCATTTCACTTCGAGTACCAGAAGAAATTTTACAGTTTGAGGGTCAAACCAAGGAAAAATTGGGTACGCCGGAAGCCCGCGCCATCGTGGATAACGTGGTTAGCGAACAACTCGGTTACTACCTGATGGAAAACGGCGAATTCGCCCAAATGCTGGTTCACAAGTCATTGCGGGCACGAACCGCCCGTGAAGCGGCCCGGAAAGCGCGGGATGAATCCCGCTCAGGTAAGAAGCATAAGCATAAGGAACGATTGTTGTCGGGTAAGTTAACTCCGGCACAATCGAAGAACGCCGATAAGAACGAGCTTTTCTTAGTTGAAGGTGATTCTGCCGGTGGATCTGCCAAGCAGGGTCGAAACCGTAAATTCCAGGCAATTTTGCCCTTACGTGGTAAAGTTTTGAATACCGAGAAAGCCAAGTTGGAAGACGTGATGAAAAACGAAGAACTGAATGCCATGATCTACACGATTGGTGCGGGGGTTGGTTCTGAGTTTAATATTGAAGACGCTAATTACGACAAGATCATTATCATGACCGATGCCGATGACGATGGCGCCCACATCCAAATCTTGCTGCTGACGTTCTTCTACAAGTATATGCGGCCAATGATCGATGCTGGCCGGGTCTACATTGCCTTGCCACCGCTCTACATGATTCAAAAAGGGAACGGCAAAAAGCAGGTTGACGAATACGCTTGGACTGACGAAGAACTGGCAGTTAAGACCAAGGGGTTGAAGGGTTATAAATTGCAACGGTTTAAAGGTCTTGGTGAAATGGATGCTGAACAGCTCTGGGAAACAACCATGAATCCGGAAGGCCGGACGTTGGTTCGAGTTCGAATCGATGATGCTGCTTTGGCAGAGCGTCGAGTTACGACGCTGATGGGCGATAAAGTTGAACCCAGACGGAAGTGGATCGAGGCCAACGTTGCCTTTACCATGGAAGAAGAGGGCAGCATTCTCGATAATAACTTAGCAAATGAGGCTCATCACGAGCCAGCTTCAACTAAATAGGTATGAAAGGAGTCCTTTGAGTGGCAGGAACTAAGATTCAAGAGCTCACATTAGAAGAAGTTATGAGTGATCGATTTGGTCGCTATTCAAAATCAATTATCCAAGAACGGGCACTGCCAGACATTCGCGATGGCTTAAAACCCGTTCAACGACGAATCTTATTTGCGATGAACAAGGATGGCAATACGTACGATAAGCCCTTCCGAAAGTCCGCTAAAGCCGTGGGTAACGTCATGGGTAACTTTCACCCCCATGGTGACAGTTCCATTTATGAAGCACTGAACCGTATGAGTCAGGATTGGAAAGTCCGGGAACCGTTGATTGAAATGCACGGTAACAACGGTTCGATGGACGGTGACCCGCCTGCAGCTATGCGTTACACCGAGGCCCGTTTGAGTAAAATTGCTGGCGAAATGCTACGGGATATCGATAAAGAAACTGTCGATATGGTGCTTAATTTCGATGATACAGAGTATGAACCAACCGTGTTGCCAGCAAAGTTCCCCAACCTGTTAGTTAACGGTGCCACCGGGATTTCCGCGGGTTATGCAACGGATATTCCACCTCACAATTTAGGTGAAGTCATTGACGCCTTGCTTTACTTGCTGGACCACCCTAAGGCTGATCTGGAACAATTAATGCAATTTGTTAAAGGCCCCGATTTTCCAACTGGTGGGATTCTGCAAGGGATCGATGGCGTTAAACAGGCGTACGAAACCGGCCGTGGTCGAGTGGTCGTACGTTCACGGACTGCCATTGAAGAACTTCGTGGTAACAAACAGTTGATTCGGGTTAGTGAGATTCCATACGAGGTCAATAAAGCCGCGTTGGTCAAGCGCATTGATGAGCTTCGGCTAAACAAAAAAGTGGATGGTATTTCTGAAGTTCGTGACGAATCCGACCGGGATGGACTCTCCATTGCCATTGAACTCAAGCGAGACGTGGATGCCAGTGGTATTTTGAACTACTTATTCAAGAATACCGATCTCCAGGTTACCTACAACTTTAATATGGTGGCCATTAATCATATGCGGCCTGAACACGTTGGTCTGAAGACTATTTTGTCCGCTTATTTGGAACACCAACAAGACGTCATTTCCCGCCGGACTAAGTTTGACTTAGATAAAGCGGCTAAACGTCAACACATTGTTGAAGGGTTGATTAAGGCACTTTCCATTCTTGATCAAGTGATTGCGACTATTCGAGCCAGCAAGAACCGTAAAGATGCCCGTGATAACTTAGTCGCTACCTACGATTTTTCCGAAGAGCAAGCCGACGCCATTGTTGCCTTACAACTTTACCGGTTGACCAACACTGATGTCACCGCGTTGGAAAAGGAAGCGGTAGAGCTCGCCAAAAACATCGCAACGTATAAAGAAATTTTGGCTGATCCTAAGGCTTTGAACAAAGTCTTACGGAAAGAACTGCGTGAGATTAACAAGCAGTACCGTAATGATCGGCGCACTGAGATTCAGGCTGAAATCACACCATTGAAGATTTCAACGGAAGTAATGGTGCCCGATGAGGATGTTGTCGTCATGGTTAGCCGTGACGGATATCTGAAACGTAGTGGTGTGCGGTCTTACAATGCTTCTGACCCTGAAGATAACGGGCTTAAGGAAGAGGATTATCCGATTTTTACCGAAAAGCTCAGTACCTTGGATCACTTGTTTATGTTCACCAATAAAGGGAATTTAATTTACCGGCCGGTGCATGAAATTACCGATGCGCGCTGGAAGGATACCGGTGAACATATCTCGCAAACGATCGGCCTTGCAGACGATGAAGAAATCATTGCCACATACGCCTTTAATTCTCTTAAAGCCCCTGGTGAATTCCTGATTGCTACTGATGATGGGTACATTAAACGGACAGCGTTTGAGAATCTGTTACCTGGCCGGACGTATAAGTCTAGTGCTAAGGTCTTCGAAAAATTAAAGTCTGATCAAGCTAAAATTGTGAATGTCACCTACTTGCCACAACCTGCCAAGGCGTCTGTGTTATTGATGTCTCGCTTCGGGTTAGCCTTACGTTACGACCTGGCAGAGGTTTCCGTTAACGGTGCCCGCACGACTGGGGTGCGTTCGATGAATCTTGGCGAAGGCGATTCAGTGGTAGACCTGCAGTTGGTTAACGATGATGATACAGTAGCGTTAATTACGCAACGTGGCGCCTTTAAGAAAATGTCAGTTAGTGAATTACCAGTCACTAGTCGGGCACGCAAGGGTGTCTTAGTCCTACACGCGTTGAAGTCGAATCCACATGAGGTCGTTGATTTCTTAAGATTAGGTGATAAGTCCTCACCGCTTGAAGTGATTACTGACAGACGACGCTTGCACGACATTTTACCAGCTGAACATCCAATGAATAATCGCTATTCTAATGGGTCATTCGTCATTGATACAGAATCGGAAGGTATTCCCGAAGTGTTACGAAATAAGCCAACTATTTTAACATTGTCTTAATTTTTATTAGTATTTAGTTATTTTCGGATTACAATAATTGCGTATTCGGCCGAAGATGGTTATTATAGTTTTGATAATAAAACATTAAGGACAACCCATTTAGGAGGCGCCCACATGAAAAGCAAGCAAGAAAGTATTTTTTCATCTAAAACACTGACTTATTTTTTACAATTATCTGAAACGATGAATTACACGCAGGCCGCACAGATTTTGGGAATTACCCAACCTGCATTAACTCAGCAAATCAAAAAATTGGAACGGACAGTTGGTGCACGTTTATTCTACTCAGTTGGGAAAAAATTACGGTTAACTGATGCTGGATATACCATGCTAGATGCAACCCACAAGATTTATGGCGTTTTAAACGATGCTACTGATGAGATTCAGCAATCTACTAGTGCCACTCAAGGTGACATTAATATTGGGATGTTGGCATCGGTTGAAGATAGCGTCTTTGAGGACTTCGTTATTCAGTCCTACCGCGAAAATCCAGAAGTCAAGATCACTTTACACATGCTGACTCGTAAGGAAATTTGGGATAAGTTGGAAAATAACCAAATTGATCTGGCCATTATGTACTTGCCAGATGAGTCGATTAAGAACTGGAAACCATACGAATCCAAACGAATAATTAGTGATGATCTGCTCTTTATTCACCACGATGAGAAGCTCGGCAAAAAGAAGCGGATCAAGTTTGCGGATACGCCAAACAGTCCATGGGTCACTTATCCAGGTGAATATTATTTGAACCACGTGATGCGTGAATCGTTCAAAAACGCCATGGTTGATTTGCCAAACAGCGTGGCGCAATTCACAACACCTAGTCAGCTGTTGCGGTTCTCCAATCAAACGGGAGCTTATACGGCACTGCCAAATTCATTCGTGGTGGGGCAGGGTGCTCAGCCGGATACTTGGACGGCGCGTTTCGAACCTAACATCCGCTTTGAATTAGCCTTTGTCTTCAGAAGTGGTAAGGATAAAATCCCACGTATTGGCCACTTCTTAGCTCAATTCGACCAATATCTGAAAACCAAAGATTATTTGGCACGTTTGCAAGAAATCCAACAAAATTAATAGTATGATTAGTATGTAAAAACACAATTGATACGAGGAGCGATAAGTTTATGTCAAAAGAACTCGTTTTTGGGCACAAGAGTCCAGATACTGATGCGATTGTTGCTGCAATGGCATACGCATATTTACAAACCAAATTAGGTCACGACGTTGAGGCTGTAGCGCTTGGCGAACCTAACATGGAAACTAACTTTGTTTTAAGCCACTTCGGTGTTGCTGCACCACGAGTCGTCAAGACGGTTTCTAACGAAGTCGATTCAGTGATGCTAGTTGACCACAACGAACCACAGCAATCAGCTGATGACATTGATAAAGTGACGGTTACTCACGTGGTTGACCATCATCGGATCAATGGTTTTAACACGGCAGCGCCATTGTATTACCGTGCGGAACCAGTTGGCTGTGTTAGCACCATCATCACTAACATGTTTGCTGAAAACAAGATCGACATTCCAGCTCAACTAGCTGGTTTGATGCTGTCAGCTATCATTTCTGATACGCTGTTACTCAAGTCACCAACCACAACTGATAAAGATCGTGAAGCTGTTAAAGCTTTAGCTGAAATTGCTGACATCGATTATGAGAGTTATGGGATTGAAATGCTAAAGGCTGGTACTAACTTGTCCGCTAAGACTGATGCTGAATTAGTGTCAGCTGACGCCAAGTCATTTACAATGGCTGGCAAGAATGTTCGTATCGACCAGATCAACACCGTTGACTTAAACGATGTTATCAGTCGTGAAGATGGTATTAAGAAGGCCATGAACGACGAAGCTGCTGCACAGGGTTATGATTTATTCCTGGTGTTAGCAACCAATGTTTTGGACAGTAATTCAGAATTATTCGTTGTTGGTGAACCTAAAGATATCGTGGAAAAAGCCTTCAACACAACTTTGAAGAACGACCGAGCAAATCTGCCAGGTGTCGTATCACGTAAGAAGCAAGTGGTACCACCATTGCAAGATGCTTTTGAAGCATAATTAAGAGACCGATTCGTAAAACGCGATAGATTCCACAGTGCAACGCAAATAAGACCAATTCCGACGAAAATTTGTTGGAGTTGGTCTTATTTTGGTTTGATTTACAGGCAATTTGGTTGTTATTCATCTGCTAGTTGGTATAATGGAACTAATCAATTGTACACAATCTATTTGTTTGAATAGTCAAGGAGCTGAAAAAATGGCAAAACAAGACGATCAAGAGCTTCGGGAGCAACTGTCTGAAACCGCTTATGAAGTGACACAACATGCCGCAACAGAAGCACCATTTAGTGGTGAATATGATCAGTTTGATCAACCGGGCATTTACGTTGACGTTGTTAGTGGCGAACCACTGTTTAGTTCGCTGGATAAGTATGACGCTGGCTGTGGCTGGCCATCATTTACCAAACCAATTGAAAAGAAGGCAGTTAAGCGGCATTTAGACACTTCTCACGGCATGTTCCGGACTGAGGTACGCTCAACTGAATCGACATCACACTTAGGACATGTTTTCACCGATGGACCCGTTGATGAAGGTGGATTACGATATTGCATTAACAGTGCTGCGTTGAAATTTATTCCTGTCGATCAGCTCGAACAAGCCGGCTATGGACAGTATCAATCGTTATTTGAATAATTACTTTGCAAATCCCTAAAAATCAACGATAATAGAGTATATATACCTTGATTGGGGAGTTGTTTCTATGTATGAAAAAACGGCTATAACGTCATGGATCACCGCAGTAGCGCTGTGTTTGATCACGCTGATTTCAGCAATGAGTAAGCATAATCTGTCATATCAAACGCTGGTGAGCATTTTAAGCTACATCGGTGTCTATGCAATTTCACTATATTTGGCGAAACACAACGGTTCAGAAAAAATTATTCTTACATTTGTGAACGTACTTGCTGTTGCTATGTTGGTGGCAATGATGGTCAATGCTGTGAGAAGTTTTTCAGCATTCATGATGATATTATTACTGATTGTGTCAATCATTGGCGCAATAACGGGTATTATGGCAATCTGGTATAACAATCGATTTGAAAAAAATAATTCTAATGAGCACTAGCAAAATTCTGGTGTTTTTAACTAAGAGGAGAAATTTTAATGAGTGCAAAAGCAATCTTTGCTGGTGGCTGTTTCTGGTGTATGGTGAAGCCGTTTGATTCCCAACCGGGTATTGAAAAAGTTGTTTCAGGCTATACTGGCGGTCACGTAGCCAATCCAACGTATGAACAAGTAGCCAGTCATCAAACTGGCCATACTGAAGCCGTTGAGATTACCTATGATCCAGAAGTCATCTCATACGCTGACTTAGTTGAAATATACTGGCGACAAACAGATCCAACTGATGCTATGGGCCAATTCCAAGATCGTGGTGATTCGTACCGGCCAGTTATTTTCGTTAATAATGACGAAGAACGTGCCATTGCGGAAGCGTCAAAAGAACAGTTGGTTAAAAGTGGCCGATTTGATGAACCAATCGTGACTCAGATTGAAGACGCCAAACCATTTTATCCTGCTGAAGAAGAACATCAAGACTTTTACAAGAAAAATCCGTTCCGTTATCAAATTGAGGAAATGGGAGGTCGAGAAAAGTTCATCAAACAACAATGGACTGATTAGTTAAAAAACATGTTAGATGTGCAGCATTTGATTATAAAATTGGATGCTGCATTTTTTTGCTTTATCATTACTTTGAATAATATATATTATGTAAAGTAGAGAAAGAAAACCAAAACACACTCAAATGTAGCAAAAAAATATCTCCCCCGTTTTATTTGTTCAGCTCGTGAAAACATACAACTCACTTTGGTAATTTCAGCAGCAAATTCAATTCTCGTTGGTGAACTAGAAAATACCACTCGGAGAATTACTCATTAAGATTAACGAACGTGTGTCGTATGGACGTCTGATTTGTTGAATTCTGACCTCATTCTGCCCGAATACCATATTTGATATTATTCTTGGACTGTTAGCAGCTATTTAAAATCTGAACGACGCATTGATCATTATTTGATTACCAACTAGTTTAGATTCAACTGAACGCTCACATATGGGTTCAGCTTGCATAGCATAGTTTGCAATTGACGATTCACCGAAGTCATTTGCCAGTGTGATTACTCCTACAAATGGCTTTATAACAGCAATTTTAGGTATATTAGTACCTTGAATTTAATACTTGCCAACGCTTCAATCTGCTATTGATTTTATGTTTAACTTTTTGCAAATGTGGCTCAAAACACCGTTTTCAAGCCGTTGTTAGTTGTTTGTTTGGTGGTGAATTACTGACAAAACGGGTTTTAACTCCCCTCGAATGAAAATATCGCTAGGGGAAGGGTCATGACAATTTAAAAAGTAAACTTAATAAAACCTATATTTTACTGAGTTTATCAATCTATCTTTCACCACTAGCTTTAGTTGCCATTTTCATCCTGAAATTAAAAAAACCGACCTCAATTTGGCCGGCTTACGCACTACTAACATACAATTATAAAATTGGTGACAACAACCTTGACCCCGCCTGTTTAAACCGCAGCCAGAGCGACATGTTGTGGAAGTCTTCTGCTGTCACTAACTCACTTTCTTTGATATCCCCTTCAAAGATAGCCCGCTGCTTCTTGGCAACGTCAAAGTCGTAGACAAAGGCATTGGCTTCAAAATTAAGCTTAAAGCTACGGAAATCTAAGTTAGCAGAACCAATAGACGTGATGGCATCGTCAATCATTACTACTTTGGCGTGTAGAAAACCATTTTGGTAGAAATAAATTTTAGCCCCATCTTCAGCTAATAGCCGGGCGTAATACTGAGTCGCCCGATAGACGAAGGGATGATCTGGCATGTGAGGTACCATGATTCGAACATCTACACCAGACAAAATAACACTGCGTAAAGCGTTGAGCACACTGTCATCTGGAATCAAATATGGCGTCTGAATATAGAGCCGTTTTCTAGCGCTGTTGATCATTCGCAAATAGCCTAATTTGATTTTTTCTACGTCTGAGTCTGGACCACTGACGACGATTTGCATCATCGTCTTGCCAACTTCATCAACTTCTTTTGGAAAATGCTGCATTGTGCGTTCCAATTCGTTTTCTGGCACAGTGGCGTTCCAGTCGCGAATGAATTGCTCTTGCAAGGCCAATGCCGCATCGCCGACAACTTTCATGTGCGTATCGCGCCAGTGACCGAACTTCTTTGAACGGCCTACATATTGGTCACCGATGTTGAAACCACCGATATACCCTGTCCAGCCATCGATTGCAACGATTTTACGGTGATCCCGGAAGTTGAGTCTGAAATCGCGCCAATTGGAATGGATCCCCAAGAATGGTTCAGCAAACCCACCGGCTTCACGTAACGGTTCAAAGAATTCCCGTTTAGTCCCCATTGAGCCCCATGAATCATATAGAACTCGAACGGTGACCCCCTCCTGCGCTTTGGCGATCAAAGTGCTGAGCATTTCTCGCCCCAACTGGTCGTTATAGAAAGTGTAAAATTCGACGTAGACCACGTGTTGAGCGTTCAAGATTTCCTGTTGAATATTTTTAAATAAAACGTTGCCTTCAATGAAAATCTCAGTGGCATTATTCAACGTCACAAAGGCATGATCCACGTTTTGAAACAAGTGAATCATGTTTTTCACAGAGGATTCCTGATGGGTGTCATCAGCAGAATAAGGCGGAATTGCGGCTTGTTGTTTAGATAAAGCATTGGTCAATTCTGCGTTGGGTTGCCGTTTAACTTTACCTAACTGTTTATGTGTTAGCTTGCGCCCAAAGAAGGCGTAGATCAAAAAGCCGATGATCGGTAACAGGTTTAAAACTAGCAGCCAAGCCCAGGTGGCAGCGATGTCACGGCGTTCACGAAACACGGTAAAAACCGCTGCGATAGTGTTCAAAGTAAAAATGATAAAAATGACGAAATAAAATAGCGTCCAGTTCATACGTTATCCCCCAGTTTCATAATACTTTTACATTACCGCAAAAGTAGATAAGAAAACAGGGAAAATTGAACTTTGGCAACGAAAACTAGCCGCTAGTTTACAGGTTTAGAGTTGAATTACTTAACCGTTTCAAGGGTTCGCTGGGTAGCGAGTTTTGTTAGTTCGAGTGTTTGCTGCATCAGGGCCGTGATCGTCATTGGCCCCACCCCACCTGGAACTGGGGTAATGGCACCAGCGACATCCTTGGCGTGATCGTAATCCACATCACCCACTAACTTACCGTTTTCATCTCGATCCATTCCAACATCGATAACGGTCGCACCTGGCTTGATTGCAGCCGCTTTAATTAAATGAGCGACCCCGGTGGCAACAATCAAAATGTCCGCGGTTCGTGTAAATGACGCGAGATCCTTGGTTAAAATATGGGTGTATGTGACGGTTGCACCAGCATTCAGCAGCAAGGCCCCCATTGGTCGTCCCACGATGTTCGAATCGCCCACGATGACGGCGTGCTGGCCTCGAGGATCAATCTCATAGTGCGATAGCATTGTCATAATGCCCTTTGGCGTACATGAAACTGGATAGTAACCTTGACTATTATTAAAAAGCTTACCGATATTTTCAGGTCGGAAGCCATCAACGTCTTTTTCAATGGCAATTGCCCGGATAATCGTTGTTTCATCAATCTGTTTGGGTAATGGCAATTGAACCAGAATACCATGGACACTATCGTCACGGTTATATTGGTCAATTAGAGCCAATAATTCGGCCTGTGTAAAGTCTTGCGGCCGACGCTCGATAATTGACGTGATACCAAGCTTAATCGCTTTACGGTGCTTATTTCGGACGTAGATTTGACTAGCGGGATCGTTGCCCACAATAATCACCACGAGCTTGGGTTCAATCCCCGCCTCATGCATTGCGTCAACTTCAGCTTTCATACTATTATCTAATTGATTGGATAAACCTTTACCATCAATAATCAATCTTCTCTCCACCCTTTCGGATTCTGCGGGAAATTCTAGCTCTCTTATGCTTGTTTACTTATCCATCTATTAAAATAAGAACTCTATTTCAATAAATTTGTTGAATATTCGTATTATACCTGATTAATCGTGAAAATTACCTGTTATTCGTCTAAAAGTTTATTAATTTTTAGCAAAGGTGGTTAATTTTTCTATTAAAAATGGTTACTGTCCACCCTTTTAGCTTAAAATTAATGCATCACTTAAAGTGGATAACCATTGAAAAACTTAATACTGTGTAAGATTATGAATAAGGGAAGTTATGACCATACCTAATATTAAGATGGGATTTGATAGTTGTGCATCGACATCAACAGGCTAATCATTCTTGGTGGGTAGTTACCTTACTGGCTTGGCTCGGGTTCGCAGCAATTGCTGTTAGCCTTCAATTTCAAGCCAACTGGCTCAGTCATTTTGACCGCGGAATTCAACAGTTCGCAACCATGTTTCGACAGCCAGAAACGACTGCTTTTTTCAAATGGTTCGCACTGCTGGGGACACCAACCGCGAATTTAATCATTTGCTTAATTGCCAGTTGGTGGCTCTGGCAACATCATCAACACTTTGTGGCCGGCTGGGTGCTGACTGCCCAAGTTGGTATCAATATATTAACCGGGATCCTTAAAATGGCCTTTCAACGCCCAAGACCACTTGGTAAGTTAGTTGCCCAGGGTGGGTTCAGTTTTCCCAGTGGGCATACCACTTCCACTGCCACAATGGTACTGATCATTATTTTGATTGTGCTGCCAATGTGCCAACGTCTGTCATGGCGATTAATTTTGAGTATCATGAGTTTTATTTGGTTAGGTCTGATGGGGTTTGACCGCATTTATTTATTTGTTCACTATCCAAGTGATGTATTAGCCGGCCTGTGTTTAGCTCTGGGCTGGTGGGGGATTCTTCGACTAGCATTTGGCCGAGTCATACCAAATCAACAAGAATAATGATTATTAGGAGTACACTACACCATGCGAATTAAGAAATTAAGTATTACATCGATTTTAGCTTTAATATTAGCTTTTGCGATGATCATTGGGATTATTTCAAACCTGCTACGGCCCTTCGACATCAAAGCGACCTGTTTAGTTTTAATCGGCTGTTTAACGATCTGGTATTTAAAACCGCTTTACCTTAAATGGGACAAATCGTTATCCGAAAAAACGGTGACTAGGATTCTAACCTTGGTTTTTATTGCGATTATGATCGTTCAGTTGCTGGTTCTTCGTTTCCTACCAACTTCTGTTTACCACGATCCATTCCGGGTACTTGTCCAGGCTGAACAGCTTAGCCACGGTAACCTGAGCTGGAACGATTCGCTATATTTTTGGCGGTTCCCCAACAACGTTTCACTAACTATTTTACTGAGCTATTGGCTTAAACTGACGAACTTCCTTCATATGGATACTTACTGGGGCATCCATTTATTATCCTTTATTTTGCTTGATATCTTTATTTTTGCTATTTTACGTTCGGTTCGGCGTTTAAGTCACCAGCACGGTGCCGCTTTATTAGCAGCAATGTTCTTTTTGGTTAGTCCGTTTGCGTATACGTATTACTTACAGGTTTTTTATTCCGATTTACCCACCTTGCTGAGTTTAGCCATCGTGTTTAACGTTCTAATTGGCTGGTCGTCGTTTAATCGGACAAAGAAAATCGTGACGGGTATTGGTTTAGTGCTGTCAGTGATTGTCGGCGAAGTGGTTAAGCCTAACTTAATTGTTTTACTGGTAGCTGTCTCGCTAGTCGGGATCTGGCTGCTGATTAAAAATCGTCAGCAGTTAAATCTGATTAAAATGCCGCTGATTCTTATTGTTCTAGGTTTTGTTTTAGCAGTTCCAACGGCTGCCGGGCTAAAGTCAGCTGGTCATTTCAAAAATAATAATGAGTATGCCTTTCCAACCGCACACTGGATCTGGATGAGCTATAACCCCAGAACTACCGGCAGGTATAGTTTTAGCGATGTTCAGACGCTCAGTTCGATTCAGGGTAAGCAGGCTAAACAAGAATACTTAAAAAAGGCCTTACCGGAGCGGCTGGAGCAATTAGGCCCCTTAGGCATCCTCAAGCGCTGGTTTGTAAAGGCCAGCATTCTGCTGAACGTCTCCTTTATGCCAAATGCTTATTCCGGCAGTTTTATTGCCGCGCCGAAGCTCTATCAGAAATTTGAACTACAGCTGTCGGCAATCGGTATGATCGTCATGCGAATCGGTTTTACCCTACTCTACGCTGAAACCTTTTTCCGCTGCCTGAGATTGTGGAAAAGACGCTTTCAATCCACGGATGATCCACGGATTATGCTCACTATTTTGACTGCTTTAGGCTATCTTGCCTTTCACACCCTTTTATGGGAAACCGAAAGCCGTTACGGCCAGGTTATGGTTCCGTTGCTGGGGATTCTCTGTTCCATTCCGAGCTTGGCACTTGAATCCGAACGACGAATCCGGCAGCGGACGAAGCAGGAGGGCTGGTTTACACTTGGCGCTGTCGTAGCGTCACTAGCTGTATTCGTAGTTGCGCCATCGCTTTATAGTGCACGTGGTCATTACGTTGCTGAACAGCAAAGCCAGTTATCCCTGCAATTTGACGCTAAAAAAACTAAGATTCGCCCCTATGACACGTTGAGTCAACAAGTTAAACTGAATCACACCGCACGGCACTTCGACGTTTCTTTGAACCCCGCCGCTGAATTCAGTGGTACTTTAATTAACGAACAGACTCATCAGCACTACGAATTAAAGCGGACAGAAGACGCTCTCATGCTGAAAAGGACTTTGCCAGAAGGCATGTACCGGATTCAGCTCAGAAATGATTTGCAGCGGTCACAGTCTGTCTTGATTACGAAGACAATGTCATACCGCTTGGCCCCTTATCCGCTGGAAATCGATCAGCACAAGTATCCATACTGGTCGTTCGTTTATACCTTTTCCCGTGCTAAGTGATTCTTGATGGCATTCATGGTACAATTAGAACATATGTTCTTTAACTTTAAAGGAGGATTGTAACGTGGATCAAGCCACCTATGTTGCCCACAATGAAAAACTAGTCGCCCAGCTGCCAGATTACGTTGGTGACTACTATTTAGCTAAATCTGCTGTGCCCTTATCACCGGCCACCTTGTATCAGTATCTAAACGAATTTAAACGGTTCTTTGAATGGCTGATTGAAGCTGGCGTGTCCCCTGCTAAGTCGATTAAACAAGTTGGCTTAAAGGAGCTTGAACATCTGAAAAAGCAAGATGTTGAACTCTACAAATCCTACTTGTTGAACCGGGGTAAGCAGACGGCTCAACATCCGCAAGGCGCGTTATCCCACCGCACAGTTAACCGGTCGTTAAACGCCCTATCAGCACTGTTTCGCTTCCTAACCGCTGAATCGGAAAATAGTGACGGCGAACCCTATTTTTACCGCAACGTGATGAAAAAAATTTCGCTGGTACAAGATAATGAAACCTACGCTACCCGTGCCAGCCACATTAAAGATCAGTTGATGTTAGGTGATCAGGATAAGGCTTACTTGAACTTCATTCAGGATGAGTATGGTCAGCAGCTGGATGCCAAGCGGTTGCGCTATTATCAGCGTGACCGAGAGCGGGACGTGGCCATTAACGCGCTGATGCTGGGAACGGGTATTCGGGTTTCTGAGCTGACGAACATGGATGTTGGCCACCTCAGTCTGAAAACGGCCAATGTGACCGTTCGACGTAAAGGCGGTAAGTGGGATTCGGTGCCAATTGCTCGATGGGTGCTGCCCTATATTGCGAGCTACGTGCGCATCCGCCAGTCACGTTACCACGCCACTGCCGCAACACCGGCACTGTTTCTAACCAAGAGTACGGCTGAGCCCCGCCGAATTACACCAGCGACGGTTGAATTGTTAGTAGCTAAGTATTCAACTGCCTTCAACCATGTGCGGATCACGCCGCATAAGTTGCGGCATACCCTAGCATCTAAATTGTATCTGGAGACAAAAAATGAACATTTGGTAGCCACGCAATTGGGCCAAAGCTCAACGTCAGCTACTGGACTCTATACGCATATTATTGATACGCAACAGCGTGAGGCGTTGAATCAGTTGCACCGGTATAAGTAAAATAAGTAAAATAATGAGAATAAGTAAAAAAAATTTTCGGGGTAAAAATAAAGACAAATTGAATTTTTATTATCCCTATTTTGAATACTTTTATATTTTAGGGCTAAACAAAATTCCGGTATTATTTTAGTGAAGTATGTTTGTTTGATCCCTCCCTTGTGGAAAAGAAACGGGAGGCAGAAATTTTGTTTTCTTGATAGCAAATAGGCTATCATATGGATATAGAACCCCGGAAAGCGAAAAGCGGATTGCTCGAAATCGGCGCAGCCAGTATTTTAATAAGGAGAATAAGCAATGAGTAAAATTGATGAGTATGTAGCTGAAAGAAGTAAAAACAATCCTGAGTTTGCAAAACTCGTTGAGCAGGAAAATATTAACCTAGAGGTTGCGGTTAAAGTACGTGAGCTACGAGAAAATATGGGGATGAGTCAACGTGATTTTGCTAGTCTAGTTGGTAAACCTCAATCGACTATTGCTAGAATTGAAAATGGCTCAATGAATGCTTCGACTAGGCTGTTATCTGAGATTGCCCAGGCAACTAATCAACGATTAACTATTCAATTTAGTCCGGTTTCTTAAGAACAATGTGAAATTCAAAAAAACCAGATTTCCCTATTAGAAAGGGAAGTCTGGTTTTTTGCACCATTCTAGATACTTTCTGCTTGTCCATACGCGATTCAATAGCGCTCATCGTCTAACAACCAGTCCATTACATTAACAACCTCAACCCCATCAATCAGCTTAATATCAGGATAGTATTGCTGTGTAATCAGCGTTTTCTTGTAGTTATCAGTAATTTTCAGCAAGTTATCTGTTTCATGAGTATTCTGCGGTAATTCGTAGGTAACTTGAATATATCTGAGATCTTCACTTTTTCTCGCAACAAAATCGATTTCTTGCTGATCAATCTTTCCCACATCTACAGCATAACCACGCCGTAACAGTTCGATATACACAATATTTTCTAATTGCCCCGCAAAATTTCCGGGACGCCTACTGATACCAATGCGTCTCAAGCCAGGATCCACTATAAAGTACTTGCCAGAGGTCTTTAAGTACGCTCTGCCCCTAATATTATATTGTCGAACTCGGTAGAACAGAAACGCGTTCTCAAGTGCAGTCAAATAATTTTCTAACGTATGAACGTTGGTGTTGATACCTTCACTCTTCAAGGTGTTTGCAATCTTCGTCAGATTAACAAGCTGGCCGATATTATCAGTTAGAAAGCTGACTAGCGCTTTCAGAGTTTCCACATCTCGAATATTCGCTCGTGTGGCCACATCGTTCAAAATAATGGAATCTGATATTCCTTGAAGCATGGTATCTTTTATTGTTTGACCACTCAATACTACTGCTGGGAACCCCCCAAATCGTTCAAAGTTGTCAAAAGCCTTGGAAATTTGATTAGAGTCCTTATCAACACCAATTGCAGCAAGATATTCTTTAAACGAAAACGGATAGATTCTAATTTCAACATACCTACCGCTAAGTAAAGTAGCCAATTCGCCAGATAGCATTTTGGCGTTTGAGCCAGTAATGACAATATCACAATCATAACTCACCCTAATAGCGTTCACGATTTGTTGCCATTCCGCAACCATTTGAATTTCATCTAACATCACATATTGATGGACGCCTTTTTTTAATTTACTCAATAGCAAATCTCTCAACTGATCTGCGTCCCTAACATTGAGAACTTCTAAACTTTCAAAATTATAATAGATAATGTTTTCGTCTATAATTCCCTGGGCTAACAAATAATCACGATACAACATGAGTAATACAGACTTGCCAGACCTTCTGACACCGGTGATCACTTTAATCATATCGTTATCTTTCAACCTAATTAACTGTTCTAAATATTCCGGTCGTTCAATCATGGTATCACCTCAATATGAAGTATACTTCACATTATTAAGATTTTCCATAAAATATGAAGTATACTTCATATTCCGCAAAAATAATTCAAAATATGAACTATACTTCATATTGCAATGTAATGACAAAAGCCAGGTTTCCTTAGAAAAGGGAATCTGGCTTTTGTCGACTTTTGCACGTTAATTGTCATTTTCTTCCGGCAATAGCGAATAATGTCACCGGGCTGGTAATCTAAAGGCTCACAAATTTAGTATCATTCAATCTTACTTTGCTAGGATAATTGTCAGATAAACGCCGGTGCTAGAAAGTATATATGATCCAACATAACCACCCTTAAAATCATTTAAGTGATCAGCGGCATTATAGGTCACAAGCTTATCATTCTTCCAAACCTGAGTGTCTTTACCAAACTGAGTCTTAATCTTTGAAAGTGTTGCTGGTCGGCTTACACCTTTCACATTTAGAATATAGACGTCTTTAACATTGAGATCCTTCTGAATCCCAACAGTAGCCTGATAAGCATTAATATCATGGGTATTGACGTTCTTGGCGTAAGTATTTAAAGCTGTAGACTCACGGGCTTGTGGAAACAGGGTTGCAATCTGATGAGTGAAAGCTGCATCCTGAGCGAGACTTTGAGCGGTTGGCTTAGTATTAGGGTTAGCTGAGTTAAAACCTTTAGTTAAATAACCGTGCCAAACGTAGCCACTAACGGTTTTATTATGATTTTGAACGTAGTAATAAACCGCTGTTGTTTTACCATTGGTCAGCTTAACACTCTTCTGCACATACCAAGTAGTCTTGGGATAATTCTTTAAATTATGCAACTTCTTAGTGTGAGTGCTATTCCACATGTAAACGGATTTAGTTTTACTTACAGCGTGATAGACATTACCATAGTAGGTTTTCGTCTGAATCGTCCGATAAGCGGCACTCGCATTTGCTGTTTGCGGTGTTAAATCAGCTGCACCAACCATTGATGCTGCAGCTAAACCAATATATAAAGATTTTTTCAAATTA
This sequence comes from Secundilactobacillus angelensis, assembly GCF_012641075.1. Lineage (GTDB taxonomy): Bacteria > Bacillota > Bacilli > Lactobacillales > Lactobacillaceae > Secundilactobacillus > Secundilactobacillus angelensis. The sequence continues at coordinate 100,941 of NZ_JAAXLJ010000003.1, read as the reverse complement.
GATTTCATTATCGAAATACACTCCTTTATTTGGCCGAAGCCTAATGCTAATCCCCCTGATTATTCATTCATATTTTAACACCGCTATTTTCAGTAATAATTACCTCAAGACAAGTTTAATGCATTATTAAGATTACCTGCCTTCTTAGTTTAGACCGAAATAGATATGCATCTCTCTGGTCATTTGTTTAAAAGATGAATCTTAGTGACGCATCCGTCTTCCTCCAAACAATTTTGTATGATATGTTAATTATGGAAGCACTCAAAACCGGCATGGTTGTAGAGGATAACTGTCTTAACCAGACTAAATCATTAATAACTGGAGGATTCATTGATGTGGCGAAAGTATATAAATGAAGTTCTGTTCGATTCTTCAATCATATTAGTGCTGCTAATCGTGGCTACGATTGGAAAAGGTGCTTATGATTTATTTTCTAGTGGACACCTTTACCTTTGGAAATACACCCTTTCTCTCATTCACGAAATGCTTGGCACGGTTATATTTTTCGCAATTTTAGAAGGCATATCTCTGGCTTTAAAACACCAAAAGAAAAGCTAGTTTTAGCTGAAGAAAAACGCCCCAATCGCTATGATTAGGACGTTAACGCTGAAACAAACGCTATTTGATTTATCTTATGAATGGTGCTTAGGCCTTGCCCGTTGGTGTGTAGAAATAAGTCGAGCCCACCGAGTAGCTAGCGTAAGGGAAAATCCCATCTTCTTTAGCACCGTTATAGTGGATTGTTAGACGATACTGATAATTGCCCTTCTTACTAACGCGTTTGTCAGGAAGTTTCAGCATGTTTTTCTTAGCGTATAAGTATGTGGTATTGCCGCTTTTTCTCACCTTGGTGATTTTCGTTGAAGAAAGCGGCTTCTTGTTAACATTGCCTGAACTAAAGTATTCCACGTACTGGTTGGCCGTAAACATGATGGTTGGAGCTTGATGATAACTCGCGTCACTACTAAACGTTTTGCCCTTAGTCATTCTTGATAATTGATCCATTGCGGTGTACTTGGATGACTTAAAGTTATGGTTAACGCGAACAGTAATACTGGTTGCCTTCGTGACGTGTCTAAGCTGATAGGTTAAATTATCCAAAGCAACCGATACATATTGCTTGTTCCCCTTTTTAGTAAAACGAGAGACGAATACTCGCGTATTGGCAGGAATGGTTACTTTACCGACTTTCACCGTCTTTGTGATTACTTGAGGGCCACTCATAATCGGCGTTTTAGTTGCCGCATTAGCGGTGCCGACAAAGCCCGCTAATCCTAAGACTAGTCCAGCCACTGTAACGATTAAATTTTTTAATTTCATTTCGATTTACCCCCTTCAAAGTTAGTATATAGCCCCTCCATTATTTTACAAGATGACTGATTCTAAATGCTGTTCACGCAGAATATGGTTTAAATGAATTTGAAGATTTCAATACCATCCGCAACAACCAGAATCCCCCATCTAACGCGGATGCAAGAAAACCTGTCGTGCTGTAACGACTACTTGCTAGTATAATAGCATCAATGAATTAATAATAGAGATGAGGATTAGGATGTTAAAGGATAAGTTAAAGGCACAACGCAAATCATTGGGATTAACTCAGCAGCAAGCGGCTGAATTACTGAACGTCACCCGGCAAGCCATTTCAAACTGGGAAAATGGCAATAATTATCCTGACATACCAACCCTCATTAAAATCAGTGATCTCTACCAAATTTCACTGGATACGCTATTAAAGGGGGATCAAGAACTCATGACAAAATTTCAGACGGATTCGCAGGATTTACACTATTTAAGACGGATACGGTATCGGTTTGGCATTATAGGCGCTTACCTATTTGTTCACTTTGGCAATCATCCCAAATGGGGAAAAGGTAATTATATCTTTTGGCTGTTCACCATTACGTTTGCAGTATACATGAATCTCATGTTGCTCGTTTTGCAGCTTGCTATCAGCTATATCTTTGACCATGATCTGTCTATTAATTACCTTTCTGAACTGTTTATCGTTTTTATCAGCCTCGGTTTTAGCCCTATCTTCGGCTGGTGGGCACAGGATTTCTTAAAGAAGTGAATAATGAAAAAAGCGCCCAAGCAGTCACGTCTGCTTGGGCGCTTGATGTTTTCAAATATTAAATCGTTCAGCTTGGTTGTTGCCTAATGCTTAATATCTTCGCACCAAGAATTGATACAACGGATGCGTAAACGGCGTACATTGAATCGCATCAGCAAATTTACCGGTGATCATATCGTCATCTTGTTTATTTTCTAGCTTTTGAACCCAAGTTGGATCGATCAAGAGCTGCTGCCCCACTGCTGCAAATTCAGCATGCTTCAGGAGGTCTGTCACATCTTGCCGGGTTCGCACACCACCAACGCCCACTAGTGGTTTACGGCCGTCGATTCGTTCGTGCAAATAAGCAAGGATCGACTGATCCTGGTATGCCTTAGCTTGAGGAACTCGGGCAAAGTTATCCAACGAAACGTGCAGATAATCTAATGGCGTCTGCACAAGCTGGTCAACTAGGTAAAATGTATCTTCCAATATAATGCCAGGATTGGTGAACTCCTCTGGAGAAAACCGGTACCCCACCACAAATGGCCGGTCAGCGTATTGTTTCACTGCTGTGAAGACACTGTCGAGCACTTCTTTAATGAACGTATATCGGCCTGTCCGGTCACCACCGTATTTATCCGTTCGTCGATTGGATTGCGGTGAGTAGAACTGCTGGATCAGATACAGGTTCGCACCGTGAATTTCAACGCCATCAAAACCAGCTTCAATAGCGCGCCTTGTAGCGTTACCAAAGCCAGCAATGGTTTCGTGAATTTCTTCAGTGGTCATTTCACGAGGGATGCCGGTCTTTGGTGAGCCATCACTATGTTCTGCTGCTATTGCGCTGGCAGAAACGGGCTGTTTCCCGTTTAACGCTTTCGGATCACTCATCCGTCCGCCATGGAAAATTTGAACGAACGCCTTGGCTCCCTGCGCTTTTATCCCACTTGCTAGCTCAGTTAGTCCAGGTAGATCCGCGTCATGAGCAATACTCAGTTCACCTGGCCATCCCTTACCTAAATCGGTGACGTTGGCTGCTCCAGTGATCACGGCGCCAACGCCTTTAGAGCGTTCTGCATAGTAATTGATTTCGTCGGTGGTAATCGTGCCATCGTAGAAACTTTGTAACGTCGTCATGGGCGGCATCATTAAGCGATTCTTAACGGTGACGCCGGATTGAAATGTAAATGAGTCTTGATAAGTTGTCATGTTTTCCCCCTCCACAAATTAATGCCCAGTAATGACTTTCTTAACCAATTTTAAACCGCCAAATCGCGTGACAATTTTACCCTGATGGTGATGCTTATCGAGGATCAACTTAACCACGGAACCGGCACCATCCTCAACGGAACGCATAAAGCGGTTATCCATGTGGTTATTCAAGTCGGTGGTGACGCCACCTGGAACCGCACCGAAGATCTCCACTGGAATGTGCTGTGACTTGAAACTTTCACCAAACATTTTCGTCATCTGGTTTAAAGCTGATTTACTGGTACAGTAGGCAAATGGATGAAAGAATCGGTTACCAGCCGCTGGAATTGTCATGTTAACGATGCGGCCATGATGACGTTCCAAAATCGGGGTAAACGTCTTGATCAGTTCAAAGTTACCGATAACATTAACATCCAGTGTCGCTTTTAGATCCGCCGTCTTGGTAGCCAGTGGTTCGGCATCCATATCACCGGCAATACCGGCATTATTGACAAGTACCTTTATTTCGGGGTGAACCGTAGCAATTTTATCGGCTGCAGTGTGAATGGTTGCTAAGTCGTTGAGATCAATTGGCACCCATTCAACTTCTACACCTTGCGTCTGTAATTTTTTAACCGCCGCTAATCCCCGTTCTTTGTTCCGGGCACCTAACAGGATCGTCCAGCCCTTTTGTCCTAATTGCCGGGCAATTTCAAAGCCGATTCCCTTGTTAGCACCGGTGATCAATACTGTTTCTGACATTTAAAGACCTCTTTATTGAAAAATATTTTAATGTATCATCAACAAAATGGCCTGATCACCACTTGTCATTGGAAGTCAGACCATTAGATACTTTTTACGGTTTATGATAACTAAGAAAACAGTTTCTTAGTGGCTTTAGCCAATGTCTTCAAATCCTTATCATAACGTGGATTATGAACGAGTTTACTCATTGGAATGCCCGCAAAATGATAAGCCGCGATTTCACCTGAGCGAACGGCACTTTGTTCGGTGAAGACCATTTGATAAGGTTGTTCCGCAAATTCACCGGTAAATGCCAAATTAGTACTGTGATCTGGAATGACCTTTGGCCGATCAGTTTTGGCCCGGTTATTAAAGAGTGCTGAGGCATACGGCATGTAAACTGGGATGCAATTGATGATACTCTCCATGATGTCAGCCTTTTTATCCATAATATTGCCGGGACCGGGGTCAACTTTTGACAACTGACCAATAAGTTCCTCAGCCATTTCTTTACCGGTCATTTTAATGTAGGGTTTATCCACGAATTCACCGTGACGTCGAGGATACAGGAAGTAGCCCCAAATGACTGATTCGTTCGGCTTTTGAGTGGTGAAATGCGGTTGATGGTGAACCACGATGGACATGTTGACGTCATTTTGTCCGAGGTCAGTAATCGGTGTTGTTGAAAGAAATGAATTCAGCGCATTGCCAGGTACTTGCGTTGTGATTCGCGTGATTTCATTTAATAGTAGATGATTTTTAGTCGTTAGCGTGAAACTACTCCACTCACTGGCGTTTCGATCCGCAAAAAACTTATCAGGATTGCCAAGGTTATAGAAGTGTTCCGTAGCCTTTTTCCAGAGGCTTGAAGCTGCGCCGTAATCCATATTCTCAGCAGCTGGAGTGTTGAAGTCGCCCATGGTTGCTGAATCCGTGATTGAACCATTGGTGAAAATAACGGCGGTCTGTTCATCAACATCGACGGTTTCTTCTTCACCGGTCTCTGTGTTAGTCATCACTAGGCCAGTAACGGTGATTTCGTCTTGCAATGGCGTTTCCTTGAAGCGCCAGTCGGTAACTCGCCGATTCAAAACAATCTTGCAGCCCTGGTCTTTCAGATAATTGATCAGTGGCAACATGATACTTTCGTATTGATTATAGCGGGTTCGGTTAACCCCAACTAAATGTTCAATCTGCGTAAATTCATAAATCATTTGGTGCATGTAACGACGGAGTTCTTGCGCCGAGCTTTGAATCCGAAAGGCAAAGGTGGTTTCCCACATGTACCAGAAATTGGTCTGAAACATGTGCGGATCATCCTTAAAGTAGTCCGCAATGGTAACGTTATCCAACCGTTGTTCTTGGTCGTCAGGCATGAGGATCAGCTTGGTTAGTAGCGCGCGGTCCCGATTATTCAGCCCCAATTTGCCGCCATTGATAATCCCTTTGCCGCCCTGAAGCAGCCTAGCTCTATCAAAGGTGCGGTGCCGAGCGTCGAACTCCCGGGTGTCAGCGGCGGCGGTCATCCCAGTTTCCGTCCCCGAAGGAATTCGGCCTAACAGATCCATTAAATCAACGTAGGTTCGATAATTCAGCATCCGCCCACCACGAGCAATGTAGCCCTCATGATTTTCGGTGGGATGATTCTTATTCCAGTAATCGTCTTTAGCATACTTGGCCTCATCACCATCGTTTGAGCCATGGTCATCAATTGAATAAAACGTGATCTGATTGCCAGACCAGTGTGCTTCTTGAATGAGATACACGGCACTTGCCATATTGGCTAAGCCGGCGCCGATCATGATTGCCTTTGTTTTTACCATGCGAAACCCTCCTTGAGCTTTAATACTTACAAATCCATTATAAAGCGCTTCCATCAAATACTAAACCTTTCTGCAAAAGAAAAGGGATGACGCAACAATGTGCGACACCCCCAAAATATGAAATTATAATTGCAGAAAATTAAGCCTTATCTGTATCCATGAGCCAAGCTAACGCCAGTGATTTCTCGCCTAAATGAGTCCCAATAACGGGGCCGAAATAGCTGCGTTCCACGGGAATTTCTGGAAACTTATTGTTAATTTGTTTTTGCCAGTTATCCCCGCCTTCAGGGTCATTACCATCAATAATGATGGCTCGGATTGGGTAATCAGCACTTTCAATTGCTTCAGCAAAAATATCTTCTACCCGCAGTAACGCCTTTTTACGAGAGCGAACTTTTTCAAAGGCGACGATCTCGTGACTTTGGTCATCAAAAGTTAAGAGTGGCTTGATTTTTAATAAGCTGCCCACAAATCCGGAAGCATTGGATAACCGGCCGCCACGAACTAAGTTTTGTAAATCGTCAACAACAAAGACTTCGTCAATAGTTGCTCGCACGGCATTTAAACGTGAGATGATTTCATCCACGTCCTTACCAGCCGCGGCCATTTTAGACGCTTCAATAGCTAAGTAGCCCATGAGTTTCACGGTAATCTGTGAATCGTAGACCACCACGTGCGTATTGGTTAACTCATCATTGGCCTGTGCCAGCGAATTCACGAAACCGGAAATCGTACTGGCTAAGTGAATACTTATGATGGTGTCGTAGCCTTCATCACCTAACTGTTGATACAATTGAATCATTTCCCCCAGCGGTGGCTGAGAGGTACTTGGAAATGATTTTGAGGATCGCAATTTATCCCAAAATTCTTCGGTGCTGATATCCACACCTTCATTGTAGGAACGGCCGTCAATGATCACTGGGATCGGAACGACGTGAATGTGATAGCGCTCAATGTCTTCTTGGGACAAATAGCTGGTACTATCAGTGACGACAGCTATTTTCATTGTAAACACCCGTTTCTTTCTTCGATTTAAGTAACCTACTGTTTTAGTCTGGGATTAATTGTAACTAATAGCCAGCATGAAAGCAAGCACATACAAAAACGTAACGATTGCTTAAATTTTAGGTAATCGCTACGTTAGTACTACTGTTTGTTTTCCTCCAAGATACTGTCAGCGCGATCAAGGCTACGACTGAGTCGATTCAGCATGATTTTCATCATCTGCTGCTCGTCTTCCGGCCAATAATGGAAGACGGCATCGATTAGCGCGTCATAGTCAGTATTGATGTGCTTCAACGTATCCTGGCCCGTGGTTGTCAGAGCGTATTCCAACTGACGGCGATCCTTACCTACCGCGGTCTTTGAGACGAGCTCCTTTGTAGTGAGGCTTTTTAATTGGCGGCTTAACGTCGAGGTATCCAACTGCAGCGCATCTGCCATGGCATCTTGCGTGATGACTTGATTTTCAATTTGGCGCAATAGTCGCCATTCAGCAATCGTGACGTGATAATGTTTCGTAATTTTAGTGGTTTGCGTCTGCAATGATTTGGCAGCAAGACTTAAATTATCTAAGATTCCCTCCAAGGCGCACGTCCCCTTTCATGAGTATTTACTTGTATTATACATCTTTTTGGTTGAAATGCCTCTAATTTTACCCTTAAATAAGTTTCAATCTGCTTTACTAAGCCTGTGAACACCGTTATACTAGTAGCCGTGCGAAAAAACGAACGAAGGAAGTGAGACCATGTCATTTGATGGTGCATTCACCCACGCAATGGTTGGCGAGTTAAGCCAGCAACTGGTTGGCGGTCGCGTCTCAAAGATCAACCAACCGTATAATAATGAAGTCATTTTAACCATTCGAGCAAACCGCAAAAGCTTACCGTTATTACTGTCGGCCAACCCGACCTTTGCCCGAATTCAAATTACGGCTATCCCGTATGTCAATCCAGTGACGCCCACCAACTTTACCATGATGATGAGAAAATATCTGAGTGGTGCCATTTTAACTGGTGTTAGTCAAGCTGAAAATGACCGGGTAGTTCACCTAGATTTCACCAGTCGCAACGAACTGGGTGACCAAGTCACATTACGCTTGATTATCGAAATTATGGCGAGACACAGTAACGTCATTTTGATTGACCTTGCTTCTAGTACCATCCTGGATACGATCAAGCACGTTGGCTCTGACCAAAACCGTTATCGAACCCTGTTACCTGGTGGGCATTATATTAATCCACCGGCACAGGATCTCATTAATCCGTTTGAGCCGGATGCCAGTCAGGTCGTAAGCGCGCTGGTACGCGATTATCCTAACGAGGACGTGTTAGCGCAAAAGCTACGCCATACTTATCAAGGATTAGGCCAAGATACGGCGTTGGGACTCGCCAAGGCGTTACATCAACCTGGTGATCCGACTGATAATTTTAAAACCTTCTTCCAACGGTTCAATACTCCTGAGCCAGTCTTGGTGACTACTGATAAGGGTAAGACCGGTTTCAACGCTTTCCCCTATGGCCAAGAGCACGTTACCAGTAAGTCGTTTGACAGTTTAAGTGCCATGCTGGATTTTTACTATCAGGATCGCGCAGAACGTGACCGTGTACAGCAACAAGGCAGCACGCTGATTCACGTGGTTCGCAATGAGCTTAAAAAGAACCGCACGAAGTTAAAGAAATTGCAGGCTACACTTAAGTCTGCGGATGATGCCGACGAGTACCGGGTCAAAGGTGAACTTCTCACGACCTACTTGGCTCAAGTGACGCGCGGAATGACCAGTATCACCCTGCCGAATTTCTATGATGACGAAAAGCCTTTAACAATCAGCTTATCGAATCAAATCAGCCCGTCACAAAACGCTCAAAAATACTTCAAAAAGTACAATAAGTTAAAGGCGTCGGTAAGCTATGTGAATGACCAGATGGCCAAAACTAACGCTGAAATTGATTACCTTGACAATATCAGTTCACAAATTGAACTGGCCGCACCTAAAGATCTAGCCGATATTAAGGCTGAGTTGCAGCAAGGCGGTTATTTACGAGACCACGAACATAACCAGCGTAGCGGTAAGAAGAAACGGCGACAAGTTTCCAAACCGGAAATTTTTACCGCCAGTGATGGCACCAAGATTGAGGTCGGTAAGAATAACTTGCAAAACGAAAAGTTAACCTTGCATAGCGCGGCCAAAACCGATATTTGGTTGCACGTTAAAAACATGCCGGGGTCTCACGTGATTATTCACGATGCTGATCCTTCTGAGCAAACCTTGGTGGAAGCGGCGACGATTGCGGCCTACTATTCTAAGGCACGCCAGTCTAGTTCAGTTCCAGTTGACTACGTTCAGGTGAAAAAAATACGTAAACCAAACGGTACTAAACCGGGTTACGTGATTTATGAAGGTCAAAAAACCCTTTTTGTTACCCCGGATAGAGAATTCGTTGCACGATTGAGTGCGCAAGAATAACACCATTAACAAAAGCCATGATTTCAGTAATTACTGGAATCATGGCTTTTACTTATCTATTAGAAAGTTTCGAAACTAATTCTGGCACCGACTTCTTGAGTTGTCAGTCCCAATTGGTCTGGTAACTGTAACTGCTTGAATGGAAATGTTCCCCGAACCTGTGAACGACGATCTGAATAGATGTCCACCGCCCACTTCGCGATGAGGTCTTCGTCGAGTTCCCCTAACGCTTGCCGAACTAGCATCCGCACCCAGTTAATGCCCGTTACCTTGTTGAGATAGGCAATGGTTGTCAATCGAGTTGGTCGAACACCAGCAAATTGCGGCGCTTGTTTACCATTAGTTGTATATAACATTTGAACCATTCCGGTCCGTTTATGCGCACCTAAGTATTCCTTGGCATGTGCAAGGATCTTGTCCAACTGCTGGTCTGTCAGCGTTGCCGGCGTCCGCATCAGTGTGATTTGATCCAAAGTGGTTGCAATTCCCTGATCCGAACGCAAATCGCTGGCTAGAATCGGCACAATGTGATCTTCCGCAACAAATAAATCGAGACCGATATTGGCGTGGTCATTTAGCAATTCACTGCGCTTTTCTTGATCAGGCGGCAAGATTGAAATTGAGTAATCACGGCGTCGTAATTCTCGGGTCAGATAGTGCCGGTTACCTGGCACAAAGATTTTAACGGGATGCTCAATCCCAATCACGTTCATGATGTCACCTAGTTGCACGGGATCAATAATCTGTTTGTCGGACAAGGTTGCGGTTAATGAGCCAGCATTGGGATTAGTATTCATGATCACGGTTTGATAGCCAGATTTTCTCAGCTGTTTAAGCATTTCCGTCGTGAAATAATCCGCTGAAGCATTTGGCCCCAGCTGATTGCCCCCGCGACCTAATACCAGAATGGTTTTATCCGAAAGCTGCTCACTTTCATTTTCCAGCTCAAAGGTACTGTAATAAGCGGTTGGCAAGTCCTGCAGTTCACCGGCTGAGGGTTCAATGCCCTTATACGTCGGTGAAATCTGATTATTGCGACCGAGTTGGCGAACCTGATCAATATCTGTTTGCCACATTCTTGCGATCATGCCATCACCGAAACCATAATAGCGGCCTTCGTGTAATGCATCAATGGTCATCGGATGCATGCGAATGTCTTCTTCAATATCGAGAATGTGTTTAAATTTAACAAAATAAAACGGATCAATTTTAGTTAATTCGTTCAACTCGTCAACTTGATAGCCGCGGCGCAAAGCTTCCAAAAGGACCAAAATACGGTTGGATAACGGATGAATTAACTGGGAAATAATTTGCGTGTCAGTCAAATTGCTCATAGATGGCAATTCATCTTGCGGACTGAACTGAGAGGATCGTAGCGCCTTCAGAATTGCCTCCTCAGCACTTCGGCCAACACCAATCGTTGACCCCACTGATTTCATGACCGTGCCCAGATGCTGATCAGCATTGGTAACATCCTCAAATGGCCACAGCGGAATTCGGACCACCACGTGATCTAAGCTGGGTTCTAATAGCGCAGTTTGTTTAAAATGATAAATATCTGGAAGATGGACGTCGGTCAGTTTCTGATTCAAATACAAACTGGCCGCGACGTAGGCAATCGGATAGCCCGTAGCAGTGGCTGCCAAAGAGGTTCCCCGATCATTGTAAGGGGTAACTTTAGTGACGTAAAAGCTTTCGCCGTCTGCGCGTAGAGCAAAATGGGTGTGAACCACTCCTGTAAATCTGAACTGATTATTAATGGCAAAAGCGGTATCTCGGAGTGCCTCGTATTCTGCGTTACTTAAGGTCAATGTGGGTGTCACGACCATCGAGTCCCCAGAGTGAATCCCAATTGGATCGATATTTTCCAACCCAGCAACTAGTACCTGAGTCCCCATCGTGTCACGCATCGAGACTAATTCGATTTCTTTGTAACCCACAATACTTTGTTCGATGACACACTGTTTAAATCGAGACCAAGATAATCCTCGCGAAACCGCGCTGATCATATCAGCTTCAGTTTCACACAGCATCCGGTTTGTATCGATTCTTGGTGCAATTGGTTTGACGATTACCGGGTAGCCAATTTTATTGGCCACGTTGATGGCCTCATCCAGCGTCCCGACAGTTTCAGAAGCAATCACCGGCATACCAACGTTTCGCATCACATCATTCAGCCGATCCGGATTATTGATATCCATCATGGCATCAGCAGGAATCCCCAAGGTCTGCACCTCATTATCGGCCAGCACACCATTCTCCTGTAATTCTTGAATCACACTAATGGCAGTGACACCACCAACCGTAGCGAGGATGGCATCTGGATGTTCCTTTTCGATGATGCGCTGGACGTTGTCAGCGGTAACTGCTTGAATGAACATGTTTGCGGGCTGAACGTCCTCTAGAGCAGCTGAAAACGGATTATTATCAATCAACAGTGAGCGAATACCATACTTTTTTAAGGCCTGGATGATCTGAACACAAGCAGCATCCAGCTCAGTTTCATGACCAATTTCAGTAGGCCCGCCACCGATTATGAGTATTTTTTGAATTTCAGTAGCCATCTGATCACTCCCGTGTCCCCATAATTTCAATAAACTCATCAAAAATGTCAACCGAATCGTTAGGACCCGGTGCGCCATCCGGGAAAAATTGGACAGAAAACGCTGGGTAGTCCCGGTGTCGTAATCCCTGAATTGATCCATCAATCAAATCAAGATAAGTCGTTATTAACCGATCACGATTGATCGTATCGGGATCAACCACGTACTCTTCACTCTCCATCGCGTAAATAATCTCGTTCGTAATAATTTTGCGAATCGGGTGATTGGCACCCTGATGAGATAATTTGAGCTTAGTGATTTCGGATCCATTGGCTAAGGCAAAAAGTTCATGACCCAGGCCAATGGCAAATAATGGGATGCGTTCCTGAATGGTTCGAATCATGTCCAGGACACTCTCCGGCAAATCCAGGGGTGAACCGGGACCAGTTGACAGTAAAACACCATCCGGATCCAGATTGATCACGTCTTGGGCACTCGCATCCCAAGGCAGCACAGTGACGTTACAGTCGCGCTTAGACAACTGGCGTAAAATACCATGTTTCAGACCAAAATCAATGACCACCACGTTATAACCCTGATTGGGATTCGGATATGGTCGTGGCGTTGCGACTTGCGCAACTTGCTGATTGGTCAGAACAGTGGCATGTAACTGATCAAAGGCGTGATCGTCAGCGACGTCAACAATACTCCCCTTAATCGTTCCCGTCTGATTAATTTGGCGAATTAAATGTCTGGTATCAATACCACTAATACCAGGAATATTATGCTGTTTTAAAAATTGGTCCAGTGATAGTGACCGCTGGCGGTTTTTGGAAATGTCAGTGACATCGCGCACAACCATTCCCTTGGCAGTTGGCAAAATGGATTCGTATGCGTCATGAGCGATACCAATGCTACCAACAATCGGTTGAGAAAAGACAATAATCTGATTGTGGTAAATTTGGTTCGTTACGATTTCTTGATAGCCCAACATACTGGTGTTAAAGACAATCTCGCCGGTGGTGGTTGCACCCGCACCAAAGCCTTGGCCTGGGTAGATTGAACCATCTTCCAATATTAAAAAACGTTGTGCCATTTATATCATTCCAATCCTGATTACTGTACTACCGTTCAATGATTTCGACACTGTCATGACCGTCGATTTCACTGACTGATACCTTAATACGTTCCTGTTGTGAACTTGGAATGTTTTTACCGACAAAATCGGCACGAATTGGCAATTCACGGTGCCCACGGTCAACTAAGACGGCCAAATTGATTTGTTTTGGTCGGCCAAGATCCATAATGGCACTCATTGCAGCCCGAATGGTCCGTCCGGTGTACAAGACATCATCGATTAAGATCACTTTCTTGTCGGTGACTGGGAAATCAATTTTGGAAACAGTTACTTGCGGGTCCGTATCCTGACTGTCATGTTCAATATCATCACGGTATTGAGTGACGTCCAATTCACCTACTGGAACATCGGCATTCTCTAACTGTTTTAATCGGCTGGCGATTCGTTGGGCCAAGTACACACCCCGGGTTTTAATACCAAGAATCACTAAACCGTCAATGCCTTTGTTGTGTTCAATTATTTCGTAAGTAATCCGTGTCAGTGCACGCTGCATTGCCATTGCATCTACAACTACTTTTGCCATAAGTGGCCTCCTGTTTTTTAATTCTGATTGCCTCAAAAGACTGCTATAACCTTACAATATGCTGGAACGTAGCCACTTGCAAGTCATATTATTGTAAGCCGGGCGTCTGTTCCCTGAGCCGATTGATCACGCGTTGAAAATCCGAAGGTAAAGGGGCTTCAAAAACTAATTGCTTACCAGTTACTGGATGTCGAAAGCCTAACTTTTTAGCATGAAGAAATTGGCCAGAACCGGCAATCGTTTTGCGCGGTCCGTAGAGTGGGTCGCCTGCTAAAGGATGACCAATTGACTTCATGTGCACCCGAATCTGATGGGTGCGACCCGTTTCCAGCCAGCATGAGATCAACGTGTAGTTTAAATACCGTTCTATCACCTTAAAATGCGTCACGGCATGGCGCCCGTCTGCTACGATGGCCTGCCGCTTGCGATCCCTTGGTGAGCGACCAATCGGCGCATCAATGACACCAGTATCTTGCTTGATCACCCCGTGAACCAGAGCAATGTATTCCCGCAAATTAGTCTTGTCCTTGAGTTGTTTAGCCAAGGAGCGGTGGGCGTTATCGTTTTTGGCAACCATCAATAAACCCGAGGTGTCTTTATCGATTCGGTGCACGATGCCCGGTCGGTACGTGCCGTTGATGGTCGAAAGTGGTGAATGATAGAGTAATGCATTCACCAACGTATGGTCAGGGTGTCCCGGTGAAGGATGAACGACCATCCCAGCTGGCTTGTTGACCACAATCACGTCATCATCTTCGTAAACGATGTCCAACGGGATATTTTCGGGCTCTAAATCAAGGGCCACGGGATCAGGAATGGTGACTTCAATATGATCGCCTGGTTGCACCTGATACTTTGGCTTTTCCACCTTCTGATTGACCAATACGCGGTTTTCATCAATCGCTTGCTTAAGCTGTGACCGGCTTTCATCGGGCATCATATCGCTGAGAACCTTGTCCAAACGGCCAGATTGATTCGTAATGGTTAATTCTTCCGACCTAGGCATGTGGTCCACCCGCTTTGTCTTCCATAAATAGCACCACCATGATCCAGATGACGCCAACGGTTAAACAACTATCCGCAAAATTGAAGATGGGAAAATTGATGAAATCTAGCTGGAACATATCCACGACAAAACCATTAACGACCCGGTCGTAAAAATTTCCCAGCGTACCCGCAATCATGAATGCCAGCCCAATTTCATACGGCCAGCTGGTACGATAACGGATTAAAAACCAGACCATCACCGCGAGAGCAACCACTGAAATCACCAGAAAGAACCACTGCTGCCCAGCTAACATACTCCAGGCTGCCCCGTCATTGCGAATGTAAGTCAGGGAAAACACTCCTGGGATGACTGTGTGGGTCCCACCTAAGGCAATCGTTGCCACAACGAAGTGTTTGATCCATTGATCAATGAAGAATAGTAAGATGATAAATGCTGTAGTGAGCCCAATTAACACGTTCGCAACTTCCTTTGTGTTTAAGTTTGTCTGCCTAGCCGAAAATGGCAGCTGTTCATTTAAGTAACTTCCATTATATCAAAAAAGCGGCCGACAAACTAAAATGTTATCGATCCGCTTAAGTTAATTGTTAAAAGAGACCCGTAATTGTGCCATCTGCATCAATATCCATGTTTAAAGCCGCTGGATGTTTGGGTAATCCCGGCATGGTTAAGACGTTGCCGGTCATTGCAACGAGGAATCCAGCCCCTAATTTGGGAACGAATTCCCGAACATGGATGGTAAAGTTGGTTGGTGCACCAAGGGCTTTGGCGTTGTCGGATAATGAGTATTGCGTTTTAGCCATGCAAACTGGCAACTTATCCCAGCCGTACTTGGCATATTGCCGTAATTGCCGTTTAGCTTTAGGTTCCAGCACAACGTCTTTGCCGCCATAGATTTTTTGAACAATGGTGGTCATCTTAGCTACTACGTCGTCGTCCGGCTGATAGAGCGACTTAAAATGACTGGTTTGATCACTAGCATTAACCACGGCATCTGCCAGGTCTAATGCCCCACCACCGCCATTTGCCCAAACCGTCGTGTCATAAGCTGGGACGTGGAGTTCAGTCTTAATGTAGTCCAGTAACTGAGCAATCTCAGCATCCGTATCCGAAGTGAATCGGTTGACTGCCACGACTACGGGCACACCGTACTGTTGCATGCTGTCCACGTGACGTTTCAAGTTAACGGACCCAGCAGCTAGTGCGTCCAAGTTTTCAGTTTCAAGCTCATTCTTATTGACACCGCCGTTGTATTTCAAAGCACGAACGGTGGCGACGATCACAACTGCATCTGGAGTTTTACCTAGTACGGGCGTCTTGATATCCATAAACTTTTCGCCGCCAAGATCGGCACCAAAACCAGCTTCAGTAACCACATAATCAGCTAGCTTAAGGGCGGTTTGCGTTGCCAGAACTGAGTTGCAGCCGTGAGCGATGTTGGCAAAGGGACCACCGTGAATGATTGCCGGCGTGTGTTCCAAAGTTTGTACTAGATTAGGTTTAATGGCATCCTTCAACAATAAAGTAATGGCACCAGCGACTTTTAAGTCAGCTACTGTCACTGGTTCTTTATCGTAGGTGTAGCCAATCACGATGCGATTAATGCGCGTCTTTAAATCAGCCAGATCCTTGCTGAGACATAAAATCGCCATTAATTCACTTGCCACGGTGATATCAAAGCCATCCTGACGAGGCACACCTGAAGTTCTGCCACCGAGGCCAATAACAGTTTGGCGCAACGCCCGGTCGTTAATGTCTAAGACCCGTTTCCAGATCACCTGGCGAGGGTCAATATTAAGTTCATTACCTTGCTGAATATGATTATCGATGAGCGCTGCTAATGTATCGTGAGCTTCCGTGAGTGCGTGCATGTCACCAGTAAAATGGAGGTTAATGTCTTCCATGGGGATGACTTGAGCGTAACCGCCACCTGTGGCACCACCCTTCATGCCCATTACGGGGCCTAAGGAAGGTTCTCTTAACGCAATCGCCACTTTTTTACCCTGCCGCTTAAGTGCATCACCTAAACCAACTGTTACCGTTGATTTTCCTTCCCCAGCTGGCGTCGGGTTAATTGAAGTGACCAGGATGAGCTTAGAATTTTTAGTATCGCCTTGAACTGGCAATTTGATTTTTGCTTTGTCGGCGCCATAGGGTTCAATTTCATCAGCTGAAAGGCCTAATTGGGCGGCAATTTTTGTGATGGGTTCTTCCTTTGCAGCTTGTGAGATCTCAATATCGTTCAATTTTACAACCTCCGTTTTATTTCAGTGCTTGTTCCTTAGTTTCGCCAATAATATTATTCAGTTCAATGGTTGAATTGACAGGCATGATGAACTGATAAATTTTTCCGCCGTAAATGAAACCTAGTCGGTATTTTGACACGTTTAACTCTTGAACGTCCTTTAACCTGATTTTGACCCAATTATGATTGATGACTCGGCTGACCCGAATAATGCCGTTATCGAGATAGATATGACGATAGTGGATTTGTGCCCAAGTCAAAATGACAAACAGGGCCCCAAAACTATAGGCGATCCATTGAAATTTTGCCGAGACTTCTAGCCCGATGATCAGCGCCAGAAAAAGGATGCACAGCGTCCAGCTCCACAAAATGATGCTGCTTAACGGGGCCGGCTGATATAAAAATTTTCGTTTTTGATTTATGATAGAAATACCTCATTTCGAAAGGCTTGATTCCATGTATACATTATACACAGATGCAGCAACCAATAATGTGACCAACCACAGTGCTGCAGGCATCTTGATTGTTCACAATGGTGTCCAGCAGCAATTACGTGCGGGTTTACCAGATAGCGATAATCACCTTGCCGAATTCCACGCTGCATTGGCAGGCTTTGATGCGCTGCTACAATTAGTGAACGGAACGGCACAATCGCTTACTGTCCAGTATTTTACCGATTCTAAAATTGTTGCAGATAGCGTTGAAAAGCGCTATGCGAAACATTATCAAGAGTTGGTTGACCAATTACTAGCTAAACAAGCTCAATTTAACTTAGTGATCACACAATGGGTGCCGGAAAAACAGAACCAAGGCGCCCATCATCTCGCCCAGCAGGCCTTACATGAACATGATTAACTTAAATAAGTCGCTAGTGGTTTTTCGTAGTTTGACCAGTCAGGGGTTCCGCCATAAATGAGCGTTCCAGCTAGTAGCCGACCAATCAATGGTCCCGTTGTTAACCCAGAAGCACCCAGACCGCTAGCGACCAAGAGCTTCGGGTAGTTCTTTAGCCGACCAAAGAACGGTGCAAAATCGGGTGTGTAAGCTCGTGTGCCGACTTTAGTTCGGGTAATATTATCTTCAGTTAAATAGTCAGCAAACTGTTTGGCACTACTCAGTAAATCTTCGGTAGCCTCTGGTGTCGCTGTCAAATTAAAGCCAGCTTCATCATCGTGAGTCGCTCCCACAATGAGTTTGCCGTGCCCAAACGGAATAAAGTCTCGTTCACCCTCTGGCATAAGTACCGGCATGTTTTCTTGTGATTCATAAGCGGGCACTGACAATTCAATTAATTGCCCCTTTTGTGGACGCACTGCGACTTTGATCCCTAGGGGTGCAACCAAGTCGGTTAGCCAAGGACCGGCAGCGATAATGATGTCATCGAAGCGTTGTAAGCCGTTTGCTGCCACAATGTTGCCGCGGTTATCCAGAGAGACGCGTTGGTGCTTCACCGTTAAGTTGACTTGTTGAGCCTGTTCTAGTAATGACTCAACCAGGGCTTCACCGTCAATTCTGGCGCCACCACTAACGTAAACTCCCGGTTGCGGGTTGGTCAGCAGCGGCAGTCGCTCCTTGACATCGTTAGCGGAGAGTAACTCAATCTCGCCCATATCGGGGGCTTCTTCATGTCGCTCCTGAGCTAATACGTATAAATCGTGAAGGTCCTTTTCGTTGGTTCGGGTGATGATCGTTCCTGTTTGTTGATAAATATCAGTCGAAAGGTTTGCACGCCTGGCCAAGGTCATTAACGTGGTGGCGCCATCTTTAGCTAACTGATACCAACGCTGATTTCTTCTCTTTGACAGCCAGGGTGAAATGATTCCAGCTGCTGCCTTAGTTGCCTGACCAGCACCATCGTCAAATAAAGTGACATTGATCTGGTCGCCGCCAGGTAAACTACTGAGGTAATAAGCAGCACTGGCACCAACGATACCGCCGCCAATAATTGCAACTTTCTTATTCATTATGCTAACCACACTCCTGAATACAGTTTTGTTTCATAGCGTAATTCTAGCATACTATCGCTTTCAAGATTAGACTAGACTATCTTGAAAGTTTATTGAAAAAGTAATTTTTGACGCAAAAAATCCCCTTACGCTGACACACGTAAAGGGTTTTCTTGTCAAACAATAAATTTAATTATTTAAGTACTTTGAACCGGTCGTCATCAGCCATGAATTCCTTTTCGCCAGCTGGTGCTTCGATTGAACCGAAGTCCATTTCGGCGCGCAATTGCCAGCTATCAGGAATGTTGAAAGCTGCTTTTACTTCTTCATCAATCAGAGGATTGTAATGTTGCAGGTTGGCACCCAAGCCATTTTCAGCTAAAGCAGTCCAAACTGCAAATTGTGCATAGCCTTGACCTTGTTCTGCCCAGTCTTTGAAGTTATCTGCATAAAGCGCGAAGTCACTTTCAAAGCGGTGAACGATATCCATGTCGGTATAGAACATCACTGTCCCAAACGCTGACTTAAAGGCGTTGATTTTTTGGAGCGTCTTTTGGTAAGCTTCTTCAGTTGGTACTTCAGACTTTAGTCGCTTAGCAACAATGTCCCAAAGCTTTTCGTGGCTATCACCGAACAAAATTACGGCACGGGTAGTTTGGTTGTTGAATGAGGTTGGTGCCCACTTGATCGTTTCCTTGATCAAGCTAGCCAATTCATCTTCACTGGCGTTGACATTACGGCCTAGAGCGTAGATTGAGCGGCGTTGTTTTGCTAAGTTTAAAAGTTGTTCTTTCATGTGATAAAATCCTCCGATAGGTTTCATTAATTAATTTACAAAAATTAGTATAACAGCTTACTTTTTGTTAGTAAAGTATAATTTCACTTTTAGTTAATATATTTGTTTCAATTTGTTCTCGGCAGGGCTGCATGCTACACTTATAACCATTGAATGCCAATGAAGGACGTGACGTTATGCTTCATCAACGAGCTGGCCGTCAGCTGCTAAGTCAGTACGGCTACTTTTTAGTTTTATGGTTTGTTATACAAGTCTTTGTGAATGTACCAATTATTAATTTGAGTCGAGGGTGGACTCAGGAGTTACTGACGGATGGCGTTAAGATACTAATCTGGCTTGGGATTGGCCTATTCATGATCCATCGTACCAAAAAGAACCAGTTCGAAGTTGAACGGCCCTTCCAGGTGAATTTAAAGTTTAAACCGCTGTATATTACCCTTGCGGCAATTGTGATTTACATGCTGGTTTCAGCGTTTATTCAGCGACATAGTATTGGTATCGTCGCAACTTTTAATCCAACTATGCTGCTACAGGATTTTCTGGTTGTGGGAATTTGTGAAGAAACGGTCTTCCGCGGCTACTTGTTAAATCGGTTGCGGAAAATCGTTGACTCTGAGCAATCCGCCTTGATCATCCAAGCAATCTTGTTTGCGTTGGTTCATTTACCCAAATACCTTACGACTTACCCAGTACCTTCAGTATTGACGATTCTGGGTCAATTGGTCACGGTGGCGATTCTTGGCTACCTATTCGGCTGGCTCTTTCTTAGAAGCCGTTCCCTGTGGCCAGGAATTATTGTTCACTCGGTCTGGGATCTATTGATCGTGCTTTTGATTGGCGGTTAGATGCAACTGGCCGTTCATAACTGAAGAAACTGCCGATACGGTTGTCGGTTCCGTGAAAATGGCTAACATTTCCATGAAACTTTCAGCCGTATTTTTTTCGCTCAAATCAGCTAACGGTAGCCAAAAGATCCGGCCTTCGCTACTCTGTTTCAACTGGCCAGAAAAGTGGCTGGTCCGGTACAAAAACCCTATTTTACGGTATCCCGCTTGCTGATCGAACCATTCAACACAGCCACAAGCTTCAAGCTGGGTAATGTGCAGGCCGGTTTCTTCGAACACTTCCCTAATCATGGCATCGGCTACTGGCTCACCAGGTTCAACGTGACCACCAGGGAAGGTGTGACCAAATTTCCAGTCAACGTCCGTTTTATCCTCCACTAGCACTTGCTTGGTTGCTCTGTCATAAATCATACACATATTGACAAGTTCGACTCTTTCAGTGCGATTGACTCCCATGAAACCACCCCATTTACTTTGATGGTTCCATTATAAGGGAAGCAACTCATTCCCGTAAACGGGCAGTTTGTCCCTTAAACTCGTTGGCGTAAATTTTCATATCGCTTTGAGCTTTAGCAACATCATCACTCAAATCAACGGTATAATCAGCTTCTTCACCATGTTCACCGATGTCCAATCCAAGTGCTTCTTCATCGCGGTCAACCCGCATTGGCATCACAAGCTGAAGTGCCTTGATGAGGATAATGCCCATGATCGTCACAAACACAATGGTAATTGCCGTAGCTGCTAATTGCACGAGAAACAGGTGGGCACCACCACCGTAAAAGACACCGTTAGTTGTGACGAAGCTGTTAACTGATTTAGTGGCAAACAAACCAGTGGCAATACTGCCAATAATACCGCTGACACCATGACAGCCGAACGCGTCCAACGCATCATCAACACCGATTCGGTCCTTCAAGACGTTCACGAAGAAGTAGCTGCCGCAAGTGGCAATCAGACCGATCCAGAAGGAACCCGCAATCGTAACAAAACCAGCGCCAGGTGTAATACCAACTAAGCCACACAGCGTTCCTGTACAAACACCGACCAACGTTGGCTTACCCTTCACAAAAATATCCAGAAACATCCAAGCAACCATTGCCGTTGCGGTTGCCACCGTGGTCGTTATCGTCGCTTGAACCGCCACGTTATTAACACCAAGGGCTGACCCAGCGTTAAAACCGTACCAGCCGATCCAAAGAATCGTGGCACCAAGCAGTACCCAAGGTAAGTTGTAATGGGTGTGCGGAATGTCGCCAAACTTAATTCGCTTACCCAGGAAGGCTGATAGTACGAAAGCCGTGACCCCTGCGTTAATGTGAACAACCGTCCCACCCGCGAAATCTAGGGTACCAAGTTTTGCGAGGATGCCAGAAGGACTCCACACCATGTGCACCATTGGGTAGTAAATAAAAATTGACCAAACCACTAGGAAGGAAAGTAGAAATTTAAACCGGATTCGGCCAACGACCGCCCCAACGAATAATGCTGGTGTGATGATAGCAAACATCATTTGAAATAGTGAATACAAACTGGTTGGAATATGGGTGCTGGTCAGCGTGTTTAAGTTTAAACCACGCATAAACGGATGCGCCCAACTACCAAATAACCCACCATGATCGCCAACGAATGATAATGAGTATCCAATTAAGATCCATAAAATAATGGCTACACCAGTCATAATAAATACTGACAGCATCGTATTGACAACGTTGCGCTTTGATACCAAGCCACCATAGAAAAAGGCTAAACCTGGTGTCATGAACAAGACTAGAATACTGGATAGAATCATGAATGCAACGTTAGCAAGATTCATAAAATCACTTCTCTCTTTTATTATGTCATAAATTCTAACATGGTTTAAAACACTATTCCAGCGCTATTTATCAGATGTTACCTCAGAAAATCAAGAGGTTTACTTGTAAACGGCGTGGGTTCTATATGAGAAAGAGATTAAAATATTTTAAGGATTGTCGCAAACATGTTAGGTTTCGGTACATCACAATGGTGGAAATGGATTTAAGCGTAAAAAAAGGTGATATGACTAATTCTTAGATTAGTCGTATCACCTGTTTTTGCGCGAAGTTATTTATTTATGTGAGCGTTGTGCCCAATACTGGAAATAATCCGTTCTCAATGCACCGTTGTAAAGCTTACGGCGTTTAGTGGCCTTTTGACCATAGAACGTTTCAAATTCAAGATCGGCAGTCAAAATGTACTTGGACCAAGTTGTTAATGGTTTGAATACTTGTCCCATTTGTTCGTAGAGCTTACGAACGCTCTTTTGGTCACCCATTCGCTTACCATATGGTGGGTTGGCGATGATGACACCGTCTTCTTTGTCAGTCTTGAAGTCTTTAACCGCTACCTGCTTAAACGTAATATCGTGTAATACATCGGCACCATTCGCGTTTAACTTTGCAATATCAATCATAGAGCCATCAATATCGCAGCCAGTGATATCAACCACATCATCGTTTTGCTTGGTTTTGGCTTCTTCTTTCAGTTCGTTTGAAATCTTAAGATTGTCAGGGTGCCAGTTCTCACATGAGAAATGACGATTAAGACCTGGCGCAATGTTTCGAGCCATCAATGCTGCTTCGATTGGCAATGTACCAGAACCGCACATCGGGTCAACGAATGGCATATCGGTGTGCCAATTTGTCAGCATAATTAAGGCAGCCGCAAAGTTTTCCTTCAGCGGCGCTTCACCCTTTTCTTGACGGTAGCCTCGCTTGAATAAGCTATCACCAGTTGTATCCAACGTCAGGGTTGCCTCATCCTTATTTAAAGCTATTTCAAGGGTAAAAAGCGCTCCCGTTTCAGGAAAACGGGTTCTTCGGTGGTAAGCGCCAGCCATTTGATTAACAATTGCTTTTTTGGTGACGGCTTGGATATCAGGAACACTAAACAGTTTAGAATTTTTAGAACGACCATTCACAGGAAATTTGGCATCCATGGGCAGCCATTGATCCCAAGGCATCGCGGTAACCGTGTCGAAGATATCGTCAAAGGTAGTGGCCTTAAACGTGTTTAAAATAATTTTGATTCGATCTGCAGTTCGCAGCCAAATATTGGCCCGCAAAATATCGTGCATATCACCTTCGAAGTAGATTCGACCGTTGTCGACACGAACCTCATAACCAAGATCCCGTAATTCTTGACCTGCTAGTGCTTCCAAGCCGCTAGCGGTTGCTGCGTATAATTGAAATTTTTGTTCTGCCATGTTTTGCCTCTTTCTGTATGGTGAGTGGCCAGTTAAATGCATAAAAAAAGGTGAGAGTCACCTCTCACCAATCCTGAACTGTAAATCTCTGTAAGCCATGTTCCGTACTTTATTAGATGTCAGGGACAGTCTAATAAAGCGGTAATCATCTATCTCAAGAGTAAAAACTCTTCCCCCACATTTAGTTCATTTCCAGATGTGAAGCTCCCCTACCATAGTTTGGGTTGCCCGCTCGAGGGGTTTACCAACGTTCCACCGTACCCGTTTCCGAATACGTCATCGTCGCTGTGGCACTTTTCAGGGATATTAACGCATAGCCGAAACCTTAGCGCGTTTTCCCGCCGTAACTTCTTGCGAAGTCCCCCGGCTTATTTTTTCACCGAGCACGAACACTACAAGCATCTCAGCTTGTGCGAGCATGGACTTTCCTCAGCCGACATAAGCCGACCGCGATTACCCGAGATTTACAAGTTACTATCAAATTGTTAAAGACGGTGAGATGCGTTAGCACCACTGTCTACTTGAGAACCGAAGACGTGACGTTCCAAGTTAGAGAGACGCTTCAAAATATCCATGTTAGTCACGTTAGCTGCTGGCTGACTTGGTTGCGCCGTAGCGGTGCCACCAACGGATAATTGTTTCGTCAATTCATCAACTTTTGCACGCAGACGTTCGTTCTCGTCTTGGAGGTGCTGATTATCTTTTGTAAATGTTTCATAGTCCTTGATCACATTATCTAAAAAGCTATCAACGTCAGCAGGATCATAGCCCCGCATCTTCTGTCGAAATTCTTTTTGAAGGATGTCTTTAGGATTATAATTAATGGTTGCCATTTAAATACACCTCATCATTTATTCAACACCAACATTTAAGATGTTATCAAATTTTAGTTAGAATTGAAACCTTTATTTGAATTTTCTGCAAATTCATACGAAAATTCCTGCAATTGGTCGAAATCTATCATTTGTAACGGATAATCATGTTTATCCTGCCACTTCACAATTGCATTATAATCGTACCTCGATTTGCCTTCATTGTCTACATCGTACACTAAAATTGCGCCGTCAGTGTGACTCAGCATAAATTCTTGGTAATTTCTTAACTGTTGTGGTGAAGTATAGTCATGAGTACTGACACTTGCCTGAAAATCGACTTGTGAGAGTAAAGTTGCTAATTTGGCTTGATTATCCGGCTTCCACTGACTGCCAAAGTGCGTAAAGGGTGTCATCATGGCCACTTGCAACTCCGGATAGTCTTTTTTCAAATCAATGCCAACTTGCGCAGCCCACTGTTCAATTCCCATTTGCCCGCCAGTAATCACCCAAGTTGTCCCGTCATCGATTGCTTGAGTAATGAGCTTCTTTAAGGCGTACTGCAAAACTAAAAATTTAGGTTCTTTTTCCGAGAAAACGCCTAATTCATAGGCTCGATAGCCAGTTATCCAAACCCGTTGCATTCGTATCCCTCCTTTTTGTGGTATCATTTCAAGCATGAGTGTTGTGCGAAAACTAATTTCTTACATAATACTTAAGTTAATAGTTTCATATTCCAGTTTTTATTCGTGAAGCAACTTGGTATAATAACCGTAACTGGGTATGCACTTTTTTTCAACATTTTACTATAGAAAAGAGATGATCCAGCCAGTGACAATCCATTATCCTAATGGGGTAAAATTCCAACCACAGTCGGACAATCATTCAGGACACGTTAAACCCTCATTGATTAAGCATGGTGGCCGTGGTATGACATTAGAACAGGAAATTAACGAGAGCAATCAATACTATCTTAGTCATGATATTGCAGTTATCCATAAAAAACCGACTCCTGTTCAAATCGTCAAGGTAGATTATCCCAAGCGTAGTGCGGCAGTTATTCGGGAAGCCTATTTCCGACAAGCCTCTACTACTGATTATAACGGAGTTTATCGTGGCCGGTATATCGATTTTGATGCAAAGGAAACCAAGGAAACTACCCGGTTTCCACTGGATAATTTCCATCAGCATCAAGTTGAGCATATGCGTAGTTGTTTAAAACAGGGTGGCATTTGTTTTGGCTTGATCAAGTTTGTTACCCTAGATCAGCTATATTTATTGAAGGCAACTGATTTAATCACATACTGGGATGCACAGGAACAGGCAAAGGGCCGAAAATCGATTCCACTTGCCGTCTTTGAATCACGTGCCGTTCCAATTAAGTATTCACTCAACCCTACCATCGCTTACCTTGATGCGGTTGACCAAATCATTTAACGCCTTAACCAAAGGAGTCTATTTATGTCAAGTAATCAATCCAATCCTCAGACACGTTCAGAGTTGCGTTCTGAACGTGGTCGCGGTCCTAAGGGGCATCATACTTTATGGACAATCATCAAATGGTTGATTGTTCTGTTTCTAGCATTTATCTTATTAGGCGCAGTGGTGTTCTTTTACTACGCTCAAGGTGCCCCGAATATTTCACAATCAGCTTTGGAGAGTGATACGTCTACCAAAGTGTACGATTCGAATAACGATGTGATTTCAAGAGCTGGTGCGCAGAACCGTGATTACGTCAAATCCAAGAACATCCCTGCACAGTTAAAATCAGCAGTGGTTTCCATTGAAGATCGTCGGTTCTATAAAAACCATGGTGTTGATCCACTCCGTATCGTTAGTGCTGCCGTGCATAATGTCACGGGATCTTCGCTTGGCCTTCAGGGTGGTAGTACACTGACACAGCAACTGGTAAAACTGTCAGTCTTTTCTACAGCCAAGTCTGACCAAACCTTAAAACGGAAGGCGCAAGAAGCTTGGTTAGCTGTAAAGGTTGATCAAACCTACAGTAAACAGCAGATTCTGGAGTTCTACATCAATAAAGTTTACATGGGTAACGGCGTTTATGGGATGGAAACAGCGGCCAAATATTACTATGGCAAGTCCCTTTCAAAGTTAAATTTGCAGGAAATGGCAATGGTTGCTGGGATGCCTCAGAGCCCAACCAATTATGATCCTATTCACCATCCACAATACGCCAAGTATCGTCGGAATCAGGTGCTGGATGCCATGGTGTCCAACAAGCAGATCACGGCTGGTCAAGCAGCGGCCGCAAAAGCCACTAGTGTTCAAAGCGGCTTAGCGAAAACCCACCCCGTTAGCACAATTAACTTAACCAACCAAAAATACATTGATTCATATCTGAAACAAGTTTATGCCGAATTGAAGAGTGATGGGTACAATACCAATACGGATGGCTTGAGAGTCTACACCAACTTGAACATGTCAGCTCAAAAACACTTGTACAGTATTGCCAACAGCAACAATTACGTTGCCTATCCAAGCAGTAAATTTCAATTGGGTGCTACCATGGTTAATCCGAAAAACGGTAAAGTAGTTGCTATGCTGGGTGGTCGAAAGACTGGTAACGTCACTTTCGGTCTAAACCGGGCCGTTCAGACTGATCGTTCCAGTGGTTCGACAGCTAAGCCAATCGCTGATTATGGTCCAGCAATCCAATATTTGAAGTACCCTACCTATCAACCCGTTCAAGATACCCAGTATTATTACCCAGGTTCAACTCGAGAACTGAATGATTTTGATAATCGGCATGAAGGAACGATCACCATGCGTAAAGCCTTGGTTGAATCCCGGAACATCCCGGCAGTGAGAACTTTGGATGCTGTTGGCATTAACCGTGCGACGAACTTCCTTGGTAAGCTGGGAATGACGTTCAACGACAAGCTGACCTTGCAAAACGGGATTGGCCTCTACATTTCTACCGAACAAGAAGCCGCCGCATATGCAGCCTTCGCTAACGGTGGGACTTACTACAAGCCTCATATGCTTAACCGAGTTGTGACGGCTGATGGTAAATCGCATTCTTATGGCGTCAAAGGGACCCGAGCGATGTCGCCGGCTACCGCGTTTATGATTACTGATATGTTGAAGGGCGTCATGACTAGTTCGAACGGGTCTGGTACTGCTGCCAATATTTCCGGCCTGTACCAAGCTGGTAAAACCGGAACAACGGCTTATCCTGATAATTACGCTTCACAGGTACCAGCTGATGCAGCCATGGATTCTTGGTTTACTGGCTATACCAAGAATTATTCACTTTCCGTTTGGACTGGATATGATAAACAGTTCCAGACGGGTCATTACATCCCTGAGGCACAAACCAGGATTGCCCAAGAGATTTACCGTTCAGAAATGAGTTATGTCCAACAGAATGCAAGCAACACTGACTGGACTGCCCCATCGGACGTTGTTGCTACCCGTCGAAACGGAACGACTGAGTACTATGTTGCTGGTTATCCAGGTGATGCTTCTACCGCTACGAATGATGGTACTAGCAGCAACACCAATACCAATGACACAACTGGCAATAATCAGGCCAATACCAATACTTCATCGAGAACTTCTAGTTCTAGCGAGAGTTCATCCACTTCTACTGAACAACGTCCTACTGGTGGTAATGGTGGCAGTGGCAACGGTAATGACACCAAGGATACCAATTCAGCATCAACGGAAAGCACGCCTAATACAAATGCTGATTCTGGCAAAACTAATTCCAATGCATCAAAGAATGCGAACAGCTAAATCGCTTCAAGTCTAAATAAAAATGCTTGATATCTATTGTGATATCGAGCATTTTTTTGTGGTCTTCTGCTTAGGCTTACTGCTTTGGCTTTTCACCAATTTTGAAGATGGGAATATCTGGTAAGTTGTTTTGCTTTTTAAGGCTCTTATTAGTGCTTGTAGGTGCCTGATTTTGTTGACGGTGCTCTCGTTCTTGCTGAACCTGTTCAGGAGTCGTCAGGTGCTTTTTTTGCCAGCTAAGAAGGATCCGATCCATGTACTTTAAGTTATAAACCTGATTGAGGACAGCCTCCTTTAGTGCCAATCGAATGACCCCCACTTGGTAGTGGTCTTTATCCAACCACTGAGAAATCATTTCCAGTTCAATTGGCGATAACGGTCTACCGAATTCAGTTTCAATCTGATTAAAGATGGTCTCGCGATCGTTATTTACCTGGCTAGTGACAGTCTCAGTCTGTAGTTTTTTGACATACTGTGCCAGTTTTTCGTATAGGAGCGTAAAATCATAGGAATCTCGCGCGAGTTGGCCGGGCTGTTGTACCGTATCAATTTGCATCAATCGCTTCCCAATCATGGTGTGTAACTCCTGAAAGATTTGATTATCAGTTAGACCAACAGACTTCGCAATCGTCTCAGTCTGTGGAAAGCTGATGCCGCGGTCGTTATAACTTTTAATTTGCAAATAGATTAAGAATTCGGTATTGCTCATGCCAAGCTCACGATAGTGTTCCAGCAATAACGTGGCAACGTTCGTCTGCCCTGACTTAATCAAGGCATTTGAAAATGCATCCATAGCGTCTCCTCCAATCCTTTTAATTTACTTTCAAGATGAAGAAACTTCCCCATCTTGCCGTCATTCAATCAGGCTCTGGAGAAGTTTTGGTTTCAACAAGTGAGTTTATGGATAAATCCGGTTAAGCAGACGTGGGAATGGAATAGCTTCCCGAACGTGATCTTCACCTGTGATCCACGTAATGGCTCTTTCCAGGCCAAGACCGAATCCTGAGTGAGGCACACTGCCGTACTTTCGAAGATCTAAATACCAACTGTATTCTTTAGGATCTAAACCAGATTTCACGATTTGATTGTAAAGGTAGTCATAATCGGTGGCCCGTTCAGAACCGCCAATAATTTCGCCATAACCTTCAGGTGCTAGTAAATCAGCACAGATTACAACGTCCTTACGCGTTGGGTGTTCCAACATGTAGAAAGCTTTGATGGCTTTTGGATAATTCAAAACAAAGACTGGTTGCTTGAACTGATCCGCCAAGAAGGTCTCTTCTGGAGAGCCAAAATCAACGCCCCAGTCAACGTCAAAACCGTTTTGTTTCAGCATTTCTACCGCTTCATCATAACTAATTCGCGGATATGGCAGCTGAGTATACTGTTTCAGCGTATCAATGTCACGTCCTAAAACATCCAGTGCATCCTTACAGTGATCAATCACATTTTGAACTAAGAAAGCAATGTACTGCTCCTGAATTTCCAAGCTTTGTTCCTGATGCATGAATGCCATCTCAGGTTCAATCATCCAAAACTCGATTAAATGACGGCGGGTCTTGGATTTTTCAGCCCGGAAAGTTGGTCCAAACGAAAAGACCTTATCAAACGCCATGGCGCCGGCTTCTTCGTATAATTGACCAGATTGTGATAAATAGGCATCCCGGTCGAAGTATTCCGTATGGAACAGATCAGTCGTACCTTCAGGCGCACTACCAGTTAAGATAGGTGCGTCAATTTTAGTGAACCCTTCTTTATTGAAGAACTCATAAGTCGCACGGATGACTTCGTTACGAATGACCATAGTTGCATGAGGACGGGATGAACGTAACCATAAATGCCGATGGTCCATCAAAAAATCAACCCCGTGATCCTTTGGTGTAATGGGGTAATCTTCACTTTCACCGATGACCTCGATGTCTTCTACCGCAATCTCGTAGCCAAATTTAGACCGGCTATCTTCATGAATCACACCAGTAATCCACATACTCGTTTCTTGCCGAAGCTCTTTTGCAAGTTCAAAAACTTCTTCGGAAACGTTATTTTTTAGGACAACTCCTTGGAAAAAGGCAGTCCCATCTCGTAATTGTAAGAAAGTAATTTTCCCGCTGGAACGTTTATTAGTCAGCCACACACCAATTTTGACTTTTTCGTCAACGTGGTCTTTTGCGTTAATGATGTTAATCTGTTGCACGATGTAACCTCCAATGAATAATTAGTTTTTAAATTGTACCATGAAAGCTTTGATTCTAGCCATAGCTGTTTTGAGCGATTCAAGATCCGTTGCGTAACTGATCCGGACGTGATTGGCCACACCAAATGCTGACCCATCAACTAATGCCACGTGGGCTTCAGTCAATAGTCGGCTAACGAGTTCTCCTGCGGTGGCAATGCCACTCAACTTTAGCGCATCACTCACGTCTGGGAACAAATAGAAAGCCCCTTGTGGCTTGATTTGCAGTTTGAATCCAGGGATATCATTCAAAAGCGGATAAATAGTGTTCAACCGGTCTTCGAACGCTTTACGCATCACTTCAGTTTGACTTTGATCACCCGTAAAGGCCTCCAGCAATGCATACTGGCTTACTGCGGTTGGATTACCGGTAGCATGGGACAGAAACGCTGAAATTTTGCTAATTAACTGATCATCCGCAACGACGTAACCCATCCGCCAGCCGGTCATTGAGTAGGTTTTACTCCCACCAGAAATAATAATGATCCGAGGGTCTAAATGGTCGCTTAATTGAGCGATAGAGGTAAAGCCAGCCCCGTTATAAACCAATTGACCATAAATGTCATCCGTAATCACCATGATGTCGTGTTTTTTAGTCCAGTCGTTAAGCGCGGTCAAATCTGACTGATCATAGATCACACCAGTTGGGTTTTCGGGACTATTCAACACGAAAGCGACTGTTTTGTCAGTCAGCTTACTTTCTAAATCGGCCGGAGTTGCTTTAAAGCTGTCACCAACGGGCACAGCAACGGGCACGCCACCCGCTAACTTGATTTGTTCAGAGTAGCTGACCCAATAGGGTTCTGGCAGCAAAACTTCATCACCGGGATCAAGAATGGTTTGAAAAGCACTAAACAATGCCATTTTAGCACCAGTCGTAATCGCGACATTTTGCGCGGTCAATCCTTGCAAATGATAATCGCTGGCTGTTCGGTCAGCAACGGCTGTCCGGAGTTGTGGAATTCCTGCCGCCGGTGTGTAAAAGCTAGCCTTACCAGCTTTTATGGCATTGATTGCGGCCTCTTCAATGTTCTTAGGCGTTTCAAAATCTGGTTCACCAATGCCCAGATTGATAACATCAATACCCGAAGCAATCATCTTTTTGGCTTGAGCAGATACTTTCATGGTCGCAGATGGCTGAAGCTGTTGTGCACGCTGTGAAATCTTCAAAAGATTGACCTCCCTGAATAACTAGATATTTTCGATGGCCTGTAGAACACGACCTGATTTAAAGTTTAACGTTTCGTAACATAGCTGTCCCTTTTGATTCATGTAGCTAATCACCCAAGCGGGTTTGCCGTTAAACACGCTGAGCGCTGCAGACAATACCTTTTTGGGATTGTGTTTTGACCAAATTCGGCTAAGCGCTTGGTTGCGAGTTAAGCCATTGCTTTGCTGCAAAACTCTCACGTTGCCACCCTTTTGAGGAACAATGATGTACACGGATTGGTTTTGATTGTTCTTACCAGCAACCGTGTAATAGGTCTGGTTAAGATTGGTCCAGTAAAAGCCATTGGTCGTTTTCAAACCGGCATACTTTTTTGCGATTTGAACTGATTGTGCTTTGGCTTTTGTCACCGGGGATGTTGCATGGTGAATGCCACCAAAAATGACAAGCAGCAAAACCACAACAATGCCAAGTATGGTGAGCCAAACGCGGTTACTGAGCCCTCGCCTGCTTGCATGTTCCCTTCTCATTTGTTTTAAAACGCCTTCTTTCAGTTTGCACTGCCAATAATTATATCAAAATGTCAGTCAACATGGCCGATACTTTTGTGTTTTTTAAAAAATTTAGTCATATCACCGAGCAATTCTGGTACAGTGCCAGTCATGATCGGCAAGGAAGCGGGTAAAGTTTTCAGCATTGTTTGACCGTAGTGCCGCGTGACTAACCGACTATCCAGGACAATGACCGCCCCATAGTCTTGCCGAGTCCTGATTAACCGGCCCACTCCCTGTCGAAGTCGCAAGGTTGCTTTCGGTAACGAGAGGTTATAAAACGGGTTTTTGCCCTTGGCTTTCATGCGTTCATATTGGACCTTAGTTTCTAATTGCTCTGGTGAGTCAAAAGGCAACCGGGCAATCACTAGCAGCTGCAGTTTATCCTGGGGAAGATCAATGCCTTCCCAAAAACTGGCAGCACCAAGTAAAACAGCATTATCTTCGTCCATGAACCGCTTGATCAATTTTTGTTTTGAACCCGAAATTCCTTGCGCTAAAATCAAGCGTTCTTTAGGGTGGATTGCATGAGTCAACTTATCATAAACTGACTCGATGGTTGCTAACGAATTGAAGAGAACCAATGTTGGTCGATTCGTTTTGACCAGTGCCTTGATCAGGGTTTGTGAAACGTATTGGTTGTACGTTTCTTCATCTTTAATATCCGGCGCATCATTACTAATGTACATTTTGGCCTGAGTTTCAAAGTTGAAATCGGATTTAAGCCGCCGCATTTTAACGGTACTACGATCCAAGTCCAACTGATCGTAAAGGTATTGAGAACGATTGGAAGAAAAGAGTGTTGCCCCAGTAAATGTCGGTGCTTGAAAATGCGAGTAGATCTGCTGAGATAAAAAGCCTTCAACGGTCATCAGATTTGAGGCCACCATGATATGACTGAGATCATTGCTGACCGTCAACCAGTAAAGGTAACTGCCTTTGCCGTCATCTTCCCGCTGTGGCGCCTGACGAATGGCTGACAATGTGTTCCAAGCATCCGTTAACGCGTTAACAGCGTGACTAAATCGCATGAATAATTCTTCGTCGCTTTTGAGCCACCGATTAGACTGCTGATAAAATGAATCGGTGATTTTGGCCAGCTGGTCTTGAAACTTAGCTACGAGAATATCGAGCTGTTCGAATAAGCCTTCACGCTGTTTGAGAAAGCCCACCCAGTCAGTCTCAGAAATCACGATTTCCTTGTATGGCTTCGTGAATTTGCCACCAAATTGTGGTTTGAAATGGTTGGTTAAATAATCACCGAGCGCGTGGAGTTGCCGACTAAATTCAATCAGCCAACGATAAAACGCATTCAGCTCGCTGTTAAGAGTCAATCCCTCCGTTGCAGCGGTTAAACCATACTCATTCTCCGAATCTAACAATTCCATTAACCGGCGATTGGTTGATAATGATACTTGGAAGTCAAATTTTTGCCGCTGAGTTTTTAAGGCATAATCTGCTAAGTGTTGGGCTTCATCCACTACCAAGTATGGCTGATGGAAGTTGTAGCCTAACAAATCCGCGTGCTGAATCAAAAACGCATGGTTGACGATGATGAAGCGAGTATAGTTTAAGCGCTTATAGAGTCGTCTCAGAAAATCGTCATCATAGAACGGGTCAGTATCGGATAGATCCGTCATGCCATGATGGTAGACACTGTCTAAATACGGCGGTTCGTTTTTAAAGTGCAGCTCGTCAAGATCGCCAGTTATCGTTTGCGTCAACCAAACTAGGAGCCTGAGTTTAATGAGTTGGGTCTGTTTTGAATGATCTGCCTGACTCAAAGAGACCTTAAAACGTGACAGATCCAGGTAGTGCGCATTACCCTTGACCACTTCAGCGTGCGTTTCAAAGGGTAACATGCGTTCTAGCAATGGCATGGTTTGGTTGACCAGCTGGTTTTGAAGCAGCACCGTGTCAGTTGCAATCACCACTTGTTTATCAAACTTTTGTGCCAGGTAAGCCATTGGCAAAGCGTAGCCCAAGGTTTTCCCCGTCCCCGTTGGCGCTTCGACAATCAGTGGTTGATTGGCCGTTTCCGTGTCGGTGTACTGGCGGTAAACGAGGTTCATCATTTTGGCCTGGTCAGCGCGCCATTCGAAATTTTTGGGGAATCGTTTTAATTTGTTCTTCTTTGTTCGCGGATATGTATACTCGCGATCGTCGCTAGCCGTTAATACCGGTGTTTTGCGTAGAGCCAGACCATGAGAAACGTACAAATAATCGGGCAGACTGCCCGGATTTTTGCGAACTTCTGCCAAACCCCATTTAAATACCTCAGCGGTGTTTTGCGGTAAATCAGCATCCTCGGCTACTATCTGCTGCAGCGTCACAATTGGCAGTGCGAGCATTCGCTTAAAGAGGACAATCAGTAATTCACCGGTGACCAACGCGTCATCGTTAGCGGTGTGGGGATGATCGTGTTCAATATCAAGGTACTGGGTCAGATCGTGCAGCCGGTAACTGGGTACCGTGGGCAGCAATATCTGACTTAAAGTCACCGTATCAATGGCTTGAATGTCCAGATGGGGATAGCCCA
Source organism: Secundilactobacillus angelensis (assembly GCF_012641075.1). Taxonomy (GTDB): domain Bacteria; phylum Bacillota; class Bacilli; order Lactobacillales; family Lactobacillaceae; genus Secundilactobacillus; species Secundilactobacillus angelensis. The sequence goes on along the minus strand of NZ_JAAXLJ010000003.1, from coordinate 66,331 downwards.
CCCGTTCTAGTTCAGCATTGACAAATGGAAAGTCAAAGTTAACATTATGTGCCACAAAGACCGTATCCGACAGCAAACTGTAGATAGTTCCGGCTACATCATCAAACAGTGGCGCCCGTTTGACCTGAGCTTCGGAGATGCCAGTAAGTGCCTGGATAGATTGTGGAATTGAAGTTTGTGGATTGACGTCGGTATTGAAATGGTTAATGATTTTACCATTTTGCACCAGCACGCATCCAAATTGAATCATGCGGTTGCCTTCAGCAACGTTGGTGCCAGTCGTTTCAATATCAACGACGGCATAAATTGTATTTGCATCCATTAATTTCACCAAATTCTCTATTATCTTTCTCCGTATATCATACTACACTTGGTTCGTAGGCGGAAGCAGACCTTTATAGAAGAGACAATTAACTGGCTGTCCGAATAATAAATTGACGCAAAGAAACATAAATTCCAAGTCAGGGGTCAGATATTTGCGTCATTCAATCTTAACAAAGGATTAAATTTATATGATTTGTCGAGTTGCTGACCCGCTGTATCTTGTAACAGTGGCCTATTTGTCGTATGATACCATGTGTTTGTAATCTTTCGAATGATAATATTCATGTTAATTGAGGGGAGCAATTTTGTTGAACACACCGGCTAGTGGCAGTAGTCACGCAAAAATTATATTAATCGGTGAGCACAGTGTGGTTTATCATCAGCCCGCCATCGCGCTGCCATTGCCTGCCGTGCGGGAAAGTGTGACGCTGACGCTGCGTTCGGATAACGTTCAGCAATTGATCAGCCGATATTACACAGGTGCCAGGCATGACGGCCCCCAACAATTACAAGGTATCAATCAGCTGGTTGACGAGCTGTTAGTGCGCTTTAACGCTGCTGACGCTGGGTTTGACCTGACAATTAACAGTCACCTTCCTGCTGAACGCGGTATGGGATCTTCAGCCGCTACCGCAGTGGCCATTATTCGGGCACTTTACCGTTTCTTCGACCAACCGTTGTCACACGAACAACTGCTAGTGGATGCTAATATTTCAGAAAAAATCATTCATGGTAATCCCAGTGGTATTGATGTGGCAACCGCCAGCGCAGAAAATCCAATCTGGTTTATGGCTGGCACTCAGCCCGTTAGCATTCCCTTCCACCTTCATGGGTACTTGGTAATAGCCGATAGCGGCATCCATGGTCAAACGGGCAAGGCTGTCAGAGCAGTTGCTCAGCTTCGTGAAACTGATCCGTTTTTAGCGGATCAGGCCATTAAAGGTCTTGGCCGATTGGCCTACACTGCCAAATCAGCACTTGCTAATGATCGCCTGGCTGACTTGGGCAAGGTCTTTGATCAATCTCAAGTCTTTTTGCAGCGACTGGGTGTCAGTCATGTTCGTTTAGATGAAATGATTGGCATTGCCAAGCAAAATGGTGCTTTGGGAGCGAAGTTAACTGGCGGTGGCATGGGTGGCTGCATGATTTGTTTGGCAGCGAATGAAGCCACGGCAACTCAAATCCGTTTAGCTCTAGCCAAATCCGGTGTGGCGCAAACCTGGCTTCAACCCTTAAAAAGTGAGGAACATTAATCATGGTCATTGCAGATCATCCAATTACAGCCAAGGCACATACTAATATTGCCTTGGTCAAATACTGGGGTAAGTTAGATAATCAATTGATCATTCCACAAAATGACAGTTTGTCGCTTACCCTAGACGAATTTTATACACAAACGACCGTTCAATTTCTACCGGAATTATCGGCGGATGAAGTTATTTTCGATAATGAACGCTTATCAGAAAGTGCTAGCAAGCGCGTACGAACATTTTTGGATCACGTTCGGCAGCTAGCTGGAATCAACTTTCACGCCAGGGTAATAACCAAGAATTTTGTGCCCACCGCTGCAGGTTTAGCTTCTTCTGCTTCTGGCTTTGCTGCCTTAGCAGGTGCTGCAAGTCGCGCGGCTGGACTGAATTTAAACCGTCGTGACCTATCAAGGCTAGCTCGCCGTGGATCCGGCTCCGCAACCCGTTCCATTTTTGGTGGTTTTGCAGCTTGGCAACAAGGTCAAGATGATGCCACTTCTTATGCGTATCCTATCGATGAACAACCCACTTGGGATATCGCGGTTGTGGCATTGGTGTTGAACGCAAAGCAAAAGAAAATTTCCAGTCGCGTTGGCATGCGGCTAGCCGTTGAAACCAGTCCCTTTTATTCAGCGTGGATCAAGGCTAGCCAAGCGGATTTTGAGACGGTTAAAACGGCCATTCAAAATGAGGATTTTGAATTACTTGGCCATACTTCTGAACAAAATGCCATGCGGATGCACGCCCTGACCTTGAGTTCGGACCCAAATTTCACCTATTTCAATGCCGATAGTATTCAAGCAATGAATATGGTTAAAGAGTTACGTTTGCAAGGGATATCCTGTTACTTTACAATGGATGCTGGACCGAACGTTAAAATTATCTGCCAAGGTGCTGATGCAGAGCGTATCCGTTGCTATTTTCAGTCATCATTTGGTCAAGATCAAGTACTCGTTACCCGATCAGGAACGGGCATTTCAATTTCAAATTAATAATTGTATTAGTACTATTAGCGGTGTTTTTTTAACCTGCTAATGAAAGGACATGATGTTTTGATTTCCGTGAAAGCCCCAGGCAAACTTTATATTGCAGGTGAGTACGCTGTCGTTGAGACCGGCTTCCCTGCGATCATCGTTGCATTGGATCAATTTGTAACGGTGACAATTCAATCCGCCGACCAAATTGGCAGTATCGTTTCCAGTCAGTACCAAGAAAATTCGATCTATTGGCGCCGTGAAGATGGTGAAATGGTTTTCGATAATCGGGATAACCCTTTCCACTATATTCTGTCTGCCATCAAGGTGACTGAAGATTACGCCAAAACTGTGGGCAAGGAACTTGGCATTTACCACCTCACCGTTGAAAGTGATCTTGATAGCAAGGACGGCCGAAAGTATGGCTTAGGTTCATCAGCAGCCGTCACCGTTGCCACGATTAAAGCACTTTGCAAGTTCTATGATTTACCAGTTAACCACGATAAATTATTTAAATTAGCTGCAATTGCCCATTTCCACGTTCAAGGCAACGGCTCACTAGGTGATATTGCCGCCAGTGTTTATGGTGGCTGGATTGCCTACCGTTCCTTTGATCGCGACTGGCTCAAGTTAGCAGAAAAAAACTACAATTTTGCCGAGATGTTATCAATGGATTGGCCTGGTTTGGACATTGAATTACTAACCCCGCCTAGGAATTTGAAATTATTAGTTGGTTGGACGGGTTCACCAGCTTCCACCTCTCATTTGGTTGACCGAGTAGCCCTAAATAAGGCCAAGCGTCAGCAAGCCTATCTGGATTTTCTAGCAAATAGTAAAGCCTGTCTGAAACGGATGATTGCTGGGTTTCGGAATCAAGATCTGCATGCCATTCAAGCAGAAATTGCAATCAACCGTAAACTGTTAAACGAATTAGATCAATTTACTCACGCGCACATCGAAACGCCGCTGCTAACAAAATTGTGTGACATTGCTGAAGAATTTGGCGGTATTGCCAAAACCTCTGGCGCTGGTGGCGGAGATTGCGGCATCGCCATTATTGATTCTCGTAAGCAGTTAAAAGATTTAGTGTCAAAATGGGCGTCTAACCAAATTATTCCCTTAAGTTTCAACGTTCACCACGTAGAGGAGTGACGACATGACTTCACAGCAATCCCATCGCAAAGATGAACACGTCTCACTGGCTGAAAAATTCCACCGGCCTGCTGAATTCAGTAGTTTTGATCAGGTCCGGATACTTCATCAGAGTTTACCTGAGTTAGCATTATCGGATATTGATACGACAACGCTGTTTGAACAACGGCGGATTGACTACCCTATTTTGATTGAAGCCATGACTGGTGGTAGTGAGCGAACTGGCAAATTGAATGCACAACTGGCGCAGTTAGCGGCCACCGCCCATTTACCAATGGCTGTTGGTTCACAAAGTGTTGCCTTGAAGGAACCCGCTTTGAGCAGTACGTTCACGGTTGTACGAAATTATAACCACGACGGAATGGTTATTGCTAACCTTGGTGCCGGTCACAGTGTTGATGATGCCCGGGCTGTTGTGGAAATGGTCTCAGCAGACGCTTTACAAGTTCATATCAATGTGGCGCAGGAACTGATCATGCCTGAAGGCGACCGGGAATTTTATTGGTTGGATCAGTTAGCGGCCATCGTTGCAAAACTTAACGTCCCTGTGATTGTAAAAGAAGTCGGCTTCGGTATGACAGCCAAAACGGTTCAAAAGTTAATGGCGATTGGCGTTACTGCTGTGGACTTAAGTGGCCGTGGCGGCACCAGTTTTGCTCAAATTGAGAATTTCCGGCGTCCCGAAAAAGAAATGACCTACCTGAACGACTGGGGTCTAACCACTACTGAATCACTGTTGGAAATGCGTAAGCTGTCAACTCGACCATTAATCATCGCTAGCGGTGGCATTAAAACACCACTGGATGCTATAAAAGCTTTAGCATTAGGTGCCGATATTGCTGGCATGGCTGGCGAAGTGTTGCATCATCTGATTGCCACCGACTACAACGCCACTGAACAATGGCTGATTCACTGGCTTCAAGATTTTAAACGGCTCATGTTACTAACGGGTAGCAAAACCGTTAGGGACCTGCGAAAACAATCCATGGTCTTCTCACCGGAGCTAGAGTCGTTTGCTCGGCAAAGGTTTATTTCATTAGAATAATTTAATTTAGCTGAAACCTAATTTACAACTTAGATTCCGGCCATATAACACTAAATGGCGCCATCCCGATAAAAACATTGGGATGGCGCCATTAAGTGTTATATTCTGGAACATACTGCGTTGTGTCAGGTTATAGTGCCTTAAACCGTAAGCCCTTAGGAAAAAAGTTTTTCACCGTTTGGTTAACGACTTTACTAAACGCAACGGGCTGACCATTACAAAATAGTCGTACCCACCCCTTTTTGATTGGCAAATCATCCTTCGTAAACGTGTCGCCGTGAACGACCTGCTTCCAATCATCCTCAGAGATGGCTGATTCGTACTTAAATTGACCAGGGCGTAAGGCTAACGCCATTGCGTAGCTTGGCTCAAAACGGTTCTTCTTAAACGTCCCTAGATGAAGGCCCGGTCGTACCACCTTGAGGTTTCTAAGCGAAGGTGTGCCTTCAGGCATCAGGTAAAGCTGATCGCCGAACGCCAGCAACTGATGTGAGTCCGCTTTGAAATTTAAATATTCAGCCGCAAATTCCTCAAAGAGATGAGATTGATCACGAGACACATTTGACGGTTGCCGATGGTATTTACTGCTGTTACCAATGGCTTCGTTCAGTCGTAGTTTGGCAACAAAGTGTCCTTCACCCCGCATGAGGTGTGGAAATAACCGAGCGGCCCCCTTTAAACTTGGATCGCCGTTCCCCCATTCTGATTTAGCATCAATAATGCCAGCTGTTTTTTTGATGGGGACTACTTCAAACTGCGGATAGGTTTCTAATAGCCACGAAATGATTTGCTCATCTTCCTCAGGTGCGAAAGTACAAGTTGAATAAACCAGTTCACCACCTGGCTTGAGTACTTTTACGGCTTCTGTCAGAATTTCGCGCTGACGCTTAGCACAGGTTGCTGGATAATCAGTTGACCAATAGCTGATTGCGTCAGGATCTTTGCGGAACATGCCTTCACCTGAACAGGGTGCATCCACTAAGACCTGATCAAAAAATACTGGAAATGCTTTGGCAATGGTCGCCGGGTCTTCGTTAAGGACCAAAGTGTTACTTAAGCCGAAACGTTCCGTGTTCTCAGCCAATACTTTGGCTCGTTTAGGCATGATTTCGTTGCTCACCAGCAAACCCGTCTGCTGCAAAAAACTGCTGAGGTGAGTTGTTTTACCACCAGGTGCAGCGGATAAATCAAGTACCCGCATACCCGCTTGAGGATGTGCCACTTCACCCACGAACATTGCGCTTGGTTCTTGGCTGTAAACTGCGCCGCTTTGGTGATCCAAACTATGACCGGATACTTTTCCATAATACCCCCAATGGGTATAGGGTACTGGGTCGCTTAAATCCAGATCCGTGGGAGTTGGCCGCATTGGATTAACCCGGAAGCCACTGTTTTCTGGCTGGTCAAAACTAGCAAAGAAAGCCTCAGCTTCGGTGCCCAATAACTGTTGATACTTGGTTTTAAATGCTGCAGGTAATTCCATTATCTATCCCTTTCATTCCTCGAAAATTCTCTGAAACAGTATACCTTTTCAGAGGGGAGCGGTCAATCGGCAACTATTTTGTCGTTCATATGGCTGACAGAACAGAAGTCATCTTGCCCTGATTACGTAGAGTGTGTTAGATTTAATCTATTAATCTACAAGAACGGATGTGTAATTTTGAATCAAAAGTTAATTGCGCTTGATCTCGACGGAACGACGCTCAATAATGAAGCAAAGCTATCTAAAACGACGATTGCCACTCTCAAAAAGGCAATCCAAGCTGGCCATGTGGTCAGTATTGTGACTGGCCGCCCCAATCGACTCTCACAAGCCTACTATGATCAGTTAGGATTAACTTCACCCATGATAAATTTTAACGGTAGTTTGGGTCACATGCCACATCAACATTGGCAGTATGAATATCAGTACACCTTCGATCGTGGAATTGTCTTGGATTTGTTGCAACACCAGCAAGAATTTAACATTCAGATGATTGCTGCTGAAGGCAAACACCTTTTCTTAGCTCATCAAAATGAAACAACTCAAGTGGGCTTCTTCCCTGCTGTTCTCAGCCACGACCAGCAACTGAATGCCGTTACCTTAAAAAAGAACCCCACCAGTATGACGATTGCAGTCGATCGGCCATTACAAAAACAGCTTCAAAGTTATATTGAAGACCGCTTTGGTAACTTCGTGGACGTTGCACCCTGGGGCGGTCCTAATAGCGTTCTAGAAATCGGCGCTAAGGGCGTGCAAAAGGCAGTAGGCGTTGAACGTCTAGCCAACTATTATCATATTGATCGACAAAACGTGATTGCTTTCGGAGACGAACATAACGATATGGAAATGATCGATTACGCTGGTCAGGGTGTGGCGATGAACAATGCCACCAACCAGTTAAAAGCAATTGCTGACGACGTGACGGAACTTAATAACGATCAAGACGGCATGGCAAAGTACCTTTCAAAAGCACTCAAACTAGCTTAACGAATCGATGGCCTCGCAAGCTGAATAAGGCATTGCTAGGCCATTTTCTAGTCACAATATTTAGCTCCACAGTGCTTTTTCCACTCGGTGGACCGTATTGAGCATGTGATCATTATTTTTTTGTGTCATGCCAAAATAGACGTATTTCCCTAACAAGGCAATACCAGTTAATTCGGTATCAGCCGGTAAATCAGTTACCGGTTGATCATGAAAACCATTTTTTAATAGCCAGAATCCTTTGCTGACTGCATGCTGTTCACCGTAACTCTTAGTGGCATAAATAGCGCGGCCATTAGAAAAAGCGATGCTTTGAATGCTGCCGATCGTTTGGGGATCCAGCTGCTTTTCCGTGGGTTTAAATGATTGGTAAACTGCTGCCAAAAATTTTAAACTGCCAGCCTCAATGGTGGTCTCACCACTCTCGGTCAACTGCCAGAGTAACTTAGTAATTTGCTTGACGTTATAAACGCTGCATTGAAGGTGCTGAGCTTTGTCCAGCACCATTACTGTTAATTCGCTGTGATCGCTGGATAATGCCGAGACTGCGCCAATAACGGGTTCTGGTAACGGCGTACCCGTAATATTGGCGCTTTCTAAGTGTGTGACTTTAAAAATCTGCGACGTTTGGTCTGGCTTATCTGAATTAATTGTGATAAACCATAATTCAGGTGCACCAGCTTGACCGCTATCATCGACCGGCTGCCCGCACACCAATAAACTAAGTTGTGGTGCTTGCGAAATCAATGATAAACTATGCACGTTAACAAACTTTTGAAGCGTAATTTGATCAGTCGTAGCAACCGCGTTGGAATCCTCTAATTGACACTTCGTGATGACGGTATCCTGTTTTATCGTTTGCACGGCATAACAGGTTTGAGCACTAAGACAAAAAGCAGTAACGGGCACCTGCTGGGTTAAACCCTTAAACTCATAGGCTAAAGTTGACTGCATTTAAACAACTCCTTTTTCGTATCAATTGTCTGCCAAGTACTGGCAACAACTGTTTTGTTATTAAGTTGATTATAACATAAGACTTTAAACTCAAATGGTGGTGACAATATTGAAACAGCTACATAATCGATTTTTGGATAACTTGATTGACGGACAGGTGATCAGTCAATCAGGGACTTTTACACCGAAGCAATTCCTAGTCAGTCGCCAGACACCCAACCGACTAAGCCCGCGGTTAACAATCTATCACGCTCACCAACCAGTGCCATATCTAGCCAAGTTAAAGAGTGATGGCTGGTATTGGTTGGTCCTTGAAGACGGTTATCTTTGTGTGGCCATTGGCAATCAGGTGTTGCGTGGACATGATTCAAATCCAAGTTGGAATGCCACTGAAGAGCCAGCAAAGGGATCAATTAGACCTACAAAACATTTTGAAACCCAAGCCCCCTATTTCGTGGCGGCAGAACCGCTCCATTTTTACACGATGCCTAGTTTGGAAGCGACGGAGACCACCCAATTGCTAGATACAGGTGAGGCAATTGTATATAGCAATAAGCTGAGAAAACAGTCATTTTTGTTTCTTGAAACTTCACGGGGATTTTTGCCTTATTACAACTCCAAAACGGGCAAACAATATGGCGTCATCGTCAGTCCTAGGCTTGATCTGCATCAGTCATCTCTTGCGGCACAACCCACCTTATTCAAAATGCACGGTAGTTTTCGCTTTAACCGTCGCGATGTTGATATTTATCAGCTACCCGATCTGAACTCACCCATCATTGGTCACCTCGATCGATATTCAGAGGTTAGCTATACTGGCAAGCTGGCTGATCGTCATCGTGGCTGGTTACAGCTTTCTTTTACTGATCAGATGGCATACGTCCCCTTTATGAGCCGATATCCTCACTTTGAACACTATTTTGGCCGCGAGATTACTGGTTCTAAAACCGTGACTCGTTTAAGTGAGCCATGGTCGTTCACCCGTTGCAACTCACAAGTTGATTTGAGAACCACACAATCGGAAGTAAAGGAACTTAAACACGTGGCAAATCAGTTAAACCGCGTTCGCCAATCAGATTCTATTGTGATTGGTTTGATCAACGACACCCATTACGACTCTCATCAGTCTTCTTACAGTCAACGAACAATCCATGACCTTCAGTTAATCAGTGATTTTGCAAGCAAGCACCACTTCGACGGTCTGGTGATGAACGGCGACTTAGTAGACGGCAATCAGACACTCGATCGCACCATTATTGACACTGGCAATGCAGTATCGGCTTTACTTGCTGGACGCTTGCCCACTTTTATCACCCAAGGAAACCACGATGACAATTCAGGGTTTGCGCGTTATTTAAACGGTTTTCGAACAGAGCAGGTCATGACGGAACAAACTGCCCTAAACTTACGAAACAAACCAAATAATAGCTGGCTAGCTTCTCAAGATAACTTCTATGGCAAATACAAGGTACCAGGGACCAGTGTTAGCCTAATTATGCTCAATACCTTTGACATCCGTGATTCGTTCTCAGACGGGTATTATGACCGTGATTACGATGATCAGCCAAATGGCATCCACTGGACTGGGATTCTTCAAAACATCCGTCACAGTCGCTCTCGCATCGCTAGTGAGCAAGCCGACTGGTTGTCAAAAAACCTGGACCAATTGGCTGCTGATGAACAAGTGATCATCTTTACTCACGATTCAATTCGTTCAGCCACTGATAAGCAAGCAGTCAAACCGTTTTGGACCTACGACTGGTTCGCTAATAATCAGCAAGGGTCATTTTCACAGGTTTACAACTGCCTAGTGAAGCATCGACAGCAGATTATCGCCGTGATGTCCGGTCACACTCACGTTGATGACTGGTCGCAGCAGGATGGTATCAGTTGGATAACAACCACCAGTGACATTGCAGATCGGCGGAAAACTAGCCGCTTAAACAGCAAATCACTCGGGGCTTGGGATATTTTAGTCATTAATCCTAAGCAGCGACAATTATTCCGCTTACGTTATGGTTGGCGTGATTACGCCGGTCGAATTCGCAACTGGCAATATCGGTTGTTTGGTGATGGTACAGATACTCGGCATCCGTCGATAAAAACCTTTTTCAATCAGCCGGATCCGCATCCAACTGGAAATGCGCTGTATTATCAGAATCAAAATAAACAAGTCGATCAGGTCTGGCACGGTTTTCGTGGCTACTTCGATTATTAAGCGAAGGGCTTGTGACACAAGTCTATATCGCCTTAACCTGTTTCACAATACAGACTTCAGCCATATAACACAAAACAACGCCATCCCATCGGAATGACGTTGTTCGTGTTATATTCTGAAATCTACCAAATTGTGTCACAACCTGTTAAATTGATTTTACTCATCATAAGTTCTTCTTTGGCTTAAATAACTGTGTTGCTTTCACTGCTGCTTGCCATCCTGAATAGCAATTTTCGCGGTCGTTTTCAGACATTTGCGGATCAAATTCTTCACCGGGTTTATGCATCCGTTTGATTTCATCCATATCCTGCCAAAAGCCGGTTGCCAATCCAGCCAAGTATGAGGCGCCCAAAGCAGTCGTTTCAGCGATGGCAGCCCGCTGAATATGCGTGTTTAAAATATCAGCTTGAAACTGCATGAGGAAATCATTGTTGGCAGCACCACCATCGACACTCAGGTTTTTAATATCAATCCCCGTATCAGCAGCCATAGTATCAACAACGTCCCGGGTCTGGTAAGCAATGGCCTCTAAAGTCGCTCTGACGAACTGTTCGCGGGTTGTCCCACGAGTCAATCCAAAGACTGCGCCACGAACTTCTTGGTCCCAGTATGGTGCACCAAGCCCTGTAAAGGCAGGAACGACGTAAACGTCATTAGTTGTTTTGGCTTCCACCGCCATCTTCTCGGATTCTGGGGCGTGTTCGAAGAGCCGCATCCCATCACGCAGCCACTGAACAGCTGAACCAGCCACGAAGATGCTTCCTTCCAACGCATAAGTGACCTCTCCGTTAATCCCGTAGGCAATCGTTGTTAAGAGTCCCTTGTCGGATAAAGTTGGCTCAGTACCCGTATTCATCACAATGAAAGCACCGGTACCATAAGTATTTTTAACCGACCCTTTTTCATATGCCGTTTGACCAAATAAAGCCGCCTGTTGGTCACCGGCAATTCCGGCGATAGGCACTTGCAGACCAAAGAAGGTATACCCGGCCGTATAACCAAAGGTGTATGAGGAAGGATGCACTTCAGGCAATAGACTTGCTGGAATATTTAACAGGTTTAAAATCTCCTCATCCCATTTTAAGTCATGAATATTGAACAGCATAGTTCGTGAAGCGTTCGTGTAGTCAGTCGCATGGACTCGGCCACCGGTGAGCTTCCAGAGGATCCACGTATCAATGGTCCCAAATAACAGTTCACCCTTTTCAGCTCGTTCACGAACACCTGGAACATTATCCAGAATCCACATGATCTTGGTTGCAGAGAAGTAGGAATCGATAACTAGCCCAGTTTTTTTGTGGATTAAGTCAGCATAACCCTTTTCCTTCAACTGATCGGCAATTTCGCTGGTTTGTTTAGACTGCCAAACCACCGCATGATAAACTGGCTCACCGGTATTTTTATCCCAAATGATCGTCGTTTCACGCTGGTTAGTGATCCCAATCCCCCGAACTTTGTAAGGCTGGATATTGGCATTGATCACAGCATCTGAGATGACCGATTGAACGGCGCCCCAAATTTCATTGGCGTCATGTTCCACCCAGCCAGATTTTGGAAAGTGCTGGGTGAATTCACGTTGCGCCTGACCCACAATCTGACCATCCCGGTTAAATAGAATTGCACGCGTACTGGTCGTACCTTCGTCAATTGCCATTATGTACTGTTCGTCATTCATCGTTAAGTCTCCATTCATTTACGTTCTCAAGTTAGTTAACTCTCTATAGTATACCGAAGTCCGGCAAAATAGCCAACTAGTTTTCTTTAAAAAAGCATGTACATCGCTGGTGTAATCGGTTACAAATTACTCGTAAAAAAAGGACCAACGACATGTCGTTCGCCCTCCAGAATTACTTTTCGTCGCTCTTAAGAACGCCGCCGACACTGTAACGATCCTTAGCCATTTCTCTCAAAATAACGTGAACGTGTTCAGCAGGAGCACCGGTGTTCTTGGTGACGGCATCGGTAACATCTTTCACCAAATTTTTAAGCTGTTCTTGTGAACGACCAGCAATCAAATCAATATTTACGATTGGCATGTGAAGTGCCTCCCTCGTCTAAGATGCTAAAAGTATACCCCGTTTCAGAAGTTCAAGCAAGAGGACTATGAGCGTTCTTGTTTATATTTTAACTGCTCAGTTTCATCGTAAAAATTTCCCTCAATATCGATGGTGCTCACTAAGTTAACAAATGATCCGGGATCCACTGTTTTAACCACGTGTTCTAAATCATAGAGTTCATAACGAGAAATAACCACCATCAAAACTGCACCCCGTTGCCGTTTATAGGCTCCCTGTGCCGGTAAAATGGTCACTCCGCGAATCAACGTTGCTTTTAGCCCTTCAATGACGTCATCTGACTTGGTGGTCACAATGAATGCCGTCAATTTTTGGTGCCGAGTATGAATGGCGTCGACAACCCGAGACATCCCGTATAACGAAATGATGGTATACATCGCATTTTCCCAGCCAACCAAAGCTCCCGCAATCAAAACGATCACCAGGTTGATTGCAATCATCAATGTGCCGATTGTTTTGCCAGTGGTTTTCTCAAGAATCACCGCAATAATATCCATGCCTCCGGTAGAAAAGCCATATTTCAACGGGTAAGCAACACCCACACCCGTTAAAATGCCACCAAATAAGGCACTTAACAAGGGATTATGAGAGAGTGTCTGAATGGGGAGTAACACCGCCAAAATTGACGTGAAAAATGAAGTGAGGAAACTATAGATGGTAAATCCTCGGCCAATTTTTAACCAGCCCAGAATGCCAATTGGGATGTTAAATAACAGAATGAGCCACCCAGTATTTAGACGAAAGTGGAACCATTTAAGTACAAGAATTGATAAGATTTGTGAGACGCCATTGATACCCGCACTAAAAATGTTACCGGGAATTAAGAAAAAGTTCAGGGCAATCGCATTGATAAAGGCTGAACCAATAATCAGCCCACACTTGATTGCAAAATCCTTACGGTCGATGATTGCCTGCATCACACGTGCCACCCTTCCAATAGATTTGAAACACAAGTCTAATTGAATCATATTTTGATGCTGCTGCCTATTTTAATGCGCTTGAAACGCTTAAGTTTGAACCATGATACCATGCTTTGGTCGTAATTATGGTAGAATGCTTTTAATCATCTTTATTTGGAGGAATCAGTATGTCATTAACACCTTATTCTGCTTGTACCAGTATTCTGATCGGCAAGGCAGCCTCTGTGGACGGATCGGTAATGATCGGACGTAACGAAGACTCACGACCAGCTTGGCCAAAACATTTTGTTGTTCATCCGGCTGCGACCACAATCAATGCGACTTTTAAATCAACGGATAACGGTTTTCAAATGCCCTTGCCAAACGAAGCTTTTAAATATACCGCAACGCCTGAATGGAGCGATAAATACGGCTTGTTTGAAGAAGACGGCATCAATCAGTATGGTGTTGCAATGAGCGCTACTGAGAGCACCTATGCCAATGATCGCGTGTTGGCCGCAGATCCGCTAGTCAAAGACGGCATCGGCGAAGAGGCCATGGTGACCGTGACCCTGCCATACATTAAAACAGCTCGAGAAGGAGTCAATCGGTTAGGGACCATTATTTCTCAATATGGCACCAGCGAATCCAATGGCGTCTTATTTGCTGATCGCAACGAAGCTTGGTACTTCGAAACCGGCTCTGGTCACTATTGGGTCGCTCAGAGAATACCCGATGACAGCTATGCAGTGATTGCTAATCAAATGGCGATTCAAACCATTGATTTTACTGATCCTGACAATTTCATGTGGCACACTGGAATTCAATCATTTGTTGAAAAATATGCGCTAAATCCTCGCCGAGAAGGATTCAATTTTCGAGAGATTTTCGGCACTAATAACCAGATGGATGCTTATTACAATTTACCCCGAGTCTGGTACGGCCAGAAGATGTTTAATCCCAGTATTGAACAAGCCACGAATAGCCACACGTTACCGTTCATCTGTCAAGCTGAAAAATTGTTATCGGTGGAAGACGCAAAAGCATTTCTAAGTTCTCACTATCAAGAAACGCCCTATGACCCGATTGGAACTGGGACGCCAGAGGAAAAGAAACGGTTCCGTCCAGTCAGTTTAGCCACCACTCAAGAATCACACGTTTTGCAGTTACGACAGTATGCTCAACCGGAACTGTCAGGCATTCATTGGCTGGCAATGGGTGTGGCAGCCCAAAGCGTCTACGTTCCCTTCTATGCTGGAATTACTGAGACGCCGGTTGATTATCAACGCGGACTTGAAACTTACAGCCCGGACAGTGCCTACTGGGTATTCAAGCAGACTGGCGTTCTGGTTGACCCACATTACAAGTTGTTTGGCGAGCAGTTGAAACAAGTACAGCAGGAACTCAATCAGCACTTTGCTAGCTCCGTGATTCAGACTGATCAGAAGACACGGCATCTTAACGGACTAGAATTGAGCGCTGCATTAACTGCGGAAAGTTCGAAAAATGCCAAATTAGCTCTTGAGAAGTACCGTGAACTATCAGCTAAATTAATTACCCAAGCAACCGCATTATCACCTTTGCGTTATAAACAAGATTTGAATTTGTGAGAAAATCGGTTCAAAAAAAAGCGTTCAAGTTAGCAATTGCTAGCTTGAACGCCTTTTTTAACAGGAACTGTCGACTACTTACGAGGACGACGAGCTTCTGGGATACGAGCTGCTTTACCGTGCAATGCACGAATGTAGTAAAGTTTAGCACGACGAACACGGCCGTAACGAACAACTTCTACTTGGGCAACACGTGGTGAGTGAACAGGGAAAGTCCGTTCAACACCAACACCGTTAGAAATCTTACGAACAGTGTACATTGCTTGGATACCAGTACCGCGACGTTTGATCACGACACCTTCAAACAATTGGATACGTTCACGAGTTCCTTCAACAACCTTGGCATGAACACGGATAGTGTCACCAGGGCGGAAGTTAGGAATATCGGTCCGTAATTGATCCTGATTGATCTTTTCGATTAATTGGTTTTGTCGCATGTTGTTTCTCTCCTTCAATCAACATTCATACTCGAACTCGACAGCGGAATATTGTTAATTGTGGCTAAACAGCCATGTACTACAATATCATATCTATTTACGTGAGTAAAGGGTTATTTACCTGACTGCTGGTTCTCTTCTAAATCGATTTGAATATCACGCAGTTTTCGTTTTTGATCAGCCGTTAGTTCTAACTGATCCAAAAGATCTGGTCGTCTGAGCAGCGTCCGTTTCAAAGACTGAATCTCGCGCCATTCATCGATTTTTTGGTGATTACCACTGATGAGGACGTCTGGTACTTTCATTCCCCGAAAATCGGCTGGCCGGGTATATTGCGGATATTCCAGTAACCCAGTGGAAAACGAATCGCCAGGCGCTGAGTCTTCATTTCCTAGCACTCCCGGTAACAACCGGGAAATGGCATCAATCATCACCATGGCTGGTAATTCCCCACCAGTTAGCACGTAATCACCCATGGACACTTCATCGGTGACCAGTGACCTGATGCGTTCATCATAACCTTCGTAGTGCCCGCAAATAAATGTCAGGTGATCTTCGCCAGCAAAGTCTTCGGCCACTTTTTGAGTAAAGGGCACACCCGCAGGATCTGTCAAAATGACCCGACCCTTTTCGTGACCAGAATCCTGCGCCTTTTTTTGAGTCGCAGCCATCGCATCAAAAATTGGCTGTGCCTGCAGCAGCATACCAGCTCCGCCACCGAATGGGTAGTCGTCAACATTCCCGTGTTTGTCCGTGGAATATTGGCGAAAATCGGTCACTTCTACTTCAAGCTCATCGCGGTCAAGTGCTTTACCCACGATTGAGTCATGCAAGGGCCCAAACATGTCGGGGAACAAGCTGAGAACATCAATTCGCATTATTCTAAGCCCTCCATTAATTCCACTGTCACTTGTCCAGCGGCCAAATCCACCTTTTTAACGACTTGGTCAATCACGGGCAACAACAGGTCATCCTTTTCTGGGCGAGCGACTACCCACACATCATTTGCGCCCGGCGCCATGATCTCTTTGATGGTTCCCAGTTCTTCGCCATCTTCGGTAAGCACCTTAAGGCCAATGATCTGGTGATAGTAATACTGGCCGTCTTCCAGGTCGTCATCCGTCAGATTTTCTTCGGCGATTTTTAGGACCATGCCCTTATACTTTAAGACATCGTTAATGTTGTCATAGCCCGCTAATGTAATCAAGATGAATCCCTTATGTTGTCGAGAACTATTAATCGTAATCGTTCCGACTGGCTTAGAATCGTGATCGCTCTTAAAGAGTGCCAATTGACTGCCCTTTTTGAAACGCTGTTCAGGAAAGTCCGTGGTGGCAACGACTCTCAATTCACCGCGAATACCGTGAGTGTTAACAATGGTTCCAACTTTATAGTACATTTAAGCACCTGCCCTTCACTGCGTAATTTATTTACAGTAACAAAAAAGCTCCCGAGAACGAGTCTCATTTGGGAGCTTTAGACTCATCATTGATGACAAGCCGTACACGCTTGGGATCATTGATCCGTACGCTATATACGATTGTGCGAATTGCAGAAGCAACGTGCCCCCGCTTGCCAATTACACGACCCACATCGTCACCGGCAACCGTTAAGTGATACTCGTAAAACCGATCAGTTTCAACGCGTTCAATCTCAATCGCTTCAGGGTGTTCAACGAGGGGCGTTACAATCGTGGTAATTAATTTTTTAAAGTCAGTCATGACTGATCACTACTTTTTTGAAAACTTGGCTTCGTGATACTTCTTCATGATACCTGCTTGGGAAAGCAAGGTCCGAACAGTATCTGAAGGTTGGGCACCGTTGTTTAACCAGTTCATGATACTCTCTTCTTCAAGTTCAACTTGAGCTGGTTCAACAAGTGGGTTATAAGTCCCAACTTTTTCGATGAAACGACCATCACGAGGACTCCGTGAGTCCGCAACAACGATACGGTAGAATGGACGCTTCTTAGAACCCATCCGCTTTAAACGAATCTTTACTGACATGCATGACACCTCCTGTTAATTCTTTCAACGATAAATAATATACCAGTTATCTAGTAGGTTGTAAAGGTTTTTTTCTTTACACCTGAAAACAATGTGGCCGTAAGCACGAATAACCTTTTCAAAACAATGCGTAACAAGTAAATTCACTTAAACCCACGAAGTAAAAAATCTCGACTACCGGGAGCTAAATCGTCTTGGTGCTGATTCACAAACGACATGACGCTGGCATAATCTCTCGTATCAGTAAACTGAGTCTCGGATTGACAATTTTGCAAGGCAAGAGCAAATTGCAGATCTTCTATGGTCATTAATTGTCTTGCTAAGGGATTTTGATCATCGATGTTCTGCCAGTCATTTTGCAAAATCGATTGCGCTCGTTTGAAGGGCATATTTTGTTGAATAACGGCACGTAATTGCTGAGCTGTCAGCATAAGCTACTTCCTTTCACGAATGACGGTTAATCTACCAACTGGTTTTTTCACTGAAAGATCCGCCTTAGTGGTGGTCAGCCCCCAAATGATATTGGTTAATCCATGGGTGTTGACGACTCCTTCACCATGACCATCAGTTAAAATCAATACCAAGGCACTCCCATCGGTCGCTCCCCGCTTGATCAGCCAATCAAAAATCGACTGATAAGCCGTGCCACCGCCAGCAACCCGTTGAAATAAAATCCGGCTGCTGTGGGAAATCGCCTGCAAATGTTCGTCATGGACTGACGCATCAAAGGGAATTACCGTTATTTTATCACGATATCGTTTTAATAACTGAACAATCTGAGCCAGGATGTTTTGAACCTCGGCATCTGTCATGGATCCTGATTGATCGACAAACAGGTAAAGCTGACGGGTTGCTGTCCGAGTTACTCCGGGTAATTCCAGTCGGTAGGGCTGGCGTCGATTAAATCGATTGAATGCAGGCTCCTGTCGCTTTTGAGGGCCGTTTAAGCCGACCATGACCAATGACCGCCAGTCCAATGTCAACGTCGCTGGACGCCGGTTTAAGCGGTGCTGAAGTTTACTTGGTAACAATCCTCGCTGTTTGGTAGGGGTTTCCTGCCAGGATTTCGCAACCATTTGATTCAATTGGAGTGCTGAATCGTTATTTAACCGTTGCCAGCCAAGGTGAGTTTCTGGTGATTGTCCTAAAATTTGTTTGATTTGTCGCGCCTTTGTTCCGCTTTGATCTTGACGAATAGCATCCTTTAATTGTGCTAAATATTCCGATGAGCCAAGATTTGCTGCTAAGTGTAGGTCGAGTTTGAAATTAACGCGCTGTCGGGTAATTGCTCCCGGATACAATGACATCAAATGATCGTTGACGGCCATATCCGTTGCGAGTTGCACCAACGGATCAGCACCCTGTTTTGCATAACGCATTGGATGTTGCCAAGCTAAGTGACTCACGACATGCTGAATTAAGCTCAACAGATCCTGGTCAGAACGAATGATCTCACTTAAGCACACTGGGTTGATCAGCAAGACCGGCTGTTTAGCTGTCGTTAGTGAAATAGCCGAAGCAAGTCCCGTATCAGCTCGCTTATCCAATCGCAGCAACAATTCGCCATAAAAACGTTGACTGTTGAGCATTTGGCTGGTCACTGCTTGAAATAGTGCTCGGGTTTGCCGCTGCAGCTCTTGTGAATTTTGCTCGTGAGCTAATGCATGCAATCGCGTGTAAAACATGTCTCAAACCCTCTCTCAGTCAAGGTTGTTTTTTAGCCCGATGGCAGTTAATTGATCATATAGCTGCTTAACCAGTGGGTGTTCTTGAGCGGCCTGGTACAACCGTTCTAACAGCTCAGGAACCTCCGCCAATTTCAGTGCGACGGCGAATTGGGCATCCACCGGCATCAAGTTTAATAATGCGGTGAAATGACTAGCGTGTGAGTCGTCCGTTAACGGATACTGGGCAACTTGTTGAATCAGGCTGTTCATGATTGATTGTTGTTGGTCGATTCCGGACTCGGTAAAAATTTGAGCAACGGCTGGACTTAATGAATTACCGGCATAAATTTCCGGTGCACTGAGCCCAACGTTTTGCTGTCTAATGAACCGCTCGAAGCTCTGTCCAACCGTCACTCCTAAATCGCCCTGTAAAATATCCAGTCGGATTCGTTGCTGATCCTCTGTTGGCAAGTCACTTAGTGTTTGTAAATTCCGCGAGACCCGCTGCCATGCTCGCGGAGTAGGATATAAATCAGTATCATGGTCTACCGGCGCTAATTCCTGCGGGTTTTCTTCAATAAACCGGCAAACGCTCTTAACAATCTGCCCGTTGGATTTTGCCCATTCAAGCCAATCCGAAGCAGCTGCCCGCATCACCAGCCGCACTGTTCGGTCATTGATGGCGGCATCACCCACCGTCACGCCATAGTCACTGGTTTCAAAGCCAGCCATGGTGGCGTCAGGGTTTTCAGCGATTATCATATGAACTGAATCTGGCAAGCGTAAATTATTAATTTGGCGCTGTAAAACAAGGTTCATCAGCTCGCTTTGAACTGCTTGCGTTCCCCGGTTGAATTCATCAAGGAACCAAATAATGGGTTGATTGGGGTGCGCTTCAGCCCATTGAATGATTTCTATCAGCGTATGCGTGTAGCCATATTTCACGTCCGCCAACTCACCGTACTGTGAAGTTTTGACAAAGGCACTATCGGTCATTGGTGGAACAGGAATTGCGAGATCCCCCTTTTCAGAAAGACTAACAACCGTGGTATAAAGTTTCGCGTCCATCTGGTCAGCAACTGTTTGAACCAATGCTGACTTTCCGATTCCAGCTTCACCGACAATTGCGGGCACATTACCAGCTTCAATCACAACCGGAATTGCTTTCAATAACTCTTGAAATGATAACATTTATCAGCCTTCTTCCCATTTTCAAAAAAGAGCCCAGGGTTTTCACCCCCGACTCAATGACCCACTACTTATTTTCGTCGCCGCTTCAAGTTGTTACGGCGTTTCTTGTTTTTCTTCATCCGCCGGGACATGGACTTCATTGCCATTTGCCCCATTTTACCACCAAGAGCATTACCCATACCAGCGTTGTTCATCATGCCCTCCATGCCGGAGAAGTTGCCTTTTGAAACTTGGTTCATCATTTTCTTCATTTGATTGAATTGTTTGATCATCCGGTTAACTTCTTGAATCGGTCGACCAGAACCAGCCGCGATTCGACGCCGACGAGATGGGTTCAAAACATCGGGTTCAGTCCGTTCTTGCTCAGTCATAGAATAAATGACAGCCTTGATATGGTCCATATCTTTTGGATCCATCTGAGCGTTTGCCAGTGCCGGATTATTAGCCATCCCTGGAATCATCTTCATGATTTGATCCATCGGGCCCATCTTTTGAATCTGCTGCATTTGATCCAAGAAATCGTTGAAGTCAAATGAATTTTCCCGCATTTTCTCGGTTAATTCTTGCGCCTGTTTCTCGTCATACTCTTTCTGGGTTTTCTCAATCAGAGATAACATATCCCCCATACCCAGAATCCGTGAAGCCATTCGATCAGGATGGAAGACGTCCAAATCAGACATCTTTTCACCTTCACCAACGAACTTGATGGGTTTACCAGTAACGGCACGTATAGACAGTGCAGCCCCGCCACGCGTGTCACCATCCAATTTGGTGAGGATAACACCGGTAACGTCGAGTTTATCGTTGAACCCTTGTGCGGTAGCCACTGCGTTTTGACCAGTCATGGCATCCACGACCAGCATGATTTCAGTCGGATTAGCCAACTCTTTGATTCGCGCCAGTTCATCCATGAGTTGTTCATCGATCTGCAATCGACCAGCAGTATCAATAAAAACGTAATCATTGTGATCGGCTTCGGCTTTAGCCAAACCTTGGCGCACGATTTCTACGGGATCAGTATCAGTCCCCATTTCAAACACGGGAACGTCAATCTGCTTACCGACCGTCACCAATTGATCGATGGCAGCAGGCCGATAAACGTCGGCTGCAATCATCAATGGCCGGGCATTTTCCTCAGTTTTAAGGCGGTTTGCCAGTTTCCCAACAGTGGTGGTTTTACCAGCACCTTGAAGCCCTGCCATCATGATAATGGTTGGAATTTTCGGTGATTTATTCAGGGGCACTTCGGTCTCACCCATGGTCTTAGTTAATTCTTCATCAACAATTTTAACGATTTGCTGAGCGGGATTTAACCCTTCCAGCACTTTGGCGCCGACAGCGCGTTCACGGACGGTTTTAACGAAATCCTTAACAACGTCAAAGTTGACGTCAGCCTCCAGTAATGCGAGCCGAATCTCTCGCATGGTATCCCGGAGATCAGATTCGGAGATTTTTCCCTTACCACGAAGCTTCTTCATGGCGTTTTGTAAACGCTCTGTTAATCCTTCAAATGCCATTTATTATGCACCCAACTTTCATTCTTCTTCAGCTGATTCTAATTGATGAACCAGCTGGTTAAGTTTTTGATCATCTGGATATTGTTTAGCAACGTAGCTCTGAATGTCATCCGCTAATTGATTTCGCTTGGTGAATTCCGATAAAAGAGACAACTTTTTTTCATAGGTTTCAAGGATTTTTTCAGTCCGACGAATATTATCATAAACCGCCTGCCGACTCACATGATACTCCTCAGCGATTTCACCTAATGAATAGTCGTCACCGTAATAGAGTTGCATGTAGTCATTTTGTTTGTTGGTCAAAAGCGGTTGATAAAAGGCAAACAGCGAATTGATCCGATTATTTTTTTCGATTTCCACGTTGATGCCTCCAGTTGCGTCCACAATTCATTAACCCAGCTCATTCATTATACCAAATCCTCACAATAGCGATAGGGTTTCGTGTAAAAAATCAGAAACTGACTGAGGCTAAAGTTGATATTGGCATTAGCTCAGTACTTGAATGTCGGCTTTACCTGTCTGACAATCCAGAGTTCTCAGGCAACACCACAAACAACGCCATCCCGACGAAGCACTTTCGGAATGACGCTGTTGGTGTTATATGACCAGGAGCTACCGAGTGACGTCACATCTTTGCTTTGCCGTTATTTAACGTCAATTAAACCTTTGAACAGTCCATAGACAAATTCACTAGGTTCAAACGGTCGTAAATCGTCAACTTGCTCACCAAGACCGACATATTTAACCGCCAAATGAAGTTCGTTTCTAATAGCCAAGACGATACCACCACGTGCTGTTCCATCAAGTTTTGTCAGCACGATGCCGGAAACATCAGTAGCCTCCTTAAACATCTTGGCTTGGTTTAAAGCATTTTGACCGGTAGTGGCATCCAGTACCAAAAGGACTTCTTGAGGGGCATCAGGGATTTCACGGGTAATAATCCGTTTCATTTTCGCTAATTCATTCATCAAATTGGTTTTGTTTTGTAATCGACCCGCGGTATCAACGAATAAAATATCGTAATTTTCCGATTTTGCTTTTTTCAGCGCGTCAAAAACCACCGCAGATGGATCGCTTTGTTCCGGTTTTTTGACGATGTCCACACCATCTCGTTGTGCCCAAACATTTAATTGTTCAATCGCACCAGCACGGAACGTATCAGCAGCGGCTAACAGCACCTTTTTGCCTTGTTGCTTAAACAGGTTAGCCATCTTCCCAATCGTGGTGGTTTTCCCAACACCATTAACCCCAACAAAGAGGATCACTGTTGGACCCTCTTTGGCAAAGGTCAAACCATTATGCTCGTCAGTGCCCGCTTGGTCATAAAGTTCTATCAGTTTTTCAACCACAACGTTTTGAACGTCCGTTGATTTTTTGACGTTTTTGAGCTTAACCTCTTCGCGCAATTCGTCACTGATCTTCATGGCCATATCAAAACCAACATCCGCACCGATTAAGGTTTCTTCCAAATCATCAAAGAAACTCTCATCAACTGATCGAAAATTGGCTAATAGGTGGTTTAACCGTTGACCAAACGTCAAGCGAGATTTTTCAAGCCCTTTATCATACCGCTCCGCTTCAGTGGGTTCAGTCTGGTCAGCTTTAGCGGAGTCATCTTCTGGTTTTGGTTCAGAGACAGGTTGATTTGTTTCTTCGACCACAGATTCAGAATCAGGCTGTGGCTGTTCAGTCACAGCTGCGGTTTCCATAGATGCGTTAGTGGATTCGTCAGAGTTCGTTGGCTGTGCGACAACGGTTTCATTGGCTTCTGCCGAGATTGAACTTTGCGTATCAACTGATTCAGTCGCTACGGCTTCGCTTGTAACTTGATCAATGGCTTCAGAAGAAGTCACTGCAGCCGAATCGTTCACCTCAGATTGGGCTTCCACATTTGTAGACGACGCTTCAGTGAGCTGTGCATCAGACACGTCTGAATCGTCAGCTGAGTCACTGATTTGACTAGTTTTAGCATCGGCCTTTTCCTCAGTTGCCTTTTCCGATTCGTCTTGTTTGGCACGGCGTTTGAAAAAATCAAATAATCCCACAAAATCACGTCCTTCATTTATTATCTTTGAGTTGGTACTTTATCGAGATCGACTGAAACCAATTTTGACACACCAGATTCCTGCATGGTAATCCCATAAAGCCGGTCAGCTTGAACCATGGTTTCTTTCCGGTGGGTGATCACAATAAACTGAGTATCATCATCAAAATGGTTTAAATAGCTGGCAAAACGGCCAGTATTCGCTGGATCTAAAGCTGCTTCGGCTTCGTCTAACACACAAAACGGTGCCGGTTGAACCCGCAAGACGGCAAATAGTAAAGTAATTGCAGTTAAAGCCCGTTCACCACCTGACAATAATCGCATACTCTGCAACCGTTTTCCAGGTGGTTCTGCCATGATTTCGATTCCCGTAGTGAGCAAATGTTCTGGATCGGTCAAGACTAATTTAGCTTGACCGCCACCAAACATTTTAGTGAAAGTCTCCTGAAATTGCTCATTCAGTAACTTAAACGTGGTATCAAAGCGCCCAATAACCTGCTGATCCATTTCGTTCATAGTGTCCAAGAGATTATTCTTAGACGCACTGAGATCTTCTCTTTGCTGCGTCAGGAAGTCATACCGTGATTTTACTCGGTCATACTCATCAATACTTGAAACGTTGACTTCACCTAAATCATCCAGGCCACGTTTCAGCAATTTCAGCTTTTCGCGGATCTGGTCGAGAGGTAGGTCAACTTGGTGTTGTTTCGCAAACGCAAAACTAGCGTGGTAGGTTTCAGCAAGCGTATTTTGGCGTTGATCGAGTTGCGAGCTGAGCCTTGAACATGCGATATCAAGCTTTTGCGCGGCTAGTTGCTCGTTGTTAAGTGTTTCGGTTGCGAGTTGATTTGACCGTTCTAGCGTCGCCTGCTTGTCGTTAGCTGTGCCCAAATCTTGATTAAGCTGTTTTAACAGTTCCTTTAATTGGAATTCCTTTTCAGCGAGCTGTTTTAAAGTTGCTTCATGATCATGAGTCGACGCGCCCATTTCAGATTTTTCCGCAGTTAAAGCATCGATTCGATTTTGAAGCGCTTCAATTTCATGCGCAACTGTTGACACATGCGCAACTTGTTCTGCAGCTTCTTTTTCCAGTTGTTTTTCTTGAACCGACTTGGTGGTGACTACTGCTCGTTGATCCTGATACTCCGCGCTGATTTGCTGAACTGATTGACTGCGTTGAGCTTGTTGCGTCTTAAGCGTTGCAATCTGGTCCTTAAGGGTAGCCAGTTTTTGCTCTGCTTGCGCGGTTTCTTCTTGGTTGCGCTTCAGCTGAGTAGCAAAATCCTCGCCTTCTTGGTTGAGCCCCCACTGCGCTTGATGTACCGCAATTTGTTTCTTTACTGAACTCACCCGATCAGACAATAATTTGACTTGGTTTTCAGCTTGCTGACGAGTCACATTCAAGGCATTCAGCTGATCTTGGTAATCAGATTGATTATCGGATTCCTGTACATGCTTGAGACGCTGTAACTCGGTTTGCTTAGCGGCAAGTTGCGCTGCCATTTGATTAACATTCAACTGTAAGTTAGTCAGTTCTTGTTTTTGACTTAAAATACCGTGACGTTCTCGCTTATCTTTTCCACCAGACATTGCGCCACTAGTAGAAATCACTTCTCCGGCCAACGTGATAATGCGATAGCGATGCTGAATCAGGTTAGCCAATGCAACCGCATCGTTCAAATCAGCTGCAAAAATTAAGTTGCCTAATAAGTGGTCAACGACTGGTTGCAACCGCTCATCATACACGTGGATTAAATCGGCCGCAACTCCTAGAAAACCTGGTGCCTGCCGACACTTCACTAAAATGTTTTCAGCAACATGACTGGTTCTAATTTTAGTCAATGGCAGAAATGTACTACGTCCCAATTGATTTTGCGTCAAATAGCGAATCGCCGCTTTACCGGCACTTTCATCACTGACCACAACGTGTTGCTGCTGAGCGCCGATTGCCGCTTCGACAGCTTTAGTGTACTTCTCGGGAACCTGTAAAATCTCTGCGACCGGACCAATAATACCTGATAGCTGATCCTTAGCTTTCAATACGGCCTTCGTCCCTTGATAAAACCCAGCATAATTTTGAGCAAGCTCTTGAAGGCTCTTTAATCTCGCTTTTGCCTGCTGACTGACTTCTAAAGCCGATAGCCACTGATTATTCAACTGTGCAATCTGCTGTTGTCGCTGTTCATGTGCAGCGGCCAATTTTTGACACTTCTCTTGCAGCTCATCATATTGTTGCTGCTGTGATTG
Organism: Secundilactobacillus angelensis; assembly: GCF_012641075.1. Lineage (GTDB taxonomy): Bacteria > Bacillota > Bacilli > Lactobacillales > Lactobacillaceae > Secundilactobacillus > Secundilactobacillus angelensis. Next base: position 40,254 of record NZ_JAAXLJ010000003.1, on the reverse strand, counting down.
CAACTTTTGATTGGCGACTTCTAACTGTTTTTGCTGTTCTTTGAGATCTGTTTGCAAGCTGTGTAATCGCTGATCAGCTTGCTGACTTTCAGAAGTTGCCCGTTGCTGATTCTTCTCCAGGTATTGCTTTTGGTTATGCAGAGTCGTGATAGCTTGCAATTGGTCAATGTAGTTGTTCTGCAATTGATCTTCTTCATCCGCCAGTTTTGCTTCGTCCAAATCCGCCAGCTGTAATTTCAACTGCTTTGCCTTGGCACGATCTTGTTTCAAAGCGGCTTTTAGTTCCGTTAATTGACTCTGAGTGGTCGTTAATGTCGCCTGTGCTTGTTTTAAATTCTCCTGCGATGCCTTTATGCGATTAGATAGCTCGCCCAAGGTCTCCTGTTGGTGCTTTTGACGTTCAGAATCCAGTGCTCGTGCACCAACCACCTGTTGTTTACGCGAGGTCACATCAAGTAACTGCTGATTGGTATCATCTTTTTTACTGGATAACTGGTTGGTTGTGTCACGGGCTTCATCTAACTGAGCAGCATTGTTTGCCAATTGTTGTTTGGTGTCGGCAACCCGGGATTGTTTTTCTTTAAGTTGTGCCTGCTGGGTTTTTAAATCGGATTGCAGTGACTCAATCTCGAGGACGATTCGACTTTGGTCAAGGGTATCGAACTGTTTCTTTTGAGCCACGTATTCCTTAGCCAAACTGCTTTGCTGGGCCAGAGGTTCGATTTGACTACTCAGTTCCGTCATCAAATCATTTACACGGTCAAGATAGCCAGCGGTTTGGTCTAACTCCCGCTTAGCTTTCTCTTTCCCAAGGCGATATTTCGAAACACCGATGAGTTCTTCAACAATGAATCGACGGTCTTCAGGTTTACTATTGAAAATCGATTCGACCCGACCTTGCGAGATCATAGAAAAAGCATTATCACCAATTCCAGAATCCATGAAAAGATTCAAAATATCTTTTAGCCGACAGTCCTGCCCATTAAGCTGATAATTACTTTCACCATTTCGAAAGAGCTTTCTGGTGACGTTGATCTCGGTATATTCCGTTTTAAGGTAGTGATCAGAATTGTCCAAGATCATGGTCACTCGAGCTCGATTCAACGGTTTTCGTTTGGTAGAGCCATTAAAAATGACATCCGGCATTCGGCTACCACGCAGATTTTTGGCAGACTGTTCCCCTAGAACCCACCGAATCGCTTCACTGATATTGCTTTTGCCACTCCCATTGGGGCCAACAATACCAGTGACACCGTCTTCAAATTCGATTTTGGTATCGTCCGCAAACGACTTGAAACCACTAATTTCTAGCGATTTTAGTTTCATAATTGCTCCCCACTTACTTTCAAATTAGGCCTGCTCTGGTTCAAGCTTGAGTAACGCCTGTTTTGCGGCCCCTTGTTCCGCGTTTTTCTTCGAATGGCCAACGCCCACGCCGAGTTCCTTACCATCAATTTTGACCGCAACTTTAAACGCGCGGTCGTTGTCGGGACCATTTTCGTCTAACAGTTCGTAATCGATTGAGACGGGACCGTTCTTCTGGGCAACTTCCTGCAGTTCGGTCTTGTGATCAAAGAATTCATCGAATCGACCCTCATCAAGTTTTGGAAAAATAACCTGAGCAGCAAACGCACGGACTGGTTCCACTCCTTGATCAAGGTATAAAGCGCCAATGAATGATTCAAAAATATCACAGAGTAATGAGTCACGTTCTCGAGCATGCGCTTTCTCCTCACCCTTACCAAGCCTAATGTACTGGTCAAAATGGCACTCACGGGCAAAACTAGCAAAACTTTCTTCGTTTACCATGGCAGCCCGAAGCCGGGTCAACCGGCCTTGAGGCATTTTGGTATAACGCTTATAAATATAATCTGAAACAACCAGTTGCATGACCGCATCACCTAAAAATTCAATTCGTTCATAAAACTTCAAATTTTCGTTGGGATGCTCGTTTACGTAGGAAGCCTGTGTAAACGCCTCGTCTAGTAAACCCTTATTTTTAATGACTATATTAAAATTCTGTTTGAGTAAATCGTCTAATCCCTTTATCAAGATCAATAACGCTCCTTTTTCATTATAACGATACAAGGAAAAAGGCTGTGATAAAACAAATCGTTTCACCGCAACCTTTCCGTCTATTCTTTGACAATGCGATTACTTGTCGCCATTAGCGGCAATGTAGTCCACTGCTTCTCCCACAGTGTTCAACTTTTCAGCTGCATCATCTGAGATTTCCGCACCAAATGTATCTTCAAGTTCCAGAATAAATTCTACAAAATCAATGGAGTCAGCATCAAGGTCAGTTTTAAAGTTCAAGTCCATCGTGATTGCATCACGTTTAACTTCAAAGCGATCCGCGATGATGTCAGCAATCTTATTAAAAATTTCGTCTTTTGACATAATTTACCTCACCCTATTTAGTTCATCAATCAGTTTAGCACAAACTGTTTGGAAACGGTAGAACTACCTGTCTACTTCTGCATCTCAGCCTTAGCAGCCGCCATTTCCTCACTGTGATCATTGAAGTAGCTGACGACGTTGTCCACCGAATGGTTTTCCAGCATCGTTTTGATCTGGCCAATGGTATTAGCAATGGTCGTGGCTTTTGCAGAACCGTGCGTTTTAATCACTGGCGCCTTAACACCTAGTAACACAGCGCCACCGTACTTAGAATAATCCATTTGATTCTGGATTTCTTTGAAGGTTGATTTGAGCATGAGGGCGCCAAGCTTACTGGAAACACCGCCATTCATAATACTGTGCTTGATTAATTTCAGCATCGACAACGCGGTACCTTCCGTATTTTTAAGAACAGCGTTACCAGTGAATCCATCAGTAACCACAACATCCGCCGCACCGTTTAACAGTTCGCGGGATTCTACGTTACCAATAAAGTTCAAGTCTTTGGCACCAGCTAAGTATTCATGCACCGCTTTGTGGACCAGGTCACCCTTATCCGCTTCAGTACCGTTATTCAACAACCCAATTCGTGGGTTTTTAACACCCATCACTGTTTGTGCGTAGTATTTTCCTAAGATTGCGTATTGGTATAAATTAAACGGCTTCGAATCGGCGTTGGCACCCACATCCAACATCAAAAATTGATTTTGATCTGGCTTATTTAACACTGGTAACGTCGTCGTCAATCCAGGGCGATCGATTCCCTTGATCCGGCCAATAATCAATAACCCCGCTGCCAGAAGCGCACCAGAATTTCCAGCAGAGAAAAAGGCATCATCTTTGCCATCACGAACGGCTTGAGCGGCCAACACAATGCTGGACTGCTTTTTTCGACGTAAAGCACGAACGGGTTCATCTTCCATAGTGATAACTTCATCTGCTTGAATTAAACTGATGTGTTCCTCATTATTCAAAAACGGCTTCACTTTATCAGTCTGGCCGTACAAATCAAATTCAATTTCCGGATAGCGGTCACGGGCTAATTCAATTCCTGCAACAACCTCTTTAGGGGCGTAATCTCCACCCATGGCATCAACTGCGATTCTCAATTTTTTCATCCTCTCTTAATCAAACATATAGGCATGTTCTTCAGCTTGCTTTAGGTAACTGACTAAGGCCGCATTTTCCGGCTGTTGCTGCCACTCAGGCATGCTAGTCAATTTCTTAGCTTCGTCTTGGGCAACGCTCAACATAGTGAGGTCAGCAACTGGGTCACCCACTTTAAAGTCGGGTAAGCCAGATTGTTTCTTTCCCAGCACATCACCTGAGCCGCGTAACTCCAAATCCTTTTGCGAGACCACGAAACCATCATTAGTTTCAGTCATTACGCGCATCCGGTCAACCCCGTTTTTATTCTTAGGATCAGCCACTAGAATACAGTATGATTGCTGGTCAGACCGGCCAACTCGGCCACGTAATTGATGCAGTTGAGCGAGGCCAAAATGATCAGCGTCATAAATCAGCATGACGGTTGCATTCTTGACATCCACACCAACTTCAATGACGGTAGTTGCGACTAACACTTGATAGCGATTATTTTTGAAGGCCTGCATCACATCGTCTTTTTCATCGTTTTTCATGCGACCATGCAGCAAACCAACTTGGTAATTGTGCGGTGAGAAATACGTTGAAAACCGTTCGTAAATTGCCTGGGCATTCTTCATATCCACTGCCTCAGATTCTTCAATCAAGGGCGTCACAACGTAAGCTTGGTGGCCAGCAGCCAATTCCCGCAAAACAAATTGAATAGCCGAATCAATCTGCGCATTTTTGATCCACCGGGTAGTGACTGGTTTACGACCAGCCGGCAATTCATCAATCACTGAAATATCCATCTCACCATAACTGGTAATTGCTAGGGTTCTTGGAATCGGAGTAGCGGTCATGGCTAAAACGTCCGGATTGTCACCTTTTTGCCGCAAAGCTTGCCTCTGGGCGACTCCAAACCGGTGCTGCTCGTCAATCACGATTAACCCCAAGCGATGATAATCAACACCATTTTGTATCAAGGCATGTGTTCCAATAATCAAGTTGATTTCACCCGAAGCAATTCTTGGCAGGATTTCTTTTCGTACTGCAGGTTTAGTTGAACCAGTAAGCAGCACAATATTGACCGGTAAGCCTTCAAATAAAGCTTGTAAGTTATTAGCATGTTGTTCTGCCAGAATTTCAGTAGGCGCCATCAGCGCGGCTTGATAGCCACCGGTAATGGCAGCGTACATACAAATGGCAGCTACAACCGTCTTACCACTGCCGACGTCACCTTGAAGCAGCCGGTTCATGTGAATTGGCCGTTTTAAGTCTGCACAAATTTCGTTGACCACTCGCTTTTGAGCACCAGTTAACTCGTATGGTAACTCATGAACAAATCGCTGCAGTCTATGATTATCATAATCAATCGAAATACCGACTTGACTTTCATCCCGTCGTTTCAGCATTTGCAATTGCATTTGGAAGCGGAAAAACTCTTCAAATTTAGCCGATCGTCTAGCTGCCTTAGCAGCCTTCAAATCCTTTGGAAAATGCATGTCATGAATCATCTGGTCCCGGTCAAGCAACCGGTAGTGTGCTTTGATCTCAGTCGGCACCAAATCAACGATTTCGGTATGATACTGGTCCCAGGCAGCAACCACTAGCTGCTGTATCGTTTTTTGCCGAATACCTGAGTTCGATGGATAAACCGAAGCCATCGGATCCGTCTTACCACTACTCAAAATTTTCATACCGTTAAGTTGTTTCCGATTGGCATCGAAACGACCGTATACCATGATTGGCGATTCTACTTCAATATTATTTTTTAACCATGGCTGATTGAAAAATGTCACTGGAACAACGTCTTGGCCAATTAACAACCTGAAGTTTAACCGACTTTTCTTTCGGCCGAACTGGCTCACAGTTGGTGGCGCGGCCACAATTCCCTTTAAAGTAACCTGTTCCTGGTCACCAATTTCGTCCAGCGCTTTCACACGTAGATCTTCGTAACGGAACGGGTAGTAAGTCAGCAACGATTCGATCGTCGTAATTCCAAGGTCTGCCAACGCTTGCGCTCTTTTGGGGCCAACGCCAGGCAAACCCGTTACGGAATCTGTTAACGCCACGTGACTCCCTCCCAACTTGAAACTAATCAACAAAGTGGCGGTTCAATTGCGCCGCCACCTTTAATCGACAACTGAGTTAAAATTTAATCCAAGCAGAAATAGTAGTTGAACATTCAATCTCAACTCGCATCTCTATTTATAACGTCATACATTATAATCGAAATAAATTGAAAAGACCAGTTGCAAAATTAGCGGTACACCTTAGTACGGCTGTTAATCACCACTAATCTAATTCTAGGGCAGCATCAGCTGTGTGCCAATCCTTGACCCATTTTGTAAAATCATCGCTGTTTAAATCCCCATCAAGCAGCCACTCAATTTCGTATAGCTTTTTTTGATCACCGTTAAGCTGATAACCCTTACCGTTAAGTGTTTTAATAGTTTCGCTGACGCCCATCACCGTACTTTCAAAGATTTCGCCGGTCGCGGGTTCGGTAATAACGTATTGTATACCGTCTACTGTCACAATTTGTTGATCCATGATTGGATTCCCCTTTCAATTAATGCCTTAAGCCTAAACCACCTAATACAAAAAGCCTTCCGACCAGATTGGTCAGCAGGCTCAAAACAAATCTCACTAAACAACATCATTACTTTTAAACTTGTAAGGTGTTAAAGACACAAACAAACAGCAATTATTCGACTGAGATCACAAACGGATAGACGGGTTGGTCGCCTTCGTGAACTTCTACTTCCAGTTCATCATCCAGCTCTTCAACAGCAGTTTCAACATGCTCTGCCGTTTGCTGATCAGTGTCAGCACCATAAATGATCGTCACAATCTCGCTATCGTCATCAATCATTTTATTGACCATTTGGATAGCAGCTTCTTCGACATTATCAGTAACAATGGCAATCTTGCCGTCGATCAGGCCCATGAAGTTGCCCTTCTTGATATCAAAACCATCGATCTGCGTATCCCGAATAGCATGGGTCACTTCGCCACTCTTAACAGTGGTTAAGTTATCTTCCATGGCTTCTTGATTCTCTTCGAGGGTGTGATCAGGTTCGAAACCGAGTAAGGCAGTCATCCCTTGTGAAATTGTCTTACTGTGGACAATTACAGCCGGAATATCAACAACTTTAATCGCCTGTTCAGCAGCAAGGAAAATATTACCGTTATTTGGCACAATAATTGCCTGCTTAGCATGACTGTTATTGATCGCCTCGACGATATCTTGAGTGCTTGGATTCATGGTCTGACCACCAGCGATAACGGTGGTAGCACCTAGGCTCTCAAACAATGTCTGCATCCCTTTTCCTGCAGCAATCGTAATGATAGCTGTTTCAGGTGCTTCGGCTGGTGCCTCTGCAGTGGCAACTGGTACTTGCTTTTCAGCAGTTTCGTCGTCTTTTTCGATGATGGTTTCCTGCTGCAAACGCATATTGTCGACTTTGACTTTAGCTAGATCACCAAATTCTTGACCCCAAGCCATAACCTTACCAGGGTGTTCAGTGTGAACGTGGACCTTCACGATTTCATCGTCATTGACCACTAATAGGGAATCGCCCAACTTAGCAAGGTAATTATAGAAGGTATCGTAGTCAAACTTCTGGTCGACCTGTTTGCCCCGGCCAATTCGGACCATAATCTCCGTGCAGTAACCATAGACAATGTCGTCAGGGTTCAATTTACCCTGCACACTGCGATGATGCTCTGCATCGACCATTTCATCCATCTCGGTTGGGTTAGGCTGATGTGCACCCTTTTGAGCCGTTTCACGGCCGTTTAAAACATCATCAAAAGCTTGGAACACAAAAGTTAAGCCCTGACCACCGGAATCAACCACACCGACCTGCTTCAAAACGGGCAATAAATCAGGCGTCGTTTGTAAGGCCGCATCCGCAGCTTTATAAGTGGCATCCATAACGGCAACGATATCATCCTCGCGAGCAGCCGTCTTACGAGCGGCCTTAGCAGCTTCCCGAACAACGGTTAAGACTGTTCCTTCAGTAGGTTTCATAACGGCCTTGTAAGCTGTCTGAGCACCAGCAGCGAAGGCGTCTGCTAAATCAGTAGCTGACAGCGTTTCTTTTTCAGCGACGTCCTTTGAAAATCCCCTAAAAATTTGCGATAAAATAACACCAGAGTTTCCCCGGGCACCCATTAACAGTCCTTTTGCGAGGGCCTGAGCTAATTCACCGACTTTGGTGCTACTCGATTCATTAACGTACTTTAAGCCGCTATCCAACGACAAACTCATGTTGGTCCCAGTATCACCATCGGGCACCGGAAACACGTTTAATGAATTGATGAATTCGGCATTTTGATCAAGGAATGCTGACGCAGCCTCAATCATCTTGATGAACTCATGATTCGTTATTTCTTTCGTTTGCAACAACTTTATCCTCCGCTTCTTACTCACTTAATACTTGAACGCCTTGAACTGTAATGTTAACAGCATTAGCGGTAATTCCAAGCATGGTTTCTAAATTGTACTTTACTTTCGATTGAACTGTTCTGGATACTTCAGAAATCTTTGTTCCGTAGCTAACGATGATGTACACATCAACAGCGACACCATTATCTTCCTGACGAACAACAACACCCTTGGCATAGTTATTCCGGTTCAAGATAACATTAACGTTATCTCGAAGTTGGTTCTTACTGGCCATTCCTACAACGCCATATGAATCGGTGGCAGCACCACCGACGACTGTAGCAATGACATCGTTATCGATATCAATCAAGCCATGTTTTGTTTTAATTTTAACGGCCATCTCAAGTAGCCTCCTTGCATACTAGTCTTCACGATAATTTATATTACCACAAATTGCGTATTACCGTTATCATAATTAATCGACTTTGTTGCTGTCAAGTAAAATTACTTGAAAGAAAACTATTGCATTCCGATTGGGTCTATGATAAATTATTTTAGTGAGCTAAAAAGCAACGTTTTTTAGATAAGTCTAAAAGGAGGTAGTTACCAATGGCAAAAGATTTCATTAACGGCAAGCGCACCCGTTTCGGTAACAAGCGCTCTCACGCCTTGAATTCATCAAAGCGTTCATGGAAGCCAAACTTGCAAAAGGTTCGGATCTTAGTGGATGGCAAGCCTAAGAAGGTTTGGATTTCTGCACGGACTTTGAAGTCAGGTAAAGTGACTCGAGTTTAGTTAAGAAAGTTTGGCACGATTGCCAAGCTTTTTTTGTGAATTTTTAAAATTATTCTTTCAACCAAAAGAACCACTGTTAGTGATTAACTTCGCTGACAGTGGTTTTTTTGTTGGCTTGAAATTAATGGTGACAGTGACCTCAATCTCCAACAACTAGAGATCATGCCTTAGCAATCGCAGTTTCATACTGGCGGATCAGTTGATTAACCTCGTGTTCAAAATCAATCATGAAAGTCTGTCGATTTCCTGCAAGCAGTTTCTCAGCGGAGGCAGACGGCGCATCGGTTAGAAACTGGTTTAAGTACGCACAACAATCAGTGATGTATTGTCTTAGTTCTGCGTCGTAACGGCCGCCAGAAACGCGGTAACTGTTGACCATCCGGGTGCCGTACGCCAACAAATGATGTTGCAGTGCTGCAATTTGTTCAACGGAAACTGGCTCACTTAGCTGAGCACCCTACCCCTGAATGTATTGCCAAAGTTGCTTGAGTACTTTTTTAGCGGCTGACTTACTGCCACCATTATGGGTTTTGGCACCGCCAAAATTATAGTGTGTTTGAAATGCCACGTTAGTCGCTCACTTTCATTTTTCTTCAGAAATCTGCATTCCACTTAAAAAGTTCCCGCCATATGACACCATGACGGGAACTAACGCTCACAAATCAAAAATATTGATCAATATTTTTTTGTAAACGATTAATCCTTACTCTGAATAACGGCAACCATACCACTATCAAAAGAGAAATGACCCTTATCGCCAACAAATTCATTACTTGCATAAGAAATTGGCCGGGTGACATTTTCGTTCTTCAAATTATACTTTTCATCCGGCAGGGTGAGATTATCCACCTTTTCAAGTGTGACGAAAGCCAGATACTTTTTGTCTGGTTCCTTTGTAATCTCGTACGCACCCGGTGCAAAGAAGGTAATGGTATTTTGTTTGTCGATAAAGCGAATCTTGGGCGCGTACTGCCGATACCGGGGTTCCAAAACCATCCAGAAGTTTGCCAAAAAATGATCTAGACGGCCACCAGTGGCACCGTAAATATCTAAACGATCATACTGGTATTCATGCAAGGCAACCGTGACTGCAAGTTGCGTATCGGTTTCGTCCTTTTCTGGAATAGCCTGACGAATGTCAGAAACAGCACTCTTGACCCGCTTTAATTCATCGGCAGACAATGAATCAAAATCCCCGATGGCCACCAGCGGTTTGATGCCTAGATTTAACAACCGTAGTGTACCACGATCGACGCCAATCCAATCACCAGACACCTTACCGGCAGTTAACTGGTCAGGCCATTGGCTGGTAGGACCACCTACCAGTAAGTTGAGATGTTTCATTACTTCGTCGCATCCTTTAAGATTTTGACTTTAGCAGCAGGATCAACACCATCGAACACGTATGACCCAGCTACAGCAACCGTTGCACCAGCCTTTTGGCAATCCACAATTGTGTTGTTCTTAACACCGCCATCGACTTCAATGTCAAAGTCATAGCCTTCTGTTTGCTTTAATTGGTCTAATTGTGTGATCTTCTTCAGAGTCTCAGGCAGGAACTTTTGCCCACCAAACCCAGGATTGACCGTCATGACTAATACTTGATCAACCATGTATAACAATGGCTTGATTGCTTCAACTGGCGTACCTGGGTTGATCACAACTTCGGCCTTAGCACCCGCGTTCTTGATCAATTGCAATGCACGGTGAATATGTGGTGTTGCCTCAACGTGGACACCAATAATGTCTGCGCCGTTTTCGGCGAATTGTTCAACGAATCGTTCTGGATTTTGGACCATTAGGTGAACATCCAGGGTCATGTTGGTAATTGGGCGAATTGCCTTTAACCAACCTGGACCGTATGAGATAGCAGGGACAAACTGACCGTCCATAACATCAATATGGAGGTATTCAGCTCCCGCCTTATCCACGATTTCAATATCCTTTTGAAGATTAACATAATCAGCACTTAAAATTGATGGTGCGATTTTCATATCTATTCCCTCATTTCTCAGATTTGCGATAATTTGGTTTTTGATTTTTCAGAGCTTGATACAGCAGCAAATAATTATCGTATCGACTTTGTAAAATATCACCTGAATCAACCATTGCCTTTACAGCGCAGCCTGGTTCATTGACGTGAACACAGCCACGAAATCGACAGTTAACAGAAGCCCGACGAAACTCGCGGAAGTACTTACCAAGTTCTCTGGGGTCCAATGTAAATGTGTCGTAAGAAGAGAAGCCTGGCGTATCAGCAATCAACCCTCCAGCTACTTCTAGCAGCTGTACACGACGAGTCGTGTGCTTTCCACGGTGCAAACTAGCCGAAATTTCACCGGTTTCAAGCTCTAAGTTAGGTGCAACATGATTCAGCAGCGTGGATTTGCCAGCACCCGTTTGTCCCATGATGACGCTGACTTTACCCGCCAGCAAATCGTCAACTTCTTGAATTGCCGCCGTTGAGAACGGTCTTGCTGTATACACCACATGATACCCGATCTCACGGTAATCTTCGGCTAACTTGGCAAACTCATTTTGTTCAGCAGATGTCAGCAAATCCGTCTTGGTTAAATAAATCACCGGCTCAATATCCGCAATTTCAAGTGCCAAAAGCTGTCGATCTAATAAGTTGGTTGAGAACGCCGGCTCGCGCACGGCGGTTGCCACGATCGCTTGATCAACATTAGCAACTGGTGGTCTCAGCAACGAATTATGCCTTGGTTTAACTTCTAAAATATAGCCTTCATGGTCGTTGGGAGCATCGATTACAACTCGATCTCCCACCAACGGGGTAATTTTACGGTTCCGAAAATTCCCCCGTGCCCGGGTTCGCACCAATGTTCCTGAATCTGTCATCACATCGTAGAAACCGCTTAACGATTGTCGAATTTGGCCTTCCGCCACATCAACGCCACCTTTCATAGTTCTGAATAATTAAAAACCAGTCCTTTTTTATTATAAAAGAACTATAGGGTCTAAGTCCATTGATTTAACAGCGTTTAGCGAAAATAAATAAAAATTGGCTTCCATTTTGGCTAACCCATAAAAAATTCCGGGGTGGAAATTTACATAATTTAATAGGAAGAAAACCGCTCAAATTTCGTTGGGTGGCTTTCATATCACTTAATGACTTGGTATTCGTTATTCAGCATTTCTATGATGTCATTTGCTTGTTCCTGAGTCTGAACTTTAAAGTTAATTGATTGAAACACGCTGTACGTGTTGTTCCCTAATTCAAAGCGATCTACATCTACACCATTAATTGGGATACTCTCATAAATATGACTAGGGATATATCCAACTTTAAGATGAAGAAGATTTTCTCCCCCTTTGCTAGGTTGGATTTCATTGATCCTAGCAACCACAATATCAAACAAATCTTTGCGGTTTTTTCGGAACTTGCGTTTGCGAGGTTCGTTAAATGAAGCACTGATGGCCATATAAAATTTCATTGGTCGTCCTTTCGAGCTGGGATTGACTAAAGCAGATTGGAGTATACCAAGTAATCAACAAATTTACCAGCATAAACTCTTACTCAGTGATTTTCGTTTCATTTCGACAAACTTTTATACTATTAGTGTATAGGGAATAGTTGTTAACTGGCTATTAACCCTATAACAAAAATGATAGGAGTTACATAAATGAATTTAAGTGAACAAATGTTTCCAGTTGTAGTTATTTTAGATAATGGTTATGAAAGGACAGTTTGGGCGGATGCCAAGCCTGCCCGAAATGGTTTCGTTGGATTAACTATTCCAGCCAATTTTAAAGGCACTCAATATGATTGGTATCAAGCAAAAACTCATAACCAGTCTAATACTTACATATTACCTGCAGGAACCCTTTATCGCCAGATTATGCTTAATAAAAGCTGCCCCTTAGTTTCTTCAAGCAAATCATATTATAACGACATCTTTATTCCCCACTCTTGCATCTATGTTAAGAAGAATTTATTGTTCTCGTAGATAAGTAAAAAGCCTCCTAACCATTGCGGTTAGGAGGCTCTTATCGAGATTACTTATTTATTGTGTTACTTAATTTTCTTTACATATTGTTTGTAGGCCGTGCAGTAGAACCCGTTGTCCAGTTTTAAAATCCAAGCACCCTTGTACGGAATGACTTTGTTAACGGTAAATGGCGTTCCAACTGGCCACTTCGTAGACTTCAAACCTTTACGTTTGACCACTTTAGTTCGCTGCAAATCGTGATATAAATTTGTCCGCTTAATGACTTTGATAGCCTTTAACTCCGAGCTTTCGTAAAAAGCATTTGTGACGGCTTCCCGGCTAGCTGTGATGTACGTATGGTTAGCCAACTCGAAATACGGAACGACTGAGTGACTGAAGGTGTGGACGGCCTTAATATCCACCGCTGTGCCTGCTGGCAGCTTTAAAGCACGGTTAGACTTGCTCTTCAAGGAACCTGTCTTGTGCTGGTAGATGGTCGTCTTGGTGATGATCCGTCCAGGGTTGTAAGTAAAGTAATAGTCGTGGACGTTATCTTTAGTCATCTTTTTCGGCTTAGCCGATGTCCTGGCAGCCGTGGTGTATTGGCCGCCATAGTCCAACGAACCATCCACGCCAAGCCCCTTCCAATTGTCAGTATACTGCCAAGCTTTAGCTCCAGACACACCAGAGCTGGAACTGCCATAAGATGCCGGCCAGCCGCCTAAATGATACGAGGTGCCGATCTTCAAGCGACGAGCCCAGAACCATGAGCCTGGGCCGTAAATATCAAAATGCTTAAAACCCCTGCGTTTTAATTCGTTAAAAAATAAAGCGGCATCTGTACTTACTTGATGACGTAACGAAGGGTCCTCGGCATCAAGAACCATCAGAGTATCTTTACCTAGGCCCCACGAACGAGCAGTGTTGACCATTAAATCAGCTTCACTGGCTGGATCATGCTTGCCGTATCTAACACTGTTAAACCGAGCATAGTGGTACAAGGCCACCTTTAAGCCAGCCTTTTTTGCATTAATTACTTGGTCATGGCCACGCCCATTAACGTATGGTGTACCACCATAACCGCCCTCAGAGGTCTTAACAACTACTCCTTTAGCGCCACGTTGTCGCTTATCTAGGAAATAGCTGTAGGTCTGTGGCTGATAAGATGCGGTGTCGATAAAATATTGAGCCATAGTATCACGCCTTCTTAGTCAGAGTGATTTCACCGGCTTCATTCGTGCCGAGGGTGTACTGACAATCGTTAAGTTCAATCAGATCACCATCATCTAATTGAATGGCTGGCGGATTATCAGCGTCCAGTTTCTCTGCTGTGGAAGTGATATCTTGAACTAATTTGGTCTGTTCAGCTAATGGCTGCTTATCAGCAGACTTATTCACACCATAAATCAATTGGTAGGCTTCTTCGATGTAGTCTTTGGCCTTATCACTGTCTAAATCTACATTGAAATCCTTTGCCAACTCAGTCAGCTTAGAAACCGCCATTGCTTTCTGTTCGCTACCTGAAAAGCTAGTTGGCTGTGCTGATGTGACCAGAGTTGATGACAGTGCCTTCAAGTGGTCAACCACTTCATTGTCTTTTTTCGTCTTAGTCTGGTCTGCTACTTTTTCTAGCAAATCAAAAATCGAACTGCGATTTTTAATAAAAATGGCTACTAACAGAGTAAAACCTCCGCCGGTCAGCCATGTAATCGCGTCTGTTAAATACTTAGTCCAATTCATGACTACGCCTCCTTAGGCGTGACCACAATAGTATCACTCTTTGTTGCTGCCTTGACTGCAGCAACATTGCTGGGTGCAGCAGGCTTGTTACTCGATAGATCAATTCCTAATGATTCAACAAGTTCTTTCACCTGTCCCTGTAAGAATACAGGGACATTTTCAAATTGCTTACCGCCATCAATAACATTGGAAGCCTCTAAAATAACGGGTGTACTATAATCTTTTGTTAACATAGTTAATTCTCCTTTTTGTTTTCTCTTTCTTTACGCAAAATCTGACGTACTTCATCAGTTTCGGTCTCGGCTTTAATGCGTCGTTTGCGCTCTTCTTCAGCTGTGTTCTTCCAATAATTCATCTCTTGAAAAAGCTCCTCTCGGTGAGATTTGCGTTTGCCAAGGAGATAAGTAAAGTAGGCCGCGAACAAGCCTGGGATAATCGCAATTACCGGGTTTAGCTCTAAGATAAGGTGCCCCAAATCGGGTCCCATCACTCGCTGTCGCTCCGACTGGCTAAGATCATAATGACCGAGGTTATTGCGGCGTTACTAATCCACGGCATGTCGATACCTAAGACAATCCAATGCATTAGTTGATATAGTGTCAACACACACATCAGAAACGAAGACGCGATTAAGAGTACATGATCTAATCGTACTGCACGCTTAGTGTCATACACCCAGTAGAGCATGACTGCACCAACCAAAACAAAAAAGCCCCCAACAATATCATCATTGGCGACTCCATCAATGACCGGTGGCCACAAGAAGTATTGATCATGCGAAATGAGATGGATACCGATACCCAGCTCCGCCAGCCCAATCACGGTGTGAAAGGGGTTGTTTTTCATACAAGCAAAAATTCGATACATTGTCTGCTCACCGTCCTTTCTAAATTAATAATCCAAGCAGAAAGGCACCGATTAAGCAGCAGGTGTAGAAGATGCAGAAGTAGAATCGGCGCTGTCGTCGTTTTTTAGGATGCCGGCAACATCATCACGCAGAACTTCGGGGACTTCTTCAAGGGTACGGCCACCGTCAAGCACGTTAGCAGCGTAAAGCATGGTTAAAGCAGAAAACTTTTTATTTAAAGTCATAATTGATTACCTCTTTCTTATTTTTGATCTAGAATTGCTTGAACTTTGGGACGAATGACAACTGGAACGTCTTCAATCTTGCGGTTTCCAGCCTTAACTGATTCAGCGTATAAAGTGGCTAATGCGTTCATTATTTACCACCTCCTGCGGGTGTTGTGGTGTCACTAGCTGGCGTGGTTGAACTGCCAGCTGGAACAGCAGACAGAACTTGGTCAGATAATTCCAAAATGGCCTCTGTAGTAGTGTCACTGTCCTGCTTGTACTTAGTTTGCAGATCAGTGATCGTTGTATTAGCTGCAGTTAGTTTATCGCCCAAGTCACTGTTGGCTTGCTTGACGGCTACCAGTTCGGCATTGGTGTCTTTTAGTGATTGTTGAACGGTGTCGATTGATGGATTGTCAGCACCAGGACGTGGGATTAATGCCTTGGTATTGGGATCGACTTGATATTTGTCGAAGAACTTACCGAAATCAGTCTGGAAGGCTGACGGGATAAAAAGCTTGATCCATTTAGTTGCGTCATCACTGTCAGTTAGTGTGCTTTTAACCACATTTACATAGTTATTTTCGTCCACCTGAACATACTTAGGTGACGTTACTGCTGGTGTATCTGCCATAATTGATGGCCTCCTTTAATTTTGTTGACCATAATAAAGTCGAACATTTATAAGCGGCCAGTGCGTCTGGCCGATGCCAGAAAAGCTAAGTGATAAGTTTCGACCTGATATTGTTACTGATTCATTGTCAGCAATGTTTGCTGAATTTGACCAACTTTCTTGATTAAGCATAATAGATTTAAATTGCAAATTGGTATATTGGCTTGGAATATTCTTGATTGTTAAACTTCCATTAGTGCTGTTAGAAGTAAATAGTAGATTCTCTTTAAAAATAATCATTCCACCAATATCCATGAACTGAACTGTTCCGCTTGACGGCGTGGTATTACTTGAACTCCAACTAATTTCTTGCCAAACGCCTACTGTATCTTTATAAGTTTGTGTTTGACCGATATACTTGTGCAACACTCGCTTGGCATTTGTTATTTGTGGCATTAAAATAGCCCCCAATCACTGATTGAAGGCTTGCAAAGCTCTAAGCGGTTTAGGTGAGGGCTATGCACCCCCCCCCATATTTAGAAACGCTGTTAAATCAACGTTTGTCATACATATCACTCCTTAAATTGAGTAAAATAAAAAGCCTTAATAGGCTGTAATTGAATCAAATAAAACAAATTTAAAATTCTCACTACCGGCAAAATCATAGCCAGTCCCAACATTAGGGTATCCTGACGGAATTGGGGTAGATGTAAAGCTTAATTGATTTCCTTTTAAAGTAACTGATAATTTAGTACTCCCAATAGTTGCATAAACAAAACCCACTGCCAGCTGTGCTTTAGTAACTTGAAAAGTATAGGCTGGTTTAAACGGCGATCTAACACCCAATGCACTCGGCTGTGGGTAATATTGGGCGGCATTTTTATCTGTTTTGAAAGCAATTCCATGGGCGATTTTATCAGCTGAGGCAGTAAGCACAATAGTATTACTGCTCAATACTCTTATCTTTGGATCTTGTGGATTTGTAGCACCACCCACATGTTCAGCACCAAAGCCCAAGGCATATCCACTAAAATCATATAGTAATGTTCCTATAGGCACGTATGCAGAGTAAAACTTAGTGGTGCCTCGATATTTAGCTACAATTCTTTTACTACCAATGTTGGGACTGGTAATTTTTATTGATCCACGATATTCAGGCATTGAGGTCGCCCCCAATGTCTAATTTGCCGTGGTTCAGAGGGTGATTTTTACCCCCCCAAGGGTTATAAAGACTGTCATATCAACGTTCATAGTGTACCCTCCTTAATTACTGATTGAAACTGGCAGTACAAAATTGTAAATACCATTGTTGTGGTAAAACGTCTCAGAATCACCAACACTACTAACGATGTTATCGTTAATGTGCATGAAACTGTATCCGGAAGAAGTTGCTCCCGTACCACCAGCAACAGTTGGCCAGCCACCTTGTGAGAAATAAATATAGCTGCCATTTGAATTTACAACCCGATCAGTGATCACCTTACCGAAATCAGCTTGTGGGCTATCCTTAACTGCCTGCCAACGGCCGATGACCAAGCCCTTGGTGTCATCACTTGGTTCTACGAGAATATACATTTCACCAGTGACAATCGCCGTATTTAATTCAACCGGAAAAACCGTAATAGTTTTTGAAGTAAAGGATTGGTTAGTCCCAATGAATCTTTTTAAAACCTCTTTAGCATTAGTTGTTTCTGGCATTTTCTCACCTAACTTTCTACCACATCATAATAAGCATCAGCAACCTTCGGTGTGATAGCAGCGTATGCAGTAGCGTCACCGGTCCACCATGAGCTTGGTGCGTTACGCTTGGTAAATTCGGCAGTGATCATTGGCTGAATATGGTCGATGGCTGCCTGTTCAGCATCATCAGTATACTTTTTAAGTGTAGCCTGTAATGCTGTTAGGTCAGCAGTATGGACTAAATCAGTTGGTAAATTGACTGCCGTTTGAGGGACATACTTGTTAGCCATCGCTCGTTCATACGGTACATAATTGCCAGTTTGAGTGACTGTTAAATGCTGATACTTAACATCCGTGCCTTTTTCACTGGTAGATACCGTCACGGTACCATCCGCGGTTGCTTTCCATTTACCTTGACCAATTGCACTTGCGTTTAAGGTAGTATCTGCTACCACATCCGTACTGGAACCAGCTGAGTCTTTAAAGGTGATCTTAAATACATCGCCTTCTGTCGTCATCGATACTAAAGCACTTACATAATATTCCTGACCTTTAACTGCCACAAAAGTGTCTGTATTACCAGAATTAGCAGCTACCTGAGCATCTGTTGGTTTGCTTAATAGTTGTGGCTGTAATTGCTCAGCACTAGCAAAGTTGGTGGTCGTCCCTTGGATATTCAAAGTACCGTCACTGTTGATTTTTACATAATTGTTTAAGTCAGTAAGCTTAGCGATACCATCTGTTTTAATCTGGGCTTCTAGTGTGGTCAGTAAAGTGGTAACATCAGCGCCTTGTTTAGTCAGCGTGTCAAAAACTGAGTCGCCCTTGGCTGTGATTGCGTCCACAGCAGTAGCTACATCTATACCAGATTTTGTGATTAAATCTGCAATGCTTTTATTGCCATTATCCAGTGCCGTTTTAATGTCTGAATTTGCTTTGGTGATTACATCTTCTAGATCACCGTATAGATCTTCAAACGGCGTGATGTAATCAGCAGGTAGCAAATCAGAGATCACTTTGTCAGCTAAAACTTCTAAATCAAATTCCAGTGTAGTAATACTGCTGCCTGCTCGCATGATGCGGAAGAAGGCTTGTTGATATGAACCGGCTACAGCAAAAGCTTGTCCTGGCATATCAAACCGGAATTGCCCGTTTGTGGGATCTAAAATAACCCCGTGCTTAGAATCGATTACTCGATTAACTTTATTCGGTAAAATGCCTTCAAAAACAATGTTGCACCCCGTTAAATCAAAGGGTGAGCCATCTGCGTTCTGCACATTGACAAAGACCTGCCGCATGTCACGCTCGTATTGGCGTGCCTGCACCCAGTTATAATCACTGCCGGAAAAGTCGACTGTGAAGTTTTGCAAGTCTTTTACCACGGCTCGTTTATCTGAACCAATACTATACGTTAGTGTCTGCATCCTTTATCACTCCCTTTTCTTCTAAGATTTGTGTTACTACCATCTCAATCGAATCACTGTCAATCCCTAGTACGATCCGGTTAATTCGACTGGTTAAGCTGTCGACTGCTTTAGTTAAATCATCTTGTGTAACTGTTGGACTAGCTGTCTGATCAGCTGTCTGCAGCGATGTGATATCCGTGTGAATGTTATTTAGCTCCAGCTCGATCGCTTTAAAATTGGAGATTAATGCTTGCCGAAAGTCCTTATCAAGGGCGGTACCAAGCTCATCCGTAATTAAACTAACTGCCACTTGTTTCACCCTCTTTCGTCGCTTTGAGTGTGCCGTCATCCGCCACAGTTAAGTTAAATGTTGAGCCATCGGGCGAAAGCAACTGCAGCTGCTTGACTGGCTGAAATAACGCCTGCATTTTTAACGCATCGCTTTGCTGAAAAGTAAAGCCAAATGGCGTAATGCACGCGATAAAATTTTTACCATCAGTGGAATAGCCATAAGCTTGACCACCGCCCAGGGTGGTATCAACTCCCACACCGACATAAGCACCAGCTACCGGCTTATTTGTCTCCGCCATAAGCTGCCACCTCACTTTCTGTCCAAACCGCCGTTGGATTGGTTGTATCAGTAATCGTCTTGATTAATTGCTGTTGTGATGAAACGGCTTGGTTGATCTTCTTGGTCCGGTTGGTCTGATAATCAAGGATGTTTTGTGAGGTGTTGTTCAGGGTGATACTAGTATCCTGCGTTTGACTCAGTGGATACCAGGTATACGCCACAACCTGTACGTTGGTCACAAAACCAGTTATTCGATTTTCCAGCCGTCGCATTTCACCGGCTACCGGTTTAAAATTGCCCTCCATCGTCACATCAATTGAGAGCGCTGGTTCAGGTACCATTTGTGATTTAGCAACCTCATCTGCAGTAGCTGCGTCTTGAGCTGTATCTACCGTGATGTCATCACCGGGATGCAAGCCCCATTTGTCCACACTGGTCTGATTGGTCAGAATGTGCGGTTCAAAGTAATACTGAGGTGTGTCATCCTCAGTAGAATCATCACCGTTGTCAGCACTTGAAGAATCATCTGGAACAATGGGCGTTACCTTATAGCCCCAAGTGTCACCCTGATTCATTGGTGTTGGGTGGTAGCCCCACTTGTCGCCTTGACTGTCTCCTGAATCATCAGTTGTACTAGTATCAGCTTCAACGTCGTCTGCACTGGTATCGTCCATACTAACTGACTCAGTATCATCCGTGGTGTCTGTGTCGTCGCCATCATCTGTAGCTTCCACCTCAGCACCGTAGACCTTCACCTGATTTACGATATCAGTTGAGTCATAAGTCAGTTCAATTTCACGTGTGTTATTTAGATAGTCCACCCGATTACCTAAATCTTTAGCCCAGGCATCTGCCGTATAAATCTGTATCTTTTTGTTGTCCGCAAAGATAACGGCGGTAGGCCAAGTATCAACGATCAGTGATAAAGCGTCACTACCCGACCCGTTACCGACATCGTCTGTAATAGTCTGAGCATCAAATGTGCCATAGATCTCATACGTAAAGCCCATCGTATTGGCGGCAAAATAAAACGCCATTATGCTATTAGGCGTAAATGACGTATCGGTAGAAATATTATATTGACGAACCCGCGAGCATTCGAGGTAAATATGTGTAGCCGTCACTTGTACGGTGTTATAGCCTTCTGATGAGTCAGAAACACATTGTTTGATGATGTATTCTTGCCCACCATAAAAGATACTTGATTCACTATCAAGCATTTCATATGCTAGCGACTGATCATCCCATGCCGTCAACTGCAGCTCATAGGTGCTATTAACTTCCCAATCAATTTCAAAACTATCGCTCACGACTGAGTTTAATGGTTCCTTATAGGCGCTGCCCAGTCCCTGAACTAAGATTTTATCAGGCAAGATAAATAAATGGGAAGCTAAAGGTAATATCAACCGCTGTTGCGCCTGTAGCAGTGATTGAGTTAAAACCAGGGTTGAGTGTGATATTGCCAAAATCAGTATTCGCACTAGCCGGTTTTCCATTTAGTGTCGTATTGATACCATTTAAAACAATTTGGTCGCTACTGGTAGCAGCCTTAGTGTATGACCAGCTTGAACCATTGGTTGAGTTAGTCAGAGTTAAGTTATCACCAGTAAAATTAATGATGATTCGTAGTTCGTGCCGTTGTAAATATGGCTCAATTGCGATATCGGAAGCATTAAATACTTCAAACGAAGTAGTGGTGAAATGGTAACCGATTGCGGTATCTGTGGGTAAATTCATTCCAAACTGGCTGTTATCAGCTGTCAGCTGGTCGGAGTTAACTGCCGAATATAAATAGCCACTAGGATTATCGAACGGAATTGCAAACTGTACATCGTGCGTGCCAGGTTCATCAATTGTAATTTCAAACGGTGTTGTCCGCACGTACTTGACTAGTGACGGCTGTGCATCCGTTCTTAACCTGAGCATTCGCCGGTTGGCAAACAGCTTATAAATTTCGTGTTTAGCCATTACATAATCGTAATAGTCACCAAAATGTAACCAGAAATTAGCTGTCACGGTACTTTTATCAAACGTTTGCGAGGTTAATAACTCGCCATCCACAGCAGCATCAGTTTGGTACGTATTCAACAGATTAGGGCTTGTTGAGTCGCCCAAAAAAGTTAGTCCCCGAATTGCTTCAGAGACCTCCACTTCATCCGTATCATCATACTGGACATACAGTTTTGGTCGTTTCGACATTTTTCAAGCTCCTTTCTGTCATAGTGTCTGGATATCGCGCATAGTTTGATCACGTGCCTGCTGTTTATACAGCGTAGTTTTATCAAATGCAGATTTCTTAATCGCATCAATTTGACTAATATTCACACCCAACAATTTGCCAAACATACTTAGCAGCTTGTCAAACTTAGCATTCATTTCGTCTAATTGAGTGCTGTCGACATTGTTATTTGTGGTTGATTCATCTCTGGTAAATCTATTAACCACATCACCAACTAGTGACCAGGCGCGAGAGCGTTTCATCTTATCCAAAGGAATCACCATTTCGGGCTTGTTGCCTTCAGCAATTGGTGCCAGCTGTTCTTTAGTGACTAAGCCACCATTGGCATATCCTTCAGACCCTGAAACACGGGCAAAAGCACTATTTCCTTTACCATAAATGTGCTTCATGTAATTAATACCAGCCAGCAAGTCATCGTACCCGTTGTAGATATTTCCATGGCCTTTAAACTTAAAGGCATTGAAGGTTGGGCCAATGGTTTGAACCAGCCCTTCTGATGGCGTTCCTCTTTGAGCGTTTGAATCCCAGTTATTTTTCGCCCTTGGATCACCATGAGATTCACGAGCAATGACTTTGAGCCAAGAATTTACTTGATAATCACTAGCACTAAATCCGTTGGCTTTTAATGCTTTAATAACAGCATTTTTCCAACGCATGACGCCTGAACCACCAGGGTTAGCCATATCACCACCAGCATCATCGCCAAACATCGAAGCTAGCTTGCTAATCATTTTCCAAAATCCAGAACCAACTTGCTTTTTAATCATCTTTTGCAGTGGCGTTTTTGCGTCAACACCAGAACTATCAGAATCCGAACTAGTCGTTTTACCAGCCATTTTAGAAACGTCATACCATCCAGAAGTTGATAACATGTTTTTAGTCAATGGATTACCTTTAGTAACGCCAATGTGAACATGTGATCCGTTACCAGCACCATTTAAATGACCCAACGTTGCGACCTCATCACCAGTTTTAACAGTGTCGCCTTTCTTAACCTTGACATTGCTCATATTACCAAACTCTTGATAGATAACATCGTATCCATCAGAAGAACGTGTTATAACAACATCCCCAAGGTCAGGGATACCGACACCGCCAACTCTGATAACTGTCCCACCATGAACGGCATCAATAGCTGAACCCATAGGTCCACTATAATCAACACCATCATGGACTGCTCCTGCACCATACATACTTGCACGAGACGAACCGAAACCATCCTTTTTTTGGAGTCCTTTAGGTAATGCCCAGTCGCCACCAGCTCCACCGTTCAGGTTGACCATCTTCCACAGAGTGCTCCACCAGTTCTTCGCGCTTGGAACGGTCTTATTGTAAAATCCACTGGCAAATGCCTTCATAACAGGACTTTTACCAGTTGGCTGATTAAACATTCCTGTCAAAAATCCAGTTGGGTTTTTAACAATTTTGGTTGCTGTAGTAAAGAGATTCTTTAAACCGGAAAAAGCATTCTTGGCAAAGCCAACGGCACCTTTAACCGTCTTAGATACCACATCGGTAATCTTGTCCCAAATACCAGTACCAGAAGCAAAGTGTGTTAAACCAGCTACACTTGCCAGCATCTTAGATTCAGTAGCATTAAAGATTTCCGTTCCGGCTGGTACAATACCCGTCCAATTGCGTTCTTTCGGGCTAAACATTCGGCCATTGGGTAGCATACCAATTTCCCGATTGCCAGTATCCGGTGAATCGTAGCCATCATTAAGCATTGCTAGTGTTGGCTCTGTAATAGGCCGTCTGCCAGTACCAGAAGCATAGGCAACCTTTTTAATCTTGCCAATCGCCGATTTAGAGCCACCGAATGAACTAATGACGGTGTCAATACCACCGATACCACCGTTTAAAACTCCGATGATAGCGTTAATACCTTTACCGCCAATCGATTTAAGATCACCCCACATGCCACTGAAAAATGACTTGACGTGTTTAACCACGTTTTTTGAAGCCGTTTCAATACCGCCAAAAGTCGTTTTAAACGACTTCAGCATTTTTGAAAGTCCACCATTTGTCATGGAGTTCAGCTTACTGTACATACCGGAGAATAACGACTTAGCAGTTTTAACCAATGCGCTAGTAGTATTCTTGGTGTCCTTCCTAAGATCGCTCCATTTTCCAGAAGTAAAGTCTTTCCACGTCTTAGTCGCGTTCTGCATGGTCTTATGACCATTCTTCATGATCTTCGGATTTTCTTTCATCATGCCACGGATCGACTGATACGTGTTGTCTCGCATGTCATCCCAATTATCACTAACTCGTTTAGCAAACGACTTAGTAGTTTTTGACATGGTCTTCCAGCCTTTAGAGGTCGCTTTCTTGGTAGCCTTCCACAGACGAGAGGTAGTTTTAGACACAGTTGTTCTCAAGCTATTCCAAGCTTTCCCAGCCGTTTTAATGCCCGACTTAGTCCACTTAGCGTAGTTCTTCCATTGCTTAGAATTTGTTTTCTGAACTGATTTCCAAACTTTCGAGGTAGCCTTGCCTACAACGGATTTCATACTGTTCCAGGCCTTACCAACCTTTTTAACGCCGGATGAAGCACCTTTTTGAAGACCTTTCCAGCCTTTAGAAAAGGTTCGCGAAACGGACTTCCATGCCTTAGACAATCCTTTGGTGATGCCTGACCAGGCTTTGCTGAACCATTTTCCAATCGACTCAGCAAAGTTCGCCGCTGTCTTGACCATGCCGTTAACGAATTGACGGAATTTCTTCGAGTGTTTATACAGCTCGTAGAAAGCCACGCCAACTGCTACAACTGCAGCCGTGATCGCAATAAACGGATTGGCAATCATCACTGCACCTAGGGCTTTAAATGCCGTTCCAACTAAAGCAATACCTCTGATGATGCCGCTGAACGCTAGCTGTGCACCTTTCCAGCCAATCTTAGCTGTCCATACCAACGCTTTGCCAACGCCACGGCCAGCTTTAGCAAGTCCACCGATAGCGAGTTTGCCAGCTGCAACCGCCTTACCACCTAACCATTGAGCGCTTATCTTAATTGCCGAACCAACTTTAGAGAGACCTTTAAATGATAGTTTAGCTGCTGAGACAGCTTTGCCGCCTACCCACTTAGCACCAATTTTGATTGAGCCAAGCTTCTTAGCCATGGGAGATAGCTTATCCAAGTTCTTCAAATCTGCCATCGTTTTGGCAGCATGAACCGTCTTTAGTCCTGCCGAAAAACCGTAGATACCTTTCGTCATGGCAGCCATACCGCCAAGCACTTTAGAACCAACAAATAAGCCAACCAGCGTACTGCCGATGGCTTTAATTGCGCCTTGATGTTTAGCTAATCCAGTTAAGCCATTATCAACAGCCTGTAGTGGGTCTTTAGCAGCTTTGGAATTCTTTGAGAACACTCCAAACGCCTTGCCAAAATCCATAATGATTGTGGAGGCAGTTTTCCAAGCACCGATTAACAGTGCTTTGGTGATTGCACCAATTGCGCTAGCAATTCCTAAAATGTCCTTAGAATGTCTAGCTCCGTAATCCACAAAGCTGGCGAGTGACTTAGCCATACCAGCTAAGCCTTTGCCAATATCTTTAGAAGCCTGAGTCATCTCTTTAGAAGCCATGGCTTTTTCTAGGTCAACCAGTCCAGAGCCTTTAACGGTGACTAATGGTGCCATCATATTAGACTTTAAACTGGTCCATTGACCCTTGATCTGAGCCATAGCCCCTTCACCAGTTTTGCCAAAATTCTTGAACATCTCTGGTGACTGTTTAGAGACTTTCTCAATTAAATCTTGGAATTCTTTACCAGAAATCTTGCCACTGGAAACCATCTTATTAAAAGCGGACTGACTTACACCAGCCGCTTTAGCAAGAGCACTTCCCAGCTTAGGAATTTGTGTTTCAACTCTGGCTAGTTGTGTGGTGGTTACTTTATCAGATGTAAACATCCGACTCATAGACCTAGCCAAACCGCCGACCTTTTCTTCAGTCGTACCGGAAGCAACGCCCATAGCAACTAAAGCCGTGGTTACTTTACTGGTATCTTTAGCACTGCCAGTCACCCCGTAAAGGGATTTCTGCAATTGCTTAATCGTTCCAGCAGAGTAACCAGACTCGTTCCGCAGTTTAACCATGCTACCAGACAGGATCTCAATCCCTTTAGAATTAACCCCCATGTCTTTCCAAACACGTTCGGTCTGTTCGCCCTGTTCAGCAAGTTCCAAGCCATTTTTAGCGGCAGAAAGTAAGCCTGAACCAATTCTTGAAATACCGCTATACACGGCATTCCCGACAAACGAACCAATCATCGTACCTTTCAGGATACCCATGTGCTTATTCGTTTTGTCAGTAGCTTCATCCACACCAAGCAGATTATTCTTCAGCCGTTGACCCCAAGAAATATTGGGGCCGGTCTTCATCTCGGTGTTTAACTCGCCAATCTTGGTTTTAGTCTCCGCCATCTTGGTACCCAAGTTGTTGACTCGGATAGTCTGCTTAGCAATCGCATCACCGTCTTGATTCTCAGCATTTTTTAGATCTTCCAGCAGTCGAGTTTCAGCCCGATAGCTTTCACTCATCTTGGATTGCTGACTGACTAAAGAATCCCGCTTAGTCTTGAGTGCGCCCATCTCATCGCCCTCAGCTTTAAGCCTTTGGACATATGAGTTAGTTACATTTTCGGAGTTGCGTAGCTGATTATTAAGCTCGATCACACCAGACTTTTGTAAATCAACCGCCTGTTTAGCTTTGTTTTGCTGAGCGGTTAAGCCGTCCAGCTTTGACTGAGCCTTGGAAATCTGGTCTTGATACTTAAGATACTGAGTTGCACCGTCCTTGGTTTCAACGTTCAAATCGGACTGTTTACTCTTTAACTCAGTGATCTTATTTTTCTGAGCATCAATCGTTGAACCTAAGCCTTTGTAACGGGCTTCAGCTGCCTGCAGATACTCACCAGCTGACCGTAGACTAGATTCTTGCGCACGCCAGGCATTATTAGTTGCGTTCACTGCCAGAGTTAAGCTTCTTAAACTCTTTGTCGCGCCAACAGTGTCCAACGCAATTTGTGTGGCCATAGTAGCGCTAATTGTATTTGCCATCTACATTTTTTCCTCCTTTCTACAGTAAAGTCATTGGATCTACCGGGCGATCTTTGGCTTCTTTGGCAGAAAGGATCTCGCTGAGATGGTAATAATCCGAGTTTTCATAAGTATCCATATCCCAATGCAGATACACTAAAGCCTGTTTTTCGGCAAGGTCCATATCAGCCACTAAGTTTTTTAGTTCGAAGACTCGCTCTCCGGTGCTGATTTTTTTGAAGTATCGTCCTCATCCTCGGAATTTGCTTCCATGGCAGCAGTCACTTGTTTGTCTGACATCCCCATCAAGCGCATTGAGAGTCGAACTGCAAGATTAGTCGCTTCTGTGACTTCCATATCGTCAAACTTTTCCAGCTGTTTAGCAGTCAGCTTCAAAACATCGTTCATAAATGCTCTGGTGTGATCCATAAAATCAATGTTCATTTGATACTGCTTGCGAATTAAACTATCCACATCTTCACCGTTGTCTACAGCAGTACTGATTTGAGTATCCATGTCCTGTACCTTAGCCTGTTCAAGTTGCCAAGCGTACATTCTGCGCACGTTTTTCTGAGAGTATTTAACTTCCGTTGCCCGATTTAATCCAATTTCTTTAGCTGCAAATTTAAAACTCATGTGATATCTCCTCTACTAAGCGGCCTCTGTAACCGTTACGGCACTCGTTGCGGTCTTACCGCTAGCAGTTGCTGTAATCGTTGCAGTCCCCGCTTTAACCCCAGTGACTTTACCAGTTGTATCCACAGTGGCTACTGTGTCATCACTTGATGACCAAGTAACTGTTTTGTCCGTAGCATTGGTTGGTGCAACAGTAGCTTTCAATTGACCGGTAGCGCCGGTACCAACAGAGAGTGTTGGGTTGTCTAAGGTGACACCCGTAACACTGACATTAGCCGGCGTTGTTATTTTCCCGAGTCAGTTGCACCAGTCCCTGTTGTACCCGTTGTTCCAGCTGCATATCCACCAAAGACTTCAGCCAGCATGGTTGCTTCATCAAAACCTTCATCACCGGTAAAGTAACGTTTAACTAATTGCACATCACCGTTAGCATTAACAAATGTCTTGCCATCAACTGGTGCCAGAGCTGTGTAAGTGAGCGCATCATCTTCACGAGTTTGGGCAGTATCAGTATCAGTAGCAACGTTTTGCGAAGCTGCCGTCATATTACCGTTGGCAAAGCCAAAGTAAATCGAGTTTTTACGATCCAACGTTTGGGTTTCAATCAATAGAGCAACGTGAGGTTTTGAACCAGCAAACAAATAGCCGCCTGTGCCATCGCTGACATTACCAAGCATTTTTTGAGCGACATCAAATGCCAAGTTGTTGATATCCAAAGCCACCGAGGGAGCAGCTGGTCCAACGTAAGCATCCATAACCTTGTTGTTACCGGATACCTTCGTTAAGGTTCCTTCAAGACCAGTAATGTTCGCTGTTTTCGAACCCATGTCCTTTTCATCAATTGAGTAAAGACCATCAGTAGACAGACCGTCTTCACCCGATAAAATCTTTCCTGTGTCGTCCAAAAGGGCGGCTTTAATCATTTTTAAACCTACTACAGCCATGTGTATGACCTCCTATATATATTTGAGTTGTGCAAAATAAAAGACCTTCGTCACCTGGTTGGTGTCGGGGTCTTGAGTGTGTGGCCGGGAAGTCTCAACTCGCCAGCCGTTGTGTGAGAACAGGTGCATCAGTGCAATTTCAAACTCTGAAATATCAAAATCAGTATTTACCGAATAGAAAATCTGCACTTCCACTGCTCTGTTTAGATTTACAAAATCATCATTTCCGTAGTCTTCCGGCATATCGCCAGCCGACTCAGTGATTAAAATATCTGTCGAGTTTGCATCCGGTTTTGCTTCTTCAGGGATCGAACCAGTAAATATCCGGTCAATCCCCTCGTATGATTGAGAGTCAATCAGTTGTTCTGCTTCAAAGGTCGCTAACATTTTAGCCGCCTCGTTTCTTCATCAATTCTTCGTATGCCGACTTTTCTGCGGCAAACACATCATTCTTGGATTCCTCACGGGTGGTCTCAACAAAGTGATCAGCTGTGATGTACTTGGTACCATCATTGAGATATCGAGCAATCCGTGCTTTGTCGCCTTGAAATCCCACAGTTGAGGATCCATCCAGCTTACCGTCAACGTTACGATCACGCTGTTCAATCGAATCATCCATGTGTTCATAACCTGCTGCTCTTCGGTGGGAATAATGCATCCGCCGTGTGGTTTCTTCAAGTTTCTTCTTAAAGACTTGGGCACCCGCCGATGTGATGGCTGACTTGTCTTTAAAGCTCAAATCAGTAGCGGATTTTACTTGTCGCAACCAGTCCTGAAGAGCTTGATCCAATTCAGCCATATTAACCGCCTACTTTCTCAGCCACAGTCATAGTAATCAAGTCAAAAGTATTCATATTGTTTGACTCATCTGGTGAGATATCAATAATCTGATAGACCTTATCACCTAATTTAGCTAGTAGGCTTTCATTGACTTTTGGTGTATGCCTAATTACCACCACGATGGAATCCTTCATATCATTTTGAATCGCCAGATACTGCTGATTAAGTGTCCGGGTTCGAATCGCACAATAGCGTTTAAACTCCGGTACAAATGTTGGCACCGTTCCACCAGTCTTTTTGTTAACTAGTGATTTAGCGGTACCAAATTGAACCCGCCGGTTAAAACTGTAAGGACTAATCGCCATCCGTCTCACCGGCTTCCAAGCTTGCCACTACACCGCGAAGCTGGCCGATAATTGAATTTACTGGTAAATCAACTTCGTACAGTTGGACTAACGAACGATTGGCTCGCGCAGTATAGTACCCACTTGCCAGTGCCATCACAGCGGTATCAAACAAGTCAGCAATATCAGCCTGTTTCGATTGCTCGGCAGACAGCCCAGTGGCATTTAAGATATATGTGTTAGCCGCATTTAAATAACCGGTCAACAATGCATCATCGTCAAGGTCATCATCGTCGATTCTCAATGAGGTCTTGAGGGTGATTAAATTAACCGTCATTTAAATCACCCCTTTAAAATGTGGCACTGGCAACTTTAGACCAGTCAGAGCCTAAGAATTCACCTGCATTCAGATATTGAGCCTGAGCTTCAGTTGTGTCACCTTGGCCTAAATCGTCAAAGGCTTGCACGTAGAAGTAAATCTTGTCACCAGCTTTATGAGCTGGAACCTTGTCGGCTGATAGAGTGTAGCTAGTGTCAGTCGTGTATTCCATAAACTTAGCGTCACCAGTCGTTTGACCAGGGTTGCCATAATGCAATACATATGACTTAGCCCCGTCTACGGCGTTCCATTTGATCGTTACGCTTCCATCAGCATTAACGGTCGTCGTTGCGCCGTTCGGGGCGCTTATTTTGACGCTGGAGTGGTAGTTGTAGCAGATGCAGCCACTAAGTTACCTGGTTGATCAGCAATATTCTTAAAGGTAGCCTTTACGATTGCTTCGTTATCAGTGATTTCAACATCAAAGCGGTCAATAACCCGAATTTTCGTTGAATCGTTTTCAAACGCACCGCCACCGATATTTGTAGATAACAGGCTCATTTGCTCACGGTCAAATAAGGTTGCGTATTGCTTGTAATCACCGAAGAACAAAGGCATGTTACCATCAGCATCATTAGCTAACCAACGATCAGCAATTTCAATTACTGGTTTACCTTCAATTGTGCGAACATCTGGTTGTGATGGATCACGTCCTAATAAATAACCACCCATGGCATTTTTAACCTTAGCCAACTTAGCAAAACCAGATGTGTTCGTGATAAAGAACGCCGTAGTCTTAATTGCTGGATCAAGCTTAGTCAGTACTAAGTCTTTAACATCATCAAACGTAGTAATCGTAGAGGTAATGGTAGCCTTATCCAAAGCACCTAAGATAGCCTTGTTACGAGTAACAACGACTTTCTTAGAAATCCAGCTAGTCAACCAAGCTAATAAGTTTTCAGCCGTATCTTTTAGCAAAGTGTCGGTGATCGTAGTAATACCGGCATAACGATGGATAACGTACTTGACCAAAGCTAAGTTTGGATCATCGTTATCACCAATTGTGGCGGTTTCATCATCAAGATCAGCTAAAGGAGTAACATCCGTCCATTTTTCATAAACCCGTGAGCCAGAAGACATTGAGGTACTTTCAACGTTAACGTATGGTTGTAAACTGGCATATTGACGTACCAATGTGTGAATAGCTGTTTGCAAGTCTTGTGGAATGGTTAAGCCAATTGCATGACCATCGGCATCAGTGGATGAGGTAACTTCGTTCATGATCTTGGCATTACCAGTCATCATGCCCTTTAAGTTAGTTAAAAATTGGTCTTCTACTGATTTTTCGTTATCAGTCAACTTGTTAGGTTTGCCATTGTTTAAACTGGCAGCAACTTGGTTAGCCCGTTCTTCTTCGAGTTGGTCCTTGATTGCATCCCGTTGTGCAGCGGCTGAATCACGCTTTGCTTTTAAAGCTTTAAAACTGTCAGCGTCGAAACTGTCATCTAACACCGCCGCATTAATTTTGGCGTCTAAGTCAGACACTTCTTGGCCTTTGCCAATGAGCGCATCGTTAAGCGCATTTACGTTTTTGATAAATTCCATGTTTATTTTCCTCCATTCAAAATAGCCAGCTTAGCTTTCATCAAGCTAGACTGGCTATTTTCTTTCGTATTTTGTTGTTCCTGTTTTTGTTCCAGCACCATCAAATTCCGCATTTTCTCAATTGAGTCATGCGGAATGACCGTGCCAAAACTAGCAAAAGCTTGTAACTTAGAATCTTCTGGATCACCTCCGCCGTCGTCATCATCATCGTCGTCATTAAACTTCATGATGGCGTCGGCAAACCCTAGTTTCACAGCATCTGCAGCACCCATCCAAGTCTCATCACTCATCAAATTAAGCAACTTGCCTTTATCCATACCAGTCTTTGCTTCATAAGCATTCACGATTGAGTCATCAATACTGCTAAGTACACTGGCTTCATGCTGCATAGCATCCGCGTTGCCCTGTGATACTGACCAGGCTTTGTGGATCATCATCTGAGCTGTGGGTGACATCTCAACCGTATCAGCTGCCATTGCTACCACAGAAGCAGCAGAAGCAGCTAACCCTTGGATTGATGCCTTAACTGGCAACTTAGAAGATTTCAATGCGGTATAAATTTCACTAGCAGCAAACACATCACCACCGTTAGAAGCTACCTGAAGTTCTACATCATCACCATCTTCAGCATTAGCTAATGATGTACTGATTTTCTTAGGGCTGGTATAGCCTGTGATACCGAAATAATCATAAACATCTGCATCTTCGTCTGAAATAATATTTCCTTTAATCGGGATCACTACTTTCGTCATTGTTATCACCTCCTTTCGGTGGAATGACTGGCATAGCTTCCGGAATATTCTCTGGAATATAACCGGCCTGTTTTAAGAGCCAGAGAGCTTGTGAAGTATCCACAATGCCGGCTGATTTCAGATTGCCGATACTGCCAGCGTAAGTATCACCGTTAGCGTCAATGGCTGGTTGCATGTTGGCGCTGATGTGCGCCCAGAACTTCGAATCAAGTTCGCTAATAATTGGCTGAACATATCGGTTTAAAGCATTCGCATACATTCCTTCAATCATGACGAT
Source organism: Secundilactobacillus angelensis (assembly GCF_012641075.1). Classification (GTDB taxonomy): domain Bacteria; phylum Bacillota; class Bacilli; order Lactobacillales; family Lactobacillaceae; genus Secundilactobacillus; species Secundilactobacillus angelensis. The sequence goes on along the minus strand of NZ_JAAXLJ010000003.1, from coordinate 7,605 downwards.
TGAAGACTGCTGATCACCTTGCCCGTTCAAGTACGAATCGGGAATACCATATACCTTAGCAATCTGCTTCGATGTCCAGTCAGTTTGCGCTAACAATTTAGACACATCCGCTTTAATTTCCAATGGGCTGTAATCTTCCAGATCATCAATCACAATTGGCCCACCATTGGACTTCGATACCTGTTTCATAAATTGAGATGAGCGGGCAGCCTTCATATCGGCGCTTAATTTGCTTCCGTTTGTAACCTTCAAAACGCCCGGGTTAATGATTGACTTAGCTAATGCAGCTAACGTTAATTTGTTTGACTGGTCTTTGATATTTAACTCAGCCGTTAGTGCTTCAAGTGGACTGTAGCCAATCATGCCGCCACTAGTGCTGAGTAATCTCAAATGAATAACGTTCCCCTGTGGTTCATACTGCAGAACGCCTTCTTCCGGTTCATCAAACGTAATCGTATAAACTAATCCGGAGCCATCCGCCAATAAAAACGTATCAACCTGTGAGGGTCGCAAATATTCCAGCCGTGAGATCATGCCATTTCGATTCCGCCAGATATAGGCAAAGGCATTACCACTGATCAACATTTGGGTATACATGGCCTGCCAGAAAGCATGACCGTTCGTAGTCGCACTTGGTGAATCCAGAAACGACTGTACTTGTGGTTTATCCGCAATCAGTTTCATAGTGGCTAAATCGCCACTGATGGTCGAGATAGTCGAGTACAAATCAGAATTTTTTAACGCCTCATGCATCGATACATAACCTTCGTGGCTTAACAACGGCTGATCAAAATTAAGAATCTCCATATCATCCGTAGTTACCGATTGACCAGGTACTGACATTAGATTTTTAATTGGATTAAATATTGGCATTAGTTATCACCTCCTTTCTGGAAGATGACCTCTGTCAATAATCCTATTAGTACTAAGGTGATTGCGGTAACGATGCCACCCCAAAACCAGCTTGCTAGATACACCGTAACGTCTAGCAAAATCATGGCTGCAACAAAAAAGAGGCCATCAATAATTTTGATTAAGCCTCTTACCAATCTATTAAGTTGTTTTTTCAGCATTCGGTTACTCGCCTCCCATTAGTCCTGATTTAGGATCGTTAAACCAGTCAAAAACATCTTGAGCATCCATATGTTCGATCTCTTTTGATGGATCATTAATATCAGCAAAGTCTTCAAAGTGATACATTGCTTGATACAGCGCATCAATCAACGCATCAACCACATCAATTTTAAAAGTAGCTGCTACCTTATCCACTTGGATACCGATTTTATCTTCAATCACCCTGGCATTGATTAACGCCTTTTCCATAATTGGATCATCAAAACGCGTTGCTGAGCCTTCCACAAACATCTCCTGCAAAAACTTAGTGGGGTCTTTTAATTCACTAGTCCGTTGCCGGATTGCTTCGAGTGGCCAGGTAGTATTAAGTTCCAATGTTTTGATTGCATTCGTTGCACCCCATGCATCATAACCAAAGAATATTGGTTTGAGATCCATATCTTCCACAAAGGTTCTTAGCCATTGATAGACCTGATCGTCATTAATTAAGCCCTGTGGATGGCTGGTAATCGTACACAGACCCTGGTCAGCTAATTCACGGTAATTGATGCCATCTTGTTTTTCTTTAGCTTCAATCGAGCCAGCTTTTTCCCATGGAATAAATGAGTGCTGCTGTAAGTGCCAACGGGTTTTACCAGCGGTATTTCGGTATGGATAAACAAACGCAATCGCTGTGTTATCGGAAAACATGGAGTAGTCAAAACCGATGTAAACTTGTCGGCCCTCTACATCAAAACTAGGTATAATTGCTCGTTCAATATCAGCTAGCTTCAAGTATGAGTTTGTCGCTTCCTGCAGCCACAGGTTGAGGTTCTTATTTTGAAAGTCGCGAATCTCACCCGTCATAGCATCGGAGTCCCGCTTATCGCTTAAACCTTGCATCAAGATTCGCTTTTGGGAATCCAGTCCTAACAGTGGATTAGATTTAATCCAGGTCTCTGGTTTAAAGGTTTCGTCTAAATCATCTTGTGACCAAATCAGTCCTAAATAACTATCCGCATCCCGCTTATAATCTTGTTCCATGGCTTGCTGAATCATTTTTTCATCGGAATGGAATGGTACTGATGGATCAGGATAAGCAGTTGAAATTTGAATAAACTGCCGATTCGGAACTTTAACCTGCCCTGAAATGATCTTATTAATTTTGTCACGGTGTTTTATTTCACCGATTTCATCAAAAACGGCAGTCGTAAAGTGAAAACTATCGTACTGGCCGGATTCGTGACTGATTGACCGTAATACATTGTTGTTGGCTTTCATCACAATCTGGTCAGTCTGGATAGAGAGTCGAGTTTGTTTAGCAAATGATTTAAAGGGTTCAATCTCGATGATCTTACGCATCATGGATTTAATATAGCCAAAGAGCTTCATGGTTTGCTTAAAATTAATTGAAGCTACCAGATAATCTTGGTTAGATAAACCAATGGATTCAATAAAAAAGGAGTAGCACATCAAAATAGCCATAAGATATGTTTTCCCTTGACCACGGGCAACTGATACAATTGCGCGGCTAAACCGCTTGCCACCATCTTCATTTCGCCAGCCTAATAACATGGCAAAAATAAATTTCTGCCAATCCATTAGCTTGGTTGGCTCACCGGTATCCACATTGGGAGCGATTGACGCGAATTTCAGAATCTTCTCAACTTCTTTAATTGAATAATGGAATTTAAAGTCCGGTGTGTTCTGCCGAGTTAAATCCTGTAAATGTCGGAAGCAGGCCAGCTTAATTAAATAGTTGGTGGTCTGTCGACCATTAAGTACATCCAAAGCATACTTGGTTGCTTCATCCTGATACTTTTCACCAATCTTATTTAAATTAAGCTGTTCAAACGCGCCTAGTACATCATGTGTTTGAGTTAAATCTATTCGCACAATCACTCACCACTTTTCCAAAATAAAAAGCCAGGTTTCCCTGACTTGATGTTGTGGGGTGAGGCTTCCAGTTCCCACTTCCAACCTCGCTAACAAACGAATCCGTTCGTTAGTGTGTCACTATTGTTCCCAAATCGCGTACATCCACACGCAGGGTGTTAGCCATCTCATGTTAACTTAAAAAATCTTTCATTTGTTCGGTGATATCTTTATCATCTTTCTTTTCTGGCAGAATTTCTAATAACTCTGCACGGGCTTTCGGTGACAGTCCCAATTCTCTACCAATCGTGGTCAGTTTGTTAACCGCCGAATCGTAAATTTGGGTCATTGGGTTCCGCTTGTACCCCATAAAGGTCTTACCAATTACTTTCCCGCTGCTATCCTGCAAAGATTTATAGATTGGTTGGACTTCACCGTTTTCTTGAATATGTTTATACGCATTCCGGTAAATCTCATACTGAGTACAGTACATTTCAACCACTCCAAAGTCAGCCCGGATGATATCTTGATTATCCTCTAAAAACGGAACGATTCGCCGCCAGATAACTTTGGCTTGCCGACCTAAATATTTAGGCGGTTCGTGTGACAATTTGCCATGATTTATTTGATTAAACGACCTTTTCGTCAAGATAGCACCTCGATTCGTTTGGATTGGTCACCCCCGCCTTCAAAAGCATTTCAAATGTAGTTTGCGACAAAAGATGATGGTATGGCGTGGCTCTTTCTTACTCGCAGTAGTGGCGGGGGCGTTTTTAAAAATTAATTTTATTTTTAAATTTATAAAATATCTTTTTGAAAAAATTATTTTTTATAAAATAAATTTGAAATTATTTTTACATCAGTAATCTGTTCGGCGGTTGGATCAATCGCATCATGTTCAGAAAAATAATGCTGTTGTTCCCATACCGTTTTTAGCCGGTGGCATTTCGCACAGGCTGTTGTTAGATTATCTATATCAGTTCTGTGTTCAGGTGCTACAACATACGGCACGATGTGATCTGCCACCTTGCCAGGCTCGACTACCCCTTGTGCTAAGCAGTACTGACATAGGTAGTGGTCACGGTCTAGTACTTGCTGCCTTAGATGTACCCATTGTTTTGTCCGATAGAAGTTATACTGCTCACGCTTCGTGCTGTCTCGGTTACGTACCACGGTGTTGTAGTGGTGAGTATGGTTAGCATCATGCCATGCCTGCCGTTTATGTTGATACTCTGCTTCATGCACATGGTGTGTACTGCAGTAATGATCAGGATAAGCAACCATGTTATGGCAGCCTGGTTGTCGGCACCGTCTGACTCGTGGCATCATGTTCACCTCGTTAATGCATTACAAAACCCCAGCATTACTGCTAGGGTCCCGTTAGTTTAGGGGAAACATACATCATCTCTGATGTATTTCACGATACCAACGTAACACGGAAGTATAGGCTCTGCGTCCCGGATTTGTCCCGAATTATAAATCAATCAGTCCAAGTTGATCAGCACACTCTTTGATAAACCCATTGCGCAATTGATATGCTCGGTTACGACTGACCATTACTACTTGCATAGTCACCAATCCACGGAGAGTGTAGCGCGGATGCCGATTGAAATATAACTCTGTGATAATGATTCTAGTATCTTTATCACTGGTATTAAAGCATTGCTTGATGATTCGCTGTTCCCGCTTTAATCCATTCAAGCGACGGTCTTCATCAATGGTGATCAGTGTACGCACTGGTTGATCACGGTCAGGATAGTTGCTTCTGCCACCGCCTACATTATCATCATCAGTCTGCATTGGATATCGCAGTTCTTCTTCCCGCTGCTTAATATAATCATCCATCCTTGGATAATCCCGTAAGATATCCTCGATCTTGTGAAAGGTTGACTTGCGCATATAAGCTACACTCCCATCAATTTTTCTCTCATTACTTCGTTTCGCTGTTGAATTGTTAACTGTTTGTGTGCTTCCCGTACACCGGTGTGCATACTCGGGAAGTGGTCATACATCCACTTAATAGTTGCTTCCATATCATGGTTGTGGTCATTGAATACTGCTATTAAATAATTTCGGTACTTAATCTGTTCTGGAGTCACGAATATCACCTGCCTTCTGCCAATTTTTAAAGGTGTTTGCCCAAAATTCAGTCATCTTTTCACTGTCAGTTCGATTAGCTTTGGTTTCAAAAGCGATCAATCGATTTAAATATGTGCTGGCCTTTTGGAGATCTTCCACACCATTTTTATTTTGGTACCTTGTAATGTACTTAAAGACATTACCAATGTAGAAACCACGGTTTTGTTCAGCTGTCATTAAACCTTCTTCAAAGCGATCAAACAGGTCTTTGCCATTATTTGTATAGTATTTTGGTTTTAATTTTGAGTCGTTAAAGTTAACTCCCATAGATTCCTCTGGTGTCATTTTTATACCTCCAATTTCCTGCCGCATTTCGGGCAGTAGCTAATTTCCGTTGTGTAACTCACATTTTCGTAATCATCAGACATTCTTAGAAAGACATATTCCGCAAACTCAATATCGCCTTGAATATCCTCAGCATGGATTAAATCAGCGTGGCCGTGGCAGTACGGGCATTCCTGTTTAGCTTTAATTTCAGTCATCGTCTGCCTTCTTCCTGAATTCGTCTAAGCTAACATCTAATGCTTCAGCAATTTTTAAAATCAAGTAAAAGCTTGGATTCAGACTGGATCCTTGCTTAATGTTGTATAGAGTTTGTCTGGGAATTCCGGTTAGGCGGCACAGTTCACGGACTGAAACATGTTTAAGCTTCAAAATTCTAGTTATATTTTCCCATAAAACCATATTACTCAATATTTGTCCCTCCTTTTGGTACTATATGTGGTATCTGCATCTAATTAGTGGTACTATACAAAGCGCAAACTTATGTTCTAAGTTTGACTCCTACTTAAAGGACGGTGATAAGAATGGCTAAAAATGGTTCCCGTGGAAATGGTCGAAAGGGTTCTGTAAAGGGACGCTTTCAATCTTTCAATCCACGCACTGGTCTGTGGACCAAATCTGATAGCGCTACTGGAAGATTCATAGACGGAAAAACTTCCGGTGGTTCATTCAAAGGCGTAACTCGGAAACACTAACACCCTTTGAAATCTATTAAAACTAGATTGCACTCGACTCCAAACATCGGGTGCTTTTGTTTACTCTCACTTTCTTAAGTTAGCTTTGTGTAGTCACCTTTTCCTTTATGCTTGTACGGTATCTTGTGATAATTCAGCAGACTGTAAACACTGTGTTTATCCATTGCCAGTGCACCGTCATTAGTGACATCAATATCGGTGTTTAAATAATTGGTTATTTCATCCGCGGTCATGGTACTAGTGTCAATTCGTTTAAGTACTTCAGTTATTGCACTAGATCGCTGACTAGCATTTTTACCAAGTGCTGAACGGTTCTGATCATGCAAACTGCTGGCAATTTCTAAAATTGGTTCCATCACATTGTCAGGTGCATTGATGACTGATTTGTACTTGCTTTCAACTTTCTGAATCTCTTTGAGTAACTCACGGGAGACCATCATTGAGTCACCTCCTTCGATATGAGATATAGCCGTGTAGATTTTTCATAAGTTGTACGGTGCCGATAGACTGGTGATGCCTTAAACATCAATGTGGCAGGCTTTAAATGTAATCGTTGTGACAATTCCGTTTTCGTGCCCACATCAATAAAGTGATCACCATGATATAAAGCATAAATACGTTTATCCTGCATACTACTTACCTACGATTCTCAGTGCATCATCTACGGAACGTGCGACACCATATAAAACCGGATATTGACGGATAAACTTTGCAAAACGAATCTGATCCGGCCTTAATCGACCAATCTCATTCTTCACTTCAACGAAGAACACTTTGCCGTCTGAATGGCGAAACCCCAATAAATCTGGGGTTCCTTTAGGGAACAGCACGATATTTCTACCGTCATCCGTTCGCACCTTACCGGCATTGCTACGAAATACGGTGCAGCCTGCTTTTGACAGTTCCATCATGATGTCGGATTGAATTTTGTGTTCACTTTCGATAGCAGTTACCTCCAAAATGTGACGGGTGTGACGACCCAATTTACTACCCGTCACGCTTTCTATTCTTACTCTCCCAAGGAATGTGACGGGTGTGACGGGTGTGACGGCACTTTCAAACTCTTTTTTATATATTTACTTTTATTTTTCCTAATATGTTATTTATAGAAAAAACTAGTCACACTCATCACAACCCTTTAGGCTGTAAGTGTGACAGGTTATTTCAAACCCGTCACAACTCATCACACCCGTCACACTATTTAGGCTTTCTAGCAATCATTTCAAAAGGTTGATGAAATTCTAGCAGTGAAAGTCCAACATAATACGTTCCTTGACGGTCATGTTTTTTCTCAAACTTATTGCTTATTTCTTTACCAAACTTAGTCGAATTCATCAGATACTGCGAATTATCGTTAGCCCATTGCTTGTATCGCTGATATAACTGGTTCGCTCTCACTGTCTCATGCTTGCCAATCGTGCAGCACTCTTCGATAAATTCAGAAGTTACGTCCATTTCGTTTCGATAATCCTTGCTAGCCTGCTGCACGATCTGTGGAGGAATCAATCCTTCTCGTTGCCACTTCAGCGCTCCCTCGACCATCCAGTTTAAGATACCGACT
>NZ_JAAXLJ010000029.1 GCF_012641075.1 Secundilactobacillus angelensis | reverse complement strand
CACTTGAGCTTATTAATCAACGACCATTAAAAATCCATCATCAACAGACTGCCATTGAAAGTTTCCGGGCTTGTTCGGATTAAACTTGTAATTTGCCAATTACTTATCCAAAATGCACTAACCTCTATTAGTTTTATTTCCATATATCTGTTATTTCACTCCTATTTAAATTTTTTCTTCACTGCCCTGCTTATTTAATGAGAAATTTATCTATACACACTGAATTTCTTTCGATACCGAATAAAGGTTGTCCGCTTAATCCCAGTATTTCGAGCCACATCCACATCGCTCATACCATTTTGATAAAGTTTAAAGGCATGTAACAAACGGGGATCATCTTCAGCGTATTGAGGCTTGCGACCATGATATTTGCCCTGCTGTTTGGCTAGGGAAATCCCTTGTTGCTGACGCTCAATGATCCGCTTACGTTCACTTTCAGCTTGGTATTTATAAAGTTCAATAATGAGGTTGGTCATGAGTTGACGTAAATTGGGGTCAGCAATCCCCGTCATGGACGGCAAATTCAACACATCTAGGGTGGCCCCCTTATTTTGAATGGTGTTCATAATCTTAGTTAAGTCCTGGTTGTTTCGGCCCAAGCGGTCTAATTCAGTAACCAAGACAATATCACCTTCACGGATATAGGCCAGCATCTTTTGCAGTTCTGGCCGATTAGTGTTAGCCCCACTTAATTTATCCGTAAATAATTTATCAACGCCTCTTAAAGCAGCTAACTGTCGATCTAAATGTTGCTCCTTGGAACTCACGCGAGCATAACCGATTTTAGCCATTTTCAAGCCTCCTTTTGGACAGTTCTAATGAACATTTGTAATTCCTAGTATAGCACAGAAACAAAAACGGCCATTAGGGTATACCCTAGTGGCCTTTTTTGATCCATTATCAATGGCTTTTTAAATTAGGGCCTAGTACTTTTGGAATGGAAATACTTTCCAACACCAAAAACTCTAGACCCGATATTATTACCCTAAAAACGAGTACCCGGTAATACTGGGTACTCGTTTTTTTGATCCTTTGGATGATCAAGCAGGGACGCGCGGAAACTCATTTCGTAATGGTAAGTCAGCTAAATAATAGGTCATAATCAGTGAACCAAGGTCGGGACTATGCTACGATAAATTTAGATTGAATCAGCGAGGTGAGTGGATGGAGTGGCAACAATTATTAATGGAAAATACGGCGTTGATCAATGCACAGGTTGTTCAGATTGGGCTGGAACGGGAAGGCCAGCGGGTAACGGTGACCGGTCATTTGGCGGATACGGCATTATCACCAACACTTATCAGCGAGTTGTCCGGCCTGCAACGGGACTTTGCGGAGACACAGTTGGAGTTAGTCACCCAACCGCAAGCAAGTGCGGTTGCTGCGTTGCACGCCTTAACGATGCTCACACAACAAGTCCGGCAAAGGCTTCTGCCTGAACTGATTTGGCCGCTAAGCATGCCGCCCACACTTCCACGAGAAGACCGGGATATTCCAATTGCTAAGTTGGATGCGGCCGCTGTCGCCTATCGACAAGGACTTGCTCACCGCTATGGCCGACGACGTCAAATGTTGTCAGGTGTTCACTGTAATGTGAGCTTAGCGGCTAGTCTGATGATGGGATTGTATCAGGCCCAGACAGATAGTCGTGATTTCACTACCTTTCAAAATCGCTGTTACCTGCACATTGCGCAGAATTATTTGCACTATCGCTGGCTACTGACGTATCTTTATGGCTGCTCACCACGCTGCTGGCCACAGTCTGGTCTTACGCCACCAGCCCAGCCCGTTCGAAGCTTACGCAACAGTTCTAGCGGGTATACCAATCGGCCGGGTGTTACGGTCTCGTACGCGTCGTTAAATGACTATTGTCAAACACTGCAAGCGGCCGTTGATAATGGAAAATTAAGTGCGACCAAGGAATTTTACGGTCAGGTTCGATTGCGTCATGCCGGTGGTCATTCACAACTATGTCAGGATGGGATTCAATACTTGGAATTACGTAACTTAGACCTGAACCCATGGGCCGGTGCGGGCGTTGATCTGTCCCAACTGACCTGCTTAACGTGGTTCGTTTTACTGATGCTCTGGTTACCAGTGCCAGCTAGTACGGATAATTGGATTCAGGCGGGTCAGCGCGCCAACGAACAAGTTGCCATCGAAACCCCCATGCAAGTGACTCGACAGCTAACTGAAGGCGAACAACTAGCTGACGCGCTACAAACTATGGCTACCAGTTTACATCAACCACACGCGTTGCAAGTCGCCCAACATATCTTAACTAGTCTGCACGACCCGGCCAACACACTCGCGGCCCGCTGGGAACAACAAACAAACGATTCGCTCGAACGTGCAACCCAACTTGCACTCCAGCTGGCTGCGACACCACATTTTAATGCTTGAATATACTGAAATCGGCGTACACACGTGTTGGCACGTTAGGACGCACATCGGCGGACGAACAACAAACCAACTAATAAGGGTTCTGGTGCAAATTTTCCTCGCTGACTTGATTTTAGTATACTTGGTACCAAGAAACGAGGGATTGCGCGCATGAATCACTTTAAGGGACGCCACTTTCAAAAGGACATCATCTTAGTAGCCGTTGGCTACTATTTCAGATTCAGTCTCAGCTATCGTGACATCGTTGAATTGCTTCGGGATCGGGGTATCACTGTTCATCACACCACGGTCATGCGTTGGGTTCATCACTATGGCCCCATCTTTAAGGCTCTATGGCGTCGGCATCAAACAGCTCACGCTAAAAGTTGGCGAATCGATGAGACCTATATTCGAGTTAAAGGCCGTTGGGCCTATTTGTATCGCGCTATTGACAGTAACGGTTTGACCATGGATTTTGAGCTACGAAAACACCGCGATTATACCGCATCCTATCACTTTTTGAAGCGTCTCTTGACGACCAATGGTCGGCCTGATCGATTAGTCACTGATCAATATCGGGCAACACTGAAAGCAGTGAAGCACCTGATAAAGCAAGACTATTTTAGCAAATCAGCCCACCAATGTTCCAAATATCGAAATAATTTGATTGAACAGGACCACCGATTCATTAAACGTCATCGTGTCCGCTCAGCAAGCTTTCAAAGCATTCGAACCGCTAGTGCAACGTTGAGCGGTGTGGAAATTGTTCACGCAATACGCAAAAGAACCCGACGAGAGTTAAGTCTCATCGGGTTCTCAGTCGTGGACGAATTAGAAGCATTGTTAGCTGCATAACCTTCAGCATAGGATCAATAGCTGGTTAGATGGTCATCTCTCACACTGTTTGCACCAGATCCATTTAGATTACTCTTTATTGAATCTTGGCCTATATATGAATCATACTGCGAAAAACCTTCTCTAATAAAAGATCATAATTAGTTGTAAGAATCATTTGGGGCGTAACTCCTTGTAGCGCTTTTATTTCAGGGTTATTCCAAAGACTATCGCTGTTCAATTGTGCATCATGTTTCTCTATGATTTTGCTAATTGAGTATTTTAAAAAATATCTTTATTCTCTGTTTCATAGAATAAATAACCAGGATACTCTTTTTTGTGTTCGGCGAATTGTCAAACTAAGTGCAACGGTTTGTCAAAAAATACTTCATATGGGGTTTCATAGTTTAACACTTTGCGAGGACGTTGATTTAATTCAACCACACATTAATACAAATATTGTAAGTCACTAGCCGGCGTTGGGTAAGCCAATACCAACCGTTGTAAATCTGGTAAAGTCACGTGTTTTTCAATTAACAACGTGAAGTAGTTAATCATCTCGTCGGCAACATCACTTAGAAGGGTAGCACCCACAACCTGCCCACTCGCTTTAGCAACCACTACTTTAGCTTGGGCTTGTTGTGCGCCAAAGCGGTAATAAGTGAACCACTTCGTCATATCAAGTGTATTGACACGATACTCATCTGGATGCTCAGTCGCCGCGGCCGCGCTGATCCCGACTTGCGCTAACTTGGGCGCTGCAAAAACCTGCGTTGGCACAACGGGATACTTTATGGCTGCGCCGGGATGCGTCAACTCACCGACCAGATAACGCGCTTCAAAACCTGCAACTGGCGTTAACTTCGGTACCGGTGTATCGCTGACATCCCCAATGGCATAAATGTGCGGGTTGGCCGTCTGCAAATGATCGTTGACTTGAATCCCATGCCGATCAAAGGTAACGCCCACGTTGGCTAGACCTAACTGGTCCGCGTTCGGAATCCGTCCCGCTGAGCTGATGACCAGATCCGTTGTCAGCTCGAAATTATCAGCTGTCAATTGTAGACCGGTCGCCGTTTTAGTAATTGCTTGGACATCCGTATTCAAGTCAAACGTGATTCCATCAGCCGTCATTGCGGCCATCAAATCCTTAACCAAATCTGCATCAAAAGCTTTTAACGGGCGGTCATTATGATGAATCACGTGCACATCAGCGCCAGCGGCATTCGCAATCGTCGCCAATTCAAAGCCTACGTAGCCACCACCTACGAATGTCACGCGTTTAAGCATCTGGTCCAAATCTAAGAAGTCAGTGCTCGTCTTAAAGTATTCGTGCCCGGTAATCGGTAGAATCGCCGGACGCTGACCAGTGGCAATCACGTAATCAGTCGCACTGACTACTCGATCCCCGACCGCTAACTGATTGTCGGATTGAAAGTGCGCTTGACCATGTAACGTCGCAATATCTTGCCCCTTTAGTCCGTTCAACGTCCCATCGTTGATGCCATCCGTATAGCCTCGTTTATGCGCCATCAGTGCTGGCCAATCAATTTTGGGCGCAACAATCAGGCCCTGCCCTTGTAAATGTTGCGCTGCTTGTCGCGCTTCAACGGCGCTTAATAGGATTTTCTTAGGGTCACAACCGCGGTTAGGACAAGTGCCGCCCCACAGATCCGCTTCAACGATCAACACTGTCTTGGCCTGAGCCTTTAATCCGCTAGCCATGGCATTGCCGGCTGGTCCGCCACCAATCACAACAACATCGTACTGTTCCGCCATTCGAAATTCCTCCTTAAATTCATTAGCGACCATCAATTATCACAACCTAGTGTAACTGATTCATCCTTAATTGACGATTAAGATACTTCTTCATATTGACTCAAGTAAGCCACGATTCGTTGGCTATCCAAATAGCCAACAACCCGATTTTCTTCCGTGACCGCCACATAATCGTGATCTGTCAATGCCGTAAAGGCAGTGCGTAACGTGGCTTGAACGTCTAACGATTGAATCCGACCACTCGCAACACTGGGTTTTTCTGTGAGATAACCCTGAATAAGCCCTACACGCCCAACGTAGACATCATAGACATTTTTAGCTCGGCTCGCGCCAAAGAAGTTCCGCACAAAGTCGTTCACTGGATGCTGAGCCAGAGCAGCCGGCGTATCGACTTGTATTAACTGACCGTGTTGCATGACACCGATCCGGTCACCCAACTTCAACGCCTCATTCATATCATGCGTCACGAAGACGATCGTGTTGTGATAGCGGGCGTGTAGCCGTAAGACCAAGTCTTGCAATTGTTGCCGCGAGATGGGGTCTAACGCACTAAATGGTTCATCCATCAAAACAATATCTGGTTGCGCCGCAATCGCCCGTAAGATACCGATGCGTTGCTGCTCACCACCGGATAATTCTGACGGCATCCGGTCACGGTATTCCTTTGGATCGAGGCCAACTTCCGCCAATAGCTCATCAATCGTTTGATTAATTTCCTTCTTAGCTGTCCCTTTCATTTCTGGAATCACGGCGATATTTTGCGCCACCGTCATCGTTGGGAACAAGGCAATTTGCTGTAAGACATACCCCATTTGCCACCGTAGACTTCGGACTGGTATCGTGGTTGTATCAGTACCATTAACTAGGATTTTACCAGCCGTCAATGGCTCTAAGCAGTTGATCATTTTAAGTGACGTCGTTTTGCCACTCCCAGAAGTCCCTACCAAAACAAATAGCTCACCCTGGTCAATCGTTAAATTAAGGTCGGGAATCACGGTCTGCCCATTAAAGTCTTTCTGGACGTGTTGAAATTCAATTGCCGTTGTCATTTAACGTCCCTCCTTCAATAAACCGTGCTTCACAAGATAGCGATGTGCAACCGTCGAAGCGGACTGCTTCTTAACATTGACTTCATAGTTCATTTCTTGCATATCAGTTTCTGAAATCTTTCCTGCTAACTTATTCAACGCTTTAACGGCCTTAGGATGTTTGTTGGCAAAGCTCGTCTTCATCAACGGTGCCCCTTGATACGTTGGGAAGAAGTGCTTGTTATCCTTCAATAAGGCCAAGTGATACTGCCGTAATTCACTATCCGTCGCATAGGCATCTACCAAGTTGATTTTCCCCTTACTGATAGCTTCATAGCGTAGCGCCGGCTCCATCGACTTTGCAGTCACGTTTAACCCATAAGTCTTCTTGATTCCTTTTAAGCCATCATTACGATCAATAAACTCTAGGGTCATTCCGGGTTTCAGAATCGATTCAACTTGCGTTAAGTCGCTGATTGTCTTCAAATGATGTTCTTGTTGAAATTTCTTAGTCACTGCCAATGCGTACGTATTGTTATACTGCATCGGCTTCAAGTAAGTCATTTGTTCCTGTTTAGCGAGGCGCTGTTTGGCGAGCTGATAGGTCTGGTTAGCTGTTTGACCAGCTGGGTTATTTCCCTTACCTAAGGTCTCCAGCACCGAGCCAGTAAATTCAGGATAAATATCAACCTGATTATTCTTTAACGCGCTGAATAAGAACGTGGTCTTGCCAAAGTTAGGCTTGAGCGTCACATGAACATGCTCATCTTCAGCTTCAATCAGCTGCTTATACATATTAATCAAGATTTCTGGTTCAGAACCGAGTTTACCTGCAATCGTAATTGTTTCAACTCGATTGGCATAAACACTATAAGCCCCGCCACCACCTAGTAAAGCTAAAATACCGACAAAGACAATTAAGGCGTGGCTTGGTTTAGCCGTTTGAAACCACCGAACGAGCGCACTCAGCAGAATTGCTAACAATGCTGATGAGATAGCCCCAATCAATAATAACGAGGTATCATTACGGTCAATACCGAGCATGATAAAGGTCCCGAGACCCCCAGCACCAATCAAAGCGGCCAAAGTAGCCGTCCCAATAATTAAGACGAGCGCGGTCCGAATCCCAGCAATGATCTGTGGTAGGGCAATGGGTAGTTCAACTTTAAACAACTTACGCATTCGTGACATCCCAAAGGCATCGGCGGCCTCTTCAATTGAGGCGTCAATTTCTGAGATACCCAAATAAGTACTTTGAAAAATTGGCAGTAAAGCATAGATCACCAGCGCAATTACTGCTGGCACCGTTCCAATCCCAACTAACGGAATCAATAACCCTAACAGTGCCAAAGACGGAATCGTCTGTAAGACACTCGTGAGCTGTAATAATCCCTCGGCCCACCGTGGTCGTCGAACGACCCAAATAGCCAACGGAATCGCAATTACCATTGCGATGACTAATGATGCTAATGAAATCCCCAAGTGTTGCCATAGCGCAGTCAGCAAATCCCCGCGTCGATCTATAAACGTCTGTATTAATGTCTGCATGCTAACCTCCAGTGCTCACCTTTATTGCTTAATAACTTCTTAATTATCCATGTATTTAATCGTAGCATAATGCGCCAAAAATCATAGTAATACGCACCGGCAATTCACTAAATTTTGTAACTATTGTAGTTTCACGTTAAAATTATTCATTAATTTAAAATGAAGCTGGCTAGTTTTTACAAAGCTATTAGATGAACCACTCAATGGATTATCATTACCACTAAGGAGGCCCCAACAATGGCTACGATTCATCTTTACCTTGCCAGTACCAACCACCAATCGACCAACATCACCGCAACAACCCCCGCTGCCTGTTTCGCTATTATTCTTTCCGTATCCGGAACGGTCTTTCATGTATTTCCACTTTGGCTCATTTTTATTTCATTACTGATGCGGTCTTGTGCGCAAACCTTCCAGATGCCAACGATTCAATCGGTAATGCCCACAATGGTGCCAGACAAAGAAATTACCCGTATGAACGGCCAACTGGGAATGGTGCAATCCGCGAATATGATTATTGCCCCAGCACTGGGCGCGTTTTTATTTGCGTTTATCCCCATCGAGTACTTGATTCTGTTAGACGTACTTGGGGCCATCATTGGGATTTGTATTTTAACGTGGGTTCAAATTTCTAACAATGAAAAAATTGATCAGCCAATGCATGTGCTCCACAACACCCGCTTGGGGATCAAACAACTTACGAACAACAAGGGCTTGTGGTACATTACGTTGATCGGCGCCGTCTTCACACTAACCTACATGCTAATCGGCGGCACTATCATTGGCCTCTTTGGTAAGTGGCAGGACCGGATGAAGCCCGTAATCATCGCGTTTTTCCTGGTTGGCATTCCAACCGGTATTAGCGGCATTTTGCCAGGTAACCAAACCGGATTTTTATGGTTCGCAGCTTTAAACATCATTGAAGGAATTGCGACCCCATTTTTTACAACGCTTTTAATGGCAATGATTCAACAAAGTTATCCAGCAGAAGAGTTAGGGCGGATTCTAGGCGTTTTGAATTCTTTGTTGAATCTAGCTGGACCAATTGGCTTAATTTTTGCCGGTCCCCTAGCTGATGTGATTGGCATTGAACGCCTATTTGTGATTGCAGGAATCGGTGCTGCCATTTGCGGGGTGGTCGCGGTGTTAATGCCAATTACCAGGCAATATGACATTAGGCTGCATCAAAAATTGGCGAAATTAACTGAGCAACCAGATAAGTAATTAACATGATGATCAAAAAGAGGAGAAAGACCAGACTACCAGCTGATCTTTCTCCTCTTTTTGTCATCACTTAATTACACGTTTTTAATCTTTTTACCAGTCAATCCCATCGCATTAATTGCCACGATAATTGTCGACATCGCCATGACCGCAGCACCAACGGCTGGGTCTAGAATGATTCCAATAAATGACAACACACCGGCAGCGAGTGGAATTGCGACAATATTGTAGCCTGCTCCCCACCAGAGATTTTGAACCATTTTCCGATTTGTGATTTTAGCCAAATCAAGAAAATGTAAAATATCGCTGGGTTCTGATTTAACCAACACAACATCAGCGGAATCAATGGCAACATCGGTTCCGGCGCCAATTGCAATTCCAATATCGGCCGCGGCAAGACTTGGTGCGTCATTTACGCCGTCACCAACCATGATGACGTGATTGCCCTTTGCTTGATAATCAGCAATAATCTTTTGCTTATCATCTGGTAATAGGCCTGCATGGAATTCAGTCAATCCTAGTAAGTTAGCAACGTGTTCCGCGGCTTTTGGATTATCGCCAGTGAGCATTACGGGGGTAATTCCTCGCCTCTGAAGACCACTAATTAATTCCTTAGCACCCGCTTTGATGGTGTCACCTTCAGCAACCATTCCTTGAACTTGGGTGCCCTGCAATAGGAAGCTGACGGAATTACCCTTAGCAGCCCATTTATCAGCAGCAGCCTCGTCAAACCTGATCCCTTGCTTCGTTAAATAGTTACCATTAACAATCGTATAGTCAGTGCCATCAACATTACCGGAAATACCAACGCCCGGAATATTTTGAGACTTTTCAGCCGCAACGACTTCAATGTCCTTCGCTTGGGCTTCAGTAATGATTGCTTGGGCCAGCGGATGAGTCGAATTATTTTCAAGGGCGGCCAGTCGGCTTAATAACGTTGTTTCGTCAATCCCATCATTTGGAATCAATGCATTCACCGTAAATTTACCTTCTGTTAACGTGCCAGTTTTATCCAAGAGAACGTGGCTAACATGTTGACTTGCTTCAATGGCTTGGCGATTTCGAACTAATAGCCCATTTTGAGCGCCAATCGTAGTAGAACGAGAAACCACTAATGGAATCGCTAATCCTAATGCATGCGGGCAAGCAATCACGAAGACGGTCACCATGATCGTCATTGCAGTCGCCAATCCCTGGGGTAACCAGGCAAAGAAAGCAATAATCCCAACACCAAATGCCGCGTAAAATAGATACTTGGCAACTAAATCAGCTTTATCTTCTGCTTTAGATTTAGTTTGCTGGGCATTTTGAACCATTTTCATTACTTGAGAAAGATAGCCGGAGTCACCAGTACCACTAATTTTAACCGTTAGCGTCCCGTTATTATTGGTTGCACCACCAATGACCTTATCGCCAACGTTCTTGGTAACGGCAGCAGATTCACCGGTTACCAGTGCTTCATTCACGGTCGACTCCCCAGCCGTAATAACACCATCGGCTGGAATACTCTCACCTGAACGCACTTGGAAAGCTTGACCAACTTTTAAATCAGATACTGGCACTTCTTTTGTTTCACCATTATCTGTAACTAGATGGGCCGTCTTAGGCAACAGGGCCGCCATCTTTTGTAAGGCATCCCCAGCCCCCATCAATGCATTCATTTCAATCCAGTGTCCTAGAAGCATAATTAAAATCAGGGTTGCAAGTTCGAACGAAAAATCCATTACATGATTTGCCGGGTTCAAGAAGTTGTTGGCAATAAATGCGTACAAACTGTAGAAATACGAAACGGAAATTCCAAGGGTTACTAGCGTCATCATTTCAGGAGATTTATCCTGAATTTCCGCTTTAGCCCCCTTTAAAAATGGCATTCCGCCATAAAAGTAAAGTGCTGTATCAAACAAAACGATGATAATGCCAACAATTAGCGGTGAACTGAAACTAAGGATGGAAACGTTTAAACCCATGATTGGTGCTAACAGTAAAACTGGAATCGCTAAGACAACGGAGACCCAAAATTTAACTTTCAAATTCCCCATATGCATCATTGAGCCACCGTGCATCATCATGTCGGTCCCAGCCATATCCATATCACCGTGATTCATGTTCATTTGGCTGTGATCCATTTCGGCCATATCGTGGTCCATGTTCATTTGATTATGATCCGTTTCGGTCATATCGTGATCCATTTTCATGTCATCATGATCCATATGACTCATATTTGATTCATTATTTTCCATATTCTTAGCACTCATGTTTTTCATGTTCATCTGGTCCTCTTTATTTGCCATGATTATCGACCCCCCTAAAAATAAGTGTGCGTAGCAAAGCGGTTAGAAGCCGGAATATAAGTTCCTTGTGTGGAAATCCCCGGGCTCGGGATTTTTCCACCAGGTTCTTATATTTAGGCTTCTGCTTTGCGGAGCACCATGCCACTATATGAATGAGAATTACGACAAAAATTCATAAGTTTCCGCCATCAGAAATCCCAGATTCTGGATTTTTGTGCAGCAATCCTAAAAGTAAACAGAACACCACAGTCTTAACACGTTTGATCACCTGGCAAGCAGTTACACTGAACTTCCTCGGGCGCTGTTTTGGCCTTTTCAGCTAGAATCGCCTGTAAGTTCGCAATATCCGCCCGTGAGAGTTCCCTTGACTGAATAACGCCGGCAATTGTTGAACCAGCCCGCATCGCACACATATGGTCAAACAAATCATCTGCCGCTGCCGCCATTGATTCCTTCTCGCCAACAACCGGCTTATACGTGAATGGTCGACTGCCGCCATGCTGCGCAACCGCCTGTTTTTGAATCAACCTGTGAAGTAGCGTTTTGGTTGTTGAAGCTGACCAGCCTTCTAATTCGTTCATAGCATCGATTAGTTCACGACTAGTCGCATGTCCCATTGTCCAAATTGCTCTCATAACCATCCATTCAGAATCGGTGATGGTTACATTCTTTGCATCCTTCAATTGGCTTCCTCCATTAATTGAATTCTAAGTTTACGTTTGTAGTCTCTTAATACTTATTAGTTTACAACTGTAGTCACAATAATGCAACCTTTCTGCCAGAAAATACCATGACATTAAAAAAACGCCTAGATAATATTCCAGGCGTGGTTTGATACGATATGTTAAATTAATGATCTGGGAATTTTTGGTTTTCTTGTTAGTATGGTGAAATGCCTCTTAGAACCTGTCTAGTATCTGCTGAATCTGGTAGAATTGTGGAAAACCGACTGAGGAGTTTGTCATGCCAGATTATCCAAGCAATATTTCTCGAGCGCAATTTGCGTTAATACAACCTGATTTAGAAAACTTCCGCAAGCATACAAGACCGCGTCGTTATGATCTTTATTACGTATTCAATGCCATCCTTTACTCGCTTACTACAGGGTGTCAATGGCGTGAATTACCGCACGATTTCCCGGAATGGCACACTGTCTACCGCTATTACGATGTGTGGTGAGATAAACCAGACCCGACAGCTGATTCGCTATTAGAAAGGCTTTTAAAAAAACTGTTTCTTCCTATCGCTTTGCACAGGGCCGATCGGCCCGAACGTCGTTTGTGATTTTTGATGCTCAAAATGTTAAAACCACTGATTTAACGAAAAATAGTGGCTACGATGGCGGCAAAAAGATTTCAGGGATTAAGCGTCATATTGCGGTTGATATTAATGGTTTACCACAAGCCATTCTCGTGACACGAGCTAATGTATCAGATCGTTCAGGTGCATTGGCTATGTTTAGTTTGGCTAGCCAAACTTTAGAGCTGGTTCAGCA
Source organism: Secundilactobacillus angelensis (assembly GCF_012641075.1). Lineage (GTDB taxonomy): Bacteria > Bacillota > Bacilli > Lactobacillales > Lactobacillaceae > Secundilactobacillus > Secundilactobacillus angelensis. Next base: position 12,725 of record NZ_JAAXLJ010000029.1, on the reverse strand, counting down.
TGTCATGGTTGATGGTGGCTACACTGGCAATGACTTTGCGGATCAGGTGAAGCTCATTTTGAATGCTAAGACGACGGTAGCTAAACGCAACGAGTTGCATATGTTCACGGTGTTACCGCAACGATGGATCGTTGAACGTTCATGGAGTTGGCTAGACAAATGTCGGCGACTTTGGAAAAACTGTGAACGTGCCCTTAACAGCAGTCTTCAAATGGTTGTATTGGCCTTCCTGAAGATAGTTCTTAAAAGATACTAGACGGGTTCCTAAAACCAGGTCGTAGACTTGTTGCTGTAATTTAGGCAAGCTAGCTAGTTTCTCTTTCGTCGGCACGACTTTAGTCATGATAATGGCGTAGTGTTCTTCAACCTTTTTTCCATTAACATAGCGCTTATTTGGGGTGGTATTGGTTAAAGCGACTGGCTTAGAGACCAAACCCAGATACTTCGTCAGATTAGCCACTAAATACTCAAATTCTTCATCAGTGATATAAGTACAATCGGTGCGGGGATAACTGAGTAGTTTGTCTTCGTATAAGCTTTGAATAGCCGCTAAGGTTTGGCTGGCACTGGCGTGATAACGTTTATTCATGGCACTTTGGAGACTGGATAGTGAGAATAGTTGGGGACTAGCACGCTTTTTGCCTTGTTTTTGGACGTCCTTGATTAAACCGTCCTGCGAGCCTTTATGAACGTGTTTAGCTCGCATGAATGTCATTAGCCCTGATTCGTCTTTAAATCGCTGATAGGAGTCTAATTTTGCGACGAATTTTTGCTGATTAGCTACAATTTCCGCATTTAGTTCAAAATAGGGTTCCGGCTTAAAGTTTTTGATTGCCTGGTCTCTTTGATAGACCATACACAAGGCTGGCAGCTATAGGTAACTAATCGAGCACGCTCTACGTACCAAATTTTTATCAATATAAAATACATTATGGGCTACCATTCATACCAATTAACCAGTCGCTAATTTTGTGATTACAAGTGCATGCCCCCATCTTCATGCCGGTTTCGAGTTTGGTGTTGCCGTTGCTTTTTCGTCATTTCCCACTCAGTCTCCTTTAAACCTTGCGCCTGTTTTTGCTGTTCGTAATCTTCATCACGGGCATATAGGGCGGTCATGATTGCGTTACTAAAGGCCGTCTTTAAGTAGTAGCTTGGACTAACTGGCTTGTAATTTAGCGGTTGATAATGTCCAATATTTACTTTTCTATACTGGTCGTCCTTGGCTTGTTGCTCTTTTAACTGCATTTGGATTTTCTCGATCTGACTGTTCTTAATCGTCGGATCAGCTTTGCATTCGCCAAAAAAGAGTTGTTTAGTACCATCATGCTTTAAAACCCGTTGTAAGTGATGATTTTCTAACTGATCTAAGCTCAGCTGTCCCGATAAATAAGCTAGTCCTTGTTGATGTTCTTGGGGACTGAACACCTGTGGTGGATTTGCTTGCCACTGTTCAATTGTTTCAGCCTGACATGGCTTTAAAATAGGATCATAGTACATCACGGCTGTATAGGCTTGTTCCTGTTTAATCATTGGTAATTCATTAAAATTGCCATTAGGAAAGGCTCTTCTTAAAACTTCCTGGTATTGGGTTTGAATAACTTGCTTAACAGCCATGATTGTTCGCAAATCTTTGACTGCGCGAGTAATCTTTTGCTGCTCGGTTGGTGAATACTTTTCTAGTAGACCTTGATCAACGTGTTCTAGACTTTCTAAGCTATCATCATGAATCATCAGCGTATATTTAAGCTCGATTTTGACTTCCTTTTCTTGTTGCATTAATAACTTCCAGCCAACGTATGGCCGTTTGGTAAAGGTCAATAATTGTTGGGCCAACAAATCATCACGAATGTTCATTAAACGTTCGTTTAATTCACTACCCTTGAAAACTGTTTGTTCGCTATCGGTTTCCTTAATTAATTCTCGTCTTTCAGCTTGCGTGGTCTGTTCAAAATTAAGCTCTGGATAAAGTTTTTTAGTCGTGCGATCAACTACTTTATTTAAGAGTTCATCTGCTTTTTTGAGTGAGCTTTCTTGTTGGTTAATTGTCAATAATTGTTTAGTCACATCTTCACCAACCGCATGTTTAATTAAGGTGCTGTTTTTCCAATTAAATAGCATGCGCCGTTTATCATCTAAGTTCTCCAAACCGATATAAGTTTTCAGTTCATGGCTTAACTCTTTAACTACCCGTTTTTCATTAAACGAGAAGTGTTTACTTAGGCTATCCAAGTGGCCTCGATTAACTACTTTCTCCTGCATATTTTTATAGCCAGCTTTGGACTTACGATAGTTCTTAACTTGTTGATTAAATGCCTTTCTTTCATGCCGTTTGCTATTGATTCCCTCGTGTTGCATTGGTGTGTCAGCTATTCCCTGTTCCACAAATGATTTTTCACTGATCCGATCAGGAATGTTTTTTTGCTCTAAAGCCTGATTTACACTTGCCGCCCAATTGTGCCGCCATTCAGTTATTTTTTCTTTTTTATCCCAGTCAACCAACCAAATTTTTCGGTTTCTCACATTCCCTGCAGGGGTCTTAGTTTTATTACCATGACTATCTAAAATGTATTCTGTTTTTGTTTTCTGTCCCCAAGTACCATCGGGGTTAAATGGGCGATTGGTTAACATCACGTGTGCGTGTGGATTATCTGGGTGGTCGCGATGAATTGCCACGTCGGCTACCATGCCTTGATCAACAAAGTTTTCTTGCACGTATTTATTTAATAATGTTTTTTGTTCATCTACACTTAACTCAATTGGTAAAGCCACGTTAAACTCTTTTGCATACCGTGAGTTTAATTTACGATCTTTCTTTTCAACTTCATTCCACAACTGCTCTCGATTACTGGCCCATGCTGGTGCATTTTTGGGTATTAAAATAAAGCTTTCTGGCATAACTGATCGGGCATAAAAATAGTGGCGGCATTCTTTATCATCAAATAATTTTTCACCGCTTCGATAAGCAGCACTGGCAATGGCACTTCGTCCTTTACCGGCACTAATATTACTAAAACTCATATGAAATATTGCCATATCAGTCACCTTCTCACTTTGATTCTATGGGTTTGACTTTGTTGTCGCCATCGGCGACTTCTAATACAGGTTTTAATGGGTTTAGCACAACGTCATCTCTGGTGACGTGTAAGTGCGCATTGACCTAGTTTCACTCGGCCTTCTGATTCTCTTAACTTTAACTTAGTGTATGACTTCCGCTTCGCTATTTCAACTTTTATCCTTTGACTTAACGTTCTCTGTATAATATAGTGTCGGTGATTATTTTTAATACGATTGGAGGGATCCTTATGTCTCAAAGTAACTTAGAAAAACAAGAAGCCAAATTAAAACAGCTTAATCAAAAGATTAAAGCTGAAAAAAATAAAATTGAACAAAATCTCGGTAAGCAAATCATTAGATCAGCCAATTTGGATTATGGGACACTTACCACTCCACAGATTAAAATGATTGCTAAAAAAGTTTCCGCCTTTTTAAATCAAGCTCAAAATAACCGATAATAGTTAGGTGGTAATGGCTATGCCTAATCAATATGAAAAACTAGTTGAGCAACAAGCGCGTTTAAAACAAAAAATCGAGCGGGAAGATTTTAAATTACGGCAATCTAAATATTATGAAAGCCGGCAAGACCGCAAAGCTCGTTCTCGCCGATTAATTCAAAAAGGGGCTTTGCTTGAAAAATATTTTCAAGCTGATAACCTTTCGGTCGAACAAACCGAAGAGCTTTTAAAAACATTTGCCGATTACGTTAATGCCCATAAGCCGAATAAGCTCAAAAACGATCAACCTAATAACTAGGCCGATCGTTTTTATTTTCTGGATCATTTTTTGGCTTAATTTCTGGGTTTTGATCCGCAAAATCTTTTAATTGTCCTTGGATTCTTTTACCAATTTCGTCTTCAACTGATTTAAGCTCTAAGTTTGCTCTAATTTGTAATCCTTGAATGCCATTGTCATATGTCCACCGTTTAATTTTAGCCATGTCATTAGTTCGATAATAATTGGCAATTAGTTCGTTCCATTGATCCCACTTATCTAACGGCACATTGATTAAGCCTGCACCACCGTCAATCATAATTTTATTAGCACTTAAAGTCGCCGTCCTTTTGTTCCCGTCCCAAAAGATTTGTTGGCGCATATTATGATACATAACAGTCAATGCTTTATCAGTGGTCGTTGTTTGCGGATCAGCCAAAATTTTTTGTAAAAAGGATTGTTCTTGTTTTTTGTTAATTAAGGGTGGTTCAAAAAAGTCTTCACTGCCTAAATCAACTCCTCCTTTTCCTTGCCGTAATTCTCCTGGTACTAAGGCGTCTTCCGCGGCCACAATCTTGTTAATTTGTTTTTCCATGGTTAACGTTAAAGGGGCATTTTGATCAGTGATATATTGCCACCCACGCTTTAAGTTAACAATTGTCAAAATATCTTCAACAGGAACGCCTGCCACACTCATGCCGTCCATAATGGTTTGTGTTTGCGGCAAAGTGGTATTTACGCCTTCAAAGCGGGCATTAGTGTGCACTAGCTTGGTAAAATTTGTTCGAGCAAACCGTTTGTTTTCTGCAACTGTAAATTGATACTTGTCCATATATGCTTGTGTCTTAGTCATATTTTGTACCTCCTTTTCATTCCAACCACTGATTCATTGACTCGTCCATGTTAAATCACGAAATGCTTTTCGTTGATAATTTTTTCTTGCCGTTTATCTAAGAGGTAAGTGTGTAACGCGTCAAACAACTTGCGCTTATCAGGGTCTGGATTATGTGCTGCTTGTTCCCAAATGCCTTGAATATTGACTGTCCAGGGGTCAGCCAACAATTGCTCTATTTTTTCGACTTCTTTGCTTGGTTTGGTCATTTAAAAAACTCCTTTCCCATCTTTCTAGATTAGTTATCGCCTATTCAGCTATTTAAGGCGCCTATTTTAGCTTCTAAACGGTTTTAAATCAGTTTTAATATAATTATGTGTCGAACACTTAAAACGGCTTAGATGAGCTTATATGCTGTTTAATTCTAAAAGCGCTCATTGTCAGCGTTTTGCTCTTCGGGGTGGTTGGCCGCATATTCTCTAGCCGCTTGTTTATTCCACCAAACGCCAAATAGGTTTTGCATGGTGCCGTACAGGTAGTTTTCCACGTTCTTGATGTGCTTCTCATTGCTTCTTAGGGCGTTAAAGTAACGTCTCAAGGCTTTAGTCATTAAAAATTTAAGTTCTTCGTCGTCCAGTGGGATTATGACGCCAATATCTTTATGATCCTTCTCAACTCGGTACTTAGCATTTAAGATAATACCAACGAAGCGACGTATCTGTTGCGGGGTACGGCACCAAAAACTAAGCAGTATTCATCATGTTACAGCACCCAAGTAAAAGCTACGAAGATAAAAACATTCATCCTCAAAATATGTAACCTAGAAAAAAGGCCTCCAGTGTTAAACCGGGAGCCTTTTTTAGTATACCAATTTCTAATTCACATAAGGCAGCTTATTCCAAGTAACATGAACGCACCCCGGTACTTCCACATTCCGTTATTTTACGCTTGTGAAATTGGCTAAAAAAAGGAATGGTCTAGGTCTTAGATTGGCTTTAGTTGGGAAAACTGTCTTTGTGAAATTCTCTTAGCTTTTCCCTAGACCATTCCTTTAAACTGAACTGTCTCATTCTTAGTATTCACTAAAAACTTACCAATGTTTCCTTGATACTCAACCGACACTTTGAACGAATACTTATAATTTACTCGAGTATACCGAATACTGCCAATTTTTCCCTGATATCCTTGACTATGCAAAACTCTCTTCACTTGGTTCCTTTGTCGCTCAGTAATTCTTGAGGAACTCCGATAGATTGTCTTCTTAACGATTACATCTGGATTCAATGGAACAATGTAATCCTTACATTCCAACAATGCCACCAACTTTCTTTGGAATATTGCTTGACGCGTTACGTTTTTCCATTCAGTTTAGAGGGAGTGACGTTTTGAGCGCAGAATTGTTCCCTGAAATCAGCTATTTGGAATAACTGAACCAGAGTACAATTCTACTACTAAAAGTTTCCCCTTAGTTCGTCGGTCGTTAACGCCCGTCGCTTGTCTGTACAATTGCGGTATTGCTACCACCACTCATTATAAACCTACGTTTTCGGTTTAGCCTACTAAAAAACGCCCTAGAAGGCGTTGATGATACGTATTTATTTTTGTTCGATCACCAACTAATCAATGGCACCAAGCCGAAGCTTCGTTTTACCACCCGCGCCGTTAATGGTCGCGCTCACCATTCACCACCCAGCCGTACAGATAACCTTGTTGTGGTATAGCCAGATTTATTGAAGTCGCCCTGGCAAACGTGTCCCCTTGGATTTAGACCCCAGCTTGTCCCCTAGGGCTTTAAAAATCGCACCGGCCATGTTATAATAGTCGTTAAACAATATGACTTTTATGTGTGGCGCTCACCAATTCCAGTTGGTGGGTGTTTTTTTATGTTCTGTTTTAATTGCACAACTAATAATAGACGCTTTTATGCCAATTGTAAAGGCAAATCGTAAAAGTCTCCTTTTTCAAAATGTTTAAAAGGAGACTAGTACACTAGGATAAAAGGAGACAAGGAGACTAGTGTACTAGTGCCCCTTTTATACAAAAACAGGTCTATATTTAACAGCTTTATGCTTTTATCTCCTAATCTCTTAGTGTATAAGGAGACAAGGGGATTAGTACACTAGTACACTAGTCTCCTTAATTTGTTTTATTTAATGTAAAAGTGTACTATTGCATTAAATACATAAGTGAGGTGTCCAAATGGGATATGTTATTGTAAATGCTCAGCAAAAGGGCGGCGTTGGAAAAACAACCGATACTGTCATGGAAGCTGTTGTTGCCTCTTCATTTTACAACAAAAAAGTTTTAGTTATAGATACCGATTTGCAGGGAAATGCAACACAGTTCTTAGCTAAAACATTTCAAGTTTTGACATTTAATCAATCATTCATGAGCTGTATAGAAGATGGTTCCTTAGAAAAAGGGATTGTTTCTCTTTCTGATAACTTGGATTTAATTGGCTCCGATTACGACACAAGAAAATTTGGAGATTTCCTTGATAATAAATTTTCCAGTATAAGTGATCGAACTTTTTATCTTAGCAAGCTAGTAAACAAAATAAAAGATAGATATGACTACATATTTATCGACGTTCCTCCTTCGACAGATATTAAAGTTGACAACGCCATGGTATGTGCTGATTACATTATCGTTATTCAGGAAACACAACAATTTGCTTTCGATGGGTCTAAACGTCTTGTCTTAACATATCTTCAAACATTAGCAGACGATTTTGGGGATAAAGTTCATTTTCAAGTTGCCGGAATACTTCCAGTCTTGCTACAGGCTAAACGTCCACTTCATCAAAGAATCGTAAAAGAAACAATTGAATATTTTGGAAAAGACAATGTATTCAATAATATTGTAAATAACCATGCGAGATTGGAGTGGTATGCAGCTCAGGGGATTCAGTTTGAAGATTACCATGACAAGCGCGTTTGGGGACTATTTGCTGATATATTCTCTGAACTGGAATTAAGAATCAAGTCCTTTGAAAATACAGGAGATATAGAAAATTTCACTTATGCTCATCAGTTTATAACTGGTAACAAGCTTACAAGCAAAGGAAAGGTGATGACTGTCAGTGGCTTTGATCAAGCGAAATAATAATCAGCAGGTTACCATTCAAAAAAAAGCTAACGTTTCAAGAGATTTAGACGCTTCTAAATATAAGAGCTATCAGCGGAAGACACTGAAGGTTGATCCTCCAGTTTACGAATTAGTAAAAACAATTTCTTACGTAACAGATGTGAAAATGTATGATCTCGTTCGTGAGATGGCAAATATTTATCTAGAGAAAAATGTAGATGTCCGTGACCGTGAAAATATAATTCGAATGATAAACCAAAAAGGAGAATAGGAGATTAGGAGATTAGGAGATTAGTCTCCTATTCTCTCAGACGACACGTTCACTTTTTAGACGTATACTTGTCCGTTTAAATGAAGTAGAATGTACACAAAAAAGGCCACCCACCTCGTAATGAGATGAGTGGTCATTTGGTTGTGTCAATCTTGAAGGATTAACTTAATCCTAGCACTATTTACTTTTGAGTTCACGTACATCGCCTTCAACATTGTCTAGGCGTTCGTTGATAACCTTATGCTCACTTCTACTAGCAATAAATTCTTCACGTAGGGTAGTTTGCGAATCAAACAACCGTTCAATTCGCTGGCTGCTATCCTTCATACTTTGGGCAATGTCTTGCAGCCTATCCGTAAAAGGTTTCATGATAGATTGTAAAATTAATCCGAACGCTGTTCGGACAAAAAAGATCAGCTTCCTTTAAAATGGTGTTTACCACAAACCCATTTTTTAGGAGCTGATCTTTTGTCTAGTATAACCTATTCTGAACGAATTAAAATTGAAACCTTTTGTGAGCTAGGACTGACCAATATCCAAATGGCTGAGCGGTTAAAACGATCTCCGTCTACGATTTCTTATGAATTATCTCGTTGTCAACCTTATCAAGCCGAATTAGCACAGGCCAACGCTGAATATAAACGGGCGCATTGTGGCCGAAAAACTAAACTGAATGCCAAATTAAAGCAAACCATTCTAAACCATTTACGTCTAAGCTGGTCACCAGAAGTGATTGCGCATGAGCTTAAACTAGCCACTAAATCTATTTATAATTGGCTATATCAGGGGAAAATTGAATTCTCCTTGAGTGAACTACCTGAACATGGGCTACGCTAACGGCGTAACCTTGACCAACGTTCTAAATATAATCAATCATTAGGGCGTTCAATTGAACAACGACCAATTGTGATTAACCAACGTAACCGCATCGGTGATTTTGAAATAGATACAGTGGTTGGACCTCGTGGACATAGCAAGGCTGCTTTATTAACGCTAATTGATCGCAAATCACGTTTTCTTTGGGCTTACCGATTAAAAGATCGGACAGCGGCGACTGTTAATGAAGCCCTAACTATGTTTCTAACAACTTTTAAGGGACCGGTACACACCTTTACTGTCGATCGTGGAACTGAGTTTAGCAATCTAGTGTCATTTGAACCACAATACGGTATTCAGACCTATTACTGCCATGCTTACACGCCCGCTGAACGCGGCAGTAATGAACGATTCAATCGGAACTTACGTTATTTTTACCCTAAGGGGACTTGTTTTGAGCACATTAGTGCTCAAGATTTAACAACGACGTTACTCGAAATTAACCAGCGCCCCCTTAAAGTACTTAACTGGCAAACACCTTACCAAGTGATGCTGACTAATTTGTCAAAAAATTCGGATTAAATTTGCAATCTACCATTTAAATTAACGCGTAGTGCTAGTCTCGTAACAATTAACTGAATGGAATTAAAAACTGGATCAAACTGCATGAAAAAAGCCCGCATTTGCGGTAACTTCTAAGGCGACTAAACCAGAAAGAAGAATCGTAAATGCAAGGCCGCCTTAAAGTTAGCTCTAAATCCAATTTAATTCAAGTAACTATTCAGAAATTTATCAAAATTGTTTCGCCGCTCTATCGACATTTGCCGAAATCAATTCGTTTTCGCCAAAATTATCGGCAATTAAAAGTCGCTGATATCACGATCTTAGCCTGCATGCTGACTCGAATTGAACTGCGTGATCCTTCAGAAACACACTTTCATCAAATGCTGGTCAAGTCCGGAATTATTGTGCCAGAACGTAGTCGTTATAACCGCCGCTGCCGCGATTTAACGTTTGCTATGAAGCTTGTTCGCAAACAACTATTACGCAAGAACCAGCCAAAAACAACCTATGAAGTCATTGACAGTGCACCAATAACTTTAGTTTCAGCCAGACGCAGTAATCAAGCCAAAGTTTTACGGGGTATTGCCCATAAGGGGTTTAATGCCACTAAAAATGTGTATTATTATGGCTTCAAACTACATGCGATCATGAACAACTCAGGCTATTTCCTTAACTGGGAATTGACACCGGCTAATGTAGACGACCGGTATGTTGCCGAAGAACTCTTGACCAGAACACCAGCACATCAAGTTTTAGCTGACGGCGGCTACCTCAGTCGTTCATTACAAAAGCGGCTAAAGTCAGAAGGTATGAATTTTTGGTTTCCATTGCGCAAAAATATGCGGGCTGCTAAACAAGTCAATTCGTCATTTCTGAAGGATCAACGCCGAAAGATTGAAACAGGGTTCAATAATCTGAACATAGTGGGCCATTTTGAACATCCTGGAATCCATACCTTAAGCGGCTTAGATAGTCGTTTAACTACTATGTTTCTATGGAATGTTATCAATGTTCATAATCAATTAGTGCATGGACGAAGTGGGTTAAAACTGACGATTAATTGAAATATTACAGAACTAGCACTACACGTTAAATTAATAACACACTATTTTAAACGTCTGATTGATTACTTATTGATGTTACATTTAGCGTTTACAGTTACTTAAAAATGAGTTACAATCACAAGAAGTAATGAATTCATCATTCTTAAAATATGAATTTTTAAAGACAAATCATATGGAGATGTTTAATAAAATGAATTCCAAATATCGATTACACTATAACTACTCCAAAAAACGCAATTCGATAGCAGGACTCATTCTGTTTTCGGTTGGGTTAGGATTGAGCTTTACGCAAGTTACACAAGCAAAGGCTGAAGTCATGTCTAGTGACAGTGAAAGCTCAAGTGAGAGCTCATCGGCTGTTATGCAAGTACTTCATAATAAAGAAGTTGCTTTGAAAGCGTCTACAACGTCAGTGACACAAGCAAAAGCGGAAGCTACCGCTACAACACCTAAATCGTCGGCAACAGACTCCCAAGTATCATCTACTTCAGCACAGCAACCCACGATTGCTGTTCAAGATGACCAGTCGTCAGCTAATACTTCATCAGATAAACCGTCAACAACAGTCGCCGCTACATCAAAGAGCAAACTTTTAAATACAACCACACCAGTTATCACCAAATCAACTAATGTCGATGCGTCAGAATCATCGGGTACCTCAGAAAACACCACATCAAGTACTAATAATACCGCTAGTTCTGGAGATGATGACCAAAGTGTTGATATGAACGGAATTCATCACTATATTCCACTCCATCCTGAACGTGGCGCTGATCCGAGTGATAATCGGTGGGGGGCTCTAATGAAATACTGGGATACTTGGTACGGAGTAGGTTATCAAGTATCTGATTCGAAGCCAGCCTTAAGTGCTCCAGGGAACCTAATTTGGCCAGGATCTGGGAGCACAGCAGTCTGGCCAGTAGGATCTGACTACGCATCAATGAATCGATTCATTACTCGAACAATTGAATACCGTGACAAATCAACAGGAGAGTTAATTACCGGTGTAACTCCAGTTGTTCAAAAGGTTCATTATGGAGTTGCGTTTGTGATGGATTTAGTTACTGGCGAAATTTTAGGATATATGACACCAAATACGAATGGTACATTTCCTGATAAACCAACGATTCAACATCGTGCTGATGCATGGTATGTTATTGGAAATAGTAACTTTACAGCCGTGACTTCTCCAGACTTATCTGCCAACGGTTATGGGCAACCTGATATAACCGTGGTAACTTCATCGTCAGTTACCGCTGACGATACGGATCAGACAATTGTCGTTTTCTACACAAAACCGACGCCAACGACTCCTACAGAACCTTCCCAACCCGCGCCTAGCATCCCAACCAGTCCCAACCAACCGCAGCAGCCGATCACGCCTAATTTTCCAACTAAACCAATTAAACCAACTAAACCAACTAAGCCAATTAAACCAACTAAGCCAATTAAACCAATTAAACCAATTAAACCAACTAAAACGACTGACCTGATTAAAAACAACTCTAATAAAGATGATTCAGATTCATTAGTTAATAGCGATAGACAAGGGCTAACTACCAAAGAAACTTTGGCTTCTAAAAAACAAGTAGCACTACCCCAAACTAATGAGAGATCAGAAAATTCGGTTTCAGTTTTAGGCGTCTTACTACTAGTTTTAGGCAATTTAACCGGTTGGCTGATCTTCAGAAAAAGTAAGAAAATCAATTAAGTAAGTGACAAAGAATTTAAGCATAGTTCTGATAAGAACAAGACTTTATTAATTGGTCTATGTACTTTTGTCAGCACACTATCACTGAACATAATTAAACACAAGGCTGACTTTCTTATAGTTGAGTTAGTCCGTTTTGTGTTATCGAATTGTCAAATCAAGTGCAACACCAAGTTGAATAAAAAGCCCCATAGCGGGTACAATTACTTAACGACCAAGAAAAGTAAAGGGGTGCTCGCTTTAGGCAATCACCATCCTACGGCTCTTATGATGTAATTATGGTCAACCTGTTCGCTATAATTATCTCAAAGGAGTCTTTTATTATACCCACTAAATCTTCTAGCAATTGGATGTAAGCTGATTCCTGAGACAACTTTTAAGAGAGCGTATAATGAATAAATCGTCTCTCAAAAGGAAGGAATTTTTGGCAAATTCTATAATTAATCCGAACAAAAATAAAAAAAGGCCCAAAGCAATCCCTTACAATGGTAGTAGTTAATTCCAACCAGTTATAAGGAGTGATTACTTTGGGTACTTCTACTTTATCACGTTTTCAACGTGGTGCGCTAGCTCAACTGGTCAGTGAAGGCCATCATACTTACCAAGATA
>NZ_JAAXLJ010000028.1 GCF_012641075.1 Secundilactobacillus angelensis | reverse complement strand
GTTTTCTGTGGTTACTAAATATCATAAGGGAAGGCATTCCCTATTTCTATACAATTCAGAAATCTTTTATGCATTTACACAAGATATTTTACGCTCTCGGCTTGGCCTATACATGGCCAACATGAATGGTGGTGTTGTTAAACAGTTAACTGGCTTTGTCACTAATGCTGTTACTGAGATCAGCACATTGGCTGGGAACATTGGTACTAAGTTAATCGGTAATGGTCAATCACTGATTAATTCTCAAGGCCTCAACATTGCGTCGGTTACGCAGGCACTTAACAGTCTGTTGTCTAGCGCCCAAGAGTTATCTAATGTGGATGCCTCTGATAAACAGGCTCTGGAAAATTATAGTGGCCCAGGTGTCAGTTCAATCGTTGCAACTCTGGTACAAATTCTTGGAGCTGTTGGCGTAAATACTGAGCCTTTCAACGAAGCATATCAAGCTTCAATGGCTATGACTAATGCTAACATCAAGGAAATGAACCGTTATGGTGATGCCTTGATGAAGACGACCGCCGATGATGGGACAAAGGGTGTTAACGAAGAGATGCTCATGCCTGCTACTATTGGAGACGATGGCAAGGGTAACCAAGTTATTTCCATGAAGACACCCGCTGGTTTCTCAACTTGGAATGCCATTTTAAACATGGTTAACTCTTACATTACCGGTTGGACTGCAGGAATTGGGAAAGCGCTGGATGGTGTCTTCACTGGTGAACAACCGATTGATGCACCTACGAGTCCAACTTATGTAACTGTCAAGGACAACAAGGGCAATGACATTCAATATGATGTCAGCAAGATTAATGGTCAAAAGCCGCAAGACATTTTGAGGGCCGATTATGATGATTCTGGATTAGGAAGAACACCTTTGATTGGTAGCGGTGGTTGGACTATTGTTACTAGCATTCTTAATGCATTGTCAGCTGCAAATAACAAGCTCATTCAGCCTGCAATCTCTGCTATTTCATCAACCTTGACGAATGGTATCGGGAATATTGGCTCTGACGTTATTAGTGGTAATTTAGGTGCCATGAAAGCTGAAGCAGCTATTCCAATTAGTTGGACGGATCCTTCATTTATTACCAAGAATGATGATGGTACTGTTGATACAACCAAGAGTGCTATTCCAGGACAATTTATCGCTGAAACCTTTGATTCAAACATGAACTTGTTTAACCAAACTCAGTCTGGTTCAACAACAATTGCTTATCAAAATGTTGATAAGACCCAATTGCGTGATTTGATTAGTAAGGTAGATCCTGCAGACCAAGGTTCAGCACAATTTAAATTTGCTTCTGATGCAGTATCTAATCCTAACGCATCACAGTATGATGTTGACCGTGCTGTTCTTGCATTGGCTCCAGATGCAAAGATTGCAACTGATACTTCTACTACAACTGAATCCACTGTTGGTAATGCAGCATTAACTACTTTGACAAATAGTACCGCTCAAGATGTTTCAGATGCAGCTACTGCATTGCAGGATGCTAAAGATTATCTTGCAACTAAGCTTGGAAGCGTCTTGCACATCACTCCTGCTCAAGATGCTTCTGCAGATGATGTGGCGGCACTGGCATCTGTTAAACCGACATTTACTGCTGATGACTTTGATGTAACTGCTGCGGAAAATGACGCTACTAATACCAAATTCAATTACGCGCTGAATGATGCTGGTAATAAAGTATTATCAGACGCCGTAACTGCAGCTGATAAGGGCGCTACTGTTACTGCACCAGCTCCTTCAACAATTACATTGACGCCAAAGAAAGCAACGACTACAACGCCAACAGGTGACATTACGTACACTGTCACGCCTGTCGATAATAGTAGCAAACCTTTGGCTAGCCCAATTAGTCATACAGATGGTGTGGCTGGTGCTAATATCTCCACGGATAAACTCCAACTAACATATACTGATGCTAACAATACAGTTTGGTACATGCCGAAGAACTTAACCAGTTATCACGTACCTGCATTGGGCGGTAACATTAACGTTAAGTATACTGATACTGACCCTAACGCTACTACAACACCAACCGGTGACACTGCAACCTACACCCTAGATGCAATTGATGAATCTGGTACCGTATTACCAAACTCAACTGTTGCTGATCAAAAGGGTAATGCTGGTGATCCAATTGATGCCTCAGGACTTAAAGCTACTTACAATGATGCCAATGGCAAGACATGGTACAAGCCATCTGCTGACTCATTGTCTAGTTACTTTATCAAGGATGGTGCCAAAATCAATGTTCTGTACACTGATAAGGACACAACCACTCAACCAGGTGGCGACAACCAAGGGACTGGTAATCCTACTGAAGTTGGTAACGGTTCATTCGTTATCAACGGAGATGGCACCATTACCTTTACTGATAAGAACGGTAAGACCTTAACCATTGATCCTAAGAAATTAGGCACACCGATTGTTATCAATAACAACAATACCAACACGAACACCAACAACAATGATGGTTCGAAAGGTACTGGTTCAACTGGTACTGACACAACTGGTACTGATGGCGGTTCAACCAACGGCCCAGTAACGATTGTATTGCCAGGTCAAGATGGTAAGGATGCTGGTACCAAAGTATCTAAGGGTTCTGATGGTTCATTAACCTTCACTTTCCCTGATGGTTCAACTCAAACCGTTAAACCAGGAGACAATCAAACCAAGACGGATCCTAATGGTGGTTCATTCAAGGTTAACCCAGATGGCACTGTTACCTTCACTGATGGTGCTGGTAATAGCTACACCGTTGATCCTAACAACAAGACGACTGGTACAACTCAACCAGGCAGCACGATCACAAACATTACCTTACCAGGTAAAGATTCTGATGGTAAGAACACTGGTGATCAAACTCTGTTGATTGAGAAGACTCCTTCTGGCCAGATCGTACTTCACTTGCCAGATGGTTCAACTCAAACTGTTGACAAGGATAATCCTGCTAACTTACCAAATGGTTCAAAGGTAACCGTCAACCCAGATGGCTCAGTTACAATTACTGATCCAGATGGCAAGACTACAACCATTGATCCAAACAAGGGTCAAACGACTCCTGAAAACACCAACAATGGTGGGCAGACAACTGCTACACCAGTTGATACTGATGGTGACGGTATTCCAGATAGCTTTGAAATTAAAGTCGGCACGAACCCAGATAACGTTGATACTGACGGTGACGGCGACACTGATTTCCAAGAAATTCTGAATGGTACTAACCCTAAGGACCCTAACTCTAACCTCAAGACTCTTGAGAATGGCGGTAAGGGTACTCAAGGCGGCGTTACTATCATCAACAACTACGGTAACGGTTCAACTGGTACTGGTTCAACAACTGGCACGGACAACGGTGGTTCAAGTGACAAGCCTGTAACTATTGTTCTCCCAGGTTCAGATGGCACTAAAGATACTGGTGTGACTGTAGGCAAGGGTTCTGATGGCTCATTGACCTTCACATTCCCAGATGGCTCAACTCAAACGGTTAAACCAGGCGATACGAGTTCTCACACTAACCCAGAGGGCGGCAGCTTCGTTGTTAACCCAGATGGGACAATTACCTTCACTGATCCAAGTGGTAAGACTTACACTTACAATCCAAATGATAAGGCTGCTCAACCAGTTGACAAGACGACGGTTGTTGTCATCCCTGGTCAAAATGGTACGGATGGCAAGGATACCCCTGATACCTTAGTTACTGTTCAAAAGGGTTCAGATGGCACAACTACTATCACATTGCCAGACGGTACTGTTAAGCAGGTCAACCCAGGCGATACTGGTAAATTACCAGACGGGACAACTTACCTTGTTAACCCGAATGGGACGATTACCTTTACTGGTACTGATGGTAAGACTTACACCGTTGATCCAGACAAGGGTACTCCTAACAATGTAACCATCAATACTAATGGTGGCGGCACTACTGGTGATAACACTGGTAATGCAAAAGACACTGATGGTGACGGTATCCCTGACAATCTTGAAAACGTCTTAGGGACTAACCCATCAAACAAAGATACTGACGGTGATGGCGATTCTGATTTGCAAGAAATCATGAATGGCACGAACCCTAAGGATCCTAACTCAAACTTGAAGTCAGTGGAAAATGGTGGCTCAACTGGTTCTACTACTAATAATGGTGGCGCTACTAACCAACCTATTACCATTAACTTACCAGGTCAAAATGGTGGGACTACTGTTACTAAGAACCCTGATGGCTCATTAACCTTCAACTTCCCAGATGGCAGTAAAGACACTGTTAAACCAGGTGATACTTCAACTCATAACACACCAGCTGGTGGTACCTTCGTGGTTAACCCAGATGGTTCTGTAACCTTCACTAACCCAGATGGTTCAAAGACTACTATTGATCCAAACAAGATCGGTGGTCAACCAACTGCTAGTGATAGCAAGACAACTGTTATCGTTATCCCTGGTAAAGCTGGTACTGATGGCAAGCCAGGAACTAACTCAATTGTCACTGTTGAAAAGACGAGTGACGGTAGCACTATCCTGCACATGCCAGATGGTACAACCAAAGAAGTTAAACCAGGCGACAAGGGTGATATTCCAGGCGGCGGTTCATACGTTGTGAACGACGATGGTACGATTACCTTTACCAACCCAGATGGCACTAAGAGCACTATTGATCCTAAAGATGGGACTCAAGGCAACGTCACGATCAACCCTAACGGTGGTAACACTCAAGGTGCTGGTAAGACGACCGTAGTCTTTGTACCAAACAAGGATGGTAACGGTGGTATCACAGTTAACGTCACTAAGAACCCAGATGGCTCACTGACTATCACCAACCCTGATGGCAGCAGTCAAACTGTTAAACCAGGTCAAGATGGTAAATTACCAAATGGTGCAACCTTCGTGGTTAACCCAGATGGTTCATTGACCATTACTAACCCAGATGGCTCACACTTCACCATCGATCCTAACAAGGGTGCTGCAGGTAGCAGTAATGGTGGCAACACTAACATTAACAGTGGTAACACCACTACTAACAACTACTATGGTTCAGAAGGTCCAGCAAGCACGACCATCACATTACCAGCAGGTAAAGATGGTACTACTCCAACTATCACCTACACTAAGAACCCAGATGGCACATTCACGCTTGTATTACCAGATGGTTCAAAGGATGTTAAACCAGGTGAGACTGGTACCTTACCAAATGGTGGCACTTACACGGTTAACAAAGATGGTTCATTGACCATTACCAATCCTGATGGGACTAAGACGACTGTTAACCCAGGTAACACTACTGGTGGAGCAACTAATGGTGGTACTACTAACTACACGACCATCAATAACTACTACGGTAAAGATGGCTCCGCAAGCACGATTATCACCTTACCAGCAGGTAAAGATGGTACTACTCCAACTATCACCTACACTAAGAACCCAGATGGCACATTCACGCTGGTATTACCAGATGGTTCAAAGACTGTTAAACCAGGTGAGACTGGTACCTTACCAAATGGTGGTACGTACACTGTCAACAAGGATGGTTCATTGACCATCACCAACCCAGATGGCACCAAGACGACTGTTAACCCAGCTGATGGTGCAACTTCATCTAACGGTCCAGTGATCAATAACACCACCAACAACTACTACGGTAAAGATGGTGCAACTAGCACTACTATCACAATTCCTGGTAAAGATGGCGCAACCACTACTATCACTTACACTAAGAACCCAGATGGCACATACACCATTGACTCTTCAGACGGTTCAAAGGCTGTTAAACCCGGTGATACTGGTAAGTTACCAAACGGCAGTTCATACACGGTTAACAAAGATGGTTCATTGACGATCACCAATCCTGATGGTTCTCAATTCACTGTCAACCCTGCTAACAGTGCATCTACTACCAACGGCGGTGCAACTAACAACACTACCAACGTCACTAACAACTACTATGGTTCAAATGGTCCATCGACGGCTACCATCACATTGCCAGCTGGCAGTGATGGCAAGACCTCAACGATTACTTACACCAAGAACCCAGATGGTACTTACACAATCGTATTACCAGACGGTTCAAAGAGTGTTCAACCAGGTGACACTGGTAAATTACCAAACGGTGGCTCATACGTTGTGAACAAAGATGGCTCATTGACAATTACCAACCCTGATGGTTCTAAGACAACTGTCAACCCTGGTAATGGTTCAACAACCAACAATGGTGGTACAACTAACAACTACTACTATGGTGGCAGCACTACGGTTACCTTACCAGCTGGTTCAGATGGTAAAACTTCTGAAATTACCTACACTAAGAACCCAGATGGCACGTTCACAATTGTCCTTCCAGACGGTTCAAAGACTGTTAAACCTGGTGATACTGGTAAGTTACCAAACGGTGGTTCATACACTGTCAACAAAGACGGTTCATTGACCATCACCAACCCAGATGGGACTAAGTTCACGGTCAACCCTGGTGGCAGTACCTCAACCACTAACAATGGCGGTACGACCAACAACTATACGACTAACAACATCACTTACAACTATGGTTCAAATGGTTCAACGGGCGCAACGATCACTGTCCCAGGTGGCAGTGATGGTTCAACGACTACGACGATCACTTACACCAAGAACCCAGATGGCTCGTATACTTTGAAGACACCAGATGGCTCAACTACTGTTAAACCAGGTCAAACTGGTACTTTACCAAATGGTGATACCTACGTGGTTAACCCAGATGGCTCATTGAGTATCACTAACCCTAACGGTGGTGGATCGGTTGTAGTCAACCCAGGTAACGGTGCAACTGTTTCAACTGGTAACGGCAATGTGACGGTTAACGTCAATATTAACAATGGTAATGGCGGTTCAACCCCTGCTACGACTGTTAACACACCAAATGGTAATTACACGGTTACTGTAAATGGCAATGGCACTTATGACATTACCACTCCTGATAACAACACTGTAAACAATGTTAAACCAGGTGACAGCGGTACCTTACCAAATGGTAAAGGTAGCTACGTTGTAAATGATCACAACATTGTTATCACCGAACCAGATGGCTCAAAGTTGACTGTTCACTTTGGTGGTGGTGATACCACTACGCCAGGTGATGGCACCAAGACCCCAGGTGGCGATACTACTACACCAGGTGATGGCACCAAGACTCCAGGCGATGGTACTACTACGCCGGGTGATGGCACCAAGACTCCAGACAATGGTACTACCACACCAAGTAACGGTACTGGTACACCAGCCACTACTGATGGTGGTACCGATGTAACGAACACCAACACCAATACGAACACCAATAACAATGGTGAAGGTACATCAACTTCTACTTCAACCACGACTGGTGCAGGTAATGGTGCAGATCAAGGCAATGCCGTAAGCAACCCAGCTGACGGTAATGCAACCAGCAATGGTGCTGCTGAAGGTACGACCGCTGAAGGCGCAACTGGTAATGGCGGCTCTGATGCTGCTGGTAACGGTTCTGCTGCAAGCGCAACTGCCGAAGGTGCAACTGCTGCTAACGCAACTGCTTCAAGCACTGGCAAGACGAGTGAAGAAGGCAACGGTTCTGCAACTGACAAGAGTGCTTTACCTCAAACTGATGAACAACCAGCTGAAGGTATTGCAGCCCTTGGGTTGTTAGGCGGACTGGTTTCATTGCTTGGCTTAGCCGGAGCATCGAAGCGTCGCAAAGATCTTTAGAATTGAATTTAGTTATCCCCGTTTAAATTTCTCCCTCACTATTTAAACGTTGAGCCCCACATACCGGTGAGTATGTGGGGCTTTTTGTTGTCTATATTTAAGATGGGTTGAGGCTTAGTTCAGGGTACAATTTTTGAATAATCGGGTGAGCTAAAAGACGGCACACTCCTGAGGGAATGTGTCGCCTTTTAGTGATACTAGCTGAATAAATTAATCTAACATTGACTTAGCCACTTGCCTTAAAGCTGTTAAACTTTGCGAAATGATAGCGATTAAGCTATCGATTGACGGTTGTGGCTGCGTAAGTAAACCAGCAATTGTCCCAATTACACCACTAGATGCGAATTCAATCGTAGTCGCAAACTGCTGATTGGATTTATCGACGTGTTCAATATCTAGAACGTAACCGGCGAAGATGTTGGTAATTCGCCTAAGCGTTTGTAGACTTTCCCCATGTTGAGTCAAAGCGTCAAATAGTGGTCGATGTTCCAGAACATAATTGATTAGTTGCGCTGCTAGGGGCGCATAATCTTCGATACCATCATGCGGATACGATTCGTCGAAAATCCGCCTGAGCTGATTTATGGTATCAGCCACCACTGCATCATAAAGATCGTAAACGTCCTTGTAATGGATGTAAAAAGTCCCCCGACCAATGTCACAAGCCCTAGCAAGCTCGGCTACAGTGATCTTGTCAATTGGCTTACTCTGTAATAGTTTAACCATTGAGTTTTTCAATTGACGTTGGGTCTTTAGTGTTCGACGATCTGGTTGATCACTCTTCTTAGATGCCATTTCATGAACCCCCCCAAGTTGAGCTATCACCCGATTACCCCCTCTAGATTACCGAACAAAGCCAGTTGCTGAACAATGTAATTTAACTTGTTTATTAATGCACTCTTCCAGACTGACTGACTATTGTATAGTAACCATACCTCCATTATATTAGATATAGCGATAAAAACAATAGATTTTAGCTATTTATAGTCAGGCAATATATATCAACGAGAGTATGGTACAGGTAACTGCGGGGGTTACTTACGGGGGGATAGCTATATGGATTATTTAGCGTTTTTGGAGAAGAATGAACATTGTAAACTAGACATTTTAGGGCTATTAGCCAAGGATGAAAAGCATCGTGTACAAACTAAAGAGATTCTCGATAATTTATCAATAACGGCTTATAAGCTTAATAAGCTTTGCAAAGAGCTTATTGAGGATTTACAGCAGATTGATCAATGCCATTGTCAATTGAAACTTGATGGTAGTAGCCTGGTATGTGAGGATGCTGATTATTCGATCTATCAACAACTCCAGCTGTCTTATCTGAAGCAATCGATTCGCTTTCAAATCTTTGAATATGAGTATTTGGATCAGCAAAAAGAAACACGGCAGAAATTCCTGCACGACCATTATTTGAGCCAATCCAAATTTTATTCTGAACGGGCAAAAGTTGAAGCGATTCTTGAAAAACAAGCATTAGTGAAAGCACAACCAGCTAATATTAATATGCATCCGGAACTGATTGACCGGATTAAAATCACAAATGTTTATTACTATTTTTTCAACGGTATTGATGATCCATTTCCTGAATTGAACAACCAGGCATCACGGTTTTACAATTTTCTAGCCATGACTTTCGGTCTTTCAATGACACCAAGCAAACAGTTAAAACTGAGAATGTTTTTCCAGATTCAGGCAAAGCGGTTGGCTGCTCGTAAGTTTATGAATATCCGTAACATCGTGACCTTAGAGCAAGATGAACGAATTGACCTCTTAAAAGAGTTCTACTTAAAGAACGTTAAGCATAGCGACGAATCTGACACAGATTCTGAACTGAGTTATTTGCTCCTGTTTTTAAGAAGTCAGCATATTCTCGATTCAGTTCCTGTGAAACTTAGTAATCAAGTGCAACAATACTTTGTTCGTGGTAGTCAACAATTCGGTCAAGTTTTAGGACAAACGCCTGTTATTGATCAGACGAAGTTTATGGCAACAGATCAGCAGAATATCGCCGATTCTCTATCTGAATTGACGATTTGGTTAATCGTTTTTGATTATTTCCAATTGACGGAAACCCACTCGGCAGGTCAGCCACACGTTATGATGAGCTTTCCAGCCTTGACTGCTTTAGGGAAAAAGCTGGTCAAAGCTGCCGTTAAGAACTTTGACTTGCAGCTCTCCAATGGTATGTTTTCAGCTTTACTCAAAAGCTATGTCAGATTACTCGTTGATCATGTTCCAAGTGATCTGATTCAGGATAACGTCACCATCTGCGTCGATTTCGCGCAAAACGCGGTTCCAATGGAATACTTCTCAAAGCTTCTAACAGCTAACCTCGGCGGTGGGGTTATTCTCACCGATCAACTGAGCAGTGACGTTGACATCTACCTGTCAGATATCTTTGTTTCCAGCATTCGCGATATCCCACAAGTTACTTGGTTAGATCCGTTGAAGACTTCCAACTGGGAAGAATTGCGGCAGACCATTACCGAAGTGAAGCAAAGTAAGTTAGAGCGGTCACTGGCTGCAAGTTAAATCAATAGTTGATTTAGAAGCGCTCTCGGATATAGATTGAGAGCGCTTTTAAATTATCGAAAACGGCATAATAATGAAAACACTTGACTTATTTCAGTAAACTCGTTTTAATTAGAATTAAATACACATTGTGGTCTGGGGTGCTAGTGATAGCTGAGAGATACCCAAATAACCTGATGCAGTTCGTACTGCCGTAGGGAGCGCCATGTTAGTCGCAAGGCTACCAGTCCATTTGAGCACCATTCAAGTGGACTTTTTTATTTGCGTTAGACCAGTCACAGTGTTGGCTTGGAGGATGAAGCATGCAAGTAACGACAATTATCAAGAATGGTTTGATTGTCACGCCAACTGGTGTTGTAAACGGTGATTTGGCAATGAAGAACGGTAAAATTATTGCGATTGGTGAGCTGTCAGTTAAAGCTGAAGAAGTGATCGATGCTCACGGACAATTGGTATTACCAGGCATGGTGGATGCTCACGTGCATATCAACGAGCCTGGTCGCAGTAACTGGGAGGATTATCACACCGGCACTCAGGCTTTAGCGGCTGGTGGTACTACCAGCATGGTTGTCATGCCGTTAAATGCATTGCCAGCCCGCACAACAGCGACTGAATTTAACCGCCACCGCGAAATCGCTGAAGGTCAATCCTACGTTGATTTTGCGCTGTATGGCGGGTTGGTGCCGGGAAATCAAACCGAAATCGGACCAATGGCGGCTGCGGGTGCTGCTGGTTTTAAGGCATTCATGGCTACAACAGGGAGTGCTGAACCCGGTGACTTCCATAATGTAGATGACTATGACTTATACCGGGGTATGCAAGCTATCGCCAAAACGGGTTTGCGGTTGTCTCTTCACGCTGAAAATGCGGTGTTGACAGACCGGCTAGCGGCAGATAAAATCGTGCATCACCACACTGACATTCAGGCGTACATTGATTCTCGACCACCAATGGTTGAAGTTGAGGCTGTCAGGAGGGCATTGTACTTGGCTAAACAAACGGGGTGCAAGTTGCATTTTGTCCATCTATCCACTGGTGAAGCCGTACGTGAAGTTTACCGGGCTCAAATGGAAGGCCAAGATGTAACTTGTGAAACTTGCGTGCACTATCTGACCCTGAACACAGAGGATTTTAAACGGATCGGGCCGTTAGCAAAATGTTCGCCAGTCCTACGAACACCTCAGATTCAAGCTGATTTGTGGCAAGAAGTTCAGGCAGGACACGTGAACGCTGTGACTTCGGATCATTCACCGGCACCTGCGGAAATGAAGGCGAACCCGAACAATAATATATTCGACGTTTGGGGTGGTATCAGTGGGGCACAAAACAATTTAGACGTGTTTTACGATGTTGCCGTTAAGTCAGGTCGATTAAGTTTGCAGCAGTTCGTTCAGCTGACAGCTGCTGGTCCAGCTAAATTATTCGGTTTGAGCAATAAGGGTGAGCTCAAGGTCGGTGCAGATGCAGACATCACCCTGCTTGATCCCAATCAGAGCTATACTTTGCGGGCTGAAGATCTCTACTACAAAAATCCAATTTCTGCTTATGTAGGTCGGCGGATTGGTTGTCGAGTGACCAGGACATTATTACGTGGCAAAACGATTTTTGAATTAGGGAAAGGTTTTGATCACCAACCTACCGGTGAATTTCTGCTTAACCACCGTGTTGAGGAGGAAGCAAAATGACCCCACCAACAGTAGCTCAACAGGTTAATCAAACAGTTGCCGAAGACTTGTTGCCGATCCCTGCTGAACAACGCAAAGTTGGCGTATTCGCCTACATGGCCATGTGGCTGGGAGATGGTTTTAACATTGGCAATATCACTTTGGGTTCGTCAATCGTTGTGGCCGGGATTGCCACGATGAATTTGTTACAGACGATGGTTGCAGCTGGAATTGCTATCATTATCATTTCACTGATATTTACACTCAATGATCGGTTTGGTTACCGAACCGGGGCACCTTATGTGATTCAATTACGGTTATCGTTCGGTTTGAAGGGTGCTAAAATAGCTAGCTTATTTCGTGGTATTCCAGCGATTGTGTGGTTTGGTTTTCAAAGCTGGACCGGCGCACTAGCGCTTAACCAAATTGGGAAAACGCTCCTTAATAGTAATGGCAATCATACGTTTGAATGCTTTTTGATCTTGCAGATTCTGCAAGTGGTCATGGCACTGTGGGGATTTCGGTCAATTAAACTAGTAACAGGATTCATCGCTACCATCGTGATGATCGCCATGGTCGGAGTGTTTTTACTTCTGGTGACTCAGCATCAAGCTGTGATTCAGCAACGGCTGGTACGGCCAGCTGGCACCTGGGGACTACCATTTTGGGGGTTGATTGTTGCCTTTTTGGGGAATTACACCGCCATTTTTGAGTCAGCAGCTGATTACTCCCGTGAATTGAGACCCAATTTGGGCGAACATCAGCGAGGATTACTTTATTTAATCCCGATAGGATTAGCCTATGGCATGACCATCGTGACAGGTGCCATGCTTGCTGCAGTGACGGGAATAGCGAGTCCAGTAACGGCTATGGCTCATTTGTTAAATAATGGCTGGATGGCGGTGATGATTTCCTTCTTCATTGTGTTAGGAACGATCACCACTAATATGGTTGCTAACATTATGCCACCTACCTATATGCTGACTTCTTTGCTCAAAATGCCTCAGCAGTTAGCGACTACCATCGTTGGTGTGTTAGCCGTTGCAACCTGTCCGTGGATTCTGGTCCAAGACAGTTCAGCACAGGGGCTAACAATATTTATCCATCTGTATTCGATCTTCTTGGGCCCAATGACGGCGATTATTCTGATTGAGTATTACCTGCATCGTCATCAGCAGGTGAACGTGACTGCACTCTATAACGATGGTCAGCAACCCAGTTTTACGTGGCGGGCACCACTTGCACTTCTAATTGGTGCCGTAGCCGCCGCCTCGATCGTTAATTTGTCTTGGTTCGTCGGTTTCTTTGTTGGTGGGTTAGTGTACTGGAAACTGAGAACAGGACAATCAGTGAAAATTAGAGCCTAAATTAAAAGCAGATTTCCAATTGGAAATCTGCTTTTAATTTAGCGTCGCTTCCTTGTGTCGATCGTGGTGAATCACCCAACCAAGGCCAAACAGCAAAATGGCGAGCAAGATAACAAATATGAGGTGTTTAACGTCTCCTCGAAGCGCTAAGTCACCACCAAAGGCATATAAGGCGGATGTGGGTAAACTGCCGATGAAGCATAGCACAATGAGGCGGGCTCGACTGTGAATCAATCGTTTAGCGGCCAAATTAATGACCGTGCTTGGAACAAAGGGAATCGCATACCCCAAGACAATTCCCAAGGAAGGATGGCGGATTTTAAGTAAATCCTGGTAAAGTCGACCGGTAGAATGCTGACTGGGGTGATGCCAAATTTCTGGTAGAAGACTGGCGACGGAAAAATTACCAACTGTGATGGCGATGGCATTTAACACCAAAGCGGTCCAATGGCCGAAACAAACACCTGCAGCAATAGCAAACACTGAAACCGGCGCGCCTGGTAACAAAATAACAATAATCAACAACAAAGTGAAGGTGAGCATGTCGATGGGCTGATGTCTTTGAAAGCGGTCAATGAGGGCACTACGACTGTTAAACTGCGCGAAAAGTGTGGTGAGTTGGCGGTGGAAATGCCAGCCAATGAAGACAATCATTAACACTACTAGTGCAGTGATGATGCCAAAGAAGATGGTCCGCTGTCTCTTGGACACGCTAACACCTCCCCTCATTTTGCACTATGTTGCTTACCGGTAAATTGATCAACATCAATACGAATCACGCCGACGTGCGCCAGATCTTGTTGGCTGATTTCACCGGGCACATCATGACCATTTTCATGCTTAAGCAACAAGCGTAAAGCATGTTCTTTTTCCGGTAGGTCAGAAACCAACGTAGCGTTACCGGTGCCCAATACACTGCGGTAAAAGTAGCTGTAATGGCTCAGTGGCGCCCCTTCTGCTGGAGTATCAAGACTAGAATCAGCGATGATGCTGAAAGAAACCGCGGGGTTTGCAGCGATTAGCCCTCGCCGCTTGCCTTTGGCGGCACCGTGGATGTACAGATGCAGTTGGTTATCAGTGAACTCATATCCGTAGTTAGAGGGAACAACGTAGGGTGCAGGAAAATCTAAGACACCTAAATTAATAATGTGGGCATCTTCGATGATATCAAGTTTGGCGGCAACATCAGTTATTTCACGATCAGTTCTTCTCATTTTTAAGCCTTCATTTCTCATTATTTAGTTTGATTATAGAATAGTCATAAGTCTGTGTATAGTTGAAAATATTAAGATAACAGGGAAAAATACGGAAAACAGCTTAAAAATAGGTTAGTGGTTGACATTTTTCTCTAATGAGTTTATCATCAAAGTCACGATATGAAAAAACAGATTAGAAGATGAGTAGCACTTTTAACTTTAAGTAGAGAGCCGCAGTTGGTGAAAGGTGGCAAAGGGCGAGTGTGAAGATGGTCTTCGATTAAGCAGGATGTTCGAGCGAAAGTTAGAATGTCATGGGTGTGCCCATTACAGCACGAGAGTATCAAAATGTACTCAGTGAGGAAACTGGCGTGAGCTGGTTTCAAATTAAGGTGGTAACACGGCAATTCGTCCTTATCTTCGCTTAAATGCGAGGATGGGGACTTTTTTTTGTAAGGTGCGGAACCTGGCGTTTAGAGACTGGAGCCTAAGGGACTTCTAACGTAAACCCTGGGCTTGGGTTTATGTTGGAAGTGCCTTAGGTGCAAGTCTCTGCCAGGAGCAGCCCGATTACTCTACATAACCGCAAAAACTGCTTAATCCAAAAATCCAGAAGGGAGAGAGACCGACAGTGACTAAAATCAACTACTTACATTGCAATAAAATTTCAACTGCAAGTTTCTTACTTGGTGACGGCATGGATGGCCAGGTCATGTGCCTGTCAATCAACCATTAACCCACTAAAACTTAAAATGATGAAGGAATAAAAGGAGACTTAATATTATGACAACAACTATTATTGGATACCCACGGATTGGGAGTCATCGTGAATTAAAATTTGCCGTTCAAAAGTACTTTAAGAAGGAAATTAGCGCTCGAGAATTAGCACAAACGGCTGCTGAATTGCGTCAGCAAAACTGGGACACGATTAGCGCTGCGGGAATCGACCAATTGGTATCAAACGATTTCTCGTACTATGACACCACATTGGATACAGCTAACCTGTTGAACATCGTGCCAAAGCGTTACAAGGAATTAAACCTGTCACCATTGGACGAATACTTTGCTCAAGCCCGTGGTTATCAAGGCGACAAAGGTGACGTGACTGCTTTAAGCATGAAGAAGTGGTTCAACACCAACTACCACTACTTAGTACCAGAATTTGAAGATGATACGGCTATTAAGCTGGTTGGCACCAAGATCTTTGACGAATATCAAGAAGCTAAAGACCAAGGTTACCAGACTCGTCCCGTCATTTTGGGACCATATACGCTTTTGCGGTTAGGTGCTTTCGAAGGTAAGAAGCAAGCAACTGATTTCACTCAAGCACTTGTTAATGCTTACGAAGCCATCTTTGAAAAGTTAGCTGATTTAGGAGCCGATTGGATTCAGTTAGACGAACCACAATTGGTTAAGGATCAAACTGAAGCTGACTTGGAATTGTTCACTGATCTCTACAAACCATTATTAAGTAATAAGCATGGTTTAAAGGTACTGGCACAGACTTACTTTGGCGATGTTCGCGATAGTTATGACCTCTTAACTTCGCTGGACTTTGATGGTCTTGGTTTAGATTTCCACGAAGGTGCTGAAAGCCTCAACCTTGTTCAATCAAAGGGCTTCCCAGATGACAAAGTGTTATTTGCTGGGATTATCAACGGGAAGAACATTTGGAAAGCAAACTACGATGAAAAGCTTGATATTTTGCATAAATTACCTAAGACCAACATTGTCTTAAGCACCTCTTGTTCGCTGCTCCACGTTCCCTATACGTTGGAAAATGAGCCTCAACTGGATGAAAAGTACAAGAAGTACTTGTCATTTGCTAAGGAAAAATTAACTGAACTGACCGACTTAGATCACATTTTAGGCGGTTCAGGTGATGACGCATTAAAGGCTAACGAAGCGCTGTTTGCTAAGCCTCGTTACGAAGAAAACCAAGCCATTATTGACAAAGTTGCTTCATTAAAAGATAGTGACTTCCACCGTCAGCCATCATTTGCAGAACGGGCTGCTATTCAAAAGAAAGAATTCGATTTGCCAGAGTTGCCGACTACAACGATCGGTTCATTCCCACAAACTCGTGAAGTTCGTCGTAACCGTGCCAAATACAAGCGTGGCGAAATCACCAAGGAACAATATGATCAATTTAACCGCGATAAGATCAAGGAATGTGTTGAATTCCAAGAGAAGATTGGCATCGATGTATTAGTTCATGGTGAATACGAACGTAACGACATGGTTGAATACTTCGGCGAAAAGCTGGATGGGTTCCTGTTTACCAGCAACGCTTGGGTTCAATCATACGGGACTCGTTGTGTTAAGCCACCACTGATCTGGGGTGACGTTAGCCGGAATCAACCAATCACCGTTGCCGAATCAGTTTACGCCCAAAGCTTAACTGATAAGCCAATGAAGGGGATGCTGACTGGCCCCGTAACGATTTTGAACTGGTCATTCCCACGTGAGGATATCTCTAAGAAGGAAAGTACCTTGCAGATTGCCTTAGCCATTCAAGAAGAAGTGCTTGATTTGGAGAAGAACGGCATCAAGATCATTCAGATCGACGAAGCAGCTTTACGTGAAAAATTACCATTACGGCAGTCCGATTGGTACAGTCGTTACCTTGACTGGGCAATTCCAGCTTTCCGTCTGGTTGGTAGCAAGGTTCAACCAACTACCCAGATTCACACTCACATGTGCTACAGCGAGTTTGGTGACATTATTGATGCCATCGATGACATGGACGCCGATGTGATTTCATTTGAAGCATCGCGTGCTGATTTAACGTTACTGGATACCCTTCAGAAATCACACTTTAAGACTCACGTTGGCCCTGGTGTTTACGATATTCACTCACCACGGATTCCATCTGAAGAGGAAGTTGCTGGAACCATTCACAAGATTTTGAAGAAGGTACCATTGCAGAATGTCTGGATCAACCCAGACTGTGGTCTGAAGACACGGGGAACGACAGAAACCACAGCTAGTCTGGAGAACGTTGTTGCTGCAACCAAACAAGTTCGTAAGGAACTGGCACATGAAAGTCGTTAATTGTTTTAAAGAACGACCCGTGATCTCGTTCGAAATTTTCCCACCACGGCCAAATGCCAGTGAAAAAGCAATTGAGCGGTTTTATGATAACCTTGACGTGTTAGCTAATTTGAAACCCGCCTACATCAGTGTGACGTATGGCGCAGGCGGCAGCGATAATAAGTCCGGGACACTGGACTTGTGTCGCTATGTCAAGAAACATTACGGTATTGAAGTGGTGCCTCATATTCCCGGGATTAATTTTACCAAAGCTAAAGTTAAGTCTTATCTAGCTGAACTCAAAGCATCAAACATTGATAACATCTTGGCGTTAAGGGGTGATTTGCCTGAGGATGGGCAGATAAAGGGAGACTTCCAGTATGCCAGTGATTTAGTCAGTGAAATTAAGCAGGACGGCGACTTCAATATTCTGGGTGCGTGTTATCCTGATGTACACCCAGAGGCTAAAGATAGCGTAGATGATATTAAAAACCTGAAGTGCAAAGTGGATGCTGGTGTGTCTCAACTCATTACCCAACTTTTCTTTGAAAATGAGCACTACTATCAGTTCTTGGAACGCTGCGAATTGGCGAACATTGACGTTCCGGTTCAAGCCGGGATCATGTCAGTGGTCAACGAACGCCAGATTAAGCGGATGGCAACCATGAACGGTGTCAGTTTACCGCCAAAGTTCTTGCGGATGATGAAACACTACCAGGACAATCCTGTAGCAATGAGGGATGCAGGAACAGCGTATGCTATCGACCAGATTGTGGACCTGTTGTCAGAAGGTGTAGATGGCGTTCATCTTTATACGATGGATAATCCAGTCGTTACGCAGAGAATTTGTGGGGCGATTGAGACGTTAATTTAAGGTGTGAAGCGAGGCGGTTAGAGAGCGAAGTGCAAGGGACTTCGCTCTCTGCCTGGAGAAGCCCGATTAGTCAATATAACAGCAACCAATCACAAATACACCGTTACCCAGTGAGATGACGGTGCATTTGTGATGTAAAAAAACTCAAAAGCAGCTCGGGTTAGTTTTTTAATCCAACCAACACTACCATTCCGTTGTATAATGTGAACATATCTAAAATAATTGAGGGAGCACACTAATGGCTGAAAATACTGAATTTGAACGCATGATCAATGGCGAATTGTACCACCAAACACCAGAATTACTGGAAATTCGAATGAAAGCTCGGGATCTGTTATTCGAATATAACCGATTAAACTATCGGGATATGGATAATCGAACCCGAATTCTACACGAGTTATTTGCTGAAGTTGGCGAGAACTGCTTTATTGAACTCCCATTTCATACTGACTACGGTTCTAACGTTAAAATTGGGAAAAACTTCTTTGCAAACAATGGGTTAACCCTGTTAGACTCTGGTCCAATCGAAATTGGGGACGATGTCTTGATTGCTGGTAATGTTGGCCTGTACACGGCGGGGCACGCCTTAGATCCAGAACTGCGTCTGAAGACGGGTGCTGAATACGCGATGCCAATTAAAATTGGTAACAATGTCTGGCTCGGCGCCAGTGTAACGGTTTGTCCAGGGGTTACCATCGGTGATAATAGTGTGATTGGTGCTGGTTCAGTCGTTACTAAGTCGATTCCCAGCAACTCCTTAGCATATGGCAACCCGGCTCACGTGGTCCGTCAATTTGACGAGCGTGATAAGAAGTACTATTTCAAGCAACGGAAAGTTTCACAGGAATACCTTGATAAATTAGCTAACGGTGAGTCATTTCATAGATAGTAATACATGATACAGTCAACGTCGTCTGCAAGGATGACGTTGTTTTTTAACACAAACGTTGCCGACCACTAAGAAAAAGTGTACACTATTATAAGTGGTCAACCACATATAAACGATTAAAATCAAAGGAGACAGTGAAATGTCAAAAGTATTAGTTATCAAAGCACACCCATTTGATGGGGACAGATCGCGCACAATCAAAACGTTAGATACGTTTATTAAGTCTTATCAAGCAAAGAACCCCGATGATGAGGTTGAAATTTTAGACCTTTTTGCCGTTAATTTTCCGGAACTAGACGGTCCAATGATGACTGCCTGGGGACAATTAGCTAAGGGGAAGGCCTTCACGGATTTACCTGCTGGTGTTCAAAGAAACATGGGATTATTTAATGAAGCACTAGCGCAATTCAAGGCTGCTGATAAATTAGTTATTGCCAACCCAATGTGGAACTTGAGCATTCCAGCTAAGTTAAAGAACTGGATTGATGCCATCACCGTTGTTGGCGAAACTTTCCGGTACACTGCCACTGGTCACACTGCGTTGGTTCCTGACAAGCCATTCGTGCACATCCAAGCTGCCGGTGGTAAGTATGGAGGCAAAGATTTGGGTACCCAATATGTACAAGCTGCACTAGAATATTTAGGTGCTAAGCGATTTGCTAAAATCGGCGTTGAAGGAATGGACCATTTTCCAGACCAAGCCGATGAAATCGTTGCAGCTGCGCAAGAAGAAGCTAAGGAAGTTGCTGCAAAATTCTAGAGTAAACAAGGGGGCAGTGCTATCAGTTGATATTGATAAGTATCTCCGGTGGTTTCGCTACTGAAAGTCAACCTATGATTTGATTTAGTATACTACTTGAATTTAGCCTTAACCTGTTCCACAACTCAGATTCCGGCCATATAACACAAACTAGCGCCATCCCGATAAAACCATCGGAATGGCGCTAGTTTATATTATATTTTGGAATCTAACCAGTTGTGTCACACTTCAATTTTCTCCAAGTTACCACAGATTTTATTAGCGATTTTAATAAAAACGGCTTGTTCATCTGGTGATAGATTTTGAATGGATTGTTCCTCAACGGTTTGACAAATTTGTTCCACTTGCTTAGCCAGTTTTAAACCTGCAGGGGTGAGCTGAACTAGAGTGACCCGGCCGTCTTGGGACGATTTGCCGGTTTCAGCCAGTCCGTTGTTAACCAATCGGCGAACGGACTTAGCCACCGTTGAATGATCGACCTGCATGGCTTTTGCTAAAGTATTTTGCGCCTGTTGACCACTACGGGCCAGTGTAATCAAAATTGTATCTTGACCAGGATATAACCCTAGGACACGGATGTCCTTCGCAATTAGTGATTCGTGTGCGTTAACGATGCGTAAGGCTGATGCACCCACTGGATAGTCATTAAAAACAAGCATAATTTTCCCTCCGATTTGTTTCTGTTGCCGACCACAAAAGTGTACCAAAAAACGTTACAAACTTCAATTCTAAGCTCAGTCAATTAGCTTAATGAAAGGGCTAGTACCGGTCGATTAAATCGGTACTAGCCCACTTAAATGGCCATATTTAGTTATTCTTCAAACTTACCGGTATCTTCATTTAACAGACTACTAATATCGTGGATCTGGTCATAGCGATACGTGCTGTCATAATCATGGGTGTCTTTATCATAAGCTTTCACTTGAAGGACATCCTTGTGCGGCCAGCTCACGACGTAAGTGTAATCATCGTAATCAAAACCGTACTGATCAGCTATGGCGTCAATGCCTGATTGTTCATCGCCGTGATACTCTTCTTCAAAGTGACCATAGTTGCTGTCGCTTGGCGTTGTACCACTATCATCTGTATCACTGCCACTGTCGCTGTTATCGTTGGAATCAACATCAGTATTCGAGTCCGTAGTGTCTGTGCTATCAGTGGTATCTGGCGTTGATAAATCGACTTTGATATTTTTCGATTGAGTCGAAACCAAGTTCTTAGTGACCGATTTTCCATCTGCTGTAGAACCGGTGTTGGCTAATTTGAACGTATAACGGCCTGGGAACAGCGGACCAGCTTTATAAGAATAATGATCATTGCTGGCGGTAGCTACGTTCAACCCGTTCAGGCTGATGGTCGCTTGATCCACGTTGGTCTGAACCGTTGGGTACATGGCGACAACTGCTAGTTTGTAAGCGGGGAAGAACAGCAGGTGGTGACCCTTAGTAACCAACTTGAAAGTACCATCGCTGGTTTGGTCATTGGCCATCAAGCTGGATTTCATGTCAGCCAAGTAACGTTTATCGGAAGTTAAATAGCTCATAAATGGTTTGATGGATTTTGAGTTGATTTCTAAACTCGGATCGGTGGAAGTCATGTATTTGACGGTGGTGTCAGTGTCATTGTCATGCATGGCTGTTATCATGTCATCCACTTGTCTAGATTTGCTATATTTCCCGCTACCATAGAGATAGGTACCAGCGAGAATTACAATGATGAGCACGACTAAGCTAATCCAAATTGCCTTTTTATGAGAGCCACTTTTGCGCCGCTTATTTCGTGTGGGCACACTGGTAGTTGGCTGAGGCGCAACGGGTGTGGGCTCAGGTTGGAATGAGGAAGGTTGGTTGGTGCTGGTAGTGGCCGGCTTTAACCGGTAACCGCAGTTTTGACAAAAAACATCGTTAGGACTAATTTTAGCCCCACAATTTGGACACGTTAGCATAGGACTCACCTCTGAGATTTAAATTGATTGAAGATGTAACGATAGGCGTTGGGCAGTGCGCGATTCCAGTAAGGCCAGTTATGATTGCCAAAATGATCGACTTGATAAGTGGACTTGATCTGGTGTTGCTTCAGCTGCCCGACAAATAGATTGACGTCAGCAATGGGGACGGTGGTATCCAGCGCGGTAGTTTCTATGTAAAAATGTGCCGGAGATTTAGTTTGATTTAAATAGCTGGTTAAATAACGGCTTGGTTGAGCTTGTTCAAAGGCTTTCTGGTTAAACGCACCGTTAGTTCTGAAGGCGTCAACCTGCGGATTGGATTGCACAGTAGCAGGTACTTTTTGCCAAATAGCCGGTGAAACCAGTGCGTCAACGGAGAACAGCTGTGGATGCCGGAAAGTTAACCGTGCGGCACCATAGCCACCCATCGAGATCCCACCAATCGCGCGTTGTTTCTGACCAGCTAACTGATAGGACTTGGTGGTTTGTGGAATGAGATCATCAACCATTGCGTTTTCCATCTTCTCGTTACTAGTGTTCAAGTAAAAAGAATTACCACCGTCTGGAAAAATGGCAACTACTGGCAAATGCTTTTCGGCAACTAGTTGATCCAAGTAGGTTTTGGAGTGCGCTTGTGTCGTTAAGTTTGTCTCATCGCCATATAGCCCGTGCAACATATAAATGACAGGAAAACGGGTACCCTGTTCCTTTAGCCGCTGATAGTTCTTTGGCAGATACACGCGGTATCGCCAATTTCGACGCAGTTGTGGGCTATAACACACGCGAGAAATCACATGACTAGGCGCAGGTGAGGCAGTTACCGTTTTCTTGGCAGCACTCCGGGTGTTTTTCCCGACTGACTTTGCCGACTGCTGCTGGTTTGAGTGAGACTGTGCAGTATGCTTTTCTGGCGGATTTAACGAATGCACCAATCCACCAAAAATCACCCCAATAATTGCAATGGTGACGATAATAACTGCCCAGAGGTACTTCTTCATGACTAAGCCCCCTAATAACCTGTCAAGAACGAAAATTTAATATTACAATAATCTTACTCAAATACAGTAAGAGTGACAAGTCTACGTCAGCTAAAAAGACCAAACATTTGTCTAATAAGCGATAGCTAACTCTTTATTATCAGTTCTATACAAGTAGCCGAACTCCTCAAAAAAGATTTTTATTTCAGCGTAAAAGACTCATAATCACAACCGTCTTGTTTAAACAGCGTTGTTAAATAAATGATTTAAATGATAAAATTCATTATAAGTCAGAGCTAAACCGTAAAATCGGCATTGATAACGTAATCACTCCTTTGAAACAGACGTGTAAGCGTGACATAAAGCGATTTCTGCACGAAATTAACTAGTAATTAATTACATAAGTGCTATTATTAATATGAAATCAATTAATAATTTGAATCATATAGTCAGCGTTAGTTAAAATAACCCATGGCCATTGCCTAAGTTAAGTGCTATGAGTGAGATTGTTAACTAACGCTGAATTTGCTTTCGGAGGATATTTAAGTGGAACAGGTTGCTGTTCTAAACTATAAGCGCGAATCGGGGGGTTCTCGTTATAGTTTCTAAGGGCTAGTAGATAATCCAGTCAACGGAGGCAGATTTATTTCATGACTAAACGGCAGAAAATGTTGCTAAATAAAGCAACAATACAACGTAAAGAACATTACAAAATGTATAAAAGTGGAAGTACATGGGCATTTACCTGCATTGTTTTGATGGCAGGTGTTTTTTGGTCGGTACCTACCGTATCGGCGCAAGCTTCAGGAACGTCAACTGATCCGGCTACAAAACAGGTTGTGACTGGTTCGGACACGAGTGCAAATAGTCCAACCACCAGCACTGCAACTGCGCAGGCTACAGCAACTGTCAAGGCTGCTACCACGGTTACACCAAGTGCTACGACGCCGACCAGTTCGGATGACAGCACAACCACAGCAACTCAAAACAAAATCACAACAGCCAACTTAAACGGGACTAACCCAGCTAATTTGAACGCTGATGGTACCGTCTCCCGAACTGATATGACGAATGTAACTACTTCATCCGTTCAAGCTGTGCAGGATAATTTTAAAGCCGAACGAATTTCCAAGGTTGATGGCAAAGTTGGAAAACCTGTGAATATTTCGAACACCATCAGTAATGGTGGGGTGACTTTAGTACCAGCAGATACCAGAAATACGGTTGGCACGTTAGTTTTCAAGAACCAGATTGATACGAGTAAGGCCTTTACCTTTAACGCAAGTTTTACGTCTCAAACAGCTGGTGGCGGTGGCGGCATCGGGTTTATTTTACAACCAGTTGATCCGCAAGCCGCTGGGGTTGGCGAGGGTAGTGATCCATCAGTTGATATTGGTATTTATGGGCAGCCTAACACAACTTTCATTGGTCGAGATGGGTATAAAGATGTCGCTGACACTCCCTCAAGAGCGGATACCGACTGGACGAATTTGACTATTCGCCAAACGGATGACCAGGGACACCTCACTGCCACCTCACCAACGTGGTCAAACAGTTCAACACCAGCTACGCCATCGAATGTCAACATTCCTTTGACGGAATACGCAACGTTAACTTGGACACCTACGTCTGGCGTTGTGGACCACAAGGTGACAGGAACTTTAACTTATACCACTTATAAAGATGCCGCGCGGACCCAAAAGGTACAAACACTGACGACTAGCTCAGCGACTTATATTCCAACTAGCAAATTAAACTCAATCACGCTAAATCAATCCGTTTCGATTGCTGCTTTTGGGGCGACCGGTAATGAATTAGATGAGCGGAGTGTTCAGGTTGCAAGTACAACCGATGCTAGTGAAGGTGGCTTTACGGCTAAAGTCAACACCATGCCCATCAAGATTACATACGTTGACCAAGATGGATCCACACCTCTTCACGATGCTGACACAACCAATGTGAACGTTGGGGACAGTTTAACGATTGCTTCAACGACCGATTTAAGTACCAACACGTTTGCACCAAGGACGATTGATGGTTACCGGTTCGTTAAAGCTGTAGCGAGCGATGGGACAAACACCATTACCGTTTCCAACAGTGTATTAAACGCTTTGACTTCTAACCCTAACGTCAACAACATTGTCGTTTACTATACAAATAAAGTGTCTTACACAATTCAGCCAGTGAACGCTTTGGGGCAAAATATCACTGGTTTAGCACCAACTCAAGGCACAGTTAAAATTGGCGATTCAATCACTGCGCCAACGTACACTGGTTATACGCCGTCAACCGCTACCATAGCCGCACCATTAACTGATGGTACGACGCTAAAACTGGCTTACTCTGCAGTTGCAAGTAGTGTCACAGTTAACTATCAAGGTTTGCCAACGACTCTACCATCAAATACGGCTAATGGATCAATTGGCAGTACGTATAATGTTGTTTCGCCGACCGTTCCTGGATATACAGCTGATCAAGCCGCCATATCAGGTACTTTTTCTAAGGAAGGCAAGACTGCTTTAACCGTTAAATACACACCTAGTAGCAATAGCTATCAAGTAATTCCGGTAGATGAAAATCAAAACGTCATCGCAACGTTACCCGTTCAGACTGAATCTAGCACGACGGGTGATTCAATTGTTGCACCAACTTATACCGGCTATAAATTAGTCGATAGCACGACTTTGCCAAAAACACAGGGTGGTGTGACGAGTTATCAATTAAGCTATCAAGCGATTCCGTACAATGTGCAGGTAACTTACGTTGGTTTGCCAACGTCACAGCCTGTTGGTACTGCTGAAGGGACGATTGGAACTTCATACCAGATTAATTCGCCAATCGTCGCTGGTTACACGCCCAACAAAACCACTATTACGGGTACTTTTTCGGATTCTGGCACCAACACATTTACAGTTAATTACACTCCTGATACGAAGGTTTACAAGGTACAACCAGTGGACAGCAATAACGTCCCGATTGCCACTTTGGCACCGCAACAATTTGACGGTAAGACTGGCGATAAGATTCAGTACCCCAAATATGAGGGATACACCGTTCAAACAAATAACGAAACGGTGCCAGCTATTTCTCACCCAACACCGACAATCAACGTCAAATATGTGGCTAATGCGTCATCTATGACCGTTAACTATAATGGCTTGCCGGCCACTAATACAGCTGCTAAGTCAACCACTGTTAAGGGTGTCACGGATGGTAGCTATAAGATTACGGTTCCAACTGTCGCGGGATATACACCTGACGTTTCAGTTGTGACTGGTACCTATAGCAATACCGGCAGCAAGACGCAAACGGTAACTTATACAGCTAACGATAACAGTTACACCATCACACCAGTTGATGAGGACGGCCATCCAATCGCTGGGTTAAGCACCGTTAGCGCAAGTACCAAGACTGATGCACAGATTGAGATGCCTGATTATAGTACTGAAGGCTACGAATTAGTCGACAGTCAGTCAATCGTGACCAAACCTGGTGTTACTAATTACCAGGTTAAGTATCAAGCCGATACACAGAAAATTACAGTGAACTACAATGGACTTCCAACTGCGGATGCTAGTCTGGCACCCGTTCAAACACAGACCGTTAAAGTTGGGGATAGTTATAACTTTGTTTCTCCGACAATCACGGGTTATACAGCTGACATTCCGGTTGTGAGTGGTGTCTATGCTATGGGTGGCGAGTCTGCCTTCAAGGTAACTTATACACCATTGAAAGAGACAGTGACGATTGCTGCAGCGGGGTTGGATCCAGATTCAGCCGCAAATTACACTGCTATTACTCAGACAGGAAATTATGGCGATTCATTTAGCATACCGGTTACTAATGTTGCTGGATACACTACAAAAGAAGTTACAATTACTGGTACTTATGGTGCAGATAGCGCAAGCAACATGCACGTCGTTACGTATACTGGGCAGCCAGCCAGTGTGACAATTGTGTACAGTGTTGCTGGTAATGGTGCAACCGTGCCTGCATCTGTAACTTTAACCGGGATTGTTGGCGGTTCTTATACCCAGGACAGTCCAACGGTGAAGGATTACACTCCAGATCAAGCAACGGTTAGCGCGATGTTTGCTGCGGCGGATGTTACCGAGAATCATGCACAGATTTCAGTTAAATATGTAACTAGTGCTAATACTTATATCATTCAACCAGTGGATGCGAGCGGCCATTCAATTAGTGCACTGAGTACTACAACGGTAGGAACTTCAGATGGTAAGACCGTGCAAGTGCCTGATTTTACAGATCAAGGTTACATTACTGATAAGACAACGGCTGAAGTATCAAAAGCCGTTAACAAAATTATCACAGTCACTTATTTGAAGCAGGTTTCCTACACAATTCAACCAGTTGATACAAATAATGTGGCTATCAGCACCTTGTCTCCAATTACGACAACAGCGACCGTTGGCTCCAAGGTGACGCCACCTATTGAGACTGGTTATGAGTTGGCAAATCCAGCCACGACGTATACAGTGCCTGACGCTGGCGGCACACTCAGTATTCAATACACAGTTAAACCGGTCAGCATTGCCCTCGTGCCAGTAGACGGTAATGGACAAGCTATTAGTGGTCTTGGTAAATGGTTAATTTCGAATAAACCGCTTGGTGGAACAATTATTAATGTTACCCCACCTCAATACAAGGGTTATCAGCTAAAGTCCAATGATAATTTAAACATTTCAGTTCCAATTCAAGACGGTCAGTTGATTGTTCCAGTGACGTATTTAAAGATGTTTACTGCTCAGCTAACCGGTTCAGAAAGCGAAACCTACACGGGTGCGAATCAGGCCCCTGATTCAGAAAATTATAAAGTTAATTTACCAGATGGAACTAGCTATGCGTTATCGGCAAATGATTTGCAGTTTGTGTCGAGTGGTTCTACTAGTACGGTTGCCAAAAATGTAGGTACTTATAACGTTCAATTGACGGATGCGGCCAAACAAGCAATCAGCGATTCGTTATCACAAAACTACGCTGTGACTGTTGAAGATAATGCGACGTTCACGGTTACACCAGCGGTATTAACGGTGCCAACTGCGAACACGGCAAAGGTTCCTGTGAATGTTTCTGATCCAGCTCAAAACCCGCAGTTAGCAACTTCGATTGTGGTTCAAGGTGCAACGAAGGTTTACGACGGTGATGCATCAACGGATCCCGTAACCTTTAACGTACTCGCACCTAGTCAATACACTGATTTTAAAATTCCTACTTTGAGTGATAACGATTTTGACATGAGTTCGATTAGTCAAAACGCGGGTAATTATGAAGTTAAACTGAGTGATAAGGGACTTCAAGATCTTCAAGCTTCCAACCCCAATTATCAGTTTGATGCTACCGACGTGCAGAGTGGCCTGTTTGTGATTACAAAAGCACCAGTTACCATTAAAGCTGACAATGTTACGACAGCATACACTGGTAAGACTTATGATGACGCTGCGCTGAAAGCTGAAGTGACAACACCGGTGCCTGCAAAAGGTGACAAGCTGGTTTATACCTTGAGTGCTAATAGTGTTATCGATGCAAGTACGGTCGGTTATCCGATTACGGTAAATGTCAGCGCAACGGATAATCCAAATTACGATATTACGACCGTTTCTGGCCAGTTGTTTATCACGCCAAATGCCGATGCAGTAATCAAGGTTGGTGATGACAATAAAACATACGATGGGACAACCAAAGTTGCTGATTCTCAATACAAAGTTGGATTATCGGCAGGTATGATTGAACCAACCTGGAACGCCAGCGACTTTGACTTTAGTGGCATCACCAGTGCGAATGTTAGCAACAACTATTCTATGACACTAAGCAATCAAGGGATTGCAGATCTTCAAAAAGTTAATCCAAATTACTCCATATCCAGAGCTAATGTGACAGCGGGTAATTTTGCAATAACGCCAAATACTACCGCAACAGTTGCAATTGGCAATGGTATGAAGACTTATGATGGCAGTAAGAATGGGGCTGTTACACTGTTCCAGGTAACGGGTTCAACTGGTATCACTGTTCCAACACTGACCAATGATGACTTTGATTTCAGTGGCATCACCAGTGCCAACGTAGGCAGTTACGCGGTTAAACTCAGTGATGCAGGGATTGCAGCATTACAAAGTGTGAATACAAATTATACAATCACTAGTAGCAGTGTGACTGGTGGTGATTTGGTCATCACCCCGAATACAACTGCTAAAGTACAAATTAGTACAGGTACTAAGGTTTACGATGGCACTACAAATATTGCTGCCACCAGCTTTAAGGTGACTGGACCAACTGATATGGTTATTCCAACGTTGACTGATGATGATTTTGATTTCAGTGGAATTGATAGTGCCAATGTGGGTCAGTATTCAGTTAAGCTCAGTGAAGCTGGCATTAACGCACTGCAAAGTGCCAACAAGAACTACACAATTACGAGCGACAATGTGATCACTGGTAGCTTGAACATTACACCAGCGCACATTACCATCACCGCACCTAGCGAAACCGTGACCTACAACGGTGAAGTACCAGTTTTACCGAAAGAAACAGTAACGGTTCAAGAAGGTGCCGTTGGCACGCCAGTGGCGTACACGATCAGCAATAATGTGAAAGCCGACACAGGTGGATACACAACAGCAGTTGAATTACCAGCTGATGGTAACAAGAACTACGCGATTACAGCAGTTAATGGCACGGTGACAGTTACGCCGAATGCCAGCGCTAAAGTGACCTTAAGTGATGCCAATAAAGTTTATGATGGCACTACGAACGTGGCTGCCAGCGACTTTAAGGTGACTGGACCAGCCGATATGGTTATTCCAACATTAACTGCTGAGGATTTTGATTTCAGTGGTATCAAGGGTGATGCGGGGCAGTATTCCGTAAAGCTTAGTGAAGCTGGTGTTAACGCACTGCAAAGTGCTAACAAGAACTACACGATTACTGGCAGCAATGTGATTGCCGGTAATTTGAATATCACACCTGCTCATATTACAATCACCGCACCTAGCGAAACCGTGACCTACAACGGTGAAGTACCAGTTTTACCGAAAGAAACAGTAACGGTTCAAGACGGTGCCGTTGGCACGCCAGTGGCGTACACGATCAGCAATAATGTGAAAGCCGACGCAGGTGGATACACAACAACAG
>NZ_JAAXLJ010000027.1 GCF_012641075.1 Secundilactobacillus angelensis | reverse complement strand
TAATCGTAACATGTGAGGACTTCGTGTCCTTTAATAATTTCCTAAGGCCAATAAAAAACTGGCATTGGCTATTCACCAATACCAGAAATTGTAGACCCATTTTTTTACTTATTTTTTATCATAAAAAAGCCAGTTTTTGTGGTCAAAACACAATTCTGAATATGCCTTATATCTCAACATATTGTTATATACAATTAATCTAACAAGCAACTACTGTGTTACCCAACGAGTTACCTGCAGCCCCAAACTTTTTGAATAAAATAGCTTGCAAAATGGATGTCATAAAACCATAATGAAGCTGTAACGTAATTGAAATCTTATTTATGGGGGGATTGCGATGATTTTCATCTCATTTATTATCGGCTTGTTTATCTTTGCCGGCGCATGGGAATTGTATCTCAGCGCAAGCCGTCAGCGTGCTCAATCCAAGCACCTTGTTACTACACCGAAGCGCGCTTACGTGCAATTATTTTTCAAATTACTACACATTTCATAGTTATTCACAAAAGAGGAATCGATTATCGTAGCTGATAATCGATTCCTCTTTCGTTTGATTTCACATTAATTTTGTAAATACGCTTCTTGAATTTGTTCCCCACTAAAGCCTAAGTCTACAAAACCAAGCTTTAAAATGAGATGCCAGGCGTGTCGAAATGCGTCTTGCTGTCGATCAAAGAACGACTGATCAACAAAATGTAAGATCGATAAATACTGTTGACTCAGACTCTTTGCAGGCCGTTTATGTGCTAATTTATCTAAATCAGCTGGTTTCATTACGATGAGTTGCGACCAAGTTTGTTTTGCAGCCACTTGGAAAGAATGCTCGATAACCTCGAGGTATGCTTGAAGTAGTTCCTCGGGAGCCACGGTGCGACTTTCTTGCCGCAGCTGATACCAACCCATCAAGTCAGCTAAGTGTGCTAATGACGTACTAAGAGCGACATATTCATTTCTTAATCCCTCTTCTTGGCTAATCTCAACGTGGTTTTCGTAATTAAACTGATTGCGCCGCTGAATGGCTGTTTGTAGTAAATTTGCTAAATCTAACGTCAAAATGTCACCTCTAAAAAACTAAGCTATCTGAACGAATCTGTAGATCATCAATATTTTCAAGATACCAATCACGTAAGAACGGATATTTGAGCAACACTTTGAACCATGAAACTTGCTGGTCCTTGTCTGCGATGTAAAGCCCCCAAGCTGCCCCGCCGGTTGCATTATGACTGGCGATCTTAAGCGTTAAGTCAGGTGCCAATTCCAAAACGGCACCATCCTCATCATGTTTCAACATATAATTTTCAGATGCGGCGGCCACAAATAACTTATCAACGATTTCGCCAGACAAATTACTAGTCTGAAATGCGTAGAATTCATTATTATT
The DNA here is from genome assembly GCF_012641075.1 of Secundilactobacillus angelensis. GTDB lineage: Bacteria > Bacillota > Bacilli > Lactobacillales > Lactobacillaceae > Secundilactobacillus > Secundilactobacillus angelensis. The sequence continues at coordinate 29,737 of NZ_JAAXLJ010000027.1, read as the reverse complement.
TGTATCTAACAAGTTGAAGTCTACATCGAAGCCGAAGTCAGTTTTAAGGGCATCGCCAAATGCAATGAGCAAATCAGTAGCAACGAGTAATTGATCCTTTTCAACCTTATCAGCATAGGTTTCAATAAACAGTCTTGTGATGGCGCTACTATTCATTCGCATCATCCGACGCTTAAGATTCAAATAGAAGAGCGTTTCACCAGTCACTTGATCCTGATAATAAACACCACCAGTTGAATCATTTGCACTGATAAAGGCAAAAACACCAAGATCACCAAGTGATGCAATCTGCTGGGTCAGATGTTGATTATCTTCGTGAGACTCTAAAGTAATCGCTTCGCCGTGATCATGCAATTCCAACAACCGACTCATAAAAATCAAGTAATAATCGGCATTGTTATACTGATGCGGAAAGGTCACGTAATCACTGTCTAATTCAAAAACGGACAGGGCTTGTGCTGCATCCACCAATTCCTTAGGATCCTTCGTGTTGATCAATTGATCCATGAGTTCAGTAAATTGCTCACCCGTTTTTAAACCTTCTTTGACGGCATTATTATATGAAAGCAATCGTCCGCTAGTGCTCAGAGTCGATGGGTCATTCTCATTAATCATCAGCCTTCACCTGCCCTTTACCAATCAAATTTGTCAGGTAATCCGTGTACAAACTTTGATTATGGGATTCAAAGTGTGAAAAATCTTCAAATCGCTGCTGAATGCTTTGCTTCTCATACGTCAAAATTGTGTCTTCTTTGGATAGACTCAAAATCTTTTCGTCATTCTCTTTGATCTTCTTATTAGCGTTAATAGCTTCTTCGTCTTCATCTGCTAGCTGAGATAATTGATTAACAATTCCCTGGCGTTCCTCTTTGACTTTACCAGAATCCCAAGGCAATGTACTTTTTTGACTAACTTCTTTTAGCTGTTGTCGTAAAGTTTCCTTTTGATGATCACGTTCGTCCTGACCATCAATTAATTTTTGTAACTGGGCACTACCAGCTGAAATTTCTGCAATATTTTCGGTATTATAACGCTGATTAAGCGCATCCAATTCAAAAGCACGCTTCAACTTGTTATATTCGGTTTCGTCAAATTCAAAAGCGACGTTTAAAACGTCAAGCTTCCCGAATTTGCGACGATCCCACCAGTTACCAAAGTAAATATCAAACTCGCCATTTTTGACCTCGTCATAGTAAAAGAAAGGATAAGTCTGACCTAAGTAGTCAATCAAATTCTCACTTAGATAGTGACTCAACTGTTCATGATCATCGGCAATTAAATCGGCTAAGTTCTGACTCTTAGTGGTGGAACGAGACTTTTTAACCTCGCGATCATACCGCGGTTTGTCAATTAGTTCATAAATCTGACGGTCGTCATGATCTTCTAAGGCTGCTTGAAGCGTTTGTAAATAGTTGATTTTTTGGGTGATAGATGAATCAAGCTGAGCCTGACCCGGTATAACTTCTTGATGTGCTTCTTCATTATTATTCGGCATATTATCCCTCGATTGTTATTTCTCACTGTATATACTTCAATCTTAAATGATAATTTATGATTAATAAAGCAGTTTTAACGAAAAAGTTGATATTTAAACGAAATCTTTGTGCTCACTAAATGCTGGGTTCTTCCATCATTCTATAATCAAGAATTAATTAGGCCAGAACTCAAATAGGCAGTTTCAAAAAAAGCACCTACTTTTGGCTCAAACAGAACGTTTAAGCTAATCAGTGGTGCTTTTTGTCGCTTATAAATTTTCGCCAATAGCCGCTCGTTTTAATAAAGCAATAGCAACCCTTTCGTGTAACTTAGCAGCGTACTTAAGCCCATCTGGATTGGCGATGAAATCTGAATGGTGTAGATTCGACTGCCCTTGACTCCCCATGAAGGCGTAACAACCGGGGACTTGCTCCTCAAAACTAGCAAAGTCATCATCTGCATTGGTCATCGCTGGATCAATCACCGTCATAAACTGCTGGGCTTGTTCGGCTACTAGCTTCGTCACGGTGGCTTCATTGTCAACAGGTGATGGCCCCTGATCCCAGGTTATGGTTGCTGTTTGACCATATGCCAAGGCGGTCTTAGAAACGACTTCATTAAATCGTTCTTTAGCTAGTGCTCGACTCTCATCAGAGAAAGCCCGGATGGTTCCCTTGAAGAAACAGTCATCCGGAATCACATTATTGGCATGACCACCAGTAATCTGTCCTACCGTTACCACCACACGATCTGCCGGATCAATATTGCGACTGACGATTGTTTGTAGACTCATGATAATCGCAGCGGTTGCCACCAACGGATCACGACCAGTGTGTGGCATCGCAGCATGCGAACCAGCACCATTAATGGTTACTTCAAAATTATCATTTGAAGCCATAAGTTTGCCAACCTTCACACCAACTTCACCAACGGGTATCTGCGGCATATTGTGCATCCCAAAAATTGCGGCAACTCCGTTTAACGCCCCTGCCTTCAACATTGTTTTGGCCCCGGTATGGCGTTCCTCGCCAGGTTCAAACAATAATCGAACTGTACCAGGTAATTGATCGCGTTGTTGGCGCAATAACCTAGCAGCACCGAGGAGCGCCGCGGTATGAAAATCATGGCCACAGGCATGATGCACGCCCTCAATCTGAGACTGATATGGTAATTGGCTTTCTTCTTGAAGTGGGAGGGCATCAATATCTGCCCGCAAAGCAATAATAGGACCATCTGGGTTACCGGTAACTTCAGCAACAACGCCAGTTTCTAAGCCATAATCTTTGATTGGGATATCCAGTGCTGTAAGTTCACCTTTAATCTGTTCAGTTGTCCAATATTCATCATTGGACAATTCCGGATGTTTATGTAAAGTTGTAAAAATTCGGCGCATCTCACTTTCAACCGATGCATCTATTTGAACTTGTTTGACCAAAAGAATCACCCTTTTTTATAATTTATGAGAATAAAATCAACGAAAGTCGACATTTATTAGCGTAAATCCTTTGAATAATACTGAATAAACACTATAATAGTTAATAATTATTATTTCTAATCTTATTCTCATATTCTAATCTATTTGACTTAAATGTCAAACTTTACTCGACGTTTTTAGCAACAGTCAATTAAGTTCAACAAAATAGTCCCCATTTTAAGCAAAGGCTCGTGAATGATATGAATCAAACAGAATGCAGAGATTTATTAACTCAACTTATCAGATTGGATTCGGTTGGTGGACATGAAGAATCTGTTGCTTCTTTTCTCAAAGAATATTTGGCAAAACACCAGATTGATAGCCAGCTGATTGAAGTTGAACCAGGTCGCTATAATTTGGTAGCCGAAATTGGTGACACCAATCTGCCCGTCTTAGCACTTGAGGGCCATCAAGATGTCGTTGCGCTTGGCGATACTTCAAAGTGGCAACATCAACCACTTGGAGCGGAAATCGATGACTCACGAATGTATGGTCGTGGTACTAGTGATATGAAGGCTGGTTTGGCCGCCGAAGTGATTGCCATGATTGATTTAGTAAAAAATGTTAATTTCCATGGTCATGTGCGACTGCTGGCGACAATTGGTGAGGAATCCAGTGAAGTGAACCACATGCAAGGGGCTCAATATTTTGCCCAACATGGTTATGTTGACGATGTAGCGGGCATTATCGTCGCTGAGCCAAGCAGCGTTCCTAATGCCTGGTTGTTGCAAACACCGCCCACCAACCCATTTCAATTTTCAAAACCACAACTGGAGCAACTGCTTGCTCATAATCAAAGCACAGAACAGTTCGTATTAAATTACGCACACAAGGGGTCTATTACCTATTCAGTCAGTTCAAATGGTAAAACCGCCCATAGTTCAACACCAGAACTTGGTATTGACGCGATCGCACCACTCATAAAACTGTATCAGCAGCAACAAGCATACTTTGACCATTTCACTGCAACTAATCCAGTATTAGGCAGATGCCTTGCTGTCACAACTAAGTTCAGTGGTGGGGAGCAATTGAATTCCGTTCCCTCCCATGCCGAAATGTTCGTAAAAGTTCGAACGATCCCAGAAATTGCTAACGAATCGATTATCAACCACTTGAAAACGTTAATTCAAAACTTAAATCACACTGAAGAAGCGGCATTATCCTTTAATTTATTAGGCAATAAGTACCCGGTTCAAAGCGATCCTAACAACAAATTAATTCAATTACTCCAACGAATTGGGGAAGAAGAACTGAAGGAACAACTACCATTAGGTGGCTCAAGTGCCGGGACGGACGCTTCAGAATTAATTCGGGCTAACCCGAAGATGACCGTTGCCGTCTTTGGTCCTGGCAATATGACCGCTCATCAGATAGATGAATACGTTGATTTGGAAATTTTTGAACATTTCATTGCCATTTATGAACGAGTGATTCGGGCTTATTTTGAATAAGTTAGTTCACTAATAAAGGAGTCCGCTTATCAATCAAGTTGATTGGTAAGCGGACTCCTTTAGTTATTGAGATTTAAAAATCGTCAGAGTTTATTCTAGTACAATTCGAGGTACTGATCGCGTTCCCACTTCGAAACTTGGGTCCGGTAAGCATCGTATTCCAAGTTCTTAGCTTCAATAAAACTAGGATATAGATGTGGTCCCATTGCTTTTCGCATCACTTCATCGGCTGTCAGGTCCTTCAATGCATTGTGCAACGTATCTGGTAAGTTTGTGATATGACTTTCCGTACGTTCCTTATCATCCATCCGATAGATGTTACGATCAACACTCTTTTCAGGTTCGATCTTATTCTTTAAACCATCTAGGCCCGCTTCCAGTACGGCAGCAATAGCTAAGTATGGGTTAGCAGTTGGATCAACACTACGGAGTTCAAGACGTGTTGATAAGCCACGGGAACTTGGTACCCGAATCAATGGTGAACGGTTTGAACCTGACCAAGCGACGTATACCGGAGCTTCATAGCCAGGTACCAAGCGCTTGTATGAGTTAACTGTTGGGTTGCAAATTGCTGTAAAGCTACGGGCATGTTTCAATAAGCCACCTAAGAAGTAATAAGCATCTTGGGATAACTGCAAATCACCCTTTTCATCGTAGAAGGCATTACCATCCTTATGGAACAGTGACATGTTCAAATGCATCCCAGAGCCGTTAATACCAGCCAACGGTTTTGGCATGAAAGTAGCGTACAGACCAAACTTGCGGGCAACCGTCTTAACAACCAGTTTAAAGGTTTGAATATTATCGGCCGCATGGAGCGCATCCGCGTACTTGAAATCAATTTCGTGTTGACCTGGTGCGACTTCATGGTGAGCAGCTTCAACATCAAAGCCCATATCTTCAAGCGTCAGCACAATTTCACGACGGCAATTTTCACCCAAATCCATCGGTGCCATATCGAAGTATGAACCTTGGTCGTTCAAATCAGTTGTCGGTTTACCATTATCATCCATTTTAAATAGGAAGAATTCTGGTTCTGGACCAATGTTAAAGTCGGTAAAACCAGCTTTACGCATGTCATCCAATACACGAATCAAGTTGTTACGTGGATCACCCGCAAATGGCTTGTTTTCAGTCGTGTAGACTTCACAAATCACACGTGCGATTTTACCACGATCACTACTCCAAGGGAAAATCATCCAAGTTGATAGGTCAGGATACAAATACATATCACTTTCTTCAATGCGAACAAAACCGTCGATTGAAGAGCCATCGAACATCAACTTGTTGTCAAGTAGTTTTTCCAATTGCGAAATTGGTACTTCAACATTCTTAATCGTTCCAAATAAATCTGTAAACATTAATCGTAAGAATTGGACGTTTTCGTCCTTAGCCATTTGACGAATATCGTCTTTGGTGTAATCGTGTTTTGGCATAAAATCGCTCCTTGAATGATAGATTGTGTAACCATCAACAGTGCTGTTACTTTAAAGGTCGCTGTGAATGCAATGGAGCACCAGAATTAGGTTCGAGACCACTGATATTGAGAAATTCATCATGAAGAATTCGACGAACATCACTATCAGTCAGCGTTTCGTTTTGTAAATCGTCAGCGCGTTTCTTTTGCTGGGCATAAATTGCTTTGATGCCAGCCATATTGATACCATCATCCAGATAATCTTTGATTTCTAGCAACTTATCAATATCGTTTAACGAATACATTCGCCGATTACCATCCGTTCGTTCCGGAATCACCAGCTGTTGTTCCTCATAATAACGAATCTGACGAGCAGTCAAATCAGTTAACTTCATAACCGTACCAATTGGCAATACTGACTTTGAACGTTGCAATTCTTTTTCTGCCATTGCACTCACCTCCTTTAATATGTCTAATCATACCACTATTCGTTTGACTGTCAACACTTCATGTCATATTTTATAACATCATTTTTCTAACCACTCTGATACTGCTGTACCAATTTCATTTTTAGTCTCATCATCGGCAATAATATCGTACCATTGAACAGGAAGCTGGTGCCTGAACCAAGTCAACTGTCGCTTCGCGTAGTGCCTGGTATCTTGCTTGATTTTCTCAATTGCGTCAACCTCAGAAACTTCACCTTTGAAATAGGGAAAAAGCTCACGATAACCAATTCCTTTACCGGATTGCCACTGCTCCCCACCTGCCTCATAAAGTCGGCGAGCCTCATTCATCAAACCCTGAGAAAGCATCAGGTCTACCCGGTGGTTGATCCGTTGATAGACCTGAGCACGATCCGTGTTCAACCCAATCACAAACGCATCATATCTCAGTTGAAGCGCTGATTGTTGTTTGGAAAACAGCGTGCCGGTGCGCTCATAGACCTCTAGTGCTCTCACCACCCGGCGTTCGTTTTCTATCGGAATTTTTTTTGCAGCATCAGGATCAATCGAATTTAAATGTTCCCATAAGGCTTGCTGTCCGTGGCTAATCGCATATTCATGCCACCGTTTTCTAACTGCCTCGGATAGTTCAAAATGGTCGCCACCTAAATTCATGTCGTAAAGTAACGCCTTCAAGTAGAAACCAGTCCCACCCACAACCATGGGTAAGCCGCCACGGGTAGTAATCTCATCAATCAAATGCCGACTTTCGCTGACAAAATCAGCCACTGAATACCGTTGATCAACGTTGCGGATATCAATTAAGTAATGTGGTATACCTTCCCGTTCTTCTGGCATGATTTTTGCGGTACCAATATTCAGGCCACGATAAACTTGCATTGAATCGCCAGAAATAATTTCACCATGGAACTGTTTGGCCAGTTCCAATGATAAGGCCGTTTTTCCAACAGCTGTTGGCCCGATTATGGCCAGTACTTTTTTCAAACTGATCACTCCACTATAATTTTGTTAATGACTGGAAATTTAAGCCTAAAACCTGCATAATGTAGGTAACAAATCATATTTTAACCTGTCAGGGGGCCTTTAACAATGAAGCATTTTATCAAAGGGTTTTTATTTGGCACTGTAGCCACTGTTGGTGCAGTCGCAGGTGCAGCTTTATCATTCAAGAAAAAAGTTGTTGAACCGATCGAAGACGAAGAAGAGAAGTTTGAGGAGAACCGTAAGCGAGCTGCTCGTAAATCACGATCTGCCCATCACTAATCGTTTCTAATATCTCGTTGCACTTTGAAGTCCCATTACCACTGGGGCTTTTTCTGTACCACTTTTCCATCAATCAAAAACTCATCGTCTAACTGCCAACAATCCCATTGTACGAGAAGTTGGAGACGATGAGTTTTTTAAAATTAATGATTAAATGACAAGTTTACTCGTTTATTTAATGATAATGTCTTGTGGGGTAACTTCCTTGCCAAAGTATGGTTTAAGTTGTGAGTTGTAATCTTTTTTAAAGAAACCTTTGTCCGTTAAAGTTTTGATTTCTTTGTTGGTGTAGTTAAGCAGTGACTTGTTACCCTTCTTAACGGCTGGAGCAATATATTGCTTTGGCCCAATTGACTTGATGCCAACTGTGTACTTGGGCTGATTCTTGACCCATGCATAAAGATAAGAGTTGTCATCAGCCAAAGCAGCACCACGATTATTCTTCAAGGCATTGAACTGTTGTGTCTTAGAATCAAATTTCAACAGTTTAACGTTTGGCTGCTTGGAAGTAAAGTAGTTTTCTGCTGTTGTCCCCTTAGTCACGATCAGGTTCTTACCCTGCAGCTGACTAGCCTTAGTAATCGGCTTAGTCTTAGGTGAAACAACGCCAACAGAAACCTTCATGTAAGGTGACGCAAAGTCAACAACTTGTTTCCGTTCTGGGGTCACAGTGAAGTTTGCTAAAACAAGATCGACTTTGTTGGAATTAAGGGCGTCAACCCGGTTATTTGCGTTCACTTGAACAAATTTTGGCTTGACCTTGAGATCCTTAGCAATTTGACGCGCTAGGGTCAAATCATAACCAACTCGTTGACCCTGCTTGTTGACCCAGCCATATGGTGGCAAATCACCAAACACGGCAATTCGGATTGTCCCGCGCTTCTTGATCTGTTGCATCGTGCTTTGACCCTTGTTGGTTGAACTAGCTGAAGAACTGCTCTTGCTGCTACTGCCACAGCCGCTTAACACCAATGCCAAACTGGCAGCAATTCCTAAGAACAATCCAAGTTTTTTAAACCCAAGTTTCTTCATATGTGGTTCCTCCTAAAATTTTTTGGTTTTATAAAAAGTCTGGTTAGTAAATTGATTGAGGTTACGGTTCACAGTGTTAAAAATCCATACTCTCCAAGAAAGCCTTTGCTCGATCAGTCTGGGGTTGTTTGAAAAATTGGTCTCCCTTGGTTTGCTCCAAAATATGACCATCTTCCAAAAACAGTACTCTGTCGGCAATCTGCTGTGCAAAGTTCATTTCGTGAGTCACTACTATCATGGTCATATTCGAATCCTGAGCGAGGTTAGAAATAATGTTTAACACGCCACGAACCATTTCTGGATCAAGTGAAGCCGTTACTTCATCAAACAGCATCAATTCTGGCTTTAATGCTAACGCCCTGACAATCGCAATCCGTTGTTTTTGCCCACCCGATAATTGTCGTGGATAAACGTTCTCATAATCTTGTAAGCCGACTTGTGCTAACAACCGTTCAGCGTTAACTTTCGCCTCTTCTCTAGATTGATGTTGTACCTTAACGGGGCCCAGAAGAATGTTTTCAAGAACCGTCAAGTTAGGAAATAAATCATAACTTTGAAAAACCATGCCAATTTTTTGACGAATTTGCTGCCAGTTTTTCTCCGTTGGAACGACCTTTTCCCCGTTAAAAATCACGTCACCCTTTTGATAAGGTTCCAAACCATTTAGACAGCGAATCAGGGTGCTTTTCCCAGAGCCTGAAGGTCCCAATAGGGTCACGACTTCGCCTTCATGAATCGAAAAGTTAATCTCATGTAACACATGACGCTTCTGATAATATTTCTCCAAATTCGCCACTTTGATAACTTCTTTAGCCATTTGCCCGCTCCAATCTCTTTTTATCCATTCGTTTTGCCCACCAAGAAAGTGGATAATCAATTGCAAAGTACATCACGAAGATGATGCCATAAACCCAAAAGACACCAGTTGGATATTTTTGGTTGTTTGCTTCGACAACTTGTTGTCCAACGTTGATCACATCCATCACACTGATCAACATCAGCAGTGAGGTTGTTTTAATCACCCGAGTCACCAGATTGATTGTTGCGGGTAATTCCAACGAGACCGCCTGGGGAATCAGTACATAACGATATAATTGCCAGCGACTAAGTCCAATCGCCATCCCCGATTCACGCTGATGTTGAGGAACCGAAATCAACGCTCCACGGACGATATCGCTCATTTCAGCGGCCGTCCACAACGCAAATACCAAGGTTGCCACTTCATTGGCGAGTAAGTTGAGTCCCATTTGCTTTGGCAAAATATAGTAGAACAAGAAGAGCAATACAACCGTGGGAATAATTCGAAAGAACTCCAGGTAGAGCCTCAAGATCACCCTTAACAATCGATTCTGGAAAGTTCGTAAAACACCTAAAATAACACCTAAAATCAAACCCAGTATTAATGCAACTGCTGCGATCTCAATTGTTGTCCATAACCCACCAAATAGACGGATGAGGTTACGGCCTTCGAATAAAACGTTAATTCCCGAATGTGCCATAGCGAACCCTCTTTTCTAGAATGGTGAGTATGATTGACAGCGGAATCAGAATAATCGCATACCCGATAACCAGCATAAACAAGTATTCATTTGAACGGTAATACATGCCGATCAGATCCAAAGCCGTATTTGTCAGTTCTGGAATGGCAATCACCGTAAAAATCGAAGTTTCTTTAATAAGAAAAATAATGTTTGCGGCAAGCGCTGGAACACTCAATGTAAATCCCTGTGGAAAGACAACATAGCGAGCTAATTGCAGCCGCGATAAACCGATTGCCTTACCTGTTTCAACTTGGGTCTTACTAACGCCGTCAAAACCACCATTGAATCCCTCTGACATGTAACTGCCACCAAGAAAAATCAAGCCAACAATACCACACATTTCAGCGTTCAATTTGAATCCAAATACTGGAAAGGCATAGTACAGAAAGAATAGTTGGACTAGCAGTGGCGTGTTTCGCGAAATTTCAACGTAGATGGCAGCTAGTCTACCCAGAACCGGAACTTGAAAGTACTTCAATAAGCTGCAAATCAAACCAACAATTATCGAGCCAATGATACCGACAAATGAAAGCCACAGTGTCAGCACAAATCCTTTCTCAAAAAGTGGTAAGCTTTGCTGAATAATTTGCCAACTACCCATGTCATTTTGCCCCCTGAAATAAATTATTGCTTCAATCATTAATCATGTGGTTAGAACCAATCCACTTACGGGTAAATAAAAAGTCCCCATCAGTTTATTTCTAAACTGATAGGGACGATTGTATTCGCTATTCCACCCTGTGGTAATGTTTTTGCGGCTCGTTTTCAAGCCCGGGACGATAACGTGTCCTGACGATCTGCCATTAAGCAGATTGGTTCTGAATAAGCGCACTTCGTTAAATGACTAGGATCCCTTTTCATCAACTGGGACTTTCTTTACCTAACATAATTTAATTACTCTTCTTATTCGTGACCACTCATGAGATTAAAATAAGATTAAAGCCAAGCTTGTAAAACATTATCTAAAGAAGCAAGCTTTTCACTTGATAACTTTTCAATGAATTACGCCTTCAACAAAACCTATGATACCACATCTTGTAAAAATGGCAATGCGTTTGCTTACTAAAATTTAGAGAATTATTTCTTAGAGAATAATTAGTATACCGAATAGTAAGGAACCCACAATTGATGGAATCACAAGCGGGGTACAGAAAAAAGACTTAATCTTTGGTTAGATTAAGTCTGTCTGATACATAAACATTCTTTAATTAAATCGTTGACTTTTTAGTCTTACCTTCCCAGCGTGCATACCCAGTCTTCAGAATATAAATATCCTGATAACCGTGCTTCTTCAACAGAATTGCTGAGCGTGAACTCATTGCCTTACCTTGATCATACAAGTACACCGGTAAGTCTTTGCGAATCCCAGAGTAATAGGCCCGCATGGTTGAATACGGAATATTACGCGCACCTAAAATATGACCTGCGTCAAAGTCCTTCTTTTCCCTAACATCAATGACCTGGGCTTTACGCATACCCTCCGTAAAGGTTTTTTCATCAATTAAGGTAGCTGCTTGATTACGACGGTAAATACCTACCAAATACCAAACCAAGTAAACCAGTAACAAAATCACTAAAATGATTGAATAGAGTGTCGATGTAGAAATTGCTGCAATAGCCATGTCTCTCGTCCTTCCAAAACTAATTATGCGCCTGCGTTTTCAAATCGGAGTGCTAATGATGAAGCACCAATTGCACCAGCATCATTACCGAGTTGAGCCAACTTGATCCGAGTAGAATCACGAACAGCTGGGAACGTGTTTTCTTGGAAATAACGAGTAGTTGGTTGCAATAAAGTATTACCAGCTGCGGAAACACCACCACCAATGATGATGTTAGCTGGGTTCAAAATATTGGCACAGTTAGCAAGTGCTAAACCGAGATAGAACGAAACCCGATCAACAATTCGACTGGCCAAAATATCACCATTATCAGCTAAATACGTGACCATCTTTGATGTTACTTCTTCATTGTTATCAAAAAGTTCTTTTAACCGTGATTTACCAGTGAATTCAGCCGCCATATCCTTAGCAACGTGAACGATACCAGTTGCTGAAGAATATTGCTCCAAACAGCCGCGTTTGCCACAAGTACATAAATACCCATTAGGCTGGACAGTAATGTGACCTAGTTCACCGGCACCACCGTTAATACCGTGCAATAATTGGCCCCCGGCGATAACGCCGCCACCAACGCCAGTACCAAGTGTCACAAAGATCACATCTTGGTCTTTTTCGCCGGCACCCTTCCAGAATTCACCTAATGCGGCAACGTTAGCGTCATTTTCCAATACTAATTGAAGTCCAACACCCGCTTGAATTTGATCACGAACGCGTTGAGTGGTGGTCCAATTCAAATTGTAGGCGCCAATCACCGTACCATTTGCAATATCCACAGCACCTGGAGTACCCATTCCGATACCCATAAACTGATCTTTAGTATAACCGGAGTCGGTCATTGTTTTCTTAAGTGACGTGATAATATTAGGAACGATATGCTTTCCATTTTCACTCACATCCGTGGGAATACTCCACTTCTGAGTGATTTCGCCGTCGTGTGTGACGAACGCAATCTTGGTGGTGGTCCCACCTAAATCAATACCAATTAAACTCTTTGCCATGAACTTGTTTCCTCCAGACTTATTTCGTGTTTTCACGTGCTTCTTCAAGACGGTGCTCGTGTGTCAAAACTAATTTGGCATGGGCAAACGTATTATGGTCTATTAAGCCGGCATCGTGCAAATGATCTAACTCCAAAGCCATGACCTCAATATCCCACAGGCGCTTCCCAACATAGACATAAACGTCGAATTGTTTTAACAGCTGCTGTACATCATAGAGCGTTTTCATTTCGAGATCCTCCGAAATTCCACACGATTACTTTTCTATTTTACAACGTTATCCCGTAATAGTATAGCCCAATCATAATAAGAATGGTAACGATTACAGCCATGATTCTTTTAGCGTTGCTGACTTTCCCTAGCTTAGGTGCACCAACGATGTATCCGACCAAAAAACCGATAACTAAACCACCGATATGGCCGAAAAGATCAGTTCCAGGACTGAACAGACCAAATGCCAGGTTTAAAACAACAAATAAGACGAAGGTCTTCGTCATTTGACGGATGTAAGGATTCTCCCAGAAAGATTCTCCTAGCATTAAGAAAGCACCAAACAAGCCAAAGATAGCGGTACTTGCCCCAGCAGAAATTGAACCCGGATTAAAGGCAAAACTAGCTAAGTTACCGCCAATTCCGGACAGCAAAAAAATTGCCAGATAACGCCAATGGCCAAAGATTGCTTCAATCTGAATGCCAATGAAGTAAAGTGTCACCATGTTAAAAAGAATATGCTCAAAACCCATGTGCAGGAAAATGGGAGTAATGAAACGCCACCACTGCCCCGCTAGGATTAAAGGATTGTATTTCGCACCAAAATTGACCAATACTTGAGCATTTTGACTACCGCCAGCCAACGTCATGGCACCATACACCAAAAACATCACGACAATCAGCCCAATGGTAATGTACGGACCAGCTAGCCAGCGTTTTAATTGTTGCTGCATCATCTGCCCCCTTAGTGGCTCGTTATCACGTGTTGCACAAGTACGTCCGTATCGGCGACTTGCCAAGTTGGTTCATTAAACATTTGGGCTTCAAATGCAAGTGTGACAGTTCGTCCGTGATAGTCAGCCAAGAAACGGTCGTAATAACCGCCACCAAAGCCAAGACGAACACCCTTCTTAGTGAAACCAAGACCAGGGACAACAACTAGATCAATTTGATTCTTCGGCACGGCAGTCCCATTTTCTGGTTCCATAATCCCAAAATTGGATTCTTTCATAACCGTTCCGTCAGTTAATGGTAAAAAAATCATGCTGCGGTCGGTATTAAACGTTTTCGGGATAACAATTTGTTTACGAGCTTGTTTGGCGGCCTCAATAATTGGCTGCGTATTCAGTTCAAAACCAGTCGAAAGTGTTACTGCCACGGTTTGACTATGGTTCCATTCCTCGGATTCAAATAACCGTTCATACAGGGTACCTGCTTGAAAATGACGGACGTCATCAGGCATAGCGTTTAATGCCGACATAATCTCTTCTCGGACTGCTTTTTTTGTTGCCATCTAGTCGTTTCCCTCCTGTCTTAAATAAAAAAGGCGCAGGCTCATCGCCTATGCCTTTATTTTGTTTCTTTGTGTAACGTCACCTTGTGTTGACGTGGGCAATATTTCTTAAGCTCTACCCGGTCAGGATTGTTACGACGGTTTTTACTTGATAAGTAGTTTTGTTCGTGACATTCGGTACATTCCAATGTAATGTGTACGCGCATGGCTTGTGACCTCCCTACGTTTTTATGATTTGGCAAATAGCCTTAACTCGTAGTATTTTATCATTTATTCCAACCAATTACCAGTCTAAATACCAGATTTGTTAAGTAAATTTACTTTACAGCACACATTTTAGAACCTAGCAAACTAATTTCCAGCTGTGGCAGTGGTCGTTGTTGTATTGCTGGTAGTATTTGACTTCAAAGTTGAAGTTGATTGAACGGTTTGCCAATAGGCTTGGTAAATTGACTTAGCCAGCTTCATGTTATTATCTTCCGCATTGTAATCCAAGTTTGGCATTGCCAAAGCAACCACAACTTGTGGATGGGTTGAAGGCGCATAGGAGGCTAAACTCAACGTAACTGTTTCAGTACCCTTATAGAAGGTCTGAGCTGTCCCAGTCTTGGCGGAAATTTCCGGTTTGATCGTATCGAGTTCACCACCAGTTTTCCAGGTGTTAGTCCCATGCACAACGTCATAAAGACCTTCTGTGACGAGTTTTCGCTCAGCTGAAGTCATGTCAATATGATTAAGAACCGTTGGCGTAACTGTTGCTTTAACCGCACCTAAGCCACCATTCTGATTGGTACCACGAATTGAGGATAAGATATGTGGTTGAATTCGGTAACCACCGTTAGCAATCGTTGACATATATTGTGCAACTTGCATTGTCGTATAGGCATCATAGTTCCCAAAGGCTTCATCCAAAGCATTTCCCAGATGTTTACTTGAGGTTGAACCTTGAATACCCGTGGTTTCACCTGGTAAGTCAACGCCGGTCTTGACTCCTAGACCAAATTGATTGAAGTAACCCCGCATAATATTAAAGATATTGGAATTCATATTAAGCGCGGCACCTTCAGAATACTTAAAGCCAGCTTCTTTCATGGCTAACTGCATCATATAGGAGTTAGAAGAAACTTCCAGTGCGGTTGAAGCGTTGACTGCCATGTTCTGACCACCGTTTTTGTTAAACCAAGAAGCTTTCTTAGTACCACCGACAGTGATGGGCATATCAGTCAACGTATTGTTAGTTGGGGTAATCACACCATCCATCAAAGCACCAGAAACCATGGCACCCTTAACCACTGACCCCATCGTGATGGAACTATTGATAGCACCCAAGGCGTTGTTGGTTATTTTTTGGGTACTTGGATTACGATCAACTCCGGCCATCCCAATAATAGCGCCGTTATTGGGGTTCATCACAACGGCATAAGTACCAGTTGAAACGCCACCGGCACCACTTTCAGCTTGTCGCACGAGCGATTGTAATTTTTTCTGGAAGCCAGCATTAATGGTCAGCTGAAGGTTATCACCCTTTTGACCACCATAGCGTTTGACTTCCTTCATGATCTTAGTCCCAGAAACTTCGACATCGGTCTGTGACTTACTCCCCCGCAAAACGGGTTCATATTGTTCCTCCAGATAACTTTGCCCAACTGAGTCGTTTCTGGAGTATCCCTGTGCTAGATACTGGTTAACCTTACTATCTGGTAAGCCAGTCTTTTCTGAAGAAACCGTTCCTAGAATACTCTTCAATGAACTACCGTATGGATAATTACGGGTCCAACTGGTTCCGACCTTCACACCTGGCATTTCACCCAGATGTTCACCGACTTCAGCAAGTTCCTTACTGGTTACACCCGTTTCTTTAATATACGTCGTTGATAGTGAATACGCCCCACTCATACGGGCATATATCATCGCGTTATTTTTTTGCTGCCGAGTCAGTTTAAATTCAGCAGGGTGCGCATACAAGTACTGAAGTTCTTTATCGTAAGCATCCGATTGCGCCATATTTTTGATTCCTGGAACGTTTGCTTGAACCCGTTTTTCTCGGCTTGTTGATGCCAAATAGTAGTCAGCACGATTCCGTCTGGTCAACGAACCAGTCGGTACTTTAAGGTACTGACCTAACTTATTGGCCGTTCGGTACATCTGCGGTGCCAACACGTTGACACTCTTGGTGTAACTGATTGCCTGGTGGGTTTTATTACCGACCAAAACCCGACCAGTAGAATCGAAAATCATTCCCCGCTGAACGTTGTTAGTTTCCACCGTACTATCGGTTCGACTAACCTCAGCTTTAAGTTGAGTCCCATGAAGAATTTGTAAATATGCTAATTGTGCTATCAACGCGGCAAATAAAAGTCCTACAATAATGAAGAGAAAGTTCATTCTGAATGGAATCTGGGCTGTAGTTGACGTTTTATTGCGAGTCGTTTGGTGTTGAGTTAATCGACTAAAGAAATTTTTCAATATCCTAACGCTCCTTATCTAACTTCATTATTCTACCAGAATTTAATTAACGAAACCATTAACACTGAACGGATTTAAAACTTTTTATGAACTTTTTATGATATGCTAAATACTTAGAATCAAACTCGTTAAGAAATTGCTGTTTAACGGGGCTACGGAGGTTTTTATTCTTGAAATTATTCATTCAATGGGTTCGTGAACACGAAAAATTATCACTGTTACTTTTAAGCTTCATCATCCCCGCTACTGTGATGGCCGGATATTTCTGCTACCGTGGTATGGGACCATTTGGCAGCTCAACGCTACTAACGGTGGATCTTGGCCAACAGTATGTCGACTTCTTTGCTTACTTTCGGCACACATTGCTGAGCCATCCCAGTGGTTTCGTCTACACCTTTCAGAAAGCTTTAGGTGGCGAAATGTTTGGCGTTTGGACTTACTATTTAATGAGCCCGTTCAACGTCATTCTACTGCTATTTTCTGACAAATCACTGCCAACTGCGATTTTTTGGATCACCATCTTGAAGTATGGTGCGGCCGGGCTAAGTTTCGCTTGGCTATTAATGAAAACCAAGGTTCAACCACATTTACCGGTTTTGGCCTTTTCAACCAGTTACGCACTGATGGGCTGGATGGTAGCCAACCAGCTCAATTTAATGTGGTTGGACGCTATAATTATTCTGCCACTGATTATTTGGGGGATTATTCGGCTTGTAGACACTGGTAAAATTCGCTTTTACGTTGGTTGGTTAGCAGCACTACTGATCATTAACTACTACATGGCTTACATGGTCTGTCTTTTTGCTGGTCTGTTCTTTCTTTGGTACTGGCTGACACAGGCGCATTCAGGTCAGTCAACTCGACATGTATTGTTGCGTTTTATAAGTGGTTCCGTTTTAGCAGCTGGTATAGCCGCAGTTACCCTTCTGCCAACTTGGTACTCTCTAGGCATCAGTAAAAATCAATATACGCAAACGGATTGGTCAGCCAAGTTTGAATACTTCCCACCAAAAATGTTAGCGAAGTTTTTCCTAGGGAGTTTTAATTTTAGTCAAATGCCGAAGGGTACGCCAAATCTATTTATTGGTAGCCTCATGGTGCTGGGCGCAATGTTTTATTTTCTACAAAAAAACCGTCCCAAACGGACTAAATGGTTAGCATTAGCAATAACAGTTATTTTGGTATTGTCACTGTGTTTTGAGCCGTTAGATCTGCTATGGCATGGAATGCAATTTCCAATCTGGTACCCTTACCGTTTCTCCTTCGTGGTCAGCTTCTGGTTAATTTGGTTGGCGGCAAGTGCGCTCAAACCTGAATTCACACCAACACTGAAGCAACTAGTAGTACCCATTCTTATTTGCGTGGTAACTATCACCTACGTTTGGATCAACGTCAATCAATTTTCGTTTCTAAGTCAAAATCAAATTCTGATTGGCAGTCTTTTATTAGTCGCCGCCTTTTGTCTGATTGCACTTCCGGTTAAACAACTGTGGTTTTACCAGTTAGCCTTTGTCCTTTTTGCCGTTATCGAATTGTCTAGTAGTGCCGTGACCAGTCTAAACCGAATTAGTTATGTGACCAAACCTGAATATCAAAATTATCAGCAAGTCTTATCAACTGAATCGGGTAATGTCACACATAAAGATTCAAGTTGGTATCGAATGACGCCAACTTTCATGCGAACTAAAAATGACCCATTGTCAGGACAATTCAACGGCGGTTCGGTATTCTCATCGACTTTGGAAAAAGACATGCCGACTTTCATGGGCGACATGGGTAATCCGGATGGCGACGGTTTCGTTACCTACACCAATGGTACGCTCTTAAGCGATTCATTGTTGAATATGAAGTATATCGTCGATCGACAAACGAACTCGGGTACAGTGGCCACTAAGGTTGTAAATCCGGTATCAAATCGAGCTGATTTGACTGAATATCAACGCGTCAACAAAAACGGTCTCATTTCAACCTACAAAAACCCGTACGCCCTACCACTTGGTTTTCTGTCGAGTGATAAAATACTGTCGTTAGATAACCCCACCAAAGATCCAACACAGTACCAAGCAAATCTCTGGGCAAGTTTGACCGGCAACGTCCAAGATGAACATCTATTTACTGCTCAAAATTTTGACCATGTCATTTTTCAGAATGTCAAACAGCAAACCAAACTGACGGGCGCTATTTTACAAAAGAATAATCTGGTTAAGCCTGGTATCATCACGTTTAACTTTACGCCAAAAACCAATAATGCCTATTACCTCACCCTAGGTGCTAATCTCATGGATGATAACGTGGCTATTAGTCTCAACAATCATCCATTAGCGCAATATCCAACTTACCGTAATACGATTGTGGTCAATATTGCAGACCACCAAAAGGGGAAGCCAGTTAAGCTACAGCTGACGTTGAAAAAATCGACTCTCTGGTTACAAAATTTCACCCTTTACCAGTTCAACAATCAGCAATTCGTTGACGGGCAAAAACAACTGGCGGCAAACCCGCTGAAGATCACTCACCAGAGTCAAAGCAGCTTAACGGGGTCCATTAACGTTAAACCAAAAACTGCTACGTTAATGACGACTATCCCTTATAGCAAAGGTTGGCACATCACGGTGGATGGCCACTCGGCAAAACCAGTAAAGGTTGCTGGTATCTTCACCGCTCTCAAGCTTCAACAGGGCCGCCACACCATTCACTTTAATTATTGGCCACCGATGCTCAATACTGGCGTCATCATCACCCTTATCAGTCTTGGGATTTGTCTCATCTGGCTGTACAGGCAGCGACGTCAAAACTAAATCTAAATTAAATAAGGATAGCCCATTTATCATATAGATAAGTAGGTTATCCTTATTTGTTTGAGGCTACTTTTCATTCGTGCGTTCACACTACATTTCACCATTTTCAACATAGTTATACTTGGGACCATCAAGACTTGGGTCATAATTAATAATCAGATCATAACCCTTGAAGAACCAGCGATCATCTTCCTGGACAAAATAATTGACCCCATCTTTTTTAGTGATTGCATATGGTTTTTCAGGATGATCATCTGGTGTCATTGCCAAAGAAAAGCCCTCATGAACTGGTGTGCTACCGTAAACTTTTCCATAAAACCGAACACCACGCCCTTCTGACAATCCCATCTCACTCTGAAACCACTTGCTTGCTTGATCAGTAATAATCATTTTCATGATAATGTGTCCCCTTTATTTGCATAAATGTTTGCGCTTTCATTCAGTACATTTATACCCTATTTTTCACAAAAGTGCAAGCTATAGCGCTCTCAATCTCGATGACTGGTAACCGTAAACAGCGTCATATCAGACAAAAAGGCCACCCCTATACGGAGTGACCTTGCAAATACGAATTGTGAAATTATGATGCGGTTTCCACGCTTAAAATTTTTACTTTCATGTCACCGGCTGGGATAGCAATCGTAATTTCTTGATTGACTCGATGGCCCAACAATGCTTTAGCAATTGGTGAATCGTTTGAAATCTTACCTTCCATTGGATCAGCCTCAGCAGCCCCAACAATGGTGTATGATTCCGGTTCTTCATCAGGTAATTCCTTGAAAGTTACCTTCTTACCAACACTGACTTCATCTTTGTCAGTGTTATTATTATCAACCACATCAGCATATTGCAACATATGCTCAATGGTGGTGATGCGACTTTCAAGCATACTCTGCTCGTCTTTGGCAGATTCATATTCAGAGTTTTCAGAAAGATCACCAAAACCTCTGGCGATTTGAATTCGATTAATCACTTCAGGACGTTTGTTCATCTTTAAATCTTCAAGTTCCTTTTCCAATTTGACCTTGCCATCAGCGGTCATTGGATACGTTTTTTGTTCAGCCAAAATAGCACCTCATTATTTTTTATAGTTTTCTGTCGCTTACAATAGCATGTGACAGCCTTTCATGCAAGCTTTTCCTAAAATCTCGGAAATTAATTACTTGGTCGCCCATTCTTCATTTGAACCAAAATTGACCGAATCTTGGTGGTCAAAACGTCTATTGCGACTTGATTTTCGCCACCTTCTGGCACAATCAAATCAGCATAACGTTTGGTTGGTTCGACAAATTGGTGATACATCGGTTTAACAGTGGTTAAATACTGTTTAATGATCCCATCTAAGTCTCGTTGTCGTTCCTTGATATCACGTTCGATTCTGCGGATAATCCGGATATCGTCATCCGTATCAACGAACACTTTGATATCCATTAAATCACGTAGCCGTTCGTCATCCAAAATCAAAATACCTTCCAGAATGATGACGTCCTTTGGTTCTTGATGAATCGTCTGCGAGCTTCGAGTATACTGCGTGTAATCATACACCGGCTTTTCAATGGCATGATTATCCCGCAGTTGTTTTAATTGATCAATCAATAGATCGGTATCAAATGCTAATGGATGATCGTAGTTAACTTTTTTTCGTTCTGCCATCGTCATATCTGCCTGATCATTATAATAAGCATCCTGCTGCAAAATCATAATTGATTCATTTTGCAATTGGTCGTAGATTGCGCGACTAACAGTAGTCTTTCCACTGCTAGAGCCACCGGTCACACCGATGATCACTGGTCTTGACTGTTGTACTGACATGTTTAAGAATATCCCCTCAATTTAAAATAACTAATTATTAACTTTAGATAATGATGCAACGCGCTTATTATGCTCTGCTAGCGTCTTAGAGAAATAAATTTTACCGGTCTTAGTGTTCGCGACAAAGTAGATATAGCCCTTGCTACGATCGGAAGGATTCAAGACTGCTTGAATTGCAGACATACTAGGATTATTAAATGGTCCTGGACCGTATCCGGCGAACTTATAAAGATTATATGGCGAATCAGACTGCAGATCTTTAGTTGATAAATGCTGTTTATGATGACCAATCGCATATTCAACAGCTACATCGGATTGAAGCGGCATCCCAGTTTCGATTCGGTTGAAGAAAACCCCAGAAATCTGACGCCGATATGACTGACTGACACCTTCACGTTCAACCAAGGACGCCAGTGTTAGCACTTGCTGAACTGTCAGCTTTTGTTTCTTGATCTTCTTATAGTACGGTTTGAGTTCTTCATTAGTATGGGCGACCATCTGGTTAACCAGGCTCTTAAGTGACATGTGTTTATTGACAATGTATGTTGCTGGATACAAATAGCCCTCTAAGTGGTAACGAACACCCTTGGAAGCCATAGACGAGGTCAGTAGATCTGGGTACTGTTTTGCCAGTGTCTTCATGTAAGACTGGTTCTTCATTAGACTTAGAAACTCAGCTCTACTGAAATCCGTGGTCCGAGAAATATTATTGGCAACATCCGCGACACCAGCACCTTCCTGAATGAGTACCTTTCCCTTGGTGCTTTGAATCGGTTCACTCGTTCCGCCTTGTTGCAGACGTTTAGCAACCTGATTCAACGTCATCGACGCTTTCAATTGGTAATAACCTGCACGAAAATTCGAGTAGTTATGGGATTTAACGTAATAATTAAACACCGATCCGTTTTTGACGATCTTCTTATCTTGTAAAATCGAACCAATTCGTTTGCTCGACGCCCCCATAGGAATGTCTACTTGCACAACTTCCTGACTTTTAGGGTTCAGTGGTTTCAGTGCCGACTGGAAATAGCGGTAGAAAACAACGCCACTAATAACCAGCAAAACGACTAAAATACTGACGACTCCCGTAATGATTTTTTGTCCGGTAGACATTTTCTTCTTCCCTGGCTGTTTGGAAGTGGGCTGTTTGTCGTTATCCAAAGTATTTCCTCCGTTCCGTTCTTCAATATCTGCACCATTATACAAGATTTCAAGTGTCAATGCAGTAAAAATCTTGTGAACTTAATAATTTCGAAACACACTGGGCTGAACCCGCAAGGTACTTTACAGCAAAAAACGTTAGAACCATTCTGAAAAGTTCTAGCGTTCTTTGGTTATCAGAAGAATTTACTGCAGATAAGCAATTGGTACACAATTACCTAATTTCTGCACCGAGTTCGTTGGTCAGCGTACTTTGAACCTTTTCAAATGCTTGGTTAACTTCATCGTCAGTCAACGTTGCATTCGGATTCTGATACGTCAATGTGTAAGCCAGAGATTGTTTGCCACCCGGTAGGTTTTTACCGTCATAAATATCAAATAACTCGACTGACTTCAGGTAAGCACCACCCTTTTTCTCAATCTGTGCTAAGACCTGAGCGTTGGTGACGGATTTATCGACCAGCAACGCAACGTCTCGGGTAATCACTGGATATTTTGAAATGGGTTCAAACTGGTTCATATCCTTTGGCATCTCGATCAAAGCATCCAAGTCTAACTCGAAGACATAGGTTTGGTTGATCTTATACATTTCAGCAACCGATGGATGAACCTGGCCGATGAAACCGACGTAATGACCGTGAATCTGAATGTCAGCAGTTCGACCTGGATGCATTTCTGGATAACGATCAGTTGCAACAAACTCAACCTCACCGTTAATGGCTAAGTTATCCAAATACTTTTCGACAATTCCCTTTAATTGATAGAAATCGATTGCGTTATTCTTAGCATTTTTAAGTGGATCAACAACTAATTGACCACTAACTGCCCCTGCAATGTGTTCGTGCTCACTTGGTCGCACCTGATCGGCTGAGTCCTTATAAAAGACACGACCCTGTTCATACAGCGCCACATCTTTAACTCGCCGAGCGTTATTGTACGCCACGTCATCCAGCAAGCCACTGATTAAATTCATTCGCAGCGTTGTGTGATCAGCTGTCATTGGCCAGCTGAGCTCAGTGACGGCACTTTCGCGCATCATGAACTGACTGGCTTTTGGCTTAGTGGTTAATGCGTACGAGATTGCTTGGTTTAGTCCTAGTGCTTCAAGAACACGGCGAGAATCCCGAATGAGTTTCTGCTTTTCAGTTAAAGCGCCAATCGTGGTTGGACCACTTGGTAAGGTTGATGGAATATTATCATAGCCATATATTCTGGCGACCTCTTCCAATAAGTCGGCTGGGATATGAATGTCCCAACGAGTAGAAGGCACACTAACAGTATATGTTTCGCCATCAACTTGAACACCAAATCCTAGTCGTTTGAAAATATCAGTGACTTGATCAAGGGTTAAGGCCGTACCTAGCACGTGGTTCACACGTGACAACGTAACCGAAACGACCTCATCCTTGACGTCATAAGTCGCACCAGTGACGATACCCTTTAAAATATCGCCATCCGCAAGTTCATGCATCATTTGAGCGGCAGCATTAACTGCCTCCTCGACACCACCGCGGTCAACGCCACGTTCGAAGTGTTGCGAGGCATCGGTGTGCAAATTCTGACGCTGAGCTGTTTTCCGAATTAAAGTTGGTGTAAATACCGCTGATTCAATCGCAACGGTGGTCGTTTGTTCGTCAATTTCAGAATTAAGACCACCCATGACACCAGCCAAAGCAATTGGCTTTTGATCATCGGCAATCACGATATCTCTTTCGCTGAGCTCGTGCTCAGCCTCATCCAAAGTCGTGAGCTTCTCGCCCTTTTGTGCATACCGCGCTTTGATGGTTGATCCCGATACTTTACCGTAATCAAAAGCATGTAGAGGTTGCCCATACTTCAACAATATGTAGTTGGTGACATCAACCACATTGTTAATTGGACGAATCCCAGCATTCCATAATTTGATTTGTAACCAAACTGGACTAGGCTGAATCTTGACGTTCTCAACGATCCGCATGGTATAAATAGGTGCCAGCTCCTGATCAACATCAAGAGAAACTTTATCAGCAGCCAAACTTGACACTTCTTCAACTTGAGGATGATTTAACTTTGGCGTTTGACCATAAATTGCACCCACATCACGAGCAACACCATAGACACTCAGCATGTCGCCACGGTTAGGTGTCACATCCACGTCAATCAGATAGTCATCCATTCCTAAGTATGGAAAGACTGGTTCGCCAACCTTAGCGTCTTCTGGCAAAAAGTAGATCCCGTCAGCCCATTCCTTGGGGACAACATCCTTTGAGAAGCCAATTTCATCCAACGCACAAATCATGCCATTAGAAACCACACCACGCATTTTTGAACGCTTAATTTTAACGTTGCCGCCAATTCTTGAACCTGGTAAGGCAACGATCACTTTTTTATCAGCCGCAACGTTTGGAGCGCCGCAAACAATCTGCGAAAGCTCATCGTCACCCACATCAACACTGCAGACCTTTAAATGATCTGAATCTGGATGTGGTTCCATCGAAACGATTTTGCCGACTACGATTTTCTTCAAGCCATCACTAGGCTGGGTAACCGAATCAACTTCAACCGACGAACGTTCAATTTTTTCTGCTAAATCCTTAGGCGAAACTTGAATGTCTAAATATTCTTGTAACCAACTGTAAGAAATTTTCATTTTGGCTGATTATCCTTTCTTTGAGAATTGGGTGAGGAACCGAACATCGTTTAAGTAGAAGTTACGGATATCATCCACACCGTATTTCAACATAGCAAAGCGATCTGGACCCAGTCCAAAGGCGAAACCGCCGTAAACTTCCGAGTCCACACCCGCCATGTTAAGCACGTTTGGGTGAACCATTCCGGCACCAAGGACTTCAATCCAGCCCGTGTACTTGCAGACAGCACAACCCTTACCACCACAGTTAAAACAAGTGATGTCAGCTTCAACGGAAGGTTCCGTGAATGGAAAATAACTTGGCCGCAGCCGGATATCGAATCGATCACCAAAAAGTTCATGCGCAATTAATTCCAGTGTTCCCTTTAAGTCAGCCATAGTGATGTGCTTATCAATCACGATGCCTTCCACTTGGTGAAATTGATGTGAATGAGTTGGATCATCAGTATCACGACGATAAACAACCCCTGGTGAAATCATCTTCAAAGGTCCCTTGCTGAAATCATGCTTTTCCAACGTTCGTGCCTGCATTGGTGAAGTCTGAGTCCGCATCAAAATTTCCTTGGTAATATAGAAGGTATCTTGCATATCACGAGCAGGATGATCCTTTGGTAAATTCATCATTTCGAAGTTGTACTTATCTTCTTCAACTTCAGGACCAGATAACACTTGATAACCCATTCCGATAAAAAGATCCTCAATTTGATCGATAATTTGTTGAATCACGTGAGGTTGACCTTGAGCCACTGGTTTACCAGGCAGCGTCACATCAATCTTTTCGTGTTCCAATTGTTTATTGAGCAATTGCTTTTTCAATTCTTCACGGCGAGTCTCAATGGCACCCTGCAATTCATCCCTCACACTATTGGCGAATTGACCAAAACTTGGTCGTTCGTCAGCGGGTAAATCACGCATTCCTCGTAGAGCTTGCGTAATGGGGCCCTTTTTCCCTAAAAGTTCCACCCGCAGCGAGTCTAACTTTTTGAGATCAACGACGTCTTTAATGTCTTCTTTTCGTTCTTGCCGGATTTTATCCAGCTGATCTTTCAGTGTCATGTCTGATCCTCCTTAACAAAATAAAAAAACTCCGCCCCAAAATAAAGGGACGAAGCTTTCGCGGTACCACCCTTGTTTACTTAAATAAGTACACTCGGTAATTTTGTAACGGTCATCAACCGGAAGATTTTTTGTTACAGTCGTAACGCCCAATCTCTGCTTAGAAAGTGAATTCATTCGTAACAAACAGCAGCCTTCCACTAAACGTCTGCCTCTCTAGGATTGCATCAGAATTACTAATCTCTCGTCATTGCATTTGTTCAATTTGCACAACCACTAGTTTACAGCGGTTGGTGGCATTGGTCAACCTTATGAGCAGCTTGATTAACACACCATTTTTCTGACCAGCCATGAATTGACCGCATCACGCTTGCTAAATCCTGACCCTTTTCTGTCAGAGCGTATTGAATCCGCCCTGAATTCTGGTAAGTTTTTCGCATGATGATGCCGTCGCTCTCTAATTCTTTAAGACGTTCAACTAACACTCGGTCAGAGCATTTATCAACCTTATTAGCGATGTCTTTAAATCGTTGTGGTCCGAGATTCAACAGGACATCAATAATTAAACCGTTCCATTTTTTCCCTAAAATTGAAAACGTCCACTCGAACTTCGGACAAAGTTCAAAATCTGTAGCGCTGATTGTTTTGTCAACGACTTGATCCATATAAACACCCCTAATCTTGTCTAACTCTACTTATCTAATAAATTCAATACACGCTCAACATTACGTTTCCGCCAATTTAAAACGCGCTTTTTCATCGGTGATAAAAATTCAACGACAGCATCCTTATCGTCGACTAAACTAACGATTACACTCTCGCGATACTTAGGCAGTGCTGCGGTTGCACCCCACATGTGTTTGAGGATGATATCTTTTTCCATGGGACTTAATTCGGTTAGTTTTTCCGCATTTCGTAAAGCTACCCGTGGATGTATGAAGGCATGTGAACCCAGATTAAACTTGGTCGTCCGCCAATCGTAATAAAACAGATCATGTAATAATCCTGCACGTGCAGTAGCACGAAAGTTTAGATGATGTTTTTTTGCAATCAGATAACTATCGTAAGAAACGGAGATGGAATGATCTAACCGATTGGAGTGATGGTGCTGGGTATAATTGGCCAGTTTTTGAACTTCTGGCTTAGCCAACAAATCACCGACTATAGCAACGTATTCCGAATCTTGGCGCCAATCATTTCTTGTCATACAACGCTTCCTTTACTTTTTGTAAGTTTAATCTTAATAAACTATACTTAATGTAACATAATATTGCAAGCAAAACACTCTTTAATCAAGGAATCAAGCTAAATTTTGATTCAACTTAAACATTAGTATACCCGCGGCAACCGCAACGTTTAATGATTCGGCCTGGCCTTTAATTGGAATGTAAAGGTTGGTTGTCGTTTGAGTCATTAATTTTTCGGACATCCCCTGCCCTTCGTTTCCTAAAACCAAACCGAATTCTGGTTGCGGCGTGACCGTGCTGTAATCCGCTGCATTTTCGTCGAGGGCTGATCCGTAAACAGGAATGTCCCTAGCTTTCAAAGCACTAACCCATTCCTCCAAATTACCATGAGTAATCTGAATATGAAATTGGCTGCCTTGCATGGCGCGAACGACTTTTGGCGTATATTGACTAGAGGTCCCGTTACCAAAAACCACTCCTCTAAATCCAGCAGCATCCGCTGTACGAACCATTGTTCCAATATTACCAGGATCTTGAATACGGTCTAAAAGTAACCATGCACCAGTTGCCGTTTCTGGATCAACGTGTTCTGCTGCTAGAATATCTAGCACTGCAAAGATTCCCTGTGGTGTGACAGTATCAGACAGCTTTTTAGCGATTTCTTCAGTAATCTCAAAAATTTCCACGTTTTCTGGGAACTGGTGCTGATGAATATTTAACTGCTCAGCCGTGGCCATGATTTGCACAACGGGCTGTTCTGCTGTAATTGCGTCGCCAACGATATGCCAGCCTTCCACCAAATACTGATTATATTTTTGGTGGCCTTTTTTAGTTGTTAAATGTTGCCACTTTTTGACTTTTGTATTTTGAGTTGATGTAATTTCTTCGATCATGAACTGCCTCTTCTTTCCGATTTTTGTTACTATGAACAATAATATCACGATTAGGGAGTGTAAAGATGAAATCTGTCATAATTTCAATTCATGGTCGCGTTCAAGGGGTGGGTTTCCGTTGGACGACTGCTCGTTTAGCGAATCGCCTCAACGTAGTCGGCTGGGTCAGAAACGAACGTGATGGCTCAGTAACTGTACGTGCTCAAGCTGACGAAACAAGCCTTGAGGCGTTTATCGAAGCACTAAAACAGTCCCCAACCCCATATGCTAAAGTTAGTCGTCTGAACGTCACTAACCAAAAGAGTGAAGACTTTACGAAATTTGAGATTACTGATTGAAAATGGGGCTAATATCAAGTAGTATTTATCTTGTTGTCATCTTTAGTGAACTTTGCTACTATATTATATTAAATAATTTGCTTAGAAGGGACTTGAATCAAAGTAAATGAAATCTAAAAAGCCTTTACAGTTGGGATTGGTGGTCGCTGCCTTACTCCCATTATTAACTGGCTGTGTACAGCGAACTAAAAGCGGCAAACCATACGGCCTGGTCTATGACTATCTAGCCGTTCCAGGACAGCATGTTATGGAATGGCTTGCTAACATGTTAGGTCATTCATACGGCTGGGCAATCATCGTGGTAACGGTACTTGTTCGAATGGTGTTACTACCTCTAATGGTTCATCAATTACGCAGTTCAACCGTTCAACAAGAAAAAATTGCTGCCATTAAACCTCAAATGACCGAAATTCAGAATCGGCAAAAAGCTGCTGCTACGCCTGAAGAAAAGAACGCTATTGGCCAAGAAATGATGCAGCTTTACCGGAATAATGGAATTAGCATGACTGGTGGAATTGGCTGCTTACCACTCTTGATCCAAATGCCAATTTTTGCTGCTTTGTACGCGGCTATCCAATACTCACCCGAACTATCATCATCTACGTTCATGGGTATTCCACTTGGTAAATCTTCAATTTTACTAGCCGTTTTGTCGTTTTTAGTCTATCTGTTACAAGGCTATCTATCAATGATCGGCATGCCAGCCGACCAACGAAAGGCAATGCGGATGACCATGGTTGCCAGCCCCGTTATGATTTTGTTCTTCACTATCTCTACTTCAGCGGGGTTAGGACTTTACTTCTTCATCGGTGGAATTTTTGCATGTATCCAAACACTGATTATCAACTTATATCGGCCAAGGATTCGTCGCGAAATTGAGGCTGAAATGAAGAAGAATCCACCTAAGGTTGTCAAGCCAAAACCGGTGGTCGCAACGGCCGCACCAACAGCTGTTAAACCTAATATTCAACCAAGTACGGTATCGCAAGATAATCGTAACCGAAATCGTAACGCTGGCAAACAACGTCACCATTAGGATACTAAATAAAAAACTTTGGGTCATCGTCAAATCGTATTGGTGATGCTCGTAAGCACAGTCACATTTTGTGGCTGTGCTTTTTACTATTTCTGGATTAGTGAAATGCGGTTAAA
>NZ_JAAXLJ010000026.1 GCF_012641075.1 Secundilactobacillus angelensis | reverse complement strand
CATAATAAACGTGATTAAATCATGTTATAACGACTGAAAACGCCTAGAAATGGGCGTTTTTATTTTGCATAAAATGAATAGAAATGATACAAAATGAACCTTACTGGCACAAAAGTGGCACAAAAACATAGAATAAACATGAAAAATTGGCCTTGTGCCAGTAAAAAAATAAAAATTGCTGTACTCCTTGGGGGACAAGGAATACAGCAATCGGGTTTGCGGCAGTAAATAATCCTAGGCGGGTTTTACATAGTAATTTAGAAACAAGTTAGTACTCTTTTCGTATCTTTCTATATAACTTGAAAGGAGCTAATAATATGTATCTCGTAAAGTACGTTTCAGATGGTAGCATGAATGTTTTGCTTGATGGTCTGTGGGTCCACATTTCAAAAGATGAAATCGAAGAATTTGACCGATTCATTGATCGTTTGCTCTAAAAAAAAGTCACCCATTTTTCTGGGTGGCTTTTTATTCCAGCGGACTCTTAGTTCTCTGTATGATGGTCTGCTCCACCGGCCATACTTTACCGGTAAAACCTATATATTTGATACTAAGTTTTGTATACTTCTTAAGTTCATTGACTACCTGTTCTAAAAATTCCAGACGGTAATCAGTGAGCGAGTGCAACGGTGTGGATTTCAGACGCTGCCCTGCGTGCTGGGATTCGAAGAAAAGGTTAAAACTCTTATCATAAATATCATTGGAAATAGTAATACCATATCTCGTGTGGCACATCCGTTTAAAAAGTGGCTCGATTCTACTATAGATTAACTCCGCTTCTTTTGCTGGTGTCATACCTAATCACCTCCAGCAACAGTATACCAAAATACGCGAACACGTGTTTGCTTTATGTGCCATTTCTGTTAAAAAAGGACGCCCGAAGGCGTCCTTTTAAGGAGAAACACTAAGTTAATAACTAGTAATACCGAAAACATGTTCTTTCAAATTATCCATATACGTCTGAGCACTAGACACCAGAATCTTTTTTGATGAATTATAAATATTAGTGGTGGCATTAATGCATACTGGAAAGTGGCCACCATGGGTTAATTGATGATAACCAGCAGGATTCTTATAATGGTTACCGAAAATAGTATTTTCACCGTCTTCAAAGCTGACATTTTCATTATCGTAAGCATAGTCATCTACCCAATAGTTAACCCAGTGGTGGTTGTGATTAGTCAATTTGGGAACCTGATTCTCACTAATAATTCCAGGAATTAATTCAACCGCTCGCTTGTAATAACCAATATTCCACACAATCTTATGACCATTAGTCAATGTAGCTTTAGCCGCTTCGTTGTCATACATCATCATATCAAGTGGTTTCACACTACCAGATTTAATATGACCAATCTTCTTAGATTCAGAGATAGCGCGCTTGTAATAGCTTTTATCCTGAAATCCCTTATAGAAGTGATAGCCTTTTTGTGCTGGAACTTTATACACTTCCGGATTAAAACTGCTCATGTGACCGGGCTTCCAATTCTTAACAATCTCTTTGCCTTTGGCCTGACTTTTACTAATTTTGGACTTAGCTGATACTGTAACCGTATTACTGTTCGTGATCATACCACCAGCACCAAATAATCCCAGCCCTAATGTCACTAACGCTAACTTACTTAATAACTTCTTGCGCATACTTTATCCCCCTTTGAAATTAGTCTAAATTTCCCCTGTGAAATTAAAATTACACCGTAATTATATAGCTATAAATTTCTGTTTACAATGCTAAAAATTCAACACCATTTGGCACTCCCCTAACAGGGATTTATAGAAATAATAAAATATAGAAATAGTGAAATATAGAATTAGAGAAACCACAAAAAAAGCCTCCCAACCGCGAAGGTCAGGAGGCTCATTATCGAGATTACACTAATTTTATTTACTTAACTTTTCGAACATATTGTTTATACGCTGTGCAGTAGAAACCATTATCCAGTTTCAGCACCCATGAACCTTTATATGGGATTACTTTGCTGACTGTGAACTCTGTACCTTTAGGCCAACTGTTACCCGTATGACCTTTGTGACTAACAACTTTAGTGCGCTGTAGATCACGATAAAGCTTTATACGATGCAATACCTTGATCTCTTTTAATGGAGATTCATAGTATGCGTTTGTTACCATGTTTCTGTTTGCAGTGATAAACGTGCCGTTTGCAAGTTCAAAGTATGGCACAATACCATCTTTATCAAAGTGTACTTTAGCTATATCCACGGGAGTACCAGCAAATAATTTCAGTCCACGATTAGACTTCCTACTTAACTTTGCAGTCTTGTGTTGGTAAATAGTTGTCTTCGTAATAATTCGAGCTGGATTGTAGCAGTAATAGTATTCGTGGACGTTATCCTTGGTGATTTTCTTAGGTTTCACTGGCGTCTCACTTTTAGTTGTGTATTGACCACCATAGTCGAGAGAGCCATCCACACCAAGCCCTTTCCAATTATCGGTGTATTGCCAAGCTTTAGCACCGGACACACCAGAACCAGAGCTACCATAGGCTGCAGGCCAGCCTTTTAAACCATAACTAGTACCAATCTTCAAACGGCCAGCCCAGAACCATGAACCTGGACCATAGATATCAAAATGCTTAAACCCTTTGCGTTTGAGAGCATTATAGAAAATAGCGGCGTCTGCAGCAGCATCATGTCTCAATACAGGGTCTTCTGCATCAAGCACCATTAATGTGTCGCTTCCACAACCCCATGCTCTGGCCGTGTTTGCCATCAAATTGGCTTCGTTAACTGGATCATTAGCACCGTATCGCAGACTGTTGAACTTAGCATAGTGATAAACTGCAACCTTTAAACCAGCTTTACGTGCATTAGCAATCTGTGCTCTACCACTCTGTGAAACGTATGGTGTACCGCCGTAGCCACCTTCTGACGTTTTAATAACTACACCCTTAGCTCCACGGCGTTTTTTATCCAAGAAATAGGCATAGCTTGATGGCTGATAGCTGGAAACATCAATAAAGTAATGTGCCATTATTACGCCTTCTTTGTGAGAGTGATTTCACCAGTTTCATTGGAGTTAATAGTATATTGCTGATTATTAAGCTCAATGAGGTCACCGTTGTCTAATTGCACAGCTGGCGGATTAACAGCCTCAATTTTCTGTGCTGTGGAAGTGATATCTTGAATCAGTTTAGTCTGATCCGTGGAAGTCTTATCGATTGCTGGTTTCTTAGTACCATAGTTTAGCTGGTAGGCTTCCTCTACATAATCTTTAGCCTTGTCGCTGTCTAAATCCACATCAAAGTCTTTAGCTAACTCAATTAACTTCTTAACAGCTAGTTCTTTCTGCTCGCTCCCTGAATAACTGGAGTGCTGCACAGCAGTAACTTGTGTTTGAGCTTCAGCTTTAATTCGAGTCAATAAATCATTATCCGCTTTTGTCTTTGTGTGGTCAGCAATGTTTTCCAGTAAGCTAAAGATAGACTTACGATTGTTAACCAATAACGCAACTAGCAGGGTGAATCCCCCGCCAGTTAGCCATGTGACAACATCAGTAATATATTTCATTACTTAGCCTCCTTAGTCGGATTAATCACAACTGTTGGATTAACAGCAGGTGTTTCCACAGAAGTAGTACCCTTAATGATATCGGCCACACCATTCTGATATTCAGCTGGTACGACTTTAATATCCTTGCCACCGTCTAAAACGTTACTTGCCATGATAATTGCCGTAGTACTGTAATTTTTAGTTAACATTCTTATCAATCTCCTTAGTTTGATTGTTAATGGAATCCTTCAATCGGTTCACCGACTGATTAAGTTGGTAAATAATTTTCGATTGTTCTTTAACCTGCAATTGTAAAGACTCGACTTGCGCTTTTAAGTCATCTCGCTCTTGAGTGATGTTATCCAAGCGTTGCCAAATTTCAGGCAAATGGTCGGCATACAACTCCTCAGTTTGAACCGAATTATTTTTAGAAGCGGCATACCAGGATACACTCGCCCCAATTAATGCTGGTAAAAGGTACTGAATGATTTGGTTTCCGAAATTCACGTGCGCTCACCCCACAGTGCCTCCGCCAGCAAACGGATCAAAATAAACGCAATTAAAAAAGTCCCGAAACCTATTGGTCCAGGACGCTGACAATCGTGGTAAAAAAATGCTACAAAATAAGTTGACCAAATGGCAGCCATGCTCACTATGCTTAACCGTTTAGCTTTAAAACGGTTGATATCCCAACAACCTGTAATGATGGCTAGCATACCCACACAGACAAGGATGATTGCCATACCTGGATCTTGTGCGTGTTGGATAATGTGAGCTAACTCTGCTGGCCGATAGGGATTAAAAACGTGTTGCACATAAATTAGATAGGCACCAAGTGTTAATGTTTCCAGTCCAGATATCACGATAAAATGATTCAGTTTAAAGTTTCGCCACATGTTTTCTACCACCTCCTTTATCGAAAAGATTATTCGTTGACATTAAGCTGTTGGTGTAGCAGGCGTTGCTGTGGATGAATAGTCATCACCAGTGATAGTCTTAAATTCATCAGTAGTAATACCTTGTCGTAATCCAACTAATTGTTTCAAACCATCTTCATCAATCGTCTTCCAATCTTGATAAGCCCATGTATAAATTTGTACCATAATTATGCTTCCTCCTTATTAGTATTATTGGTAGCCATGGCATTAGCCATTGCCATCGTTGTAATAGCTTGTTGTACCTGAGTTAAGCTTTCAGCATCTTGAGTTTGTTGCTGGGCGATAGTCGTGGTCGATTCAGTAACTTGCTTACTGGTATTCAACAAGTCTTGATACTTTTTGTTTAAATCAGCTAATGAAATATCTGGTAAATTACCAGGATTTAACA
The DNA here is from genome assembly GCF_012641075.1 of Secundilactobacillus angelensis. GTDB lineage: Bacteria > Bacillota > Bacilli > Lactobacillales > Lactobacillaceae > Secundilactobacillus > Secundilactobacillus angelensis. Next base: position 26,693 of record NZ_JAAXLJ010000026.1, on the reverse strand, counting down.
AAGCGTTTTTCTCGGTGTCGTAACGAAACTTGTTTGGCCATTGTGCAAACTTTGGAATCCATGAATCTAACAGATAGGTCTTAGTAAACCCATCTGCCTCAGTATTTTGATATTGAGTAACGAATCCATCTGAATCGTATTTAATGTAAGTAAACATTTAATTACCTTCTTTATTTAATTTTGGCTTCTAGTGCTGCCACACGATTTATGAGGGCTGTTAAATCGGTTTGATTAGCTTTGTCTTCGGGGGCTGGCGACCAATCGGTTGCGATTGAACCTAACTCAATCTGTACACCTGTTATCCATAAATCGGTGTTAGGAACGCTTGCCCCACCACTGGAAGAACCATTAAACCCAGCGTATATAGCTATTATGTTATTCGTGACGAGAGCCGTATAAGATACTCTATGCCAGTTTCCGTCTGTGATTAGAGTAAAAACGGCGTTACTCCATGCCCCACCAGTAGAAGGAATATTATTTCCAGAACCATTGGTTTCAATTTGGATTATTCCTTGGGTAGTGGTTGACGCAGTAACATTCGTTTTATACCAATATGAGTAAGTTACGGTTTGATTGATAGGAACTGGAATATTATCATAAGCCATGCCGAATTGAGTTGTATCACCATTTTTTAAATGAAGTGCATGAGTTATAGCTCCCATTCCTGTGATTGATGAAACTTCTCGAACACCACTTGTACTACCCCAATTTCTCCAACCAGTCATACCATTAGAAAAATCTCCGTTAGACAGGTAGTTTCTCGTCCCCAATAAATCCTCGGTTTTATCGAATGCGTTTTGCTTATTTATATAAGCAATCCCGTTTTTATCGGTAGGGTCAATATCAAACTGATTAGCACCTTTAAACTCGTTTTTATCAGTTAAACTGGCTTTCGAACTTAGTCCAGTATTTAAATTAGCTAAACTAACTTCTCCAGGGTCACCTTTATCACCTTTGTCGCCTTGTGGACCAGCAGGACCAGTCGCACCAGTGTCTCCTTTTTCACCTTGTAGGCCTTGAATACCCTGATCACCTTGGTCGCCCTTATCGCCTTTCAGCGAAGCAATCCATTCATCTTGTGTGCCTTTAAAGCCACCGGCCACAGCTTCTGTATAAGCTGAATCACCTTGTGCACCCGTATCACCTTTATCGCCTTTAAAGTCACCTAGATTAATCCACTTACCGCCAGTGTACGAATAAAGTGTGGTATCAACGAAGCAAAGCTCGCCTTCGTTAGCTAACGCAGGGAGTGAGTCTTCCTTACCCAGCATTTTCATGTCAACACCTGGATCACCCTTATCGCCTTTACTACCTGCTGGTCCAATGATATTAGCAAAGAACGTAAAACCATTGCCGTTGTAGAAATAGACTTTCCCACGGTCACCATCAGACGAATTAATCAGTACAAAGTCGCCTTGAATCACATCATTGGCCGAATCATCATAGGCGTTCATATCAGCAACTGAATCGAATGACTTAACAAACATTGGTCGATATCCCATCTCACTATCACCTCTCTCACTTCCACTATTGCCAGAATCATCGGCTGTATCCGTGGACTCATGAAATTTAGGAATATCATTTGGAGCAATGCTGATGTTATAAGTAGCTGCAGTGTTCACATCCAATGGTTCTAACTGAATCTGAAATGGACCAGTAAACGTGATATACATCCCATCTGGATAGACCAGCTTCCAGTCGTAATCAACATGATTGCCTGCCAGCTTATATATATTGTTCCAGTCAGGGCCTTTATAGATAATTGTGAACGTTAATATGGGGATATTTCCCATACCCATTGCATAGCGTTGGTTAACATCATCAAGGTTGGTGATTTCAATTTGCTGTGGAGTTGCACCAATTTCTGGTGTGGTCTTAACGTTAGCAACTTCTGTGAATGCCACTGAGCCGTGTCCAGTAAAGTAGAGCCGAGTGCCTGTTGCAACTAGACCTTTTGCTGAACTTGCCATTCAATCACCTTCTTTATCGTTTATTTATTGATCCCAACTCGCTCTAATTCATCTAAAAAGGCACCAAACGCATAAGCGCTGGCACCCGTTAATTCTTCATCATATGAATTGAGAAAGTCATAAAGTTTCTTAAACTGATTGCTGTAATCATCAATCGTAATTTTAATATCTTCACCCATCAGAGTTTTAAACTCATTCTGGAATTTAACAGCATTATCGCCTTTAAACGTGTAAGAATTATCGTCCACAAGGGGCTGACCATCTTTACCTTTTTCAGCATACTGAGTAACTAATTGTTGCTTAAACTCGTTTAAATCTTCAAGTTGATTATTGAGTAGCTTAACCACTGAATAGCGGGCACGATTGATTGCTGCACCCTTAATAGTTAAGCCATTCAACATAGTGACAATTGAATCTAAATCATTATTATTTAATTTAATCTGCATTATTTCACCCTATTCGTTTGATGATGAACCTAAGCTATTAATTGCTGAGATTATGTCACTAATCTGACCATTAATTGTTATCACTTGGTTAACTACTTGACCTAGATCGTAGGCAGTACCACCATAAATTAAATACACAGTATTGCCAGTATAATCAATACCACTTGACGTGTTTGCTCCTAGTAAAACGCCAGTATTGCTACCATCTACTGTATAGTTATAGAAACTCAAAGGTATGCTGCCACCATGCGGCAAAATTCCTCCGTTAAATCGAACAACATCACTAAAACTAAATCCAGCTTCTTGACCTATTTTGCTTGCGACACCTTTTGAAATCCACTGTAGCTGTGTCATATAATCTTTGTCAGTTGAATTAGTCTTATATCCCCAAGCCATATAGTCACCAGTGGGGTCAAGATCAAAAGTCAAACCATTAACTTCAGGATGACTATCCCAATGTGAACCATTAATATAACCAACAGAAGTCCCAGCACTGAATATATGCTGTCCGCTCTCATTTAACTCAAGAGATAGATTGCCATCACTATAAAAGCCCAGAGTCTTAGGATTAATTTTAATAACGTCACCCATATCATTGAGGCCAACCTGAATGGCATCAACAGTTAGCTTATCTGCACTGATAGTATGTGATGTAATGCCATATCCACTAAGGTTTTCTACTACAAATTGGCTGGCATCCATAAGTCCAGCGGTTATTTTAGTTGCTGATATATTTTTAATAACGGCATCGGGGATAAACGCTTTATCTGCAAATGTTACTGTGGGAGAATCTAACAGTATCTTGCCTGATTGAATCAATACTTGTCCTGCTTCAGTATTTATCTGACTGATCAAATCACCAGTTTTAACACGTAAATTAATATCATTCGTTAATTCACTGATTGATGAATTAAACTCATCAGTACCAATTTTTAACTGCAAATCTTTCTCATTATTAGCAGCCTGTGTATTGGCAGCATCCGCCACAGCTAAAGCATTTTTGATATCTTTCTGCGCTTGGTCAACTTGATCTGATATTTGCTTACCAGTCAAATCGTTGACCATCAATACCCATTTTCCCTTGCTGTAGACATATAGCTCAGTCTTGTCACCAATCGGTTTGTACCATAAATCGCCTTCGTGTGGATCAGCAGGGTCACTTTCAGTATAGAAAGTATAGGTACCTACTGCGTTCAATTGTCTGGTAATCTGTTTAATTGTTTGATTGAGTGAGCCATGATAATCCCAGATGTTACCAGAAGTGACTGTCTCACCCGTGCTTGATACCGCACTTAATCCACCATCAAACGTTAAAACATAGCTATTATTCGGCACCGTAAACTTGTTGCCTTGGGTGTCGGATATCTCTAGCCAATCACCAGCTTCCACAGCCGGATTACCAAACCAATTCAATGTGTACGGATAATACTGAATCGGCTGAATGACTTTCCACATATCGTCTAAGATATCTTGTGTCATCAAATTGTTTTGTACAGCTATAACTGAGCCAGTAGTAGCACCAGCTTGGAAAGTTACACCGTCGCCATCATCTGTGGTGTTAGTATTGGTATCATCTGTGGAACTGTCGTCTGTATCTCCTGTATCAACATCCGTATCAGGCGAATTATCACTGTCTGAGTCGTCTGTAGCTGTCGCACTTGCACTCGTATCACTCGTGTTGACACTATTACCTGAATCTGTAGCTGAATAATCATCTGTGGAAGTATCTTGTGTGATTGTAATTCCAGCTACAGTATATGGATTCTCATTCTTAGTTAGCCCTTGAAACTCATACTCATCAGGTGTTACCGCATACTCTGAACCGGTGATACCTCTTAAACATAGCTGTCCACTGCGGTCAAACGTAGCATAGCCAGGGATCATCATGGCTAACCAGCCTAACACTGTGCGATAAGTCTGATTCTTTGGTAACCGACTTAAACCAATCACTGGTAACTTACTAAAGTTATCCTGATTAATTGGTACACCAGCTTGATTAGCGATATCCAATGCCATCGCTGATAAATTCGTAGGTACTGTAACTTTCGGTGTATAAACACCTTCCAGCATACACATAGCATCATCCGCTGTGATTTCAGTCACGTTGTTGTTGCGATCCATGGAGATATCATCATCTACATAAAATACACCCATTGGCGCATATTCAACAGTGCCATCTGACAGCTTAGCACCAATCGACACTGTGACTTCGTCTTTAGCTTTGATACCTTCCACAAGATTAGCAAACGTTATCTTAACGGAGTTCTCGTAGGTCGAACCAATGCCCATAGTTTCGCCAGTCATAGCCGCCGAATCATACTCAACTGATGTTAAATCGTCTGCTGTGTAATCCTTGCCTGCTACAGTAGCTTTGATAGAGAGAGTGCGACTGTCACTAGCAAACATCTTATTAAAAGCATCTGATTGCTTTAACAATTTCTCACCTCCCTACTGTTCAATAATATCGAAGCTCAAGCCAGTCCAAGCATAGTTTTTAAACTGGTCATTCCAGCTGTACGCTGGAGCGGTTCGATCACCCACATAAAATGTTTTAGTGACCATCCCACCAGCTTGAGCATCAATATATGATGCTTCAAAAAAAGGATCTTCAACTGCGGTCAGAATTTGCGAAATCTGGTCGTTAGATAAAGGTCCCCATTCAATAGTTAATTTAATTTTAGAAGTAATCCGGTCACGCACCATGTTCCCACTGGCATTCCGAGTTGTCTTTCCATCAATATCTTGGATCACCCACGAATACGTCTTTGGTGTGGGTAAGGTGGTCCCGTTGACTGCAAAATAGTAGCTCACCTAACTTTCCTCCTTACAGATTAAGCATGTTGTGACCGTTTTTGCGGTTAACAGCATTAATACCTTTAATAGCGTGCTTACCAAAGCTTTCGTCACCAATCTTGACAGTAACTTCAACTGGTTGACCACTAGCATTGGCACTCTTCACACTGGAATTCTGTTGCAAAGCCAGAGTGATTGCATTGACAATCGCCTGTTGCATACCAGATACACCGTCACCTTGAACACCAACAGCCGAGTTACCTTGACTGGTAGATGGCGTCATAGAAACTGGCAACTGTGATTTAGTCATGCTTGCTGGCATGGTAACACCAGTATTGGAATAACCCATCTGTTGCAGTGACTCAGCAATATACCCTAGTGCTAGCTTTGGCTTACTCAATGGCAATACCATTTCTGGCTTACCGTTCTCAGCTAATGGATAGTCATCAGGTTCGGTAACTAAACCGCCTAGTTCATGACCACGCTTTTTATGACGGGTGATGCTGGCAACGACTGCTGCAGCTTCACGTTTGCCACGTTCAATAGCTTCCTTAGCTTTCCGAGCTGCTTCTTCTGCCGCTTTCTTTGCGGCTTCCACAGCACGTTTATAGGCATCTTCAGCAGCACGAATAATACTGCGAATCTTAGCCATCTGTTTATTAGCAAACGACTTCAAAGCTTTCTCAATCGTTGAAGTAGCACCAGAACGAATCTTGGAGTTGGCACCATGCGCCAAAGCAGTTCCAAGAGAATTATTCGAATTAAACGAATCAGCACTGCTGGTAAATTCATTAATAATAGACTTAGGATGAGCAGCATCCCAAAGAATGTTGCTACCATTTAAACCTTTCAAGAGGTTCTGTACTTGACTGCCAATCATAGCAGACACAGCAGAAAGTACCGGACCAAACTTTAATTCGTAGTTTGAACTACCAGTGGGAATGTTGAACGTCCAAGTATTACCACTCACACCTTGAGCATAGTGTGGAAGCTGATCGTAGATATCTTTTTCAGTCTGCATGGCCGTTTTGATTTTGGTACCGTATGGTAAATCAGCAACCAAGTTCCGTTTCTTAGGAAACAGTCCTTGCTTACCATTTGGTAGCTCATAAGATTCCTGATAAGTATCATCATCCGCATCGTTAACAACTGCCAAGCCACCTTGGTGAACACCACCAGTTGCATAGTGAGGGACATGCCAATGACTCATGTTACTTGCCATGCCACTAGCGCCAACGTGCCGTAGGATCCACTTCAAACCATCAATCACACCATTTACTGCGGCACCAATTGTACCGACAATCGCATTGGCAATTGATCTACCAGCACTCTTGATACCCGAAATACCCTTCTTCAATCCACTAGCAATGTTGCCGCCTAAGCTCTTGGCTCGTTTCTCGAGGGCTGTAAAAGCTGAACTGGCTTTACTGTGGACGGCAGTATAGATTGTCTTGCTGGCAGATTCCATAGCACCCTTGCCACTCTTGATATGGCTATAGATGTAAGAGCCAATGCTCTTAGCCTTATCGCTAACGGTCTTAAAAGCATCCTTAGCCTTGCTAGATACCCATGATTTAATGTTAGAGCTGGCTTTAGTCATCTCCGACTTACCATCATTTACGTGGTCATGGATGTACTTACCGATACCCTTGGCTTTACTGCTAACTGTCTTAAAGGCATCCTTGGCTTTGCTTGATACCCAGTCACGAACATTACTACCAGCCTTAGTTAAATCTTTCTTACCCTTCGAGACAAAATTACTAATGTCCTTACCGAGTGATTTAGCTTTACTAGAAACTGTCTTGAAAGCATCTTTAGACTTCGAAGACAACCAATCATGAACATTCGAACCAGCCTTAGTAAGTACCTTTTTACTCTTAGAAATGAAACCACTAATATCTTTTCCAAGTGATTTTGCCTTGCTTGATACAGCTTTAAAAGCATCTTTGGCTTTTGATGACAGCCAACTTTGAATGTTAGAACTGACTTTCTGCAAGCCTTTCTTGGCACTGTTAACTCGTGAACTAATATCTTTTCCAAGAGTCTTAGCTTTGGACTTAACCGTATCAAAAGCAGTTTCAGCTTTGCCTGACAACCACTTGTAAATATTGGAACTGGCTTTAGTTAGTTCTTTTTTACCTTTAGAAACTGCGTTGCTTATTCCAGCACCAATACCTTTAGCCCAGTTGACTGCATCTTTCAAGAGACCCTTGCCCCATTTAACGATAGCTTTACCAGTCTTGGTATCACCATAGAACCACTTAGCAACAGCACCCACAGGATCAACAATTGCTAGAGCAACGGTGGACCAGTTCTTTTTAAGCCAAGTAATTGCATCACCGAGCCATTTGGTAATGTTTTTAAAGATATCGTTACAGAAGTCACGGAACTTTTTATCGTGTTTGTAAAGTAAAACTAAACCGGCAACAACTGCAGCAATTGCTGAAGCAATTAATATAAACGGGTTAGTATCCATTACTAAGTTCAATGCTGCTTGACCAGCAGCTGCCAACTTACTCCAGATTGACCAGTCTTTAATTCCTTTGACAAAATCTACAATAATAACTGCACCAGTCTTAAGCTTCGACCAGCCAAGACCAGCTAAATCACCAGCCCATTTTGCACCGTCTTTAAGCTTCGACCACGCAACACCGGCAAACGACTTAGCACTCGATGCACCATCTTTAAGCTTGCTGAACTTTAGCTGATCTAGGCTTTTCAAAGTACCAAATGCGTTTTTGATTTTATCTAGTCCGGTAAAATGTTCTAGTATGCTCCGCAACCCTTTACCGTTAACGCTGGCTTTGAACAAAGCTTTATTCAAGTCTTCCAGTAAACTAACGCCTTTAGTAAAACCACCCATGGCAATTTTAAAACCAAACAAAGTGCCTAGCACTTTAGCAAAGTCTCTCACTGTGCTCTGATGTTTGTTGATCCAATTAGCCAAACCATCTAATGATTTGGTAATGAGTTGCAAAGTACTGATACCTTTACCACCGGTATAGCCAGCAAATGGCTTTAAGAATGCATTGAACAGTGACTTAGCCAATGGTGCTAATGCCTTTAATACCGCATTAACAACTTTTATTACCGATGCTAATAATTGGAAGAAATTCGGCAATACTTTGCTAATCGTAAATTTAGCCAGTGGCAGTAACACATTCTTGTAACCCCAGTCCAGTGCATCCCAAACTGTCTTGTTCAATCCACGGAGAGAACTGAATAAGGACTTAATCGACTCAAGTAATGGTCTGAAATCAAGATGTTTAGCAAAGGTGACTGTAGCACTACTCATATCTTTGATACGAGATACCACATCATTGGCCACACCCAGAATTGTGTGGAAGATACTTTGCCCTAGCTTGCCACTATCCCATGCTTTACGGAACTGGCTAGCAAGAGCACCGATTGTTTTACCAACATTAGTAGCAATCTTCAATATATTGTTAAATATCTTAGTACCCATACCACCTTCAGCCCAAGCCTTACGAAAGGCATTCACAAATGAATCAACCAGCTTAACAATTTGGTCAAAGGCTTTTAACCAAGCACTGAATAACTTCGTGCCAGTATTGCCTTCTGTCCACGCTTTACGGAACGAATTAGCAATACCAATAATCAGCTTGTTAATATCTGTGAACAGCTTGAGTAAATCAGAAGCAATCTTTCGACCAGTACCACCATCATCCCAAGCTTTGCGGAATGATTTACCAATTTCAATCAATACTTTCAATATTGAATCGAAAGCATTAAAGATTGACCTAATGTACTTAGTACCAGCACCATGATCTTCCCATGCTTGAGCAAACGCCTTGGCAACGTCACCGATAATACCTAATACCGTTTTCAGCAATCTGAGGATATCAGTCAGCATCCTGACACCAGTCTTGCCGTCCCAAACTTTCATAAAGGAACGGCCAATGTCACCAAGTAAACGTTCAATTTCGTTTAAAGCATACTTGGCTTCTTTAACAACGCCAGCACCTTCCTTGTCCCAAGCTTCTTTCATTGGCTTGAACAATTCGGCTAAAATCTTTTTTAATTCTCTAGCTGCTGCAGCTGCACCACCAAATGCTGCCATTGATTTCTTCAAATCATTATCCACACCATCTGGATTATAATCATCCAAACTAGTCGCACTCTCTGTGGGTTTAGGTGTGTAATGTTTCAATGGTTCTGGCGTGTAGTGTTTAAGTGATTCTGGGGTAAAGTCGGATTGTTTAGTTGGCTTTGCTTTGTAAGTCTCCAAAGCTTGTTGCTTGGCTTTCTTAGGTGTGTAATCAGGAATATCTTGACTGACATCCAAAGTATTGATTTCATCAAAACCCATGAGAGAATTTTTATAATCCTGATACTTTTTCTTTAGTTCAGCTATCTTCTCTTTTTGTGCATCATTTTGCTTAGCAACATCATCCGCAACCTTTTTATTAGATGCTTTAATTTTTGCATTGGCATCTTTAACCGCTTGACTGCGTTTCTCGTTTTCTGCACGGATATCAGCATTTTCATCTTGAATAGCTTTACGTCTGGCAGCATTACGCGACTTAATCTGTGCATTTTCTTTTTGAACTGCTGCCTGCATTGCTTTGTTGTGAGCGGTGATTGCTGCATTTTCTTTAGCAACAGCTTGCTGCATGGCTCTGTTGTGAGCCGTAATAGCAGCATTATGTTTCTGCAATTCCTTAGTGGCTTTACTAGTGGCAGTGGCGGTGTCGCCCATGGCTTTAGTCTGTTTGTATAAACCAGCAGCACCAGAGCGGGCAGCATTATTGCTCATACCAAATAAAGCAGCACTAAATTGCGCTAACCAACCAGTTGCTTTAGCTAGAGTGTTCATAAATGCGTCTAGCCAAGGAATGATAGCCGTATACAAAGGATAAAAGGCAGTCATTAAGTTGGCTTTGACGGCATTCAAACTAGCATTAAACTCACGGTCAGTTTTAGCAGCATTAAGTAAACCGGTACTAAACTTTGACATGGCTTCAAAGCCAATACCCCACACAATGAATTGTGCTGGTAAAGACTTCAAGCCATAGGTTAATTGACGCATTGATGATTCTGATCTATGTGCACTGCTGTTCAGTTTATTCATGGAACGAGAACCACGATTACCAACTTCAACTAAACGGCTGATCAAGCTTGAGGAATCACCTCGTAGCTCTCTAAATTGCCGAGAGAGACGAGATAATCCAGTAAACCTAGCAATTGAACTTAAAACACTGCGCATCCGACTGCCCACAGCAGAAAACTCATTACCTAAGCGGGCAAAGTTTTCTCGTAAGCTACGGGTCTGTGTACCTTCTGATTCAAGACTGGTATCAACTCGTGAACCCGCACCAGCTAATGCTTTAGAACGGTCTTCTAATCGGCCATATTGGTCATTTAAAGCGTCACTAGTAGCAATCAGCTTGTTCATAGAAGCTCGTTCTTTGTTGATCTGTTCAGCAATTGCCCGTGACTTATCAGTAGGTACTGATGGCTCTGCATTAAACCCCTTATTCGGGTCCAATGCATAGGCATCTTTTTCAGCAACCTCTAGGCCCTTGATTTTCCTTCGAATAGCTTCAATCTTGGCTTCATTCTCGTCCATACCGTCAGCAATCCGATTAAGCGTACCAGGTAATTGTTTGGCTTGGTCATTAAGTTCTTGAGCGAGCGCTTTAGCTTGGTTTTGATATCTGACCATGCGAGCTTGAGCACTGGCAGCTTGTTCATCATAACGAGAAGCTTGCTTGTTATCACCAGCATCTAGGCTGTCGGACTTCATACCACGCAGATTCATCATCCGCTCTTGAGCGGCACGGGCTTGATCCATCTTGCTATCAATATCAGCAACCATCGAATCCACACTCTTCATCGTATCAGTGCGCATCTTACCCATATTACTGGTCATTGATTTAGCAGCCTTTTCTGCACCACCATTGATAATGGTGTTGAACTTGTCCATCATGCCTTTAGTGCGGTCATTCAGTTCGCCAAGTTCATCAGCCATCTTCTTAGAACCTTCAGACACACTCATACTGTCTTCCGTTTTTTCAGAGCCAGACTTAGCAGTGCCTTCAAGTCGGTCAAACACTCTCGAAAACTTCTGCTGGAGAGCGTCAAGCTTCGGTTGAATACGTTCGGTGTTCATATCAAAAATAACTTGTAGAGTTTCAAGATCCATCGCTATTCACCTCCCTGCTTATTTTTCTTAGCATTTCGAGTATTACGTATCATTTCTGCTTGCTTCATGAATTCAACTTGGTCTTTTTTCCAATCTGGAATTGGCTCTGTGGATTGTGGCTCTGGTTCATCAGCTTCCACATCAATGCCATACATCTTTTTGATATCCGGCATTTTGTTTGGTTCATTGACCGCGAATGCCATCAGTTCAGAGAGCTTATGGTCCATAACGGCTCGTTCTTTAAGCTGGTCATACTTGCGTTGATTATTAGCTTTGGATTGAGCAATAATCTCATTCATGTCCATACTCCAATAACGCTCAACCGAAATACCAGCTCGTAAAGCCATTGGCTGCATATCAATCAGCATTTCAGAAACAGTATTGTATTGTTTTACAGGCTCTTGTCCTCGTCCGCTGGTTCGTCCGCTACTGGTGCGTCCAGTGTCATCTGTTCGCTGTCGTCCGTCTCCTGATTGGCCTTGTTGTTGCCAAAAAAACCAGAATCCTCAAACAAATTAGTTAGTTTTAAGAACAAATCCATTGGTGAATTACCTTGATCAACGTATTCGCTAAAAGCATTGATCATATCAGCATCACTAACACCATGCTTGGTGTTAGCACCCTGCAGAACAATCAAGATTTCGTTAGTTGGTGGCATTTGCATACCGCCATCTGCATTCATGAACAATGTCATAACTGACTTACCTAAACGCTTTTCAATGTTTAAGATAGCTTTACCATCAAGCTTTAAATCAAGAGATAAGTGACCTAGTTGAATCTGTGTTCCTGTGGTTTTCTTTACTGCCATGTTTTAAATTCCTCCATAATAAAAAGCCGCCTCTCTCGATACTGTGGATTTCATAGGCGACTTAAATGTTTTATTCTGCTGATGCTGCAGCAGTTACAGTGACTGCAGAAGTAGCAGTCTTGCCACCAGCAGTTACGGTAATCGTAGCTGAACCGGCTGCAACACCAGTAACAGTACCATCACTAGCAACGGTTGCTACTGTGTCATCACTGGAAGTGAATACCGGTGTGGCATCAGTGGCGTTATTTGGTGTGACTGTAGCAGTTAACTTAACGGTTTTGCCAACCTCCACAGAGGCAGTGGCTTGATCTAAGGTAACGTTAGTCACTGGAGTGTTAGTTGGAGCTACTACTCGCTGCAGCACCAGTAGTTGGTGAGTCAGCAAAGTTAGGACCATCAGAGATGGTAACAGTCAAGGTGTAAGTCAATGCACCGTTAACAGCAACATCACCAAATTGAATGGTGAATGAACCAGTAAAGGTTGAAGTCATACCATCTGGATAAGTAACCCGCCAGTTGTATTGCTTCCGGTCACCAGACTTAGCGTGAACAGAGTTCCATGACGGACCTTTGTATTGAACTGAAAAGGCAGCAGAAGTAGCAGCTTCAATACCTTCTAGTTGCTTAGTTTGAGTGTCGCCTAAAGTGGTAACATCAACTTCCTGTGGAGCACCACCTAAAGCTGGAATAGTCTTAACATCAGCAACGGCTGTGTAATCAGTCGAACCTGGTTCAGCCATTTCCAATTTAGTTCCAGTAGCAATCAAACCATGCGTTGAATCTACGTCTTCTGGATCAGTTGGATCTGCGAAACGTTGCAGATTTAAAATATCTGAATATAGCATTTAATTTCCTCCTATTGTGCCTGATAGACACGTCTTGATGTGTTATCGATCACACCCGTAAGTGTGATGATTGAACGATTGAATCCAGTTTGATTGGCCTGTTGCACTGTAGCAACAAAACCAATGTTGGCAAACTTAGCAGTAATCTCATCTACGATTGTTGTTAAACTGCCCTGTTGCTTAAATACGTCAATGGTGACTGTCCATGACGTATCAGTTTCTTCGTTATCAGCGTTACGATTGAATGTCTTGCGAACTGTTGAATAGACCGCCATTGGAAACACAGTAATCTCATCAGGATAGTTCGGCTCAACATCTTTTAATTCCGCTACAGAATTAAGAATGCTGTTAACGTCACGACTTAAGTTATATATCGCCACCAAGTTTTCCCAACTCCTTTACTATGTGTTCCTTGATAATCTTTGGTCCTTGTTCGCCAGCATCTTCAATCGCTGGTACTAAGAACTGCCGTGCTGGTTGACCATTTGTGCGATAATACTTTTTGCCATTGATCTTAATCTCTGGCATGCCATATATCGCATGCAAGTCAGTATCAACTTTCTCAGCTGGTATAAACCAAGGATGCTGAGTGTAAACGGGGTGAACATCATCCGGTAAGTTCTTGACAGACTCTTGACCAACTAAACCAGTCCCTAACTCACGATAAGTGGCAACTGAATCATCTGACCACAGACGGCCAATCACATGACCATCAGTATCTTCCATCACTTCATATTTCAGTGAGCTAGATAACTCACCAGAGCCATGCTTAACTGAGGATTGCAGCTCTCTGACTGCTTCTTCATCCGCAATCTGCACAATATCAAAGTTGGCATCCCATAAAGCGTTGTTAAGCGACTTAGGCATAACTTCTAGTTTATGCATCAGTTGGTCAGCACCTTTAATGACGATATCAGCCATCGTTTCTCACCTTCTCAGCAATGATGATGGTGTGACTAGCATATGTGCTGATGGAATTGATCTTATAATCGGGTTCACCATCTGTGGGAGCAAACAAAAAGAGGCCCGCATCTTCATCACGACCCTCTTTGATCTCATCACCCTGATACATGATGGACTTAATATAATTCAAATCTTTACCATAAATAGCAGCATTAACAGAACCGCCAGCCGGTTGCACATCCACAGATAGAGGGATGGGATCACCCCAGCCTTTTATAACGTTACCTTCATCATCTTTAGACTTAATCATTCGTTTAGCATAGATTGTCGAAAGAGATTGATGCGCTAATCTCATGATGAAAGCCCCCTTGGAGTAGCCAATCGATAACGTTTCAATGGTTGCTGAATTTCCATTGGAATACCAGCAACAAAGTATCTATCGATATTGCCTTCATCTCGTTGAGCTTCACCTTCAGTGTCTAATCGGTTATAGGCTACCACAGCTAATTGCTTAGCATAGATGTTCATACTGCCAATCATTTCATCCCGTCTAGTAAAGTCTAAGACATTAGCAACCGCATCATCATACAAATCACTGACCAGCTGAGCATCGGCAGAACCAGCTTTAACATCTAACCGCTGATAAAGACTGTTTAGTGTGTCATTGTCAGCCATTTATATCACCTCTAAGCGAGTTTGATTGGCTTAGCTTGGAATACTTCGTTTGCACCAGGGAATGATGGCAATGCAACAGCTGAAGCCTTTTCCCATGTGCCAACTGGATCTTTGCTTTCGGTGTAAATCGTAGCAAATACGTTACCAATAGCTTGTTTGTTAACACTAGCGTCATCAGCTAAGCCGATTTCTTCTGGTGTTGGTCCAAACAATTTTTCACCAGGGTTATCGTCTGGCATCATAACAAAGGCATCTTCTGGGAAGTAACGGGCAGAAGTATAAGTACCATCAGCATTTTGAGCACGGTACTTGGCATCGTAAGTACGGATAACTGGCAAGCCTTGTGCTTCCATGAATGCGTCAAAGTCTGCTTGACCCAAAGCACGAGTTGAAGTGCCGTATACATCTTGCAATACCTTGGCATTGCGAGTGATGAAACGGTAAATCTTTCGTGAAGTCAATACACGAGTTGGTGTTACGTCCATTGAATCAGCCCAATCAGTAATATCCTTGATTGGATCTGCTGAATCGCTATCCCAAGTCGTGCCAGCCTTGCCAGTTAAATCAGCTTGGTGAGCTTCGGGAACTTGGTAATCGAAGACTGCTGATTGTTGTGAATCATCATCAACAACGGTAATCTTACCAGTGGCTAAAGCATCCATTGAAAGCTTTTCTACCCGAGCTAATACACTCTGTACCAAGTTATCGATATCAGCATAAACACGATTTTGCAGATAATCTGCTTCAGCGGTGCTTCGTGGATTGCGTAAAGCATACAGGTCTTTTTCGTTGATCTGCATTTTACGCTTGATAAGAGCGAGTGACAGGCTAAGCTTGCCAGCTTCACGTGAACCGATTTGGGCTTCACTGTTAAAGGCAGCAACGTTAGCAATCACTGGCGTACGGTTACCAGCATATACTTGGTCTAAATCCAAAGTTTCCACACGGCGAGGTGCGAATAATGTATCGCCTAAAAGTGTTGGATAAGTCCGATTACGAACATAATCCAGCACGTCTTTTTGACTGAACAGTTCGTCAATGGTGGCAAACCGTTGTAAATTAATTTGTGGCATATGTTAAATCCTCCCTTTATTTGCTTGAGCCAGATGCACTAGCTGAACCAGATCCAGATGTGCTACCTGCACCAGTATTAGCTGCACCAGATGTTGGAGCAGTAGCAGTTGAAGCTGGTGTGCTAGTAGTTGCAGAAGCTGCATTGGCATCCTTAAAGTGAATCGCAGTCATTACTTTGATTGCATCAGCGCTAGGTGCGACTGGCAAACGTTTAGCATATAACCAACCATCCACAATCAAACCAACTAAAGCTGCACCATCAGTAACATCTACTTCATCCGTGGTAACACCTTTAGCAGTTGCATCATTAGCTGGCAAAATTGTACCGGCTGGAATGACTTTGTGTCCTAATTCATCCGTGACAACTGCTGCATTAGTGTTGTCTACGAGTTGTTGAAAGCTAACGAACTTAGAACTAGCTAAGAAGTTAGTTTCAGTAGCATTAACTTGTTTCCCTACATACGACATATTCGTACCTCCTATTTAGTAGCCCAGATATTATTATCTGCAGGCTTATTTTCGTTGTTGCGTTCCGTAGCCAGCTGTTTACCTAAAGAAGATTTAACTTGGCTGCCAGCTGTGCCAGGAACATTTGCTGAACTTGCTAACTTCTTATCCACACCAGTTTGCACTGCTGAGCGATATGACTCAGTGATGGCTTTATAAACATCATCAAGACTCTCGGAATTAGATAAAGCTGGTTCAAAAGCTTTAACTAAGCTAACTGGCAAGCCGTCATTGGCTAACTTTTCGGAGATGTTAGCACGGTTTTCACCGATGACTAACTTCTGTTCACGAGCAGCTAACTCTTTTTCGTGCTTGTTGTCGTCAAACTCACGCTTCTCAGCTGGTGACATGTCTTCATAGGCTTTTTGTTGGTTTTGTTCCTGAGTCCACGTCTCTTTAAGCTTGGAAGCTGACTTAGAGAACTTCTTATCGTACCAGCTATCAAGCTCCGATTGGTCTTTAAAGGTGATTGCATCAGGATTTTCAGTGTTACCGTCTGTAGTTTCTGTTGCATCCGTTTCTGTTGTTTCTGATGCCGTAGCTGCAGTGGTATCACCAGAATCTCCATCATCACCATCAGCAAACCGTTGTAAATCGAGTGAGTAAAGTTTCAGTAATTTCATGGTTAAACCTCCTAGCCCATATACGCTCATAGACCGCAAAAGAAAAGCACCCCACGAACATCAATTAAATTGACCCACGAACAGTGCTTTGCTTTTTATGTAGCGGTAGTTTGAACCCACACACGCTTTATTTAATTTGAGCAGTTTAATGACTTACTCAGGTCAAAACTTACATATGCGTTAAATACAATTGAAATAACATGACCAGCGTCCAACAAACGACTGAAGCGATACAAACCGCTCCAAACTGTTGATATTTCTGCCGGTCAGCTAACAATGTGTCATCAAAAAGAGCCAACAGCGAGATAACCGCTATCAGCCCTAATACAATTTCATAACCTAACATTCGCTCACACTTTCTTTTCGGCAGCAGTTACCCGTGCTTGCCCATGTTTCTTAATCAGCATCGCTTCCCATTGCTGGTATGTTGTATCTGCTGGAATACGCATTGTTTTATCAGTGATTGGATCACGAGCAGTTCGATAACCACCAGTTTTAGAATTAGTCATGTGAGCAACAGCAACTGTCCGACAGTACGGATGAAACGGTGGATATGTGCCATTGAATCCAGCTACTTTAGCGTCTTTAACTGGAAATACTTTGCCATCAATATGACGACAAAACTGTGAAGTCCGAAAGTCCAGCACAGCAACCAATGAGTATTCATCTACATCATGGTCTTGCCATGCCTTCAGCCGTGCTTGATTGCTCATGTATGCTGACTCAGTCCGTATTAACCGCCTTGCTTGATATGCACTAGTAGCAAACTCTTTCATGAGTGCTTGCGCCATATCATGCTCACTCATACCGCTCATTTGCTTACCTGTGAACAGTGATTGCAATCGCTTGGATAGTTCATCTGTGTTTTTCCAGATACGCTGTGAGTAATTCATTCCTGCCCACGGTTCAGTGAGAGCGTGCTTGGCATATTGAACACCCATTTCTTTAAAGCTTTTAATGGGTTTATCTGGCACAACGTCCACAGTATGAACTGTCTTGCCAGCTTGATTAACAAAGTTAATTGACTGATGCTCTTTATTTATCTCAGGCACTGTGTTGTCTTGATAAACATTAAAGTCTTTTTGTGTTTGACCAATGATTGCTTCAGCAGAAGCATGGTTATAAGCGTCCTGCATAACGTCAATATAGTACGGCTCTGACTCTTTTAGCTGAACATCAGCTAACTGCTTAGCAACCACATAGGACTTCGCACGCAGCAATTCTGTCTTAGTAATACGGTGCTTAACCGCCAGTCCATCAAGATAGATTTTAACTTGTTGTTTAGCAACTGGATCTGTAACTGATTTAGCCATTTGCTGTAAGGCAACCAACTGTTCTGGTGAGATATTGGTATTCAATATTTCGTTAACTTCAGCTTCAGTTAAACCTGACTTAGTTAAATACCGCTGATACATATGATTGGATTCACCAATTAAATACTGTTGAGCTTGAATAAAGGCTTTGATCAACACATCAACGTGCTTATCGCCTTTATCATGCTGTTGCTGTTCTAACCAAACTGCTCTGCGTTCCCAGTAATTCAGTTTGTTCTTATCAGCCATTTAATCACCGCTCGTTAAAGTAACGTTCTTAGGATATTGCATTGATAATTGTTCAACAGTGCCAGTAAAGGCAGTTAATAAACGTTTGTCGCCCTCGTCTAACGTTCGGACATTGATATGCACTTGTTTTCCATCATCAGCTACATCAGCATCGCTTAAATATTGCTCAAGTTGAGAATACAGAACAGAAACTGCAGCACAGACAATATCCTGTCCGTATGGTCCAGACTCTGCATGCCCATTAATTGTTATCTTGTTTGGTATCGTCAGCTGGTTCACTTTGACTTGAATCATTACGATAACCTCCCTGATCATCATTAACGGATGCTGTGGATTCTAAGTTGCCCATAGCTTCCTGCTGATTAGCAATATTGTCTTTGGATTGCTGTTGCATCATCTCAACCATCTTCTGTGGATCGTAGCCATCAGGTAACCAGCCATAACTGATAAGCCGTGGAATAACACCATCAGCCGTCTTGATGTTGTTGACAACATCCGTCATATTAACTGGAATGTTTGGCGAGATCTGAACCTTAATGATTGATGCATCCACAGATTGAGCTTTGAGGTTTAAATCATTCTGTAATAGCTGCAATCTGCGGTGCAAACCCTTAATGAGCAGTTGTTCCTTGCCAGCAATCAGATTAAGTAAGCCAAACAGTTTGTACTTCATGGCTTCACCAGATACATTGCCAGCAAAGTTCTGATCATTCATGTTTGGCACGTTAGACATTTCATGAATATCGTTAGCAATTGACTCAGAGAGTGTTTGCGTCTGATTTTCATCAAGTGTTTTAGTCAGCCATTCAATTGAAGTGCCTTCGTCTTTAGGTGGCAGGTTGTCAATCATCTGCCCTTTTTCAACATCACCATCAATGCTGGTTCCGTATGCTAATAGAATTGCATCCACAAACGCATCCTTGTCGCTGATACGGTCAGATTGTAATGAATTATAAGCATCAATCGAACTAATCTGTTGTTCAAAGTCACCTTGCATTTGCTCGTTATTCTTAAACTCAGTGATTGGTTCAGTGCCCCAGTAATGGGCAATCGATTTAGGATAACCAGCCTGAATGTTGCCAGCCAATGGACTAAAACCCGATACAGTCCGATACTGCACGATTTTGTGCGGTGTATAAACTGAAATCATTGCACCATTCTGAGAACCATCAAGTTTAAACTTTGGCAGAATATAAACACCGAACAGTTCATTTGCGTCTTCACTATCATCCGTGACTACAAACGTATAACGTGGGTCAAGCAAAGCAATCTTCTCTTGCGTGTGTGCATCATCAATCGGTGAGAGATAGAGCATTTCATAGGCCACACCATAACAAGATAAATCACGTTCCAGCTCAGTATCATGTGCCATGATATCCATTTTGCTTAACGTCTGAACGATTGGTTCAATATTCTGGTCATCTTGTGAGACATAGTTAATTGGATTACCGGTAATCATGCCGGTCATCATATCGGTGATGTACTTAGCGTGATTGACCATGACTTTAGTGTTCTTACTGTGTGGATTATCAATGACCCGATCAAATATGGCTTGCTTGCCAATATAATAATCATGTAACTTCTTCAAACGTTCCTGTTCATTTTGTTTTAAATCAATTAGATAACTGAGCAGTTCAACTGGTGGATCATCTATATTATCAATTAATGTTGCATCAACTTTATATGCCATTAAGTTACCTCCTTTTTAATTAATGGATATATGCTGGCTTAGCTTTTGGAATAGCTTTGCCTTGTTTCAATCCCAGTTCACGAGCGTTATCGATTGCGAAATACTTAAACGCATCAACCGTATGGTCATTTTCCTTAACGACTTTTGGTTCATCACTGTGAACCGTTTTTTCGTCCCATTGATACTGTTGATGTTGCTCAACAAATATCTTGTTAGTTGGAATATCCAAGTAATACACCCGCCCTTGTGCTAACAATGATGATACATAATCAATCATTGTTGCTTCATCCGACTTAGCAACGCCATGCCAATACTCGTTGTATTCTTTAACAAACTCGTTTCGCAATGCACCTTCAGCTGAATCAATCGTGCGTTTTAAAACCCGTACTGGATATTGTTCATGCATCCGTTTCTCAAACGCTTCAATCTCAGGTACTAAATCACTTGGTGCTTTCTTTCGAGTTTGATGTTCCGGTGAGTAGTAATAAGTATTAAGCAGAATCGTTTTGCCTTTGCTAGTCACACCCACACAGAGACAAGTGGTTGCTGAATTGATATGCCCAGCATCGACAGCAAATGCAATTCGTTGGATTGGATCATCATCAAGCAATTGCTGCAACGGATGAAACAGGTTCATATTATAGACATTCGTACCTAAGCCAATGACTTCACCAAGATACAGCCAACGATAGTAATCAGAATCATTCTGCTTATAGGTTTCAATCAGTTTAAGTTGCTGTTCAGTGGTGATTCCTAACTGATCATCCAAATAGGTTGATGTATCGATGAAGTAAGCATCATCTTGCTCACATTGAGCAATCCATTCATTGATCCAGGCATACGGGTTACGAGGTGGGTTATAACTGTAATAAACTTTTACCTGGTCAACCCAAGGTGACTTTTGACGGATGAACGTTGGAATCGTCTGGTCAAATACTTCAGCTGATTTAAAATTAGCCGCCTCCTCAAACCAGAGAGCTATAACATTTTGAATCGTGTTTGATTTCAGCTTCTCTGGTTTATCACCACCATAAAAGTAAAATGAACTGCCGGTTCGTCTGTCCGTTATCCGCATGGGAGAGACAGAGTAAATAAAGTCATCTGACATATTTAACATATCGATTGCCCAGCGAATCTGACTGTAAACTGAATCACGTAGGTTAACCGTATTCTCACGTACACAGACAACGTTAGCTTTATGACCATGTTGAATATGGCGTTTCATCATCATGACGAGCTTTAAGCTAATGGTTGATGATTTAAAACTGCCACGACCGCCTTTAGCAATAATGTACGGACGTTTAGTCGTCCACAGATATTTAAAATGCGGATTGATGATCTGAGAGGTTTTAATAATTGTCTTAGTCGTCATCATCAACATCTCCTAAATCATCCACGATTAACGTACTGTCTTCACCGTTCTGGGCATTCTTGACATCATTTGCTTTAGCTTCAGCAATATCAGCCTCAGCTTCAAGTTTACGTACCTGAGCATCAACCAGCTTGTTAGAGTCGGGATAACGTTTCATCAGTTCCTTACCAGCAGCTATCCGAGTTTTTAAATCAGGTGGCTTCTTAACGGTATGTACACTGTCACTAGTTGTCACAACGACTGTTTCAACTGCTTCACCACGCAGAACGCTGGTGTAATACTTCAACACTTCATCAGACTTAGCAATCTTGCTAGAAGCAATTTCAGCCATCCGTTCATCAACATAATTTTTTACACCGACATTTTCCGATAATTTTTCAGCATGGGAACGTGCATACGATTCTGAATAACCAGCTTTAACTGCTGATTCATATTTGTTTCCAGACTTAATATATTCATCAGCGAACTTTCGCTGTTTTACGGTTAATTTCATTACATATCACCACGCCTCCTAATTAAAAGTATTTAAAAAGCCACCCATATCAATGGATGGCACGTATGTATAACAAAGCCCCAGCATCCCTGCTAGGGTTCCATTCGTTTCAGAGGAAGTTTCTCTAATAAGAAAAAGTCTAAGCCTGTT
Source organism: Secundilactobacillus angelensis (assembly GCF_012641075.1). GTDB lineage: Bacteria > Bacillota > Bacilli > Lactobacillales > Lactobacillaceae > Secundilactobacillus > Secundilactobacillus angelensis. The sequence continues at coordinate 4,616 of NZ_JAAXLJ010000026.1, read as the reverse complement.
ATCACTAGCAAACTCTATACTACTAATTTAGCACTAATTTTAGGGGCAAACGGGCAAACTTTGGGCAAACTTTACAATCCTAATTTTTCTGCAACTGCTTCAAAGAACTTCATCCGCCGATATTTCACTGCTCGTTCAGATAGTGAGACAAGCTGTGCCACACCATAAACGGTTACTTCACGGTTCTGTTTGAGATACAGCTCTTTGATAATCTGATAAGTCGTATCGTCTGCGTTGCTCAAACATTCCTCCACAGCATCAGCATGACGTTCAATATTTGTTAACCGTCTATCTGTTGCTAACGTGATTGCCATATCTTCTGTGCCAGTGTCTTTGCCATTAAGCAATCGACCACCACCAACGTTATCGTCACGAAACTCCTGAAATTTGTTCATTAGTTCTTCTTCACGAGTGTGGATATAGTTGTCAGTCTTAGGATAATCACTGATCAGTTTTGCGATGTAATTAAATAGTGCTTTTTCCACTACTCGACACCCCTAACATACAAATTTCTTTGATCACAGCATTTTTCTGTAATGACGATAAATGCTGATAAGACGCTTTAACATCATACGGCATATAGTTAAAATGCTTTTCCATCCACCCTAACGCACGGATGATATCGTCATCATGCTGCATAAAAACTTTGACGAAATAATTCTTAAACTTAATCTGATCAGTTGTCATTATGGCCTCCAGTTTTAAAATTAAATATCCTCTTTCACTAATAAATTAAATATAGTAATATAAATTTATCAGGGGAGGAAATAACATGAAAAAGTCTATTGTTGCTACACTTGCTATTGGAATAGGTTTAACTGGTGGTGCCGGATTAACTGCAACCACCGCACACGCTAAAACGATTGGCGGTTTCCCATCATATTTTTGTCATACTTGGTATCATGGCAAAGAAAAAGTAAAATTAACTAAGCACTCCATGACATGGGGAAAAACCGGTCATAAATTTGGCAAAGGCTACCATTTCAGCCATGTTTATAAATATGGTAGGAACTATATTCCCGCTTTAAATGCAGATACACCGGAATTTAAATATTCCCATAACCATGTGTTTGTTAATGAACAGACACATTGGGCTAAATTTCATAGGTAATCAGACAGCACTCTACGGAGTGCTTTTTTGTTCGAAAACTATTAACCGGTCCAAGTATGTTTCAGCCTTTTCAAGATCTTCAATTCCATTCTTGTCTTGATAACGAGTTAAGTATTTAATTACGTTTCCTTTATAAAATCCACGGACTTGATTTGGATCCGGTAACAAGCCCTTCTCAAAACGGTCAAACAAGTCTTCACCATTGCTGGCATAATAATCTGGTTTAACTAAAGTCATTAGTTTCTCCTTTCAATTTGGTATTAACTAATACATAAATTAGCGGTATATTTAAAAAGTCAGGGGGTAACAATATGAAAAAATCTATTCTGGTTTCATTGGCGCTTAGCGCTGGTTTAATTGCAGGGGTTGGTGCTACATCAACAACTGCAAGTGCTTCATCGTGGCATAAGGGAACACCTAAAGCACTAAGAGGGAATTATCAAGAAATTCTGCATGGTGATTTTTCGGGCTACTATCAAGGATGGAAGATAACCAAAAATAAGGTATATACTTTCGACACGTATTATAAAAATGGCGAGCATGCTGATGTGAAGCTTACTTGGTCACATACCAAGTACAAAAAGATTGGCAAATATTATTTGGTTGAAGGAAAGCTAACTCCTAAAAAGGGATTCCATGACTTTGACTTAACTAAAGACCTTGGCTTTTATAAAAAGGGCAAGCATTTAACTCTTGGTGTCGGGGCCGTTCCAAGTAAGTTTAAATTTCATCCAGCAGATGTTTACACTCAGTATTAATACCACGGCAGGTCGTAATGACCTGCTTTTTATTTTGTCTTAAAACACCCATCCGAATACGATCATAACGGCTTTAACTATCACGAATATCATCAAACACAGAATCACCAGCCAAATACCACAGCCTGCGGTACAACCTAGAGAATTAATTACTGATTTAATCACGAGTTATCACCTAACTTTCTGCCACACATAGGACAATAATGGATGCTTACCATATCCGTCTCGTTGCTAACAAAGTTGGTCGTGCCTAATTTGTAGTGTGTCCGTGGCATTATCGAGACACATTGGTGTTCACCCCGAATAAGCATCCGAATCCCGTGGTGATAGTGGCAATAAGGACAATTTGGCTGTTCTTCAGCTTCATTCATAGTCTTACCTCCAGCTTTCGACCGCATACCGGGCAATAGTGAATTTCCCGGGATTGACAGCCTTCATCATTTTCTGTGTAAAGATAAACGTATTCTTCAAACGCGATATACGTTTGCATATCCTCCGAATGAATTAAATCAGCATGTCCTTGGCAGTACGGGCATTCCCGCTGTGCTTTAGTTTCAGTCATTCGTCTACCTCCACAAAATGAGAATTATTTAAATTAAACTGAAAATATGGTTCATTCAATTGATTCCACTCATCTGATGTAAAGCAAATCTTATTACCTGCTTTATTTATTTTTTCCGGGTCGTTCGTATAGATCCAGTGTTCATCGGTATTTGGTTTCCAAACGAGCAGTGTGCCAGGCAAACTATCTGTGCTTTTCTTCTGAACATACTTATATCTCATTCGTCTTCCTCCACAGGTACAAACACATCGGTATTGTCTGGGTCATAATCATGTAGGAACGGTGCCAATCGAGGATGTTCGGCTATAAAGCAAAAATATTCATTGCACGTAAACACTGAATCGTCTGGCGTCCCGTTGTTTAAACTACCATCTTTATTCAGAAAGGAAGCCGAAGTGATTTCTGATTCTGGAAATATTTTCACTCTGAATTTCGGTTCGTCCTCACGCTCAGCAAGCGGTGTAAATGCATAATCAATAGCTAACTTCATCACTTTAGCAAAATCTTCGCCTTGATTTTCGAGATAAATACTATCAATGCTCAAATCACCAGTTGCACCTTTCCCAATACATATAAACCAATTAGGGTCGTCACTATCTTTGGATAATACACAGACATAACCCATTTCATTAACGCCTGCCCTAAATCCTATTTTGCTTGCCTGATGGATAAATTCACTCGTTTTCATCTTTCACCCCCGCTTTTTTAAGTTAGCTTTGTGTACTCACCTTTGCCTTTATGCTTGTATGAAATCTTGTGATAGTTCAGCAGACTGTAAACACTGTGCTTATCCATTGCCAGTGCACCGTCATTGGTGACATCAATATCGGTATTTAAATAATTGGTTATTTCATCTGCCGTCATGGTACTGGTGTCAATTCGTCTTAGAGCTTCAGTAATGGCACTAGATCGCTGACTAGCATTTTTACCTAGTGCTGAACGATTTTGATCATGCAAACTGCTGGCAATTTCTAAAATTGGTTCCATCACATTGTCAGGTGCATTGATGACCGATTTATACTTACTTTCAACTTTCTGAATCTCTTTTAGTAATTCATGGGAAACCATTATTGAGTCGCCTCCTTCGATATGAGATATAGTCGCGTGGATTTTTCGTAAGTTGTCCGCTGCCGATATGCTGGTGATGCTTTAAACATCAACGTGGCAGGTTTTAAATGTAATCGTTGTGATAATTCATCCTTCGTGCCCACATCAATAAAGTGATCACCGCGATAAAGCGCATAGATTCTAATCACGATACTCACCTACTATTTCTAGGGCATCGTCAACGGAACGTGCGACACCATACAATACTGGATATTGACGGATAAACTTTGCAAAACGTATTTGATCTGGCCTCAACCGACCTATCTGGTTTTTTACTTCTACAAAGAACATCTTGCCATCTGAATGGCGAAACCCCAGCAAATCTGGGGTACCTCGTGGGAATAATACAATGTTGCGTCCGTCATCCGTGCGTACCTTTCCGGCATTGCTTCGAAACACGGTACAATCGGCTTTTGACAATGCCATCATGATATTTGACTGAATAGAATGTTCACTTTCGATAGTTACACCTCGTTTATATGACGGGTATGACGACCCAATTTCAACTCGTCATGCTCCGTAGTCTTACTCTCTCAACGGATATGATGGGTATGACGGGTATGACGGCACTTTCCAACTCTTTTTTATATATTTACTTTTATTTTTACTGATATGTTATTTATAAGAAAAACCCGTCATAGTAGTCATATAACTACTGCCCCAAGGGGTTGACGGGTTTGAACATACCCGTCATAACCCGTCAGACCCGTCATATTATTTGGGGTGTTTGGCAATTATTTCGAACGGTTGATGAAATTCGTTTAAAGATAACCCAACATAATAGGTTCCTTGCATATCATGTTTCTTTTCGAATTTCTGACCCATCTCTTTACCAAACTTAGTTGAATTCATTAAATACTGTGAGTTGTCGTTAGCCCACTGCTTATAACGCTGGTAAATCTGGCTCGCTCTCCCCATCTCATGTTCGCCAGTCGTGCAGCATTCTTCAATGAATTCAGAAGTTACGTCCATTTCATTCCGATAATCCTTGCTAGCCTGCTGCACGATCTGTGGAGGAATCAATCCTTCTCGTTGCCACTTCAGCGCTCCCTCGACCATCCAGTTTAAGATACCGACT